>NZ_BDCD01000029.1 GCF_001613325.1 Nocardia yamanashiensis NBRC 100130 | reverse complement strand
CGGCGGAAGCGGCTCCGGCCGCCGCCGCTCCGGAAACCGCTGCGGCTCCCGCTGATTCGGCTCCGGCCGCCGCGGCTCCGGCCGAGGCCAAGCCGACCATCGCGGCCAAGGGTCTGGCCATGAAGTCCGGTCTGAAGCGCCCCGGCCCGAAGGCTCCGGGTGCGAAGGCACCGGCCGCGCCGGCGGAAGCCCCTGCGGCTCCGGCGGATCCGGCTCCGGCCGCCGAGGCTCCCGCGGCACCGGCAGCCGCTCCCGAGGCTCCGGCCGCGTCGGAGACCAACGGCACGTCGGAAGGCAACGGCAAGTCGGAAGGCAACGGCAGCACCCCGCCGCCGCCGGCCGCCAAGCCGGGTGGCCTGGGCTTCAAGTCCAACGCCAAATCGCCGGGCAAGAAGAGCTGATCGGGCAAACCGGATCGAAAGATCCGCGGGCCGAGCACAACTGACGAAGGGCGGCGCTACCACCGGGTAGCGCCGCCCTTCTCGTCATCCCGGGCGGCGCAGCCCACTCCGTGGGTGGGGATTTCGGGGCGCAAGCGGCGAATCG
This sequence comes from Nocardia yamanashiensis NBRC 100130, assembly GCF_001613325.1. Classification (GTDB taxonomy): domain Bacteria; phylum Actinomycetota; class Actinomycetes; order Mycobacteriales; family Mycobacteriaceae; genus Nocardia; species Nocardia yamanashiensis. Next base: position 134,943 of record NZ_BDCD01000029.1, on the reverse strand, counting down.
GGCATGGCACGCCGAAGCGGAGCCGGTGTTCGGGCGTGTTGGTTGCATGCGGGCGGGCCGGTGCGATGGGTGGGTTAGGGTCCGAATTCAGCGTGCCCCAAACCTCTTCCGGGACAAGATCATGACAGTTGTGTACTCCGCACCCACCGTCACCGAGGCCGAACGTCGCGAACTGATCTACCGGGGGGCGGTGTGCGCTTTTCCCGCGAACCCGGCCACCACCGCGCTGGTGGACTTCGCGCGGGAGTTGATCGGCGAGGCGTTCGGGGATCTGGATCCGCAGACGGCGCAGCACGAATTGCCGGTGGAGCGGATGGTGGAGATCCTCGCCGAACTCAAACCGCGGTTCATCCACCATCCGAAATCGAAGGAACTGGTGGCGGCGGTGATGGCGGCCATGGGGTGCGACGAGCAGACCTATTTCGATGTGCCGCGCCTGCGCACCTCGACTTCGGACGGGTATCTGACCACCGGGATTTCCTATGTTTTCCACGCCCATCGCGACACCTGGTACTCGGCCCCGTTCTGCCAGATCAACTGGTGGCTGCCGATCTTCGAGGTGACCGAGCGCAATGCCATGTGCTTCCATCCCCGCTATTTCGCACAGCCCGTACCGAATTCATCGGACGGCTACGACTACGACGAATGGAATCGCACGTCGCGTTTCAATGCCGCCAGCCATGTCGGCAAGGACACCCGGGTACAGCCGCGCATCACCGGCGACGCCGAACTGGAGCCGAATACCGTGGTGCTGCCCGAACGCGGCGGGCTCATGATGTTCTCCGCGAACCAGCTGCATTCCTCACTGCCGAACGATTCCGGCGTGACCCGTTTCTCCATCGACTTCCGCACCGTGCACCTCGCGGATGTGACGGCCGCGCGCGGCGCCCGCAATGTGGACTCCGCCTGCACCGGCACCAACCTGCGTGACTTCCTGCACCCGCGCACGCACGCGCCGGTCGGCGACGATCTGGCCGTCGCATACCAGCGAGCGGTCGGTTCGCTACGCGGGACCGCCGTCTCCTGACCTGGTCAGCGCCATTCCGCTAATCCCAGGCAAACGAAGTGGGGAGGTTTCGCCCATACTGCAAGGTATGACGGATGCGCAGCCGGTAAGGGTCGAGATCGCCGTGGAGAACCTCGCCGGGGTCCGCATCGCGGACGCGGCGGGCGCGTCCCGGGTCGAACTGGGCACCGGATTGTCCGGCGGCGGGCTCACCCCGTCCGCCGCGCTCATCGAAGCGGCCGTGGGCGCGGTCACCGATACCGAGGTGCACGTGCTGATTCGGCCGCGCACCGGCGATTTCCGGTACGCGCCCGAGGAGATCGAGCTGATCCGCGCCGATATCGAATGGGCCCGGCGGCTCGGCGCGCACGGCGTGGTGTTCGGCGTGCTGGACGCGGACGGCAATGTGGATCGCGCCGCCAATGCCGAACTGCGCGCCGCCGCCGACGGCATGCAGGCCACCTTCCACCGCGCCTTCGATATCTGCACCGACCCCTACAGCGGTTTCGACACGCTCCTGGAACTCGGCTTCACCCGATTGCTGACCTCCGGCCGCCAACTGTCGGTCCTCGACGGCGCCCCGCTGATCGCACGTCTGGTGAATCTCGCCGCAGGCCGCATCGACGTCATGGCCTGCGGCGGCCTCCGCGCCGACAACGCCCGCCGCGTCCTCGAACTGACCGGCGTACGGGATCTGCATGCCGCCGTACGCCTTCCGGTACCCGGCCTACCGCCGCAGCCGGACAACGAAGTGTCGTTCGCCGAATCCAGCGTGCCGACCGGCTTCGACCATTTCGCCACCGACCCCGCAGGCGTCGCCGCCCTGCTGGAAGCCGCCGCGAACTGAGACCGGAAGTGCCCCGGCGGTCAGGCCGGAACTACTGGCACACGATCTGAAATAGCGTGACGCGCAAAAGAAATCGCGCCCGGCTCGAAGGAGCCGGGCGCGATCTCGTTACTCGGGCCGGGAATGCCTGCCGCCACGGGGTGGCTCAGGTGGCGTCTCCGGCCACCCGGGCTGCTCGGGCCACGCGGTCTGCTCCGGCTCGGAGCCGAACCAGTCCTGCTTCGGCTCGGGGGTGGGCTGGTAGTCCCCGGTATCGAATCGCGCCGGCGGTCGGCCGCGGTAAGGCGAGTAACTTCCGGTGTCCGGCTGCCCCGGCGTTGGATCATCGAAAGCTGGAAAGCTCCCTGTGGTCGGCTGCTGCGGTGCTTGATCACCGCGGGGCGGATAGTTGCCGGGGTTCGGCTGCTGCGGCGTGTTGCCGCCGTAGGCCGGGAAGTCGCCGGTGCGCGGTTGCGCGGGCCAGTCGCCGGTGCGGGGGCCGTTGGGCTGCAGGGTGATTCGCGGGGCGGGCGGGGAGACCGTCGCGGTGCGGGGCACGGTGGGGGATTCGGAGCCGCGGTCGGCGACCACCGGGTCCAGGTCGGCGCCGGTGTCGGTGGTGCGCTTGCGCGCGGTGGGACGGGCGCCGGCCGCGCGGGCGCCGGTGCGCTGTCCGGCCTTGGCGGCGGGGCGTTTCCGGGCCGGGGTGGCGGGGGCCGGGCGGGAACCGAAGGGGCGGGCCAGCATGACGGCGATGGCGGTGGTCAGCGGTACCGACAGCGCGAGCGCGATGCCGCCCACCGCGGAGCGCGCGATCTCGATGCCGACCGCGTCACCGGTGAGCACATCGCTAATGGATCGCCCCGCCACGCTGAACAGCAGCAGCAGCGGCAGCGCGCCACCGGCGTAGGCGAGCACCAGGGTGTAGACGGTACTGGCGATGTGATCCCGCCCGACCCGCATGGCGGCCGCGAAAATGCTGCGGCGCGTGGCCTTCTCGTCCAGGGCGGCGAGTTCGAACGCCGCCGACGCCTGCGTGATGGTCACGTCGTTGAGCACACCCAGCGAGCCGATGATGAAGCCCGCCAACAACAATCCGGTGATGCTGACGTGCTGCAGATAGGTCGCCACATTGGTGTTCTGTTCCTCCGACAGCCCGGTCAGATGCGTGACCTCCAGGGTCACCCAGGACAGCACCGCCGCCAGCACCATCGAGGTCAAGGTGCCGAGCAGCGCCGAACTGGTCCGCAGATTCACCCCGTGCGCGAGATACAGCACCGCGTAAAGGATCAACGACCCCGAGACCAGCGCGACCGGAATCGCCGGTTTCCCGTCCAGCAGTGCCGGCAGCAGGAATATCACCAGCACCCCGAACGCGAACACCAGCCCGAGCAGCGCCCGCAACCCCCGCCAGCGCGCCACCACGATGATCACCACCGCGAACACGATCGCGATGATGGTCAGCGGCAGCCCCCGCGCGAAGTCCTCGAACGAATACATCGGCGTCCCATTGGGATCCGCCTGCCGCACGATCCGGATCTTGTCGCCCTGGTGCAGCTCGGGTTGCCCCGGCCCCTTGGCGATTTCGAGCAGCGTCTTGTTCCCCTGGTGCGGCCCGGAATCGATCGAGACGATGCTCCGGTCGCAGCTGTAGGAGTTGTTGCGCGGCGGCTGCGGATCATCCGGGAACACCTTCCCGATCGACGGGCTGCCGCAGGCCCCGAAGTCCTGGCTGATCACCGTGCCCGCTTCGGTCTCCACGGCCCCGCCGCCCGCGTTCTGCATCGGCAACGGAATATCGACGTGCTGCGCACTCGGCCACAGCCACACCGCGCCCGCCAGCACGACCACGCCGATGGCGACGAGCAGCCCGACCACCACCCGCGCGGCGGTATCGCCGATCGCAATGGGTCCGGAGTGGTCGTGGTGATGGTGGTGGTGATCGCTCACCCGACGAGCCTAAACGAAAACCGTTCTCCATTTCCCGGAGGTCGGTGCACCGAGGTGACAACTGATTTCGCAAGGATCGGGGTAACTCACCGGGTACGCCCAGAATTGTTTCGGCTCTCGACCGCCGGCACGCGTTGCCGACGGGAGACGGCTCTCTGCCGCGCGCTGAAGTCGCGGAGAGGCGGGGAAGTTAAGGGGGCGGCGGAGAGCAGGGGGATGTCTCCGCCGCCCGGGGGGTGGTGGCCCAGGGGGGGTAGGCCACGCAACCCAGGGCTGGACGGACCAGGGGGGGTAGTCGGTCCAGCCGGGGCACTTGAAGTGCCGAGGACCACTGTACACAAAAGTCAGTTCTTTGCGCTAGCTAAGTCTCTAAAAACCCAACTTTTTCGTACTAGCGGTTTGTTTTAGCCACTGACACAAGGGGGACATCCGGTCCCCTGTACCCGAGGGTACAGGGCAAATACCCCAAGTACCCCTATTGGCGATAGCTCGAGAGGAAGTTTCCGAACCGCTCGATCGCCACCGAGAGGTCCCGCGCCCAGGGCAGCGTGACGATCCGCAAGTGGTCGTGATGCGGCCAGTTGAAGCCGGTCCCCTGCACCATGAGGATCTTCTCCTGCAGCAACAGGTCGAGCACCAGCTTCGAATCGTCGTGGATCTCGTGCACTTCCGGATCCAGCCGCGGGAACGCGTACAGCGCGCCCTTCGGCTTCACACACGACACGCCCGGAATGGTGTTGAGCTTCTCCCACGCCACATCACGCTGCTCGAGTAGTCGCCCACCCGGCAGCACCAGATCCTCGATGCTCTGATGCCCGCCCAGCGCCACCTGAATCGCATGCTGCGCAGGCACATTCGGGCACAGCCGGGTCGAGGCCAGCAGATCGATGCCCTCGATGAATCCGGCCGCGTGATCCTTCGGCCCGGTGATCACCAGCCAGCCGGAGCGGTATCCGGCCACCCGGTACGCCTTGGACAGCCCATTGAAGGTCAGGCACAGCAGGTCGGGCGCGAGCGTCGCCAGCGAGGTGTGCTTGGCGTCGTCGTAGAGGATCTTGTCGTAGATCTCGTCCGCGAGCAGCAGCAGCTGATGCTTGCGCGCCAGGTCCACGACCTGCTGCAGCACCTCCGCCGAATAGACCGCACCCGTCGGGTTGTTCGGGTTGATCACGACGATCGCCTTGGTCTTGTCCGTGATCTTGGATTCCATATCGGCGATATCCGGCTGCCAGTCATTGGACTCGTCGCACAGGTAGTGCACCGGGGTGCCGCCCGCGAGCGAGGTCATGGCCGTCCACAGCGGATAGTCCGGCGCGGGGATCAGCACCTCGTCGCCATTGTCGAGCAGCGCCTGCATGGTGATGGTGATCAGCTCGGACACGCCGTTGCCCAGGTACACGTCGTCGACGTCGAACTCCGGGAAGCCCGGCACCAGCTCGTATCGGGTGAAGATGGCCCGCCGCGCCGGCAGGATGCCCTTCGACTCCGAGTACCCCTGCGCGTACGGCAGCGCCGCGATCATGTCGCGCATGATGACGTCGGGCGCGTCGAACCCGAACGGCGCCGGATTGCCGATATTCAGCTTGAGGATGCGATGCCCCTCGGCCTCCAGCCGTGCCGCATGCGCGTGTACCGGCCCACGGATCTCGTAGAGCACGTTCTGCAGCTTGGTGGATTGCTCCAGAACGCGTGGGGATCGATGCGGTAGGTGACCAGTGCTCACCCGTCCTATGGTGCCATCCGCCCGCAACCAGGAATTTTCAGCGCGGGGCATCCAGCGACAGCATGCCCTTGGCGGCACTGGTTCCGCAGAACTCCTCGATGCGCTCGTCGAGGTGACGGGCCTCGACCGCGTCCCGGAAGTCCGGGGAGGCGAGCCGCCGGCGCAGACTGCTGAGCCGTTCACCCAATTGCGCGATGCGCTTGTCCTCCTCCAATTGCAGCACCGGTTCGAGCGCTTCGGCCGCGCCGTCCAGGCTGCCGTTGATCAGGTGCGCGGTCGCGCAATCCACCCGGGCCAGGGACTCCGCGCCGTAGGACCGTTCCTCGGTCGGGCCGTTGGCATACAGGTCGATGGCCCGGCGGGTCGCGTCCAGCGCCAGCTCGGCCTGCCCGAGATGGATATAGGTGGCGCCCGCGTAGTAGTGGCTCTTGGGCTGGTTGAACCCGAACACGCCGCCCACCTCGTCGTGCAGGGTGTCGCTGCTGCCGCCGCCCTCGCGGGCATCGTCGGCCGCGCGAATGCACCGCTCGGTATCGGCGGCGCTGCCCAGCCGCGACCAGATGCGGGCCTCGATATTGAGCAGCCGCACCCGGGCGGTCACCGATTCCGCGTACTGCTGTCCGCTCTGCGCCAGCACCACCGCGCGCCGCGGCTGCTCCGACCGGTATTCGATGAGCGCCTGCATACCGCGGGTCCAGGCGCGTAATCCGTTGTGCCCGCACAGTTCCGCGTAAGCCCAAGCGGCCCTGGCCTGTTCGCCGGCCGCGTCGACATAGCCGAGATCGGTGGAGGCATTGGCCAGCAGACCGGACAAAATGCCGGCCAGTTGATATAGGTGGGAGGTATCGGCCGGACGTTGATGGCCTTCCAGCAACCGGTACACGCGACGCCGCACCCGCAACATCTCCACCATCATCGGCACCGGCGGCACATGCACGTAGTCGTTCGCGATGCGCGTGACATCCGCATCGAATTGCTCCAATGCGGTCGCACCCACATTGCTGCTCTCCGCCCGACCGGCGTGCTCACTTGCTTCATGGGCAGCCGCCATGATCAGATCCCTCTCCGAAATCGCCGCTAACGCATCGCCTCTCATCGCACCCGTATCGACGAGTGCCAGCAGTTCCGCGTCGCTGGAATAACTGGCTTGCGCCGTGGCGCCGGACCGCACTTCGGAACCGGCTTGACGCACATCGAAACCGGGAACGGCGGGGCGGTCGATCAAGGGTTGATCGATCAAAGCCGCGAACCGTGCCCGCACAACATCGTCGGACCTGGCAAGGGAAGTATCGAGAGCGGCCTGATTGACGGGGCGCGGATGCACCCGGTCACCACCGGCCTCCCACTTCGACACCAGGCGTTCGTGCACACCCAGATGTGCGGCGAACTCCCGGATACTCATGCGTTTGGCATCGCGGAGGGCGCGGGCCTCTTTGCCTGACCAGTGCCGGACCACGATGTCATCCCTTCCGAACGAACTCCGACATCCAGGGTATGCGCGCATCGTGACGGCGGCCACGTCCGAAACCTACCTGGTACCAGGGGATATACGGATCGGTAATAAGGGCAGCGAAAGGGCAGCGAAAGGCGGGTGCGCGGGCATTCACCTACCGCGGCCGCCCGCGCGACCCTGGTACCAAGACGAAGGAGTCGGGCGGTGAACGCGGACAAGCTGAGGACGGTCGAGGACTGGGTGTCCTACTACCGGCACGAATTCGGGCTGCCGGTCACCGAAAGAGGCGGATTCGTCATGCTTCCCGTCACCGGCCGGGTCGGAATCATCCACCTGCCGGTCGCCCGGGCCGAAAAGGTCCGCGCCGCACTGCAATCCCACCAGCATCGCACCGGTCCCATGCTGGCGCGGCAGATCCGCTGGAGCTTTCTCGCCGAACCCGACAGCCGGCCCGGTGATCAGGTGCTGGAAGCCCTGAACCGGCTGGACATCGGCATTCCCGCGATCGGCAGCGCGGTCATGCTGCCCACCGGATTGGGTCGCTGGACCCGCGAAGGATGTCACTGGGTGGTGCCGCCCGCCCGAGATCAGAAACTCCCACCCCTGTCGGTATTGATAACGACAGCTCTGGCGGTGGGAACCGAGAGCGAGGACTGAACGCAGCCGGTCCTCGCCGTCCGGCGCCCGCGCCGGGCCCACCGAGTCCGCCCCCTTCTGGCAGTCGACGGGGCGGACTCGGGGGGGTGTGAACAACTCTCGTAACTCTCAGGGGCTTCGCCCCCGAACCCCCAAAGGCGGAAAGACAATTGCCCCGAAACGGTCATAGGGGCGGGCCGAGATCGCTCCGTGGTCAGTGCTGTTGCTGCTGGTTTTCGGCGGCCGCGGGGGCCGGGAAGAGCGGGGGAATCGTGGGCACGATTACCGGGGGGAGGCCGGGGATGATCGTGATGGTGTTCGGGCCGGCGGTGGGGGCCGGGGCTTCCGTGGTGGTGGTCTCGCGGCGCGGGGCGGGCACGGCGAGGGATTCGTTGGTGGCCTCGGTGGTGGTCGGGGCGACGGTGGTGGATTCGGTGGCGGGGCGGCTGGGGGTGGCGGTGGCCGAGGTGGTGGCGTCGGAGGACTGCGAATCGTGTTCCAGGACTTGGGGTCCCCAGCCGAGGGAGACGCCGATGGCGGCCACGACCACGAGGGCGCCGACCGCCACGCCGGCGATGCTGATCTCGCGTCGGCGGGTCGGCTTCTCCGCCTGGGACGCGGTGGATAGCCAATCTGCGACCGGGTCCAGCGGGGGCAGCGATGAGGCGTCGTCCGGGGCCGACGGGAAGGGCACGGCCGCGGGACGCTGCCGGACGGGGCGGGCCAGCAGGGCCGCGCCGCGGCTGGCGATGCTTTCCGGGCCGGGGGCCACGATCACCGGAACGCCCAGCCAGCGCCGCAAAACCTTTGCGACCAGCGGGATCTGGGCGCCGCCGCCGATCAGGGCGACCGCCTGCACCTGCTGCTCGGAGCGCAGGATCACATCGCGGGTCATGCGGGCCGAGGACTCCACGGCCAGCATGATCAGGGCTTCGAAATTCTCCTGGGACAACAGCACCAGGCCCTCGGGCGAGGGCAGTGCGACGGCGCTGCTGGTGGAGAGCTGTTCTTTGGCGGTGCGGCACAACGCGTCCAGCGCCGCCAGGCCCGCCTGGTCCGGTGGATGCGCGATCCGGCCGGACGCGATCTGCTGTTCGCGGATCAGCGAATCCAGGTAGTCGCCGCTGATATCGCTGGTGCGCTCGCTGAAACACACCTGCCGCGAACCGATATCGACCACCGTCACCGACAGCCCGGACGCGCCGAGATCGTAGAGCGCCAGCGTGCCGTAACCCGGCGACGGCAGATGCGCCTGCAATTCACCGGAGGATTCCAGGAATTCCAGCGCCGCGATCACATCCAGCACCAGTTCGTAATTGGTCAGCTGCCGGCGAGCCAGCTCCGCGCGAATGCCGCGCGCGTGCTGTTCGTCGCGGTAGGCGATGGCGGTGGCGGCGATCTGCGGATCGGCGGCCAGCAGCGCGCTGACGGCATCGGCCGCCAATTCCTCCACCCGGCGTTCGCCGACCGGCACCGCCTGCAGATCGAATTGACCGCCGGCGCCGGAGGATCCCGCGCCGGGGAAGGACTCGGGCGCACCGAACGCGGGCCCGGCGGAACTCCCGGCGTGCGGACGTGCGACGCGCACCGCGCCCGTCCCCACCGAAACTCCCAGTACCGAACTCATCCGTTGCCCATCTTGTTCACACCCACTCGACCGGCGACGGCCACCCGTCCGCGGCGTGCCCGGAAATTGCCAGGCGCTGGGGGGTGGAACCGTACATTACGGTGTGGTCACTGTACCTGTCGCCGACACCTTACGACGTGCCGAGCAATCCGTACACCCACAGTCTCACCAACTCGGCTGCACCACAGGGGCTTCAACTCCGAATCGTCGAAATGAAAAACTCCAGGCCGCACCGCGGTGCGAACTCACAATTGCCCGGGCGGCTCAATTGTGGTTGGACAGCGGGAAGTTCAGGTAGGCGCGGGACGGGGTGGGACCGCGCTGGCCCTGGTACTTGGAGCCCGCGGCGGCGCTGCCGTAAGGATGCTCGGCGGGGCTGGACAGGCGGATCAGGCACAGCTGGCCGATCTTCATGCCCGGCCACAGCGTGATCGGCAGGTTCGCCACGTTCGACAGTTCCAGGGTGATGTGCCCGCTGAAACCCGGATCGATGAATCCGGCGGTCGAATGGGTGAGCAGGCCGAGCCGGCCCAGGCTGGACTTGCCTTCCAGGCGCCCGGCCAGATCGTCGGGCAGCGAGCACACCTCGAGGGTGGAGCCCAGCACGAACTCGCCCGGGTGCAGCACGAACGGCTCGCCGGGCGCGGGTTCGACCAGGGTGGTCAACTCGTCTTGGCGCTGAGCCGGATCGATATGGGTGTAGCGGGTGTTGTTGAACACCCGGAACAGGCTGTCGAGGCGCACGTCGATACTCGACGGTTGCACCAGGTCTGGGTCGAAGGGCTCGAGCGCGAGACGCCCAGCGGCGATCTCCGCACGGATGTCGCGATCGGAAAGCAGCACGGGCAAGAGCGTAGTGGGCGGGCCGGGCCCGGTTACGCGCGGCCGGAGTCCTTGTCGAGGTCGACCGGTTCGGCGGCGTCGGTGACTTGTTTCCGGCGGAGCCCCCAGCTGACGTGCGCCTCCGCGCGCATGCGGTCCACCATGTGCGGATAGTGCAGTTCGAAGGCCGGGCGTTCGGAGCGCACGCGGGGTAGTTCGTAGAAGTTGTGGCGGGGCGGCGGGCAGGTGGTGGCCCATTCCAGGGAGTTGCCGTAGCCCCACGGGTCGTCGACGGTGACCACTTCGCCGTAGCGGTAGCTCTTGAAGACGTTCCAGACGAACGTGATCATCGAGAACCCGAGCACGAAGGACCCGACGGTCGAAATCGTGTTCAGGGTGGTGAACCCGTCACTGTCCAGATAGTCGGCGTAGCGGCGCGGCATGCCCTCGTTGCCCAGCCAGTGCTGCACCAGGAAGGTGAGGTGGAAGCCGAAGAAGGTGGTCCAGAAGTGCAGTTTGCCGAGGCGTTCGTCGAGCAGCCGGCCCGTCATCTTGGGGAACCAGAAGTAGATGCCGGCGAAGGTGGCGAACACGATGGTGCCGAACAGCACGTAATGGAAGTGCGCCACAACGAAATACGAGTCGGAGACGTGGAAGTCCAGTGGCGGGCTGGCCAGGATGACGCCGGACAGACCGCCGAACAGGAAGGTCACCAGGAAGCCGACGGACCACAGCATGGGGGTTTCGAAGGTGAGCTGCCCGCGCCACATGGTGCCGATCCAGTTGAAGAACTTCACGCCGGTGGGCACCGCGATGAGGAAGGTCATGAGCGAGAAGAACGGCAGCAGCACCGCGCCGGTGGCGTACATGTGGTGCGCCCACACCGCCACCGACAGCGCGGCGATGGACAGGGTCGCGTACACCAGGGTGCTGTAGCCGAAGAGCGGTTTGCGGCTGAACACCGGGAAGATCTCGGTCACGATGCCGAAGAAGGGCAGCGCGACGATGTACACCTCGGGGTGGCCGAAGAACCAGAACAGGTGCTGCCACAGCAGTGCGCCGCCGTTGGCCGAGTCGTAGATGTGCGCGCCCAGATGCCGGTCCACGGCCAGGGCCATCAGCGCGGCGGTGAGGATCGGGAAGGCCAGCAGCACAAGCACACTCGTCACCAGGATGTTCCAGGTGAAGATGGGCATCCGGAACATGGTCATGCCCGGGCAGCGCAGACAGATCACCGTGGTGATCATATTGACGCCGCCGAGGATGGTGCCGACGCCGGACACGGCCAGGCCCATGATCCACAAGTCCGCGCCCACGCCGGGCGCGTGCGTGAAGTCGCTGAGCGGCGTGTACGCCGTCCACCCGAAGTCCGCGGCCCCGCCCGGGGTGATGAACCCGGCCGTCGCCATGGTGGCCCCGAACAGGTACAGCCAGTAGCTCAGCGCGTTGAGCCGCGGAAACGCCACATCGGGCGCCCCGATCTGGAGCGGCAGCACCGCATTGGCGAATCCGAAGACGATCGGTGTCGCATAGAACAGCAACATGATCGTCCCGTGCATGGTGAACAGCTGATTGAACTGTTCGGCCGACAGGAACTGCAGCCCCGGCCGCGCCAGCTCCGCCCGCATCAGCAGCGCCAGCACGCCGCCGATCAGGAAGAACGTCATGGCCGTGAACAAATACATGTTCCCGAGCATCTTGGGATCGGTAGTGGTGATGGCCTTCCACAGATACGACCCCTTGGGCCCCATCCGGCGCGGAAAAGGCCGCGCAGCCTCGATCTGCGGGACATCCCGCGCGGGCACCGCGGTCATAAGTCCTCCTCGGCCGCCGACCAGGACACGCACGAACCAGCGCTCAGCTAACTCTCAGCGCATCCAAAGTCCCTGTGGTGGACGGGTTTTCGACCCGTCGCCCAGTCTACGACCGCCGGTAATCGACACGCCCCACTTTGATCGAATCCCCCGATCTCCACCCCACGCCCCCCGCCGCACCCCCCCCGATCACCCCCGCGACCGGCCACAACCACCAAGAATTTGCACCCCCGCACACCCCGTCTGATAGAGTCGCGAACGCACCACCAGATGCCGATGTAGTTCAATGGTAGAACTTCTGCTTCCCAAGCAGATGGCGCGGGTTCGATTCCCGTCATCGGCTCCAAAAGGCCCCTGATCCCAGATCAGGGGCCTTTTTCATGCCCGCCTCACGCCCCGCCTCGGGGCGCCGGTCAGATGCACTCGGAGACAACGCGCTTGGTAGCGGCGGTGGCTTTCTTGACGTCGTCCATGGTGAGGCCCAGTTCGGTGGGGCTGGCCGCGCCCGAGGTGTAGTCGCTGTTCAGGATGACGCGAATGCCCGATTGGGAGATGCCTTCGGCCACATAGATGTTGGCGATGCAGTCGGCTGTCTTCTGGTCCAGGTGCCCCTTGTCCTGGAGGGACTGCGAGATCTGGCCGGCGGAGAGGGTGCCGGTGGGGACGCTGCCGGGGGTGGTCGTGGCGGCGGCCGACGACTTCGGGGCGGTGGAGGCGGCGGCCGGAGATGTGGACGCGGCGGCGCTGGTGGTGGCGGGTGCCACGGCCTGTTCGGCCTTGGTGCAGGCGGACAGGAGGGGGAGGGTCAGCAGGGCTATGGCGAAGGCGGATTTCCGCATGGGGATCCTCGGGTCTCTGGGGTGTCGGGTTTCACCGTCACCCCAGAGCGTGGCCGTGGGGACTTGCGGATCGGTTAGCGAATACCAAAAGGGCTGGCCGGCATGGGGGCTACTTGGCCTTGTTGACGCATTCGGTCATGATGCGGCTGGTGGCGGCGCCGACCTTGGCCTGGTCGTCGGCGCTCATGCCGTTGCGGGCGGCGGCGTCGGGGTCGACGGCGGCGGATTTGGCTTCGGAGCTGACCATGAGGCGCAGGCCGTCCTGCGAAATGCCCTGGGTGTAATAGATTTTGGCGGCGCAGTCGGCCAGGTCGACGGGGAGGTTGGTGCTCTTGAAGTACTTGGCGAGTTCTTCCTGAGTGACGTTCGGCTTGGCATCGGCCTTGTCATTGCCCCCGCAGGCGGTCAGCAGCGGCAGCGCCACCAGCGCGGCGGCGATCAGGGAAATACGCACGGAAGTCTCGACTCTCGACGTTGGACGGTGAATGCCGACGAACGATCTCACAGATCCATGGCCGCGCGCAGGGCAGTGTCGATACGGTCCACGATTTCGCCGTCCACCGCATCGATGCGCTCGGCCAGCCAGCCGCGATAGATGCGGCCCAGATTGCCGGCGTGCACCCAGCCGTGCCCGGGGATCGGGACCGCCAGAATGTCCTGCGGGTCTTCGGATTCCACCTCCGCGGCGATCAGCCACGGACGCGGCGACTCGTTGATGCCGTCACTGCTGATGAGGATGATATTGCGGCGTCTCTTGGTGCCATGCGGGTGATAAACCCAGAGTTCACCCTTGCGCACGCATCTCCTTCTCGGCGGCTTTCCTTTCCGCCTCGTCGCCGGCGGCGAGCTCGACCGGATCGGGACCGGGGACGCAACCCGTGCGCACGGCTTCGCGCCGGGCGGCGCGGGAGATCCACGCCGAGGGCGACATTCCCGCACGGGCCGCGGCCTGTTCGGCATACGACCAGGCCGCCTCGTCCAGCGACAGGGTCACTTTCCGGGTTGCCATACCTTTTATCGTACCGCCCGAACGGGCCGCGCAGACCGCCGTCGAGCGGCCGAAAAGCTCAACTGGCCGCCCGGCCACGACTGTTAGGGTCGGCGCACAGCACCAGGTCAGGGGAATGGAAATGACCAAGTTGAACCATCATCGCCAGGGCAGCGGGGACCCGCTCGTGCTCGTGCACGGCGTCGGCAGCCACTGGCAGGTGTGGGAACCGATCATCGGCACGCTCGCCGAGCGCTTCGACGTGATCGCCGTGGACCTGCCCGGATTCGGCGGCAGCGAACCACTCGCCACCACCACGGTCTCGACGCTCGCCGACGCGCTCGTGGACTTCCTCGCCGCCGAGGGCATCGAGAACCCGCATCTGGCAGGCAATTCCATGGGCGGCGGCATCATTCTCGATCTGGCGGCGCGCGGCCTGGCCCGCTCGGTCACCGCCTACTCCCCCATCGGATTCTGGGACACGCCCGGCCGGGTGTGGTGCCAGCAGGCGCTGGGCCGCGCCGAGCAGCTCACCAAACTGCTGCGCCCCGCCGTCCCCTCGATCTTCGGCTCCGCCACCGGCCGCTCCACCTTCCTGGGCCTGGTGTTCGGCAAGCCGTGGGCGCTGACCCCGCGGGTCTCGGTGGACACCGTCGAGAACCTGCTGGCCTCGCCCGGCTTCCGTCCGGCCCTGGCCTCCTTCACCGAATTCCGGCTCCCGGACCCCAGCCGCCTGGACCACCTCCCGCTCACCATCGCCTGGGGCAACCGTGACATTCTGCTCACGTACGCCACCCAGTCCCGGCGCGCCCGCGCCGAACTGCCCGGCGCCCGGCATGTCACGCTGCACGGCAGTGGCCACACGCCGTTCTACGACGACCCAGCCGGTTGCGCCCGGCTGCTGCTGGACCTGCTGGAGGACTGACCGATGAGCAACAATGTCGCGCTGAGCTTCGAGGGTGACCGCGCCTACGTCACCTTGGACCGCCCGGACAAGCACAACGGCCTCACCATCGAGATGCTGAACGAGTTGGTGAAGACCGCCGGAATCATCGAGCGGCGCAAGGATGTTCGCGCCGTCATCCTGTCCGGCAACGGCCCGAGCTTCAGCTCCGGCCTGGATGTCGCCAAGGCCATGGGCGATCCGCTGGCCATCATCCGCAATTTCGTGCCGCTGCCGTGGAAGGGCACCAATACCTTCCAGGAGGCGTGCTGGGCCTGGCGGCGGCTGCCGCAGCCGGTGATCGCGGTGGTGCACGGCCGTTGCTACGGCGGCGGGCTGCAGTTGGCGCTGGCCGCCGATTTCCGTTTCGTCACACCGGATTCCGAGTTCTCGGTGATGGAGGCCAAGCACGGCCTGATCCCCGATATGTCCGGTGCGGCCACCCTGTCCCGGCTGATCGGCGTGGATCAGGCGCTGCTGCTGACCATGACCGCCGACCCGGTGGATGCCGCGTACGCCGAGCGTATCGGCCTGGTTACCGAGGTGTCGGCGGATCCGCGGGCGGCGGCGGAGAAGCTGGCCGATCGCATCGCCACCCGCTCCCCGCACGCGGTGGCCAGCGCGAAACGCCTGTTCGATCGCACCTGGACGGCGTCGGTCCGACGTACGCTGGCCGTCGAGCGCGCGACCCAGCTGCCGTTGATCCTGCGTCAGGCCCTTACCCGAGATACCAATTCGCAAACGTAAGGCAATTCACGGCAAACAATCCGGTTTGGAATCCCCACCGCGAGGGTATCGCTGTTAGCATTTTCACACTTTGCCAGCGAGTCGAACGTAATGTGCGGCCCGTCACATACCGTGCGGTCCGTTCATATTCGGCGACAACCGGAAGAGGACCCACCGCATTGACCAAGACCGCCCCCCTGCTGCTGTCCGCCCTAGCAGGTGCCACGGCCTTGCTCCTTACCGTGACCAGCCCGGCCGCAGCCAACCCCAACGCGATCAATCCGATTCCGGTGCTCAACGGCACCAATGGCTTGCCCCAGCTCCCGGGGCGCTCCAAAGCGGTCTTCCAGGTCACCGGCATGGCCAGCCCCAACAACACCCAGAACTACAACGTGCTCGGCACCGACCTCGGCATCATGTGGGACAACGGGAACGGCGAACTGCTCACCACCTTCGGTGACACCGCCGGGCTGGGCTTCCCCAACCTGCTGGTCGGCAGCACCTGGGCGTGGCGCTCCAACATTCTGGTGCGCTCGCACACCACCAACCCGGCCAACGGCATCTACTTCGATTCGGTCGTACGCGACGTGTTCGGGCAGGCCCGGGATCTCATCCCCAGCCCGAAGATCCCGTTCCTGGAGATCAGCCGCATTCCCACGGCGGCCATCTCGGTGGGCGGGGTGCAGTACATGAGCCTGATGTCGGTGAAGAGCTGGGACGACGTCGGGCAGTGGACCACCAACTACTCGGGCCTGGCCATCTCCGGCGACAATGGCGAGACCTGGGGCGAACTGCCCGCGACTCGCCGTCCGGACGAGGGCGGCAACTCGAACTTCCAGATGAACGCGTTCGTCAAGGGCGGCGGGTTCGTCTACGAGTACGGGACCCAGTCGGGCCGCAACAATGCCGTGTTCCTGGCGCGGGTGCCGGAGGCGGCCATCGCGGATCTCGGTGCGTACGAGTACTGGGACGGCGGCGCCTGGAAGAAGGGCGACGTGAACGCGGCCCAGCCGGTGATCGGCGGCGGGATCTCCGAGATGTCGGTGCAGTGGAACGACTACCTCGGGCAATACATCATGCTCACCACCGATCCGTGGAACTCGGTGGTCATGTACCGCTCGCCTTCCCCGGAAGGTCCGTGGGGCGGGCCCGAAGTTCTCATCGACACCCGGGAACTGCCGACGGCCTACGCGCCCTACATTTTCCCCTACCAGACCGGCCGTGACCTGTACTTCCTCACGACCGTGCACAGTCAGTACAACGTGATCCTGATGCACACCACGTTGTGACCACCGCCTGACGGAATCGGCCGCGAACGAAAGTTCGCGGCCGATCGTCGTTCCGGGGGCTCCTAGACTCGCAACCATGGATGCCGTGGCATGGGACGAGCACTACGCCCGGACCGAATTGGTCTGGGGCGCACCGCCGAGCGATACCGTCGTGGAACAGGTCTTCGGGCTGGAGCGCCGGCTGCCGCTCGGCGGTTTCGGTATCGGGGAGCCGCGACCCGAGTTGCCGCGTGCCCTCGATCTCGGCAGCGGCGAGGGGCGCAATGCGCTCTGGCTCGCCACGCACGGCTGGCAGGTCGACGCGGTCGACTATTCACAGGTGGGGATCGACAAGGGGCGGACCGTCGCATCCCGGTTGTCGCGCTCGGTGCGGACCCGGATCAGCTGGCACCACGCCGACGTGACCGAACTGGAATCCGCGGGTTTGACCGGACCTTACGAGCTGATCCTGATGGCCTACGTGCACATCCCCGCCGAGGATCGCCGCGCCCTGCTGCTGCGCGCGGCGGACATGCTCTCCCCCGAGGGCACCCTGCTGGTGCTCGGCCACGACCGGCTCAATCTCACCGAAGGCTATGGCGGCGAACAGGATCCGGCGCTGCTGTTCTCCCCGGACGACATCCTCGCCGATCTCGGTCCGGCGGGCCCGGAGATCCGCATTCGCACCGCCGATCGCATCCGGCGCCCGACCGAGGATCGCGATGCCATCGACGCGCTGGTGGTGGCGCACAAACCGGCCCCGGCCGAACCCGAGGAAGAGCCCGCGCTGGGCGGCGCGCCCGGTCTGCCCGAACTACCGCCCGGCACCGCATCGGCCTAGGCGGTCCAGCGCTCCAGCCAGCGTGCGGCGGTGGCGGCGATCTCGTCGAAGCCGGCCCGATAGGAGTGCGCCTGACCGGGGATGACCTGCACTTCGGCGGCGTCGGCGGCGTCCGGGATGCCGAACGGATCGCGCGCGCCATTGATCACCACGACCTCGATATCGCCGGGCGCGAGCAGTTCCTCGCGCCGGGATTTCTCGGGCTTGCCCGGCGGATGCAACGGGAACGACAGCGCCAGCACGCCCCGTACGCCCACCTCTCGCGCCGTCCGGCAAGCCACCCGCGCACCGTTGCTGCGCCCGCCCTGGACGATCGGCTTGCCCCGGAATTTCTTGCGCAGCGCCGCGACGATCTCCAGCCAGGCGGCATCCTGCACGTCCGCCTTGCCGGGCGCGCGCCGTCCCGACACCCGATAGGGCTGCGTCACCAGCGCCACCGCGCCGCCCAGCGCCACGGCCGAATCGCGTACGGCGAGTAGGTCTTTCGCGTCCGTACCGCCCCCGGACCCGTGAGTCAAGATCAATAAGAACCCGGGGCTCTTCCGTCCGGGCCGATCGATCTCCACCTCGGCCGGTCCGGCACTCGTGTCGATGCGCACCGGACCACGGTATCGACCGGTGCGGAACCTCATCGCCCCAGGTCCGGCCCGGTGCGCCGGGACCGCCGGAATCCCCCGGCCCGCAACGGAACCGCGCTCGGGAACTACGGTTCGTGCCGTTGCTCACATTCGGCCCCGATCATCTTGGCCACGGTTCTACCGGTCGGTAACATGGCGTATAAGTTACCCGCCAGTAGCGTTGCTTTACGGCGTCTACCCGGTGGAGACCTAACGGGCGGGAACGGCACACACCGAACCGCACCCATCTCAATGGAGAGTGAGTACGACCATGGGTCACTACAAGGCAAACGTCCGCGACCTCGAGTTCAACCTCTTCGAGGTGCTCGGGCTCGGTTCCCTGCTCGACAGCGGCGCATACGGCGATCTCGACGCCGACACCGTGAAGGAAATGCTCAACGAGGTCCGTCGCCTCGCCGAAGGCCCGCTGGCCGACTCCTTCGAGGACGGCGACCGCAACCCGCCGGTCTTCGACCCGGAGACCCACACGGTCAAGCTCCCCGAATCCTTCAAGAAGTCCTACAAGGCGCTCGAGGACGGCGAATGGTCCAAGGTGCCCGTGCGTGAGGAGCTCGGTGGCCTCGGCGCCCCCTCCGTCGTCGGCTGGGCCCTGGGCGAAATGATCCTCGGCGCCAACCCGCCGGCCCAGATGTACGCCGCCGGCGCCGGTTTCGCGCAGGTCTTCTACAACAACGGCACCGATGAGCAGAAGAAGTGGGCTCAGAAGATCGCCGACCGCAACTGGGGCGCCACCATGGTGCTGACCGAGCCCGACGCGGGCTCCGACGTCGGCGCCGGCCGCACCAAGGCGATCCAGCAGGAAGACGGCTCCTGGCACATCGAGGGCGTCAAGCGCTTCATCACCTCGGGTGACTCCGACGACCTGTTCGAGAACATCATGCACCTGGTGCTGGCTCGCCCCGAGGGCGCCGGCCCGGGCACCAAGGGCCTGTCGCTGTTCTACGTGCCGAAGTGGCACTTCGACTTCGAGACCGACACCCTGGGTGAGCGCAACGGCGTGTTCGTCACCAATGTCGAGCACAAGATGGGCATCAAGGTCTCGGCCACCTGTGAGGTCACCTTCGGCGGCCACGGCATCCCGGCCAAGGGCTGGCTGGTCGGCGAGGTCCACAACGGCATCGCGCAGATGTTCGACGTCATCGAGAACGCTCGAATGATGGTGGGCACCAAGGCCATCGCCACCCTGTCGACCGGTTACCTGAACGCGCTGGAGTACGCCAAGATCCGCGTGCAGGGCGCCGACCTGACCCAGATGACCGACAAGGCCGCGCCGCGCGTGACCATCACCCACCACCCGGACGTGCGCCGCTCGCTGGCCATGCAGAAGGCGTACGCCGAGGGCCTGCGCGCCATCTACCTGTACACCGCCGCGCACCAGAACGCCGATGTGGCCGAACTGGTTTCGGGCGCCGACAAGGACCTGGCGTTCCGCGTCAACGATCTGCTGCTGCCGATCGTCAAGGGTGTCGGTTCCGAGCGCGCCTACCAGTACCTGACCGATTCGCTGCAGACCTTCGGTGGCTCCGGCTTCCTGCAGGACTACCCGATCGAGCAGTACATCCGCGACGCCAAGATCGACTCGCTCTACGAGGGCACCACCGCCATCCAGGCGCAGGACTTCTTCTTCCGCAAGATCGCCCGCGATCGCGGTGTGGCGCTGGCCCACGTGGCCAGCCAGGTGCAGAAGTTCATCGAGCGTGAGGGCGGCAATGGTCGCCTGAAGGCCGAGCGCAAGCTGCTCGCCACCGCGCTGGAGGACGTGCAGGCCATGGCGGCCACCCTGACCGGGCACCTGATGGGCGCTCAGCAGGACCCGAAGGAGCTCTACAAGGTCGGCCTGGGTTCGGTCCGCTTCCTGATGGCCGTCGGTGACCTGCTCATCGGCTGGCAGCTGCTGCAGCAGGCCGAGGTCGCCATCAAGGCGCTCGACAACGGTTCGACCGAGCCGTTCTACCAGGGCAAGATCGCGTCCGCGCAGTTCTTCGCCCGCAACGTGCTCCCCGAGCTGACCGCGACCCGCACCATCCTGTCGAACCTCGACAACGACATCATGGAGCTGGACGAGGCCGCGTTCTAAACGCGACGGGATATAAGGGTCCGGGGGCTTCGCCCCCGAACCCCCAGTAAGACCAAGGTTTTTCCATACCGGAAAATACACACTGCGGCCCGGGTGATCCCGGGCCGCAGTGCTGTGTTCAGGAGGGTTCGGCGAGGACCACGGCATTGCCGCCCATGCTCTTGGCGCGGTACATGGCGGCATCGGCGAAGGCCAGCAGGTATTCGGCGTGGCGGGCATTCGAATCGCCTTCGATGACAGCGACTCCCACGCTGGCGGTGATCTGGGTGCCGGAGTCGCAGGTGGCGATGGTGCTGCGGACGCGTTCGGCTTCGGCGGTCGCCTCCGCCATGGAGGACAGGCGTTCGACGATCACGAATTCCTCGCCGCCGCTGCGGGCCACGATCGATCCCGGGCGGGCGGCGGCGCGCAGGCAGTTCGCGGTGCGGATCAGCACCTGATCGCCCTGGGAGTGGCCGAAGGTGTCGTTGACGGCCTTGAAGCGATCCAGGTCGATGGTCATCACGCAGATCGGCGTGGTGTCACAGGACGAGAGCCAGCCGGACAGGTAGTAGTCGAGGCCGCGGCGATCGAGCAACCCGGTGAGTGGATCGGAGAGCGCGTCCAGGCGCAGTAGCCAGTAGCAGAAGTGCAGGGCGGGCAGCACGACGACGGTGGCGGTGGCCATGGTCAGCACGATGGCGACGGCGAGCGCCGCATCCCCGGCGTGATCGCGCCACACCCGCCCGGCCAGCAGCAGCACCGTCAGCATCGACCAGGCGGTGTGCAGGGCCAGCATGCGCGGGCCGTGGAAGAAGGTGAAGTAGCTGCCGGTCACGAACAGCAGCACCGCGTTGAGCGCCCCGTACAGACGGTCGGAGTCCGACAGGCTCGCAGCCGTGATGAGCACATCCGCGAATGCCATGAGCAGTAACGATCCGCGTTCGGAGGGCCAGGGGGCGCGCCACCAGTACACCGCCCACAGCGCCGCGACGGTGGCGGTGATCACATCGATCGCTTTGCCCAGCGCGGTATCCGGGCCGGCCCCGGAGACGGCGGCGAGTACGGTGATCAAGAACATGACCGCGCCGGCGGCGGCGATGATCATCTTGACCGGGCCGAGCGTCCCGCGCGCGTCGAAAGTCCGCACCAGCCAGCGGTAGTCGACCGGGTCACGCCACCAGGCACGCACGAGCGCGCGCCGGTCACGTCCTTGTTCACCGCTAGCTGTCGACAATCGTGAGACCTTCTTCCCCAGGTTCTCCGGTCACCGCATACTCGAGGGATTTGCTGCCAGCAAGCCAAGTGTAGGCAAAGGGCGCAACTCCGGCAGCTCTCGTTTCCCCCGGTCGGCAGGCTATCCCCGGATTGCCCGCCGCGCCACCCCGGCATGCCGGAAGTTCGCTGATTCCCGCCGTCCCCGCGCGGAAATCTCGGTTCCACGAAGTATCCACAGCTGTCCCAAGATTTATCCCCCAATTGTGGATAGACAGCTCAGCTGTGGATAACCCCGAATACTCACCGGCCCAGCACTTCTCGCACCAGCCGCTCGGCCTCGGGCAGTTCGGTGCGGGTGTCCGGGGTGGTGGGGAAGTGCCCGCCGGTGGCGGTAACCGTTGCGGTGGCACCCAATTCGGTCACGAACTTCATGATGTGATCCGGGGTGGCCGCACCGGTGACCGGGTCGTCGGCGGCGTGCAGAATACGGAATTGCTTGGCGGCGGCCCGAATTCGCGGCCAGTCGAAGCCGCCTTCGAAGAACGCGGCCAGGGCGTCGTAGCCGACCTCGCCCGCCATGGAGGCGACCAGGACCACGCCCGCGAACTGCCCTTCGGACTCGGTGTCGTGCGCCTGCAGCAGTCGCAGCACGTTCACGCCGCCGAGGCTGTGACCGACCAGCACGGTGTCGGCCGCGGCATTGTCGCGGACCTCCTTCTGCAAGGCGGTGAGCCAGTCGGCCGCAACGGGATTCGCGGGATCGGGCAGCTGCGGGAGGCGGACCTCGTCGCCCGCGGCGCGGAACTGCCCGGCCAGGTGCGGGTACCAGTTCTCGGCCGGGGCCATGGCGTATCCGTGGTTCACGACGATGGTGCTCATTGGGATCTCCTCGGTGATGCGGTCGAACTGAATCGAAACGCTACGTCGCGTTTGAATTTATGTCAACCGCGCTGCTACCGTGGGCCCATGCCGATCACCGATCGTCCCGCCCGCACCGGCGGCCGGGTCCGCAGCCAGGACGCCCACGACGCCGTGCTCGCCGCGGCCGCCGAACTGGTCGAGGAGATCGGGTACCAGCGCGTCACCATCGAGGGCGTGGCGCAGCGGGCCGGGGTCGCCAAGAGCACCATCTACCGCTGGTGGAAATCGAAGGCCGAGCTGGTGATGGACGCCTACCGGCTGACGGTGGAAGAGCGCATGCCCGAACCCGATACCGGGGACGTGCGCGCGGACCTGATCGAATTCACCACCCGGCTGTACGGGATCAGCGCATATCCGGTGCGGGTCAAGGCACTTCGCGGGCTGATGGCCGAGGCGCAACTGGATGCCGGATTCGGAACGGCCTTCCGGGCCTGGGTGGACACCCGGCGGGCGGTGGTGGCGGGGCTGCTGGCGCGCGGGATCGAACGCGGGGAACTGGCGGCCGACATCGATCTCGACTACACGGCGGATCAGCTGTTCGGGGTGTTCTGGTACCGGCTGCTCACCGAACGAGAGCTGGCACCGGAACAGGCGGCCGACCATGTCGACCGCCTGCTCGAAGGGCTCACTCGCACTTGACGACCGGGACCGGATCGTATTTCACGGTCCGGGTCTTGCGGGAGATCTCCTTGCCGGTCTTGGCATCCCGGATGACCCGGGTATCGGAGGTGGTGAATCCGGGCGCGCCGTCGGAGGCGATGCAGTTCTTGCCCTTGGGCAGCGTCACCGTGGTCGGTTCGGTCGGCTTGGTGCGCTCGCCGCTGATCGATTCCACCTCGACGGTCTTGGTGCTCCACAACCGCACGGTGACCTCCGAATCGGTGGTCGAGGTCTCGATCAGCACGCCGTAGGGGCTGTTGTTGCGGAACTTCAGATCGATGGCGCCGTCGAACACGGTGGCCTCGCGCGCCGCCGGATAGCGCGAGATGTAGTAACTGTGCTCGGTGTGCCCGGCATCCTCCATGCCCGCGAAATACGAGGCGTTGTAGAGGGTGGTGGCGAACTGGCTGATGCCGCCGCCGACCGCGACGCCGGGGCGGCCGTGATCGATGATGCCGGACTCCACATAGCCCTGGTCGATACCGCGCGGACCGGTGTAGTCGTTGAGCGAGAAGGTGTCTCCGGGTTTCACCACCGCGCCGTCCACCTTCTTGGCCACCACGCGGATGTTCACGCCGGACGGGCCGCTGAAACCGGAGGTGGTGAAGGAACCGATCGGCTGCACCACGCCCAGCTTCTCGGCCTCGTCGGTGGCGAGCTTGGGCTTCACCTGCTCGTAGACGACGGCGCGGGTGCGGTCACCCGGCGAAACCAGCAGGGCGGCAAGCCCTTCGAAGGTCTTCTCCCAGTTGATGGTGTCGCCGGTGACCGCGGGCACCACGGTGGCGCGACCGCCGGACAATGCGAACGTCGCGTCCTTGGGCTCCACCTCGGTGCGCTTCAACTGCGGGTCCAGCGCGGCGATCAGGGCCTCGGTGTTGTACGAAAGGGTCAGTGCGCCTTGCCCGTCCGGTTGGAAGGTGAGCGCGCCGGCGATCTGGTCGGGTTCGAGCACCCCGTTGCCGCCCTTGCCGGTGAAGGTGACGGCGGAACGCACGGCGGGCTGCGCGGATTCGCGGATCGCCCGGTCCACCGCGTCCGCCCGCACCTGCGGTTGCTTCTCCACGGCGGGCAGGTCCAGCACCGAGCCGTCAGCCCAATGTTCGGCCAGCACAGCGCGGGCGGCGGTCACGTCGAGCACACGACCGGGCACCGGCTGTACCGGCACGGGTCTGGCCTGTTCGAAAACCACGCCGCCCTCGACGGGTTGGCGATCGTGGGCGGTCAGCGCCTGCAGCTGTTTGTCCATGGCGGCGGCATCGACGATGGGGGCGGGCTCCACGTCGCGGGTGCCGAAGAACGACCACAGCCGGGTGAACGGATTCACCGGCTGCCCGCCGACCCGGTCCCAGGTGCCGTCCCAGTCCACACCCAGGCCCGCGTCACGCGGCACCAGCGTGGTCTGCACATCACCGATCTCGACCGTCAGCGGTTGCGCCACACGCTGATTCAGCTCGGCTTCCAGGCGATTCTGCGCGACGGCGCGGTCCAGGCCGCCGATATCGATGCCCGCGACCTGCACGCCGCGCGGCACCTCGCCGGACGATAGCGACCAATCCAGCGCATAGGCGACCCCGCACGCGGCCATCAGCACACCCGCGGCGATCCCGGCTCGGCGGGCCGCGGTGGAGTTCAGGAACTGCCGTCCGGGCGTCGGTTCCTCGACGGGTCGGCGCGCATGCGCGTGACGTCCGGGACTACCGCTGGTCACGAACCATCCTCCCAATGGTCGACTGGCGAACCCGCACAGCGCGAATTCCCCGCCCACCATAGTGGGCCACACCGACATCGCGCGCTTTCCGGGTGCGACAGCAAACTTGCGGCAATGCTTCGGCCGGACATGAGAGAGCTCCGTGCGGTTGCCGGGTCGGGGGTCTGGCAACAGCACGGAGCCACCTCGTCTATCGGAGTGGGTTCGAGGGCGTTACACACCCGCGCGGCGCTGCCGGAAAAAACTTCCAGCGGGTAAGACTGGGACAATCGAGGCAAATGCCGTCAGGCGAAGCTCGAGGACCATGCCGCGGCTCCGGACTACTCGAGGAGATGAGCATGCAGCTCGGAATGATCGGGCTCGGCCGTATGGGCGCCAATATCGTGCGGCGGATCGCCGGGGACGGGCATACGGCCGTCGGCTACGAACGCAAGCAACCGCATATCGACGAGCTCTCGGCGGAGCTTGGTGACCGGTTCAGCGGGACCACGGATCTGCCGAAGTTCGTGGCGCTGCTCGCGAAGCCGCGGGTGGTGTGGGTGATGATTCCGGCGGGGGCGACCGGAGCGGTGATCGACGAATTGTCGGAACTGCTGGAGCCCGGGGACATCATCATCGATGGCGGGAACAGCCGGTACCACGAGGACATCAAGCGCGCTGCGATGTTGCTGCCCAAGGGGATTCACTATGTGGATATCGGGACCTCGGGTGGGGTGTTCGGGTTGAAACGGGGGTTCTGCTTGATGATCGGCGGGGAGGCGGACACGGTCTCGTATATCGAGCCGCTGCTGAAGTCCATCGCTCCCGGAGTCGATGCCGCGCCGCGCACGCCCGGTCGCACCGGTGAACCGTCCACCTCGGAACAGGGTTATCTGCATTGCGGGCCGGCGGGTGCGGGCCACTTCGTGAAGATGGTGCACAACGGCATCGAGTACGGGGCGATGGCGGCTTACGCCGAGGGGATGAACATCCTGCACCACGCCAATGTGGGGAAGCAGTCGGACGCGGAGCATTCCGCCGAGGTGACGCCGCTCGAGCATCCCGAGTATTACCGGTACGACATCGATCTACCCGAGGTCACCGAGGTCTGGCGGCGCGGATCGGTCGTCGCGTCCTGGTTGTTGGATCTGACCGCCGCCGAGCTCTACGCCGATCCCAACCTCGATTCCTTCGGCGGACGCGTCTCCGATTCGGGCGAGGGCCGTTGGACCGTCGACGCCGCCATCGACGAAGGCGTTCCGGCGCCGGTACTTTCGGCCGCGCTGTTCCAGCGCTTCGCTTCCCGGGGTGAGTCCCTGTACGCCGACAAGGTGCTCTCGGCCATGCGCCAGGCCTTCGGCGGACATCACGAACTGCCAGGGAAGTAACAACTCTCGCGGCGCTCGGGGGCAAGCTCCTGAAACCCCAGTGGAATTGATTCCCCCGGGCGTGCGACACGCGGCGTGGCGGTGCGCGAAGTTGGTGTCGGAGTGGGTTGCGCGCACATCGGCGGCTACCGTCGGACGCATGCGCCTTGCACCGGGGATCGTCCTCGCACTGACCGCCGTCGTGCTGACCGCCTGTTCGGGCAGCAACAGCGGCTCGTCCAGCGACTCCGCGTCCGGTTCGTCCACGTCCGGCAGCAGCAGTAGCGCCGTGCCGCCCACCACATCCGGGAAACAGGACTGCGCCGCAGGGTATTTGGCGCAGTTCACGCCGCGCCAGAAGCTGGCGCAGTTGCTCACGGTGGGTGTCACGGGGGCCGCGGACGCGGAGAACGTGATCAAGACCGAGCAGGTGGGCGGGATCTTCGTGGGCGGCTGGACCGACAAGTCCATCCTGACCGACCAGTCCTCGATGGCCAAGGTCAAGGCGGCGGCGCGGACCCCGCTCATGGTGACCATCGACGAGGAGGGCGGCCGGGTCTCGCGGGTCAAGGACCTCATCGGCCCGGCGCCCTCGGCCCGGGTCACCGCGCAGACCATGACCCCGGACGAGTTCTACAAGTTCAGCCTGGACCGGGCGCAGAAGCTGAAGGCGCTGGGCGTCACCGTGGATTTCGCGCCGGATGTGGACGTGAGCGCGCAGCCGGACGATTCGGTGATCGGCGACCGCTCCTTCTCCGATGACCCGGACGTGGTGGTCCAGTACGCCGATGCCCTCATCCGCGCCTATCACGAGGCCGGCATCGGCACCGTCATGAAGCATTTCCCGGGCCACGGCTCCGGGTCGGGCGACTCGCACACCGGTGCGGTGCGCACGCCGCCGCTGGCCGAACTCCAGGACAAGGACCTGGTGCCGTATCGCAAGCTGATCGACTCGGGGTCGGCGGTCATGGTCGGGCATCTGGACGTGCCGGGACTGACCGAGCCGAATGTCCCGGCCAGCATCAGCCCGCAGGCCATGGCGCTGCTGCGGCAGGGCACCGGCTACGATTCGGCACCCTTCACGGGTGTGATCTTCACCGATGATCTGGGCGGTATGGCGGCCATCACCGCGCGGATGAGCATCGCCGACGCGGTGGAAGCCGCCCTGGTCGCGGGGGCCGACAATGCCCTGTGGATCACCACCGACGCGGTGCCGCAGGTGCTGGATCGGCTGGAGCAGGCGGTGTCGAGTGGCCGGCTACCGGGAAGCCAGGTGGATGCCTCGGTGCTGCGCATGGCAAAGTTCAAGGGCACCGCGCCGCACTGCTGAGGGCCGCTCGATCACCCTCCTGGCAACTGATCCGGCGCGGTTTACCCGCCTGATCGGCGAATCACCGGCAATTCGGGGTCGCGGAACTTACCATGGAGTAAGATAAGGGCTTCGATATGTCCTAGGAGAGTGCATGGCTGGCGGAACGAAACGGCTTCCTCGCGCGGTGCGCGAGCAGCAGATGCTCGACGCCGCCGTGGAGGTCTTCTCCCGCAAGGGTTATCACGACACCTCCATGGACGCGATCGCCGCCGAGGCGAAGATCTCCAAGCCCATGCTGTACCTCTACTACGGCTCCAAGGACGAGCTCTTCCGGGCCTGCATCCACCGGGAGAGCATCCGGTTCATCGAAGCCGTCGCGGTGGCCGGCAACCCCAAGCTGACGCCGCACGAGCAATTGCGGGCGGGCCTGGAGGCCTTCCTGTCCTACGTCGACAACAACCGGCTGTCCTGGCAGGTGCTCTACCGGCAGGCGCTCGGCCAGGCGCCGTTCGCCTCGGAGATCGCCAACAGCCGGGACCGGATCATCGAGCTGACCGCGAAGCTGCTGGAATCCAGCGCCAAGTACGCCGAGCCCGGGACCAATTTCGAGGTGGTGTCGGTGGCCGTGATCGGCGCGGGCGAGGCCATCGCGGACCGGGTGGCGGCCGGGCAGATCGAAATGGCCGAGGCCGTGAACCTGCTCGACGATCTGGCCTGGCGCGGTCTGTCGGGCAAGAAGAAGGCCGAGACGGTCTGACCCGGGCCCGGCTGAACCGCCGGGTTGCCCGCGCCGTGGAACCCTGCGACAGTTCGCTCTGATCGTGTCGCTGGACCGCCCGGATCGGGTCGGGCGGGGAATGGGGAATTCGCTGTGTTCGGGCTGCTCAAACCGTGTACGCACAATGCCGGGAAGTACGGGCTCACCGTCTCGGACTTCCAGGCCCAGATGTGCGGGCTGTGCCTGGGACTGCGCGACGGTCACGGTCAGGTCGCCCGCGCAGCCACCAATACCGACGCGATTCTGCTCGGAATGCTCACCGAGGCACAGCAATCGGATCCGGCGGACCGGCGCACCGCCGGCCCCTGCCCCGCGCGCGGTATGCGCCGGGCGAGCGTGGCGGCCCCCGGCTCCCCCGGCGTGCGCCTCGCCGCGACGGCTTCACTCCTGTTGGGCGCGGCCAAGATTCGCGACCACATCGACGACGGCGACACCGGGAAGATGGCCGGGCTCCCGCTGGCCCGGGTCTCGAACCGCTGGCACAGCCGGGCGCGCGCGGCGGCGGGCGAGATCGGGCTGGATGTCGAACCGCTGATCGCCGCGATCGAATCGCAGGCGAGCCTGGAGAACACCCCCGGAACCACGCTCGACGCCCTGACCGCACCCACCCAGTTGTGCGCGGCGGAGTTGTTCGGGCACACCGCGATACTGGCTGATCGGCCCGAGAACGCCGACGCCCTGCGGGAAGTCGGCTGGCATTTCGGCCGGATCGCGCATCTGGCCGACGCGATCGAGGACCTCGAGGCGGATCGCGAGCACGGCCGGTTCAACCCGCTGACCGCGACCGGAACCTCCACCGCGGAAGCGTACGAGCTACTGCGGGAATCGAATTCGCTGCTGCGGGCGGCGCTGCTGCGTACCGGCTTGGAGAAAGCCGCCGAGGTGCGCTGGATGCTGCTCGATCCGCTGCGCAGCGTGGTGCGGCGGCTGGGGCAGGCGACCGGGTCGGTGCGAGCGTGCGGGATGCATGCTCAGCACGGCGTCGAACCGCCGCGAACTCCGTTCAGCCGCCCGAGGTTCTGGGAGGGCATCGGAATCGGGGTCACCCAGTACTGCACCGGTTACGCCTGCTGCGCCGAGCACACCAATCCGTGCACCGGTGAGCACAAGAAGTCGTGGCTCGAGCGGAATCTGCACGAGGTGTGCGATTGCGGCTGCGACGGCTGCTCGAACTGCTGCAGCTGCAATTGCGGCGATGGCGACGGCGGCTGCTGCGGTGATTGCGACTGCTGCGACTGTGATTGCTGCGGTTGCGATTGCAGCTGCTGACCCGCGACCCGCAACCAGCTCGGCGAACACGCCCCTGAAACCGAAAAACCGCGCACCGATTCGTGATCCGGATGTCGAAACCCCTGCGAGACGACATACGGTTCGCGAATCGGTGCGCGGCGGGCACTTCGCGGTGCCGATGCGGCGCCGCGGAGTGCGAACTCCCGGTGTCCGGGACGAGGTCTTGACGAACCCCGGGAGTTGGGCTCCTACCTTAGCGCAGGGTGGCGGTGAGGTGCGGGTAACCCTTCTTCGGGTTCCGCAGCGCCAGGTCCCAGCCGCCTTCGACGCGATCGGCGTACACGTTCACCGTGGACGGCAGGAAGATCGGCTTGCCGAACTTCACGTCGTAGGTGACCTGGCCGGGCACCCGCCCCTCGAGGTTCGAGAGGATGTTGGCCGCCGACCACATGCCGTGCGCGATCGGCTTCGGGAAACCGAAAGCCTTGGCGCCCAGCGCGGAAGTGTGGATCGGGTTGTGGTCACCCGACGCGGCGGCGTACCGGTTGATCATCTTCTGATCGACCCGGGTCTGCCGCAGCGGCGCGGGCGGTTCCTCCTCCGGCTTGGGCTCCGGCTTGGGGCCGCCCGAGAGCGAGGTGCGCTGCTGGTGCAGGAAGGTGGTGACCTGCCGCCACACCAGTTCCCGGCCCACGCTCACCTCGGTGATGGCATCGACCAGCAGGCCCTTGGGGTGCTCGCGCAGGTTCTCGATGTGGGTTTCGAAGTCCAGCGGCTCCGACACCGAGATGTCCCGGGTGCGTTCGATGGTGTTCTGCGCGTGCACCGCGCCGACCGCCACGAACGGGAAGTCCCGCGCCACCACCAGCTGCATGGCCAGCGGGAAGCTGAGCACGAACGGGTAGGTCAGCGGCAGGGCGTCGTCGAAGCGCAGCCCGGTGGCCCGGCAGTAGGCGGCCAGATGGTCGGGATCGACCTTCAGCCCCTCCAGCTTGATGACCCGGTCCGGCAGCTTGGACGGCCGCGCCGAAAGTCCCGGCACCGGCACCGCACCCAGCGCCGCCTTGACGAAAAGGCTGCTGTTCTTGGGGATTTCGCGCAGCGTGATGGTCTGGCTCATCATGCTCCGATCAGGGCCTGGCCGCAGACGCGAACGATATTGCCGGACACCGCGTTCGAGGCCGGGGAGGCGAAGTAGGCGATGGTCTCGGCGACGTCGACGGTCTGACCGCCCTGCAGCAGCGAGGACAGCAGGCGGCCGGCCTCGCGGGTGCCGAGCGGAATCGCGGCGGTCATGGCGGTCTCGATGAAGCCGGGGGCCACCGCGTTGATGGTGATGCCCTTCTCGGCCAGCTTCGGCGATTCGGCGTTCACCATGCCGATGACGCCGGCCTTGGACGCGCCGTAGTTGGTCTGGCCGCGGTTACCGGCGATACCGGCGATGGAGGACACGTCGATGACGCGGCCGCCGGACTTGAGCGCACCCGCGGCGACGAGGCCCTCGGTAATGCGGTGCGGCGCAGCCAGGTTCACGTTGATGACCGAGTTCCAGCGGCCGTCGTCCATGTTGGCGAGCAGCTTGTCCCGGGTGATGCCCGCGTTGTGCACGACGATGTCGATGCCGCCGAAGCGCTCGGTGGCGAAGGCGGCCAGCTTCTCGGCGGCGTCGGGGGCGGTGACGTCCAGCGCGAGGGCGGTGGCGCCGACCTTGTTGGCGGTCTCGGACAGCGCCTCACCGGCGGCCGGGATGTCGGCGACGATGACGGTCGCGCCGTCACGGGCGAAGACCTCGGCGATGGTGGCGCCGATGCCGCGGGCCGCGCCGGTCACCACGGCGACCTTGCCTTCCAGGGGCTTGTCCCAGGAGGCGGGGGCGGTGGAGTCGTCCTTGCCCACCTTGAAGACCTGGCCGTCGACGAAGGCCGACTTGCCGGAAAGGATGAAGCGCAGGGTGGATTCGAGGCCGGTGGCGCCCGCGGCGGCCTCCGGGTGCAGGTACACCAGGTTGGCGGTGGCGCCGCGCAGCAGCTCCTTGCCGACCGAGCGCGAGAAGCCTTCGAGGGCGCGCTGGGCGATCTGCTCGTCGACGGTCGCGGACAGTTCCGGGGTGGTGCCGATGACGAGCACGCGGCCGGACGGGGCGATGCTGCGCATGGCCGGCTGGAAGAACTGGAACAGCTGCTCGAGCTCTTCGATGGTCTTGATGCCGGTGGCGTCGAAGACCAGCGCGCCGAACTTCACGCCGGGGGTCACGCCATCGACGAAGGTGTAGTCGCCCAGCAGGTTTCGCACGGCGTCGGCCACGCGGCCCTTGCCGCCGACCAGCACCGGGCCGGGGAGCGCGGGCTCGCCGGCCTTGTAGCGACGCAGGGTTTCCGGCTGCGGCAGGCCCAGCTTCGAGGCCAGGAACGCGCCGGGGGCGGAGTGGATGAACGATCCGTACAGATTGGGAGCGCCCTTGCTCTTGGCAGCCACTGGTTCCTACCTTCTCTTCGTCTCGGGGGTCTACGCCTCGATTGTCGTGTCGTCTTCGCCGTTCGCCCACGTGCGCGCGCACAGTCCGAAGCGGTCTTGCGCACATCGAAGGGGTCCGGTGTCGACAAATGAACTTACTCCAGAGTAAGTTTAATGTAAACCGACAGCAGCGGGTCCCGCGGGATCGCGCGCAGGGGAAATCCACCGACGAGACACTGGAGACTCGAGTGACCACCAAAGCCCGTTCGGCGAAGACCGCGGCCAAGAACACCAAGCAGGCCCGCCCGGTAGCCATCCTCGGCGGTAACCGCATTCCGTTCGCTCGCTCCGACGGCAAGTACGCCCACGCCTCCAACCAGGACATGTTCACCGCCGCGCTGAACGGCCTCGTCAGCCGCTTCGGCCTGCAGGGCGAGCGCCTGGGCATGGTCGTCGGCGGCGCGGTGCTCAAGCGGGTCGGCGAGCACGGCATGATCCGCGAGTCGGTGCTCGGCTCCACCCTGTCCCCGTACACCCCGGCCCACGACCTGCAGCTGGCCTGCGGCACCGGCCTGCAGTCCATCGTCACCGTGGCCGACGGCATCGCGCTGGGCCGGCTGGAGAACGGCATCGGCGGCGGCACCGACACCACCTCCGACGCGCCCATCGGCGTGAGCGAGGGCATGCGCGAGTGGATGCTCGACGCCAACCGCGCCAAGAAGAACTCCGACTACGTGAAGCTGGTCGGCCGCCTGCGCCCGTCCATGGTCGGCATCGAGATCCCGCGCAATGCCGAACCGCGCACCGGACTTTCGATGGGCGAGCACGCCGCCATCACCGCCAAGGAATTCGGCGTCTCCCGCGAGGCCCAGGACGAGCTGGCCTACCTGTCGCACAAGAACATGGCCGCCGCCTACGACCGCGGTTTCATGGACGACCTGATCACCCCCTTCCTGGGCCTGACCCGCGACGACAACCTGCGTCCCGGCTCGACCATCGAGAAGCTGTCGACCCTGAAGCCGGTGTTCGGCACCAAGCTGGGCGACGCCACCATGACCGCCGGCAACTCCACCCCGCTCACCGACGGCGCGTCCGCGGTGCTGCTGGGCTCGGAGGAGTGGGCGGCCTCGCGCAACCTGTCGCCGCTGGCCTACCTGGTGGACTCCGAGGTCGCCGCGGTGGACTACATCCACGGCCCGGACGGCCTGCTGATGGCCCCCACCTACGCGGTGCCGCGCCTGCTGGCCCGAAACGGGCTGACCCTGCAGGACTTCGACTACTACGAGATCCACGAGGCGTTCGCGTCCGTCGTGCTCGCCACCCTGCAGGCGTGGGAGTCGGATCAGTACTGCAAGGAGCGCCTGGGCCTGGACGGCGCGCTCGGCTCGATCGACCGGTCGAAGCTGAACGTGAACGGTTCCTCGCTGGCCGCGGGCCACCCGTTCGCCGCCACCGGCGGCCGCATCATCGCCCAGACCGCCAAGCAGCTGGCGGAGAAGGGCGGCGGCCGCGCGCTGGTCTCCATCTGCGCCGCGGGCGGCCAGGGCGTCGTGGCGATCGTCGAGCGCTAGCCGCGTGGCGGCATAGCCGTCGCAATGCAGTTGTCCAGGGCGGTATCGGATTCCTCCGGTACCGCCCTTCGCCGTAGCTCACCTTTCCGGCAGCGAGGGAGTCGCGGGTTCGATCCCCGCCGCCGCGGCCCCCTGACCGATCAGCGCCGTCGTGCGCCGCGCCAGGTCCGTGATGCCGCTGCTGTCGTATCCGGAGACCGCGCTGCGCAAGCGGTCGTGCAGGGGTGCCGTCCAATGCGCCGGGATACCGGACGCCCCGGTCAGGATGCCCGCCACCGAGCCCACGGTCGCGCCGTTGGAGTCGGTGTCCCAGCCCGCTTGCACGGTGAGACCGACCGTCCGGGTGAAATCGCCTTCGCCCCAGAGCAGTCCGGCGGCGATACAGGCCGCATTGCCGATAGCGTGGACCCAGTTGTAGTGGCCGTGCCGGGCGCGGATCGCCGCGACGGCGTGGTCCCAGGGAAATCCCCGGCGATAATCTTCGGCTACCTCCGTGAGCGCCACCGCCAGGCGGGAGCGCGGCGGCAGCACCCGGTGCGCGACGGCCAGCGCGGTGTGCGGATCGGGAGCGGTGAAAGCGGCCGCCACCAGCGCGGCGGCCCACATGGCGGCCCATAATCCATTGCCCACGTGCGAGATCGAGGCGTCGCGGGCGGCCAGGGCGGCGGCGCGACGCGGATCGCCCGGGCTGACGTAGCCGTAGATATCGGCGCGGATGAGCGCACCTATCCACTCGCGGTACGGGTTTCGCCAAGTGGCGGTCTCGGGCGGCAGGTAGCCGTCGATGAGATTGCGGTAGGCGACGCGCTCGGCGGTGTACGTCTGCAAGAACGGGAGGCGTTCCAGCCAGAGGGCCGCGACATCCGCCACCGTGAAATCGGGGCCGTGCTGTTCGAGCAGGTGCAGGCCCAGCACCGTGTAGTCGAGGTCGTCGTCGCGGGGTGCGCCGTCGACGTGGCCGAGCGTGGATTCCGCCCAGGTCCAATGCAATCGGAGGTCGTCGGGCATGGGATCGCGGGCGGGGACGTAATCGCGCAGGGGGTAGGCGGCGGCGGGTTCCAGATAGGCGCGGATGCGGTCGGGTGTCCAGAGGAAACCGTTCTCCAGCGGCTTGCCGAGCGTGCAGCCGATGCAACGGCCCAGCCAGCCGCCGTGGATGCGATCGAGCAGTTCCGAATGCCGCAGGGCGACCGGGCTTTTCGCGGCGGCGGGAGCGTCGCGGGCGCGCGGCGGACCGATATCGGCCCATTCGTCGTAGGGCCAGCCGGGTAGCCGCGGCGCCGCTTCCACCCGGTCCAGCAGCTTCCAGCAGGAACCCGGCTGCGGTTGCGCGGTGTGGGTGAGCTCGCGGACCTCCTCCGCGAAATCGTCCACCGCGTAACCGGATTCCCGGCGCTGGCACCATTCGAAGTACAGCAGGGCGCGCGGATCGGCCTCGTGGTGGCCGAAGAACGCCGTCTCTATCGAATCCACCGAATCCTCACAGGACCGCCTGCGCGGCGGCCACCACCTCGGACAGCAGGGGCATTGATTCGTCACGCTGGGGAGCGCGCGCCCACCAGCGGCCCTCATGGGTGTGCCGGCCGAATCCGGTGGGCAGGATGACATTACTGCGATGCGGGCCGATATCGACGCTGTTGCGTTCGAGAATCTCTATGCACTCGTCGGAGGGGTAGCCGTCGAACACGGCCAGGAAGGTGCGGCGCGGCGGGCGCTCGCGCACCAGCACCGGGCCGGGCACGCCGATCCGTTCGAGTTCGTCGAGTATCAAGGCCCCCAACGGTTCCGGGGTGTTCAATGCCGCGATGGTGTCGATCAGCGGTAGTACGACGAAACCCGGGGTGGTCACGTGCACATACGGCAGTCCGAACAGGGAGCGATACACGCGCGCCCATTCCTGCGGAGTCGTCAGCTCGTCCAACCGCACAATCCACCCCTCGTTCGGGCCTTGCTCCAACGACGGCGATGTCGATCGTCGGCGAGAGCCGACACACTTACCAATTCTCAGTGAAAACCCCGCTGAGCGCGCGCACTACGAATTTGGGTGAATCGTTCGCAAACTGTGGACAAGCTGTATCTGATTCGGTCTCCATCCCGCGCGGCGGGTGCCGCGTAGCGAGGCCCCGGCGGGGTAGGCTCGGGACAGAGTCGGACGTACCCACCGGGAGGTTCGTCATGCCCTGCGATCTGATGCTCATCGCCTACGACGGCTCCGAGAACGCGCGCCGGGCCGTCGAATACGCCGGCCGGTTCCTGGCCGCGAACAGAGCCGTGGTGCTCACCGCGTGGGAGCCCATGGTGCGGCAGGCGGCGCGGCTGTCCGGGATCTCCGGGGTGATGCAGCCCGACTGGGTGACCGACGAGGAGATCGAGGACATCGCGTTCGCCGATGCCAAGACCATCAATGCCGAGGGCGTGAAGCTGGCCAAGCTGGCCGGGCTGAACGCCGAGGCGCGGACCGTGGAATGCACCACCACCATCTGGACGGCCATTGTCGAAGTGGCCGACGAACTGGATGTGGACATCATCGTGGCGGGCACCCGCGGGGCCACCGGCATCCGGGCGCTCATGCATTCCAGCGTTGCCGACGCGGTGCTCAAACACTGCCATCGGCCGGTGCTGATGGTGCCGCCCGGGCGGGAACCCGGGCCGAAACCCTGACGGCGCAACGACACTGGAAGATCGCTGGTCGGACGGGCCGCGGGCGGGTGCTGAGAGATGCGTCGCTCCCCTGCCGCCACCCCCGCGGGACCGGACTAGGGTCGGAAATATGGACGGTTTTCTGCTCGCGACACCCGACGGTGTCGTACGCACCAGCGGCACGCGACGCGCGTTCGACAGCGTGGCCGGTGCGAGCGCGGCGCTGCGGGACGGAACCGCCGAACTGATCGTCGGCGCACTCCCCTTCGACCCGGCCCGCCCCGCCGCCCTGCGCGCACCCGCCACAGCCCTCCACACCGCCGGACCCTGGCGGCCCACCGCGCTCCCGGCCCTGCCGGAAGTCCGCATCGTCACCGAGATCCCCAGTGCCGCAGAGCATGTCGCGCGCGTGACGAAACTGGTCGAACAACTCTCCGACCCGGGCCGGCCGCTGCGCAAAGTGGTGGCCGCCCGCTCCCTGCTCGCCACCGCCGACGCGCCCCTGGACCCGGAACTGATCGCCGCGCATCTGATCACCCGGCATCCGCGCGCCAACGTCTTCGCCGTCGACCTCACCCCCGCCGGCCGCCCCGGTGAAACCCTGCTCGGCGCCACCCCCGAAGTCCTGGTCGCCCGGCACGGCACCGCCGTCACCCTGCGCCCCCTGGCCGGCACCCTCCCGCGCCTCGCCGACCCCGCCGCCGATGCCGCCCAAGCGCGAGAACTCTTGGCCAGCACCAAGAATCAGGACGAGCACGCGTATGTGATCGAGTGGATCCGCGAACGCCTCGACCCCGTCTGCGACCTCGTCATCCCCGACGGCCCCGAACTCCTGCAAACCCCCGAGGTCTGGCACCTGGCCACCCCCATCACCGGCACCCTCCGCGACCCCTCGATCACCGCCCTCGACCTCGCGGTCCTCCTGCACCCCACCCCCGCGATCTGCGGCACCCCCACCGACCTCGCGCTGGAACTCATCACCGATCAAGAAGGCGACCGCGGCTTCTACAGCGGCGCCGTCGGCTGGTGCGACGACCACGGCGACGGCGAATGGGTGGTAGCCATTCGCTGCGCCGAACTCTCCGCCGACGGCCTGACCCTGCGCGCCTTCGGCGGCGGCGGCATCGTCGCGGCGTCCGATCCCCACACCGAACTCGTGGAGACCACGGCCAAACTCCGCACCTTCTTCAACGGCTTGAATTGCGCGGTGCCGGAGTAGCTCCGAGGGGATCCCGGCCGAAAGCACACCGGGATGACGAGGGGTGAGGTGCGCCCGCCGGATCGGCGCCGGAGCAGCGGCCGAATACCGCGGAGTTCGGCGAGCAACCCGGCCACTCTCAGCGCGGAGTTCGACGGACGAACGACCATCTCGCTTCGAGGTTCGGCGGGCAATCCACAGCCCTTTCGCCCCGGCGTTCGGGCAGGTCCCCTTCCCCCGATCGGGGGTTCGGGGGCTTGCCCCCGAGACTCTTCCCCAGGGAGTTCGGGGGGCGCAGCCCCTGGGAGTTTCGAGAGTTGATCGAACTCCTGTCGGCCGATCGGTGATCGACCTGCTAGGTTGGCCGAGTTACGCATGCGTCCGATGTTGGGAGTACCGCGATGAAGTTTGCCGTTCCTGGTGCAGCGAGTGCTGTCGGTGGAGCCCTGGTCGGGCTGGCGGCGGTCCTGGTCATCACGATGGCGGCCTCGCAGGACACGCGCCCCGACATCGATCGCAGTGGCGACTCTTCCTCGTCGCTGCTGAACAACGTTGAGTACGGCGCCCGCTGACCTGACTTCGAGCGACACCGCGACCGGTCCCGACGCGGACCGGTCCTCGGAGATCGCACCGCTGGGCCGCCGCTGGCTGCTCGGGACCATCCTCGCCGCATTCCTGCTGACCTTTCTGCAGGCGCCGGGGCGCACGGTCGCCGACACCAAATACGACCTGGCACAGAATCCGCTCGGATTCCTCGCGCGCGCCTCGCACCTGTGGAGCAGCCAGGCCCCGATGGGCCAGGTGCAGAACCAGGCTTACGGATACTTCTTCCCGCACGGCGCGTTCTTCTCCCTCGGGCACGTCCTGGGCCTGCCCGCCTGGATGATCCAGCGCGTCTGGTGGGCGCTGCTGCTGCTCGCCGGTTTCTGGGGCATCGTCCGGCTGGCCGAAACCCTCGGCATCGGCAGCCGCGGGTCCCGGATCATCGCCGCCACCGCTTTCGCGCTCTCCCCGCGCGTTCTCACCACCCTCGGCTCCATCTCCTCCGAGACGTTGCCGATGATGCTCGCGCCCTGGGTGCTGCTGGCCCCCGCCGCGCTGGGCGTCGCACTGCGCTCGGCCGGCCCGCATGACCCCCACGACGCGGCCGCCGCCACGCCCCCACCCGCGACAGGGAACCGGTGGCGGCGGGCCCTCGCACGATGCCGCAGTAGCTTCCTCGTCGCCGGTACCGGGCGCGCGGGCGCGGCCTCCCCCGCCGGCAGTGCGCTGGCGCTCGCCCTGATGGGTTCGGTGAACGCGGTCGCCACGGCCGCCGCGTTCCTGCCCGCCGCACTGTGGTGGGCGTCGTACCGGCCGAACCGCGCCTGGTGGAAGTTCACCCGCGCCTGGATTCCGCTGCTGGTGCTGGCCACCTGCTGGTGGGTGGTGCCATTGCTGTTGCTGGGCAAGGTGAGTCCGCCGTTCCTGGACTACATCGAATCCTCCGGCGTCACCACGCAGTGGGCGTCGCTGGGCGAGGTGCTGCGCGGCACCGACAGCTGGACGCCGTTCGTCTCGCCGGAGCGCATCGCGGGCGCGGTGCTGGTCACCCAGCCCGCCGCGGTGCTGGCCACCGGCATGCTGGCCGCCGCGGGCATGGCCGGATTGGCCATGCGCGCCATGCCCGGTCGCGGCCGGCTGGTGCTGATCCTGTGCGTCGGCCTGGTCGGCATCTGCGCCGGCTACGCGGGCCAGCTGGGCGGGCCGTTCGCCGAACAAGTGCGCATGTTCCTGGACTCCGGGGGCGCGCCGCTGCGCAATGTGCACAAGCTGGAACCGCTCATCCGACTACCCCTGGTGCTGGGCCTGGCGCATCTGCTGGGCCGGGTGCCGCTGCCCGCCGCGGTGCCGATGCCGGTGTGGCGCAGGGCTTTCGCGCATCCCGAACGCGATCGCATGGTGGCGCTGGGCGCGCTCATCCTCACCGCGCTGGCGCTGTCCACCTCGCTGGCCTGGACCGGCAAGCTCGCCCCGCGCGGGGATTACGACAAGGTGCCGGGGTACTGGCAGCAGACGGCGGATTGGCTGGAACGCAACGCCTCCGATACCCGTGCGCTGGTGGTGCCGGGCGCGCCGTTCGGCAGCCAGGTCTGGGGGCTGACCCGCGACGAACCGCTACAGGCGCTCGCGAGTACTCCTTGGGCCGTGCGGGATTCGATCCCGCTCAATCCGCCGGGCGCCATTCGCGCCATGGATTCGGTGCAGCGGCTCATCGCCGACGGCCGCCCCTCCACCGGCCTCGCGCCGACCCTCGCCGCCCAAGGCATCGGAATCCTGGTGCTACGCAACGACCTCGACCCCGACACCGCCCGCTCGACCCGGCCCATGCTCGCCCACCGCGCGATCGAGGGCTCGCCCGGCCTGGTGAAGGTCACCGAATTCGGCGAACCGTCCGAACCCCGCAAGGTGGACGGCCTCGTCGCGGACGGCGACCTGCGCCCGTCCTACCCCGCGATCGAGATCTACCGGGTGGAGGCCGCCACGCCCGGCACAGCCGTCGATAACGCGGCAGGCATCGGCGGGCACCAATCCGACAGCGGGAGCACATCCCATCCGGGCCGGGAGCGCGCCGGTGACGGAGGCGCGGTCGGTGTGCGGAGCGGAGCCGGTGCGCCGGAATCGTTCCCCGGGGCCTACACGGTGCCGTTGAGCGGGGTGCCCGTGGTGCAGGGCGGTCCGGAAGTGCTGGAACGGTTGCGGCGCAATGGTTCCAGCGATTCGGTGCTGCTGGCGGCCGATGCCGCGCGGGCCGGGCTGCCGGTGCGGGGCGTGACGGTCACCGATACGCCGATGGATCGGGAGACCGATTTCGGGCGGGTGGACAACCACAATTCGGCGCTGCGGGCAGCCACGGACGCACGGCGCACGCACAACCTGGTTCCCGATTACGCCGTGCCGGGTACGCCGCCGGTGGAGGGCGAATGGTCGGGGGCGACCGTGACGGCGTCCGGGTCGGCCGCCGACGCCACGCAGATCGGCGGGGCCGCACCGGGGAATTCGACCGCCGCCGCCTTCGACGGTGATCCGGCCACCGCGTGGATCAGCAATGGCGCGGAACACGCCGTAGGGCAATGGCTTCGGCTGGATCTGGATCAGCCGGTGAACAGCGCCGTACTGAAGATCACGACCAGCGCGGCGGCCATCGGCTCGCCGGTGAAGTGGCTGGAGGTGGCGACGTCCAAGGGCACGGTGTCGGCGCGGATCACCGAACCCGGTGCGCCGGTGAACGTCTCGCTGCCGCCCGGCCGCACCGAATGGATCAAGATCACCGCAGCGCGCACCGAAGACGGCAGTGCCGGTGGGCAATTCGGCATCAGCGAGCTGACCCTGGACGATTACGCGGACCGGGAGCATCCGGTGCGCGTCGATATCCGGCATCGCACCGTGCTGCCCGCGGCCCCGGCCGGCGCGCAGGTGGACGGCTGGGATCTGGGGCAGGAATTCCCCGGGCGCAGTGCGTGTTTCGATGCTCCCGACCGGGTGCGATGCAGTAAGGCGCTGGCGCTGTCGGCCGAGGAGCCGGGCGTTTTCCAGCGCACCCTGACCGTCCAGCAGCCGATCACGGTCGGCGCGGAACTCACCGTCCACACCCGGCCCGGGCCCGCCCTGGCGAACCTGCTCACCGATCGCGACCGCCCCGTCGCGCGCGGTCAGTCCGATGTCGGCGATCCGCGCGGCTCCGCCTTCGCCGCCACCGACGGGGATCCGCGCACCAGCTGGATCGCGCCGGAGACCTCGGTGCGCAATCCCACCGGCGCGAAACCGACCCTGGTCATCGATCTGCCCGAGCCGACGCTGGTCACCGGGCTGGAGGTGCTGCCGTCCCGGGGCGACCTGCCCGCGCACGCGAGCGCTGTCGCGGTGAATCTCGGCAACGGTCCGCAGGTGCGCGAGATCGATCCGGAGGCCACCGGGGCGACCCGGCTCGAACTGGAACCGTTCGTCACCGACCGCATCGAGCTGAGCATCAATTCCTGGAAGCCCGTACTCGACCAGACCGCACTGGGTTTCGCGGCCGAGCAGCCGCCGGGCCTGGCCGAGGTGAACGTGCTCGGCCCGGACTATCCGGCGCCCGCCGATCCGAACCGGCTGCTCACCGTCGACTGCGACAACGGCCCGACCATCGCCGCGGCGGGACGCACCCTGCACACCACGGTCACCGGCACCGCCGCCGAATTCCTGTCCGGCGCACCGCTGCCCGCCAAGGTGTGCGCGGTGACCGAGGACTCCGCCTCGGGTGCAAGCGATTCCGAACCGGTGACGCGGGCGATCGGCGACCCGGCCGACGCGGGCTTCGACCTGCTCGGCGGCCGCGTGGATGTCACCGTCGCAGCGACCAGCCTGTTCACGGTCGATGAGCTGGCGCTGACGCGAACCGGTGCGGGGGCCGCACCAGCGGAGCCGGCGATCGACGGCGGCCGCACGGACGGAACGCTCACGCCCGCAGCCGATCGCAACGCGGTGTCGGCCCCGGCCGGTACCCGGGTGCTCGTCCTACCCCTGAGCACCAATGTCGGCTGGCAGGCGCGGACCGCCGACGGGACCGAACTGCAGCCGATCGTGATCGACGGCTGGCAGCAGGCATGGCTGCTCCCGCCGGACGCGAAAGGACCGGTCACCGTGTCCTTCCCGGCCGACCGCTGGTATCGCTTCGCCATCTTCGGCGGCCTGCTGCTGCTGATTCCCTTGGCGGTGATCGCATTCCGCAGCGCGCGCCGGCCGCGGCCGGACAACGGGCCCGCACCGCGCACCTGGCGCAGCCGGACCGTCGGCGCGATCGGTCTCGCCGCCGCCACCGGACTCATCTGCGGCCCGGCCGGAATCGCGCTCACCGCACTGGGATTGATAGCCGACCGCTATTTGCTCCGCCGTCATCCGACCCTGCTGGTGTGGGTCGCGGGGCTCGGCACGGCGGTCTGCGCGGCCGCCCTCTCGACCGGTCCCTGGCGATCGCTCGATGGTTACCTGGGCGGTTCGCTGTGGGTGCAGTTCCCGGCCCTGGTCGCGATCGTCGCCGTCGGCATCGCCGCGCTGCCGTCCCGCGAGCGCTGATTCAGCCGAACCGGCGGCGGGT
Organism: Nocardia yamanashiensis NBRC 100130; assembly: GCF_001613325.1. Classification (GTDB taxonomy): domain Bacteria; phylum Actinomycetota; class Actinomycetes; order Mycobacteriales; family Mycobacteriaceae; genus Nocardia; species Nocardia yamanashiensis. The sequence goes on along the minus strand of NZ_BDCD01000029.1, from coordinate 92,632 downwards.
CCACACCCGCACGGGCTCCTCGATCAATGCGAACGAAGCCGCCGCCAGCGGCAGCGTGAAGGCGACCGTCAGCAGGTACACGATCACGAAATTGCCCCGGAACGGGACGATGCCGAACACCGGGAAGATGATCGACAACACCACCAGGTGCCAGATGAAAACGCCGTACGACCAGCGGCCCATGGTCGCCGCCACCCGGCTCTCCAGCCAGCGGTGCCGGACCTCGGGCCGCAGCACCAGCGGGGCGATCAAACTGAACGCGATGACCACGCCGAGCGCCATCTTGGTCACGTACTGCCAGGGCTGACCGTGGGTGAGCCCGCGCGGCCCGGCGAGTTCGGTGGTGGCGAAGACCATCGCCAGCGCCGCCGTCGACCACATGAGCCGGCGCTTGCCCGCGATACGCCGCCAGCGCGGCGCCTCCAGCAGCGAAAGCTCGGCCAGCAGCATGCCGACCGCGAACCAGGGCAGATAGCCGGGCAGCCAATTGTCGGCGTGGATGCCCTCTTTGGTCGGGACGGGCAGGAAGTTCCAGGCCAGGAACAGCAAGCCGAAGCCCAGCACCACCGGTACCCGCAGGCGAGCGCGCGGCCCGCGCAGCCAGGCGAGCGCGAACGCCAGCAGCGGCAGCAAAAGATAGAAGGCCACCTCCACCGACAGACTCCACATCTGGGTGAGGCCGTCGGTGAGGGTGTAGGGCACGAAGACCTGCAGCAGACCGAGATTCGATACCCACACCCGCAGGCCGGCGGTGTGCGCGGCGCTGGGCAGCATGATCAGCACCACGCACACCACCAGCCAGTAGGCGGGCAGGATGCGGGCGGCGCGATGCAGCAGGTAGCGCCCGGCGCGGGGTACGGTGCCGAGTCCCCACGCGGCGAGGGCGTGCGGCCGCCAGAGCAGGAAACCCGAGAGCGCGAAGAACACCGCGACCGCCATATCGAAGCGCTCCCACAGCGGGCCGAGAATCGGCTGGGCGGTGGCGCCGGTCTGGAAGGCCACGTGGGTGAGCACGACGCCGAGGGCCGCCAGGGCGCGCATGCCTTCGAGCGCGGGCACGAAACCACCGGACCGGTTCGGCGCAACGGCACCCGATGTCGTCGCCGTTCCCGATCGCTCATCGATAGCGCGCGCGTCCGGTCCGGGCCCCGCGGCCGCCGCCGCGATCCCGGCGCCCGGCGTCGGTTCTACCGGCGGCGCGGGGTCGGAATCGGGGCGGGCGGTGGTCGTCATCGCGGTCCAGTTTGCCTTGTAGCCCCCAACCGTGAGCATTCCGTGTTTGACTAACGACCGTTTCGCGATGTTTTCCTGCCTCGGCGAGTGGCATGACGGCCCTGGACTGTTAGTGTCGGGGCTCACGAGTGCTGTGCGGCGACCGCAGTACTCATCGGAACGACCTGTTCGACGACGAGGAGAACTTGCATGGCACTGAGTGCCGGTACCAGAAGGACGGTGGCCTGCCTGCTCGTAGGGCTGGGTGCGATGCTGCTCGTCGCCGCGATCATGATCCCCACCTATACGGTGAGTCGGCTCGCGAAGACCCCCCTCGACCTGGAGATCACCACCGTAGCGACCAATGCCGAGGGCAAGCCCAGCGAGGTGCTGGACTCCAAGTCGCTCACCGGGCCCGGGTCGGCGAAGGTGGATCAGAACGTCTCGCTGGTCTCGCAGCGTTTCCTCACCGTCGAGAACCCCTCCGATGCCAGCGAAATGACGGTTCAGGCCGGTCAGACGCTGCGCCGCATCGACAAGCAGGGCGACACCGGCCTGCTGACCGCGAGCATCGACCGCGTCACCATCGACCGTAAGACCGGTATGCCGGTGGATTCGGTGGACGGCGGCCCCAACGGCTCCGTCGCCGTCACCGTCGACAAGCAGGGCCAGTCGGTGATGGACGCGGTGCAGCACACCGGTCTGCAGTACCGCTTCCCGCTCGACACCGAGAAGAAGACGTACCCGTACTTCGACCTCAACGTGCGCAAGACCTTCGACATCAACTTCGTCGAAGAGACCGAGATCAACAACCTGAAGGTCTACCACTTCCAGCAGACCGTCCCGGTCACCGATCTCTCCACCGTCGCGAACACGGTCACCAACAAGCTGTCCCTGCCGGCCGAGAAGTGGGGCGTCGAGGGCGGCGAAACCCCGGTCACCATGACCCGCTTCTACACCAACACCCGTGACCTGTGGGTCGAGCCGCAGACCGGCACCGTGATCAAGGGCCAGGAGCAGCTCAGCCAGTACTACGCGCGCAGCGCCGACAAGCCCGAGGTGACGGTGCTCAAGTCGACCCTCGCGTTCGACGAGAACACCATCGAATCGCAGATCTCGGTGGCCAAGGAGAACATCGACAAGCTGTCGCTGTACGGCCGCACCCTGCCGATCGTCCTCGGCGTCGTGGGCGCCATCGCCCTGATCGCCGGCCTGGTCTTCGGCTTCCTCGGCGGCTCCGGATCCGGCCCGGCCCCCGCCCGCCGCGTCCCCGGCCGCGGCCCGGCCCCCGCCGGCCCCGCGCCGACCCGCACCGACAACCTGGCCGACGCCCCCACCCAGCAGATCGACATCAGCGGCATCGACCTCGACAAGAAGTCCTAGCCCGCTTCGATAAGCCGAGCGGCCCCGCACCAATGGTGCGGGGCCGCTGTCGTTTTCGCGGGCGGCAACGACGCGGGTCGCGGGCAGACCTCGGCTGAGAGTTGGGCCGAGGGGTGCGCTGCGGGGGCGGCGGGGGGTGGGTGGGAGCATTGCAGGCGTGTCCGTTGTACGCCGTCTGCCTGTGGTTGCGGACCTCACCCTGGTGACCGCGGGGGCTATGACGGCGAATGTGGCGGGGTATCTGCTGCAATTGCTGGCCAGCCGGTGGTTGGGGGTTTCCGGGTACAGCCCGTTCGCGAGTCTGCTGGCGGTGCAGTTGCTGTGCGCGGTGCCGGCGTTGGCGCTGCAGAACGTGGTCGCGAGAGAGGTTGTGCTGGGTGCGCCCGTTGCGGCGGCGCGGCGGCTGGCGTGGCAGTGCGCTGCTCTGGTGGCGGTGGTCGCGGTGCCGCTCATACCGATCGTGAGCGCTGTCCTGAAGGTGAGCGTGGCGGCTGCCGCGGGGGCCTTGATCGCCGCGCCCGTGCTGGTCCTGCTGTCCGGCGAGCAGGGAATCCTGCAGGGCCGTAGCCGATTCCGTGGCCTCGCCTGGGTACTCGGCGGCGCGGGAATCGCCCGCGTGACTCCGGCTATCGCCGTGCTGGCGGTCGGCGGCGGCACCACCGCCGCGTTGTGGGCCGCAGCGGCAGGTATCGCGGTCGCGGCAGTCGGCGCGCGCCGCATCGACGACTTCACGGAGCGCGCCGCAAGCGCCGCCGGGGCTCCGCCTGCGGCACCGGATTTCGGTCAGCGTGCGACGCCGGATCTCGGTGCGGATGTCCACGAGATCGAAAGCCACGGCAAGGCAGGCGAAGGCGCCGACGAACTCCCGGCCACCGCTTCCGCTCCGGGCCGCGTCCGACGATATTCCGGCACCGGCCCTTTCGGGCGGCGGATCGACTCCGGCGCGGTCCGGTCCGGTTCCGGGGGTGGCGGGGCGGGCGGGTATGCGGCGGAGGTGCTGCCGGTTTTTCGGGCGGCGCAGGTGCAGGCGGCGTTGATGGCTTTGTCGTCGGCGGATTTGATCGTGTCGCGGATTGTGCTGGGCGAGGACGATGCCGGGCGTTATGCGCTGGGGGCGATCGCGGCGAAGATCGCTTTCTGGTTGCCGCAGGCGGTCGGGGTGGTGCTCTATCCGCGGATGGCGCAGCCGCGGCATTCGGCGCGGGCGGTGCGGTCGGCGCTGGCGGTGCTCACCGGGATCGGGGCGCTGGCGGTCGCGGGGGCGGCGGTGGCCGCGCCATTGGCTCCGTTGTTCGCCGGGCAGGATTACGCGCCCATTCAAGGGTTGCTGTGGTTGTTCGCGCTGAACGGCGCATTGCTCGCGGTATTGCAGGGCGCGCTGTTGTCCGCGATCGCCGCCGACCGGACCGCTCCCGCCGCGATCACCTGGATCGGGCTCGCGGTCGGCGTCACCGTCATGCTGACCTGCGCCCACTCGGTCACCAGTCTGATCGTCATCGCCACCGCGACCTCGGCCGTGACGACTCTCGTCATCGCCGCCCTGGTACTCCGCACCGCCCGCGCCGACGACGAAACCCCTTCCAGCGTCCCCGATCCCGGCCCCGCCGGAACATAGGGTGCCGGTGTGAACGCGGCCCCCGCCCGGCGCTGGACCAGCCTGATCCCAGCCGGATACAGCCTGGCCCTGGCCCTGCTCGTCCTGGGCCCGCTGCTCGCCCCCGGCTACCTCCTGCTCCGCGACGCCGTCAGCACCCCGCGCTCCTACCTCACCGACTCGGCTCTCGGCCTGGGCGACGCCGCCCCGCGCGCCGTCCCCCAGGACGCCCTGATCGCCACCCTCTCCAGCGTGATCGACGGCGGCCTCCTGGTGAAAGCCATTCTGCTGGCCGCACTCTGGATGAGCGGCTGGGGCGCGGCCCGCCTGTCCCGCGAACTCCTCGGCGTATCCCTGGCCCCCCAACTCGTGGCCGCCACCCTCGCCATCTGGAACCCCTACATAGCCGAACGCCTCCTCCAAGGCCACTGGAGCCTCCTCACCGGCTACGCCGCCCTCCCCTGGATCGCCCTGCTGGCCAACCGTTTACGTACGCCGCGACCCGGCGTAGCGAGCGCCCCCGCAGCCGGTTGGTGGATGTGGGCGTCACTGGGCGGATTACTGGCGGCAGCCGGGCTCACGCCGACCGGTTCCTTGCTGGCGGGCTGCGTGGCCCTGCTGCTGGTCGGTCGGCGCAATCTGGTTCCGGCGCTGGGATTGTGGCTGCTGACGTCGGCGCCCTGGCTGGTAGCGACCGCGCTGGCGGGCGGCGGAGCCGAGACCTCGGATCCGGCAGGGGTGGCGGCGTTCGCGGCGCGGGCCGAACCGTGGCTGGGGACGCTGGGGAGCTTGGCCGGATTGGGCGGGATCTGGAACAGCACCGCCGTGCCAGGTTCTCGCACAACATTTTTCGCGGCGATCGGAACCCTGCTCCTGCTGACGCTGGTCGCCACCGGCATGCGCGCGACGCTCGGAGCTGCGGGCGACCGGGTGCGCTCGGATGTGGGCGACGCGGGTTCGAGTACGCTGCCGCGTTCCGAAGCCGGTAGCACCACGGTCTCGTCGGAGGTGACGCCGGGAAGCGTCGGGGCGATTGCCGCGCGGGGGGCCCGTGATTCGGGCCGGTATGCGCGGCGGGTGCTCGTGGGGCTCGCCGTGGTCGCGGTGGTCTGGCCCGCGCTCGGCGCGACCGGGTGGGGGCTGGCCGTCGGTGAGTTCCTGGTGGCGAATGTGCCCGGGGCCGGGCTGTTCCGGGATTCGCAGAAGTTCGTGGCGCTGGCGATGCCCGGGTATGTGCTGTGTGCGGCGGCCGGGTGTCAGGTTGTCGCGGAGTGGATTTCAGCGCGTCGCGGTCAGTCGGCACGGGCTGCGGCGGGCTCCGATGCTGTCGCCGAGGGGCGCGCGGCGGCGGGATCGCGGACGGACCTGCATGTTCGGACCGGCGGTGTGGCCGCGGTTTTCATTGTTTTGTTGTTGATCGCGCTGCCGGATTTGGCGTGGGGTGTGGGCGGGAAGTTGCGGCCTGTGCATTATCCGGCGGGGTGGGCGCGGGTGGCCGAAATGGTTGATGCGCCCGGGGATGTGGCGGTGCTGCCGGGTGGGATGTTCCGGAAGTTCCGGTATTCGGGGTCGGCTCCGGTGCTGGATCCGGCGCCGCGGATGGTGCGGCGGGATGTGCTGCAGACCGGGGAGTTGCCGGTGGCGGGCGGGTCGGTGGCCGGGGAAGGGGTGCGAGCGCGGGCGGCGGAGCAGGTTTTGCTGCGGGGTGGGTCCGCCGCGCGGCTGGGTGAGCTCGGCGTGGGGTGGGTGCTGGTGGAGGGCGGCACTCCGGGGCCCGTCGGCGATTCGAAAACTACGCTGGATCAGCTGATTCCGGTGTATGCGGATCGGGATCTGCGGCTTTACAAAGTGCCGGGCGTCATCGCAGATCATGATGCTTCGGCCAGAGATCGCCGGATCTCCGGTGCGGCGCATGTGCTGTGGGCCGTCCTGCTGTTCGGCGGAATCATCGCTGCCGCATGGCATTCGATGAGCGCGCGGGTCAATCGCGCGGGAACCCCACGGCGAATCCGATCGCGATGATGACGATGCTGACTGCCGCGATGACGGCGATTATCCACATGGATAGGAGCGTACGAGCGGCGGGAACCGGTCGGCGCGGATTCGAAAGAGAAAGCGGCTAAGGCTGATTCGCGGGCGTCAGCGCGACCAGACCGGACACCCGCCGGCCGCGGGCGACGGCCGACAGCACCTGGTGGACGCCGTTTCCGGTTTGCTCCCAGGAGAATTCGCGCGCCCGCATGCGCGCCTTCTCGCCGAGTTCGGTGCGCGCCTCGTGATCGGCGAGCAGATCGCCGGCGGCGGCGGTGAGCTGGGCGGCGTCGTCGACGAGCAGGCCGGTCACCCCGTCCACGATGGAATCGGTGAGCCCGCGCGAACTGCGATAGCCGATGGTCGGCACCCCGTGCTGCGCCGCCTCGATGACCGCGAGCCCCCAGCCTTCCTTGCGGGAGGGCAGCACGTGCACCCAGGCCCGGGACAGCAGCCGGTGCTTGTGGTCCTCGCCGACGTGCCCGTGGAAGGTGACGGCGTCGGCGATGCCGAGCTCGGCGGCGTGCGCGCGCAGATTGTCGGCCCACCAGCCGTCGCCGATCACATCCAGGTGCAGGTCCGGAATGCGCCCGCGCAGGCCCGCGACCGCGGTCAGCGCGTCCTCGATCTGCTTGTGCGGAACCAGGCGCGACAGCACCACCATGCTCGGATGCGGGGTGCGGGTGGCGTCGTCACCGGCGGGCACGTGCGCGGGCACCGGTTCCGCGCCATTGCGCACCACGGCGATCCGGGCGCTCTCGACCCCGAGCGCGGTCAGTTCCTCGGCCGACGGCAGCGACACGGTCAGGTACTGGTTGCCGCGATGCACCCGCGGCGACAGCCGCGATTCGATCCACCAGCCGATCCGCCCGACCAGTTTTCCGGCCACCGGCCATTGCTCCCGGTGCCCGTGATGCACCAGCACCACCGTCGGCGCGGCGCTCGCGGCGCGCGCGAAGAAGGGAATCCCGTTCTGGGTATCGATCACCGCGTCCGGCCGCACGTCCCGCAGCGGCCCGATCCCCAAGCGCCCCAAGGCAATGGCCGCGAGCGCCCGCGGATACACGGTGTACCGCCCGCCCCCGCGACTGATCTCGATCCCGTCGACCCGTTCCCGCCGCGCCGCCCCGGGGTAGCGCGCGGTCCTCAGAGTGACCTTCACGCCCCTGGCCGCGAGCTGCGCGCCCACCTGTTCCAGGTAGCGCTCGCTGCCCCCGCCTTGCGGATGCCCGGTGTCGCGCCAGCACAGCAGCAGCACTTCACGCACGGGCGGATCTCCAGGGTTCACTACGACGATCAACGGACAATGGGCTCCACCCTATAGCCCCACGTCAACCCCCACCCCCTTAGTGGTCATCCGACCCGCTCCGATCGCCGCGCATAGCCACCGTGCCGTGATCCGGAAGCGACCGGGAAACCCGGCGAAGGAGGCCGACCGGCCCGCACCGGCCCAGGGCTTCGTCCGGATGCCTTACGGCGTGGCGCGCGACCCGCCGCGACAGGCCCGGGTGGGGGTGCGCGAGAGTACGGGCGGCGGGGATGGGGGTGGCCGGTTGTGCGAGACTTTCCGCCGTGCTTCGAGCTGAACAGATCGCTTCGCGCTGGGCCGGGCGCCGCCCGCGGTTCGCCGGGCGGGCGACGCTGCGGCGGTCGTGGCGGTTGCTGTCGAGTTTCCGGTTCGAGCAGACCGATCCGGCCGTCTTTTATGGCGGGGTGGCCACGGATACCGCGGAGCTGGTGGCGGATTTCTATCGGGATCTGACGGGGCGGTCGCTGCGCGGGACCATCGTGCTGGACGTGGGCGGCGGGCCCGGGTATTTCGCGGACGAGTTCGGCCGGGCCGGGGCCAGGTATCTGCCCGTGGAGCCCGATCCTTCGGAGATGCACGCGGCCGGGCTGAAGGTCGCGGGTTCGGTGCGCGGGTCGGGGATGGCGCTGCCGTTCCGGGACGATGCGGTCGAGGTCTGTATTTCGTCGAATGTGGCTGAACATGTACCGCAGCCGTGGGTGATGGCCGAGGAGATGCTGCGCGTCACCAAACCCGGTGGGCTGATGGTGTTCTCGTACACGGTGTGGCTGGGCCCGTTCGGCGGCCACGAGACGGGGCCCTGGCATTACCTGGGCGGGGAGTTCGCGGCGCGCCGGTATCTACGCAAGCAGGGCAAAGAACCCAAGAACCGTTTCGGGCGTTCGCTTTTCGCGGTGCGCGCGGTGGACGGCCTGCGCTGGGCGAACTCGACTCCGGACGAGGTGGAGATCCTGGCCGTGTTCCCGCGCTATCACCCGTGGTGGGCCTGGTGGATGGTGCGGGTACCGGGCCTGCGCGAGCTGCTGGTCAGCAATCTGGTCGTGGTGGCCACCAAACGGGCCGGGGCGCAGGCGGATCGGCGTTCAGCGCTCGAGCCGGCCGCGACGCCAGAATCGGCGTAGACCGTCCGTCCGTTCGGGTTCGCCCCAGGGTGACTCCTGGGTTGCCAGCCCCACCGTCTCCAGCGCGGTCAGCCCGACCTGACAGGCCAGGGCATTCACCGCGGCAACCGCTTCCGCGGCCTGCAGGGCGGCGGTGGCCTGCTCGGTGGTGAGGGTCCGGCCTGGCAGAAATGACACCACCCAGCCACCGAAACCGACGCTTTTCGCCTGGTGCGGCGTGAGATCGCTGGTCATCAGCGACCGGTCTACCACTTGCACCGCCATGACTCGGACTCCCCTGTGTGGCAACGGTTCATGTGTAGCGCGAGCTATCCACGGTAGCTATAAAGCATGCTCGCTACGCCTGCGGAATGCAATAGTGCGTTCCCCGAAAAGCGAACCGACAGGTCGGGATTCGATTTTCCCGAGTGCTCCCGGTTTGCCGACCGGATGCCGAAGCCCTTGCGCCCCAGCGCGTCCGGCGGCCCGGGCGAACCTCACATGTCCGACACGACCAACCGCATTACCGGCTGCCCCGAGCGGCCGGCCTCGCGTGGACCCTCGACGACCTCCACCCGCCACCCCGGCGGCAGCACCCGCTGCAACTGACTCGCGGCCCGATGCATCGGCGTGGTCGCCGACACCTGGGCGAGCCCGGTGATCTCCGGGAAAAGGAAAGGATCGATGTCCACAGCGGTCATGCCATTCGCCTACCCTTCGCGTATCGAACCAGCAGTCGGCCGCGGGCGGCATTCCGCGCACGGTCGAGGCATCAAACGTACCAATAGCTAATTTCGAGCAACCGGCCAGATCGGCGGCGGAACAAGAATCACGCAGAGCATAAGCCACCGATAGGCAAACCGAATTGCGAACCGGTTAACTGTGCGCGATTAAATGAGTCCCGTTCAGCGGGACGCGAATCCGGACTGGAGTCCAGACAACGATCCCCGCAAAACTGTAACGTGTTCTCATGGATTACCAGAGCCTGTTCATCGGCGGCCGCTGGACCGCGCCCACCAGCAGCGATACCCTCGCCGTCGTCTCGCCCGCCACCCTCGAAACCGTGGGTAGCGTGCCCGTTGTCACCCGCGCGGACGTCGACGCCGCGGTCGGCGCCGCCCGGCATGCCTTCGACCACGGGACCTGGCCGTCCACCCCGCCGGAAGAACGCGCCCAGCTGCTCGCCCGCGTGGTGGAATTGCTCGATCGGAAAGCGGGCGACCTGACCGCCGCGCTCTCCGCCGAAATGGGCGCGCCCACCATGGCCGCCAGCACCTTGAATTACGTCCCGGCCCGCGCCACCCTCGATTTCTATGCCGGACTCGGCAAGGCATTCCCGTGGACCGAAAGCCGTACCGGCCTGTTCGGCACCAGCCGGGTGTCCCGGGAACCGATCGGCGTGGTCGCCGCCGTCATCGCCTGGAACGTGCCGCTGTTCCTGGCCGTCAACAAGCTCGCCCCCGCCCTGCTGGCGGGCTGCACCGTGGTGCTGAAGCCGGCGCCGCTCACCCCGCTCGCCGCTAACCAGCTGGCCGAACTCTTCACCGAGGCCGGACTGCCCGAGGGCGTGCTCTCGGTGCTCCCCGCCGAGGCCGACGCGGCCGAATACCTGGTCTCGCATCCGGACGTCGACAAGGTGACCTTCACCGGCAGCACCGCGGTCGGCCGCAAGATCGCGGCGATCGCCGGCAGTCAGCTCAAGCGCTGTTCCCTGGAGCTCGGCGGCAAATCCGCGGCAATCCTGTTGCCGGACATGAATATCGAGGACATGCCGAAGCTCGCCTTCGCCGGTCTGATGAACTCCGGGCAGGCGTGCGTGGCGCAGACGCGCATCCTGGCGCCGCGCAGCCGCTACGACGAAATCCTGGACGCGCTACAGGCTTCCATCGGATTCTTCCCCGTCGGCCTGCCCGACGATCCGGCGGCGCAGCTGGGCCCGCTCATCTCCAAGGCGCAGCGCGAGCGCGTCGAGGGGTACATCGCCAAGGGCAAAGACGAAGGCGCGCGGCTGATCTCGGGCGGCGGGCGTCCCGACCTGCCCGGCTGGTACGTCGAGCCGACCGTGTTCGCGGACGTGAACAACGGCATGACCATCGCCCGCGAGGAGATCTTCGGTCCCGTGCTGTCGGTGCTGCCCTACGACACCGAAGACGAGGCGGTGGCCATCGCCAACGACTCGGATTACGGTCTGGCCGGCTCGGTCTGGACCACCGATATCGAACACGGCGCGCAGGTCGCCTCGCGCGTCCGCACCGGCACCTACGCGATCAACTGGTACGCCTTCGACCCGTGCGCCCCCTTCGGCGGGTACAAGACCTCCGGCATCGGCCGCGAGAACGGTCCCGAGGGACTGGAGGCGTACTGCGAGACCAAGTCGCTCCTGATGCCGATGGGCAGCTGAGCCCGAATCCCCACGGCCGGATCATGATTCAGTCATGGTCCGGCCGCTGTACTACGGCCATGAACTACCAGCCGCCGCTCCAGCCGAACCACCCGGCCCAGCCCGCGAAGAAGAACACCCTCGCCATCGTCACCCTGATCACCGGCCTGCTCGGCTTCTGCGTGCTCCCCGTGATCCTCGGCTTCGTCTCCCTCGGGCAGATCAAGAAGACCGGCGAATCCGGGCGCGGCATGGCCATCACCGGCATCGTCGCCAGCATCATCTGGACCGTCGTGGGCATCGCGGTCGGCGTCCTCTCCGCCGCGGGCTCGGAATCCGCCGAAAGCCTCGGCGTACTCGCCCGGACCCTGGCCGTCTGACAAGACGAAAAAGCCCGCTCGCACCTCGATGGCGCGGGCGGGCTTCTTTCGTTGCGGGGCTACTTATCCCAGGCGCTCCTTGAGGGCCTCGAACTCGTCGCGCACGCCGGAGGGCAGCTTGTCGCCGACGAACTCGAACCACTCTTCGATCATCGGGATCTCACGCTTCCACTCCTCGACGTTCACCGCGAGCGCCTCGTCGACGTCGGCGGCATTGACGTCCAGGCCCTCCAGGTCGAGGTCGGCGGCGTGCGGCACGGTGCCGATCGGGGTGGTCTCGCCCTCGGCGGTGCCTTCGATGCGGCCGACGATCCACTCCAGCACGCGGGAATTCTCACCGAATCCGGGCCACAGGAAGCGGCCGTCGGCGCCGCGGCGGAACCAGTTGACGTAGAAGATCTTCGGCAGCTTGTTCGCGTCGGCGTTCTTGCCCAGCGTCACCCAGTGGTTCATGTAGTCGCCCACGTGGTAGCCGAGGAACGGGAGCATGGCCATCGGGTCGCGGCGCACGGTGCCGACCTTGCCCTCGGCGGCGGCGGTCTGCTCGGACGACATGGTGGCGCCCATGAACACGCCGTGCTGCCAGTCGCGGGACTCGGTCACCAGCGGCACGGTGGTCTTGCGGCGACCGCCGAACAGGATGGCCGAGATCGGCACGCCCTGCGGGTCGTCCCATTCCGGCGCCAGGGTCGGGCACTGCGACATCGGGGTGCAGTAGCGCGAGTTCGGGTGCGCGGCGAGGGTTTCCGACTCGCGCTCGTACCAGTCGTTGCCCTTCCAGTCGATCAGGTGATCGGGCTGGCCCTCCAGGCCCTCCCACCACACGTCGCCGTCATCGGTGAGCGCCACGTTGGTGTAGACCGTGTTGCCCGCGTCGATGGTGGCCATCGCGTTCGGGTTGGAGGAGTGGTTGGTGCCCGGCGCGACGCCGAAGAAACCGAACTCCGGGTTGACGGCGTAGAGGCGGCCGTCCTCGCCGAAACGCATCCACGCGATGTCGTCGCCGAGGGTTTCGGCGCGCCAGCCCGGGATGGTCGGCTGGATCATGGCGAGGTTGGTCTTGCCACAGGCCGACGGGAAGGCGGCGGCCACGTAGTAGTTCTTGTTCTCGGGCGAGATCAGCTTGAGGATGAGCATGTGCTCGGCCAGCCAGCCCTCGTCGTGCGCCATGGCCGAGGCTATGCGCAGCGAGTAGCACTTCTTGCCCAGCAGCGCGTTGCCGCCGTAACCCGAACCGTAGGACCAGATCTCGCGGTCCTCGGGGAAGTGGGTGATGTACTTGGTGTCGTTGCACGGCCACGGCACGTCGGCCTGGCCCTCGGCGAGCGGGGCGCCCACGGAGTGCAGCGCCTTCACGAACGCGCCGTCGGTGCCGAGCTTCTCCAGCGCGGCGGCGCCCATGCGGGTCATCACGCGCATGGAGACCACGACGTACTCGGAGTCGGTGATCTCGACGCCCAGCTTGGGGTCGGCCGCGCCGAGCGGGCCCATGCAGAAGGGCACCACGTACATGGTGCGGCCCTTCATGGAGCCGCGGTACAGCTCGGTCATGGTGGCGCGCATCTCGGCCGGGTCGACCCAGTTGTTGGTCGGGCCGGCGTCGGCCTCGGTCTTGGAACAGATGTAGGTGCGCGACTCGACGCGCGCGACATCGGTGGGGTCGGACAGCGCCAGGTACGAGTTCGGCTTCTTCGCCTCGTTCAGCTTCTTGAAGGTGCCCGCGGCGACCAGCTGCTCGGAGAGACGGACCGCTTCGGCTTCGGACCCATCCGCCCAGACCACGCGGTCGGGCTGGGTGAGTTCTGCGACCTCCTGTACCCAGGCAAGCAGTTCCTTGTGCTCGGTGGGCGCGGTGCCATCGTGAAGACCAGGAATGGTCGCTGAGGTCATGAAAACTCTCCTGAGATGGGCGGCTTCGCTGTATGTCACCTCACGACGGCGTGAGGCTCCCGACACCGAGTGCCACCAATTGCGGCAAGGCACCCACCCGCCTTGCCGATAGCACGCCCCGGATGGACGGCGTACAAGGACCAAGCGGACGCCCAGGTTCCTGCCACACAGGTTAACGCCATATATCCCGAGGGATGGAATCGGGTTGTCCAGTCGGTACCGGGTCGAAACCTCCGACCAGCCGCTATGCGAATTCGAGTGCGGCAAGGTCACGTTCGCATGCCGCCGTCAAGCCGGGTCGCCGCTGCGCCGCCGAGCGCAGGTCGGCCTCCAATTCCCCTACCCTCCGGTTTGTTTCGACCATCCGCGCGGCACAGTCCTGGACCACCCGGTCGGTGAGCCGCTCCTCGGTCTCCACCAGCGCCGTGGCGACCCGTTGTTCCAGCTGCGCCTTGACGTTGACCAGGGCATCTGCCACCCACTGCCGTAAATGAGCGCGCTCAGCCAATTGGCCGCGCGCCCGCACCACCCAGGCCGCGGCCACGACACCGAGAACCAGACCGACCGGGAGGAGCGCGTATTCGAGCCCCTCGAACAGGCTCATCGGCGCCATCACCAGCCGCCCCAAACCGGTTCCGGCCGACGCCCCGACCGCGAACACCAGATGATCTTCGACACCCCGGCGGCGCGGCCCCGGATCCGGTCCGACCTCGGGCGGTCGCGCCGCCCGCCGCACCGCACCCCGGAACTCGCTGTCCACCGCGAGCTCCCCGCCCCGCCCCGATCCGGTTCCCGCCCCGGACGATTCGGCCGGGCCGTCCTGGTCCGGCCGACCGGCCCACTCGCCGAGCGCGGCCGATCGAGCGGCCCGCACCACCTGGTCGAGCTGCGCCGAGACCTCGGCGAGGCGCTGCCGCACCGCGCGATCCATCTCATAGGTGAGTTTGTCCACAGCACACTGCAACCGCTGTGGAAATCCGCCGCGCTCACCCGCCGGCAGCCGCTCCAGCTCGACCCGCACCGCCGCATTGAGCGCCCGCACCCGCGCACCCGTCTCGTGCAGCAGATCGACCCGCGCCAGCTGCACCCGATTCCGCACCGTCGCCATGGCCGCCCCGCGCCCGCCGTCCCCCACCGCCAGCAAGGTCGCCCGCTCCTCCCGCAGCGCTGCCACCTCCCGCCCCGACCGCACCTTCTCCAGCTCCGCCGCGATCCGCCGGCGAGTCTCCCCCAGCACCCGCTCCCGCACGATCGCCCCCTGATCGGCCACCGCCCCCGCCCCCGCCGCGGCCACCAACCGCGCATGCAGCAACCCCACCCCCGACCGATCCAGCAGCGCCGCATCCCCGTTCGCCCGCGCCGCCATCGCCATCCGCGCCGACACCGGCACGATCTCCGCCGCCATCTTCTCCGCACTCAGCAACTCGCAATCCAGCCGCCTGACCTCCCGCCATTCGGCGTGCGCGTGAATCCCGTCCAACGCGAACACGATCCGCGTCCCCTCCGCGATCAACCCCCGCAACTCCTCCAGCAGCCCCGCCCCGATCGGCGCCCCGCCCTCCAGCACCACGAGCGCGACCGGCACCGGCAGCCCGGCGTCCCCGCAACCCGGCTCCCGCGCAACCAGATCCACATGCGGTGCGAACCGCGCCAACTCGGTACGCAAAAGCGTCATATTCACATCCGCGCCACACCCGATCAGCGCCACCTGTCCCGCCCCGGCCGTCCCCGCCGCCCGCACCAACGTCATCCCGTTCGGATTCCACCGCTCGACGATCCCCGCGACTCGCTCGGAGAACCCACACCCCGATCCCACACCCGGCCGCGCCCCACCGCAATTGTGTATTGCCACATCGACTTCCGGCCCCGCCCCGGATTCCGCACTCCCGGCCTCGGCCACCCCGTGCGTCGATGAGCCGATGCCGCCTGCCGAACGCTGCATCGACGGCGCGACCGCGCGGACGGCTTCCGGCCGGGAAGCAGTTGACGACGAAGGAGCCGAAGCCTCCAGTGCGAAGGCAACTTCGGGCCCCGCCGTGTCGTGCTCCGGTGCGGCGGCGGGCCGGGCCGCCGGCGCCTCCGGTTCACGTGCCACGCCGGTCGGTTCTGGCAGGTCGAGGGAACCGGCCGGGCCGTGGAATCCCGGCTGGCGCGTGTCGTCGAACTCGCTGTCCACCGATACTCATTCGTTCTCCACGCCCAGTTGGCTTGCTTCACCCCGTAGTTCGAGAGATACCTCCTGGTAGAGGCGGTGGAGGTGCTGATGGACGGGATCTATTCCGCTGGCGCAGTGGAGGATCTGGAGCAGGGCGCGGGCATCGAGAGCCGGGGCGTGGCGGAGGGCGGCCAGGGCGTAGGTGATGGCGAGCAGTCCCCAGCGGTCGAGGAGGGTGCGGCGGGCGGGCGCGTCGGGGCCGATGGCGGGGTGGGTGAAGCGATCGGGGGTGAGGGTGAAGGCGGGGTCGGTGTGGTCGCGATGGGTGCGCAGGGTGTGGAGGTCGGCGGGGGTGAGGATGCCCGCGCGGGTGCGGGCGGCCAGGTCGGCGATGATCGGGTAAACGGGGAGAGACAGTGTGGCGGAATGGTTTTCGGCGGCGACGGCGGCCTCGCGGCAGTGGATTCCGATGGAATCGGCCTTGTTGAGTAGGACAAGGGTGCGGGCGCGCGGGAGGGATTCCAGGAGGTCTCGGTCCGCGCGTCGCAGGGTGCCGGGGAGGACATAGAGGAACAGGTCGGCGTCGAGGGGCGGGTTGGGTTGCCCGGGCCGGTCGACCGCGGGCGTTTCCTCGGCGGAGATGAGGGACAGTGCAGTTCGGATGGTGGTTTTGCCCGCGCGGGCGCGGCCGGTGACCTGGATGCGCGGGGATCGCCCTGGCGGCACAGCGGCAGCCTAATGGTCGCGGACGCGGGTGGGTGGAGATTCGGATTCGGCATGACCGCAGGTCAGCTCACCGGATGTGAGTGGTGACTGTGCGTTCGCGGTCCACCTGTGCGACAGCACAATTCGGTGCAACAGCTCTTCACATGTACCCGGAATTCACCTACCGTTTTGATCCGGTCGGCAAGTGCGCCGATACGCGGCGTCAGCGTTCGGCTCCATCCGGTCCGGCCCTGCCCGCAAGCTGAGCAGGGAGGTTGCGATGAGCGTCAATGCCGACGTCATCGGATACGGGGAGGCGGACAGCACCGCATACCGTTCCGGACAGCACACCGAAGCGGTGCGGCCGGTGCGCGGCACGGCGGGCAGCATCGCCTTCAGCGCGATCGGGCACAGTGTGCGCGGAAATCGGGACGCCGGACGGGAGTACGACTCGTGGTCGGCCGCCGCCGGCGAATTCGGTGACGAGCGCCCGCTGCCGCCCAGCCTGGATCCCTTCCTGCGCGCTCCCGCCGGCTTCGCCGCGCACGCGCCCGGCACCGTCCTGCGCAGCCGCGAAGTGGAGGTGGCGCTGTTCGGCGTGGTCCCGCAGCACGTCACCGCCTGGCAGCTGCTGTACCGCTCCACCGACCTGAACGGCCGCGCCGAGGTGGCCATCACCACCGTGCTGCTGCCGAAAGGCGCTGAGCCGGACCCGGATCGGCCGCTGCTGGCCTTCCAGTCCGCCATGGACGCGGTCACCGACCGCTGCGCGCCGTCGTATGCCCTGCGGCGCGGCGCGCTCGCGCCCGGCTCCATCACCCAGCTGGAATGGATTCTGGTGGCCAATGCCCTGCGCCGCGGGTGGGCGGTGAGCATCGCGGATCACGAAGGGCCGCACGGCAATTTCGGCGCCGCCCGCGAACCCGGCTATCGCGCCCTGGACGGCGTGCGCGCCGCCCTGCGCTTCGCCCCGCTGAGCCTGCGCCCGGACGCCAAGGTCGCCGTCTGGGGTTATTCCGGTGGCGGCATGGCCAGTTCGTGGGCGGTGGAGATGGCCCCCGAATACGCGCCGGAGCTGAATATCGTGGGCGCGGTGCTGGGCGCGCCGGTCGGCGATCCGCGCGAGGTGTTCCTGAGTCTCGACGGCGGCCTGTTCGCGGGTTTCCCGGCCATCGTGATCGCCGCGCTGCGCCGGATCTACCCGCAACTGGCCGAGGTGATGCGCGAGGACCTCACCGAGGCGGGCCACCGGCTGCTGGAGCGCGCGCAGAGCATGGGCCCGATCGCGGTGCTGCCGCTGCTGGTCGGCCGGCGCATGGACGACTACCTGCGGCGCCCGCTGGCGGAGATCCTGCCGCGGCTGGAGCCCATGTTCGACGACATCCGCCTCGGCAATTCCACCCCGGCCTGCCCGGTGCTGGTGGTGCAGCCGGTCAACGATCAGGTCATTCCGGTCGCGGGCATCGACGGTCAGGTGGAGCGCTATCGCGCGGGCGGCGCGGCGGTCTGGTACCTGCGCGATCGGCTGAGCGAACACTTCTCGCTGCTGCCGCTGTCGACCCCGCTGAGCCTGGATTGGCTGGCCGATCGGATCGCCGGCAAAACTCTCACAGAACCCACAACCAAGACTGTCTGGTCGGTAGCACTGGCTCCGGCCCAGTGGCGCAGCATGGTGGAAATGGCAACTACCGCAATGCGAGTCACGCTCGGCCGCCCCCTGCGGCAGGCGTCCGCGCAGGTCCCCGGGGAGACGACGGAGCTGGCGGCCTGACCGCAGGCGCATCCCGCATCGCGTGGTCGATTGCTGCGCTAATCATCCAATACTGGACAATGGACGCCGTGAACGACGCCGCGAACCACACTGCCGAGCCAGTTCCCGGGGCGGGGTCCGCCGACGCCGCCGGTGACGCCGATCACCCGACCGGGCACCGGCTCTTCCCCCGGGTCACCAGTTTCCGCTCCCGCCGCGGCGCCATCTCGGCGACGCAGGAGGCGGCCTGGGACCGGATGTGGCCGGTCATCGGCCGGGACGTGTCGGACGACAAGCTGGATGCCGACGCCTGGTTCGGGCGGTCGGCGCCGCTGATCATCGAGATCGGCTGCGGCACCGGCACGGCGACGGCGGCCATGGCACAGGCCGAGCCGCAGTTCAATCTGATCGGCATCGAGGTGTACCGGCCGGGCCTGGCCCAGCTGGTTCAGCGGGTGGAACGCGAAGGCATCGACAATATTCGGCTGCTGCGCGGCGATGCCGTGGATGTCCTGGAAAATATGATTGCTCCCGAATCGCTGACGGGTGTCCGAGTGTTCTTCCCGGACCCGTGGCCGAAGGCGCGTCATCACAAGCGGCGGCTGTTGCAGCCCGCCACCCTGTCTTTGATCGCGAGCCGGCTGCGGCCGGGCGGCGTGTTGCATGTCGCCACGGACCACGCCGATTACGCGGAGTGGATTGCCGAGGTGGGTAAGGGAGAATCCCAGTTCATCGGCATGAATGAAGCCACCGGCGGCGATCCGGAGGCCTATCGCGAAAACGCACCGATCGGTTTTGAACGTCCGATTACCAAGTTCGAAAGAAAAGGACTCAGCGCGGGCAGCGCCATCACCGAGTTCATCTGGGGGAAGATCGAATCATGAGCGTCAGTGAAATGGCCCGCGAGGTCGCGGATGTTGCCGAAATAATGCACGGCACCTCCTCGTCGGCGGAACTAACGGGCACTCCGAGCCTCGGCGG
This sequence comes from Nocardia yamanashiensis NBRC 100130, assembly GCF_001613325.1. Taxonomy (GTDB): domain Bacteria; phylum Actinomycetota; class Actinomycetes; order Mycobacteriales; family Mycobacteriaceae; genus Nocardia; species Nocardia yamanashiensis. Next base: position 73,762 of record NZ_BDCD01000029.1, on the reverse strand, counting down.
CAGCAATACCGATGTGCGCCGCGTCCTGCTGGTCTGGGATGCGCCGAACCTCGATATGGGCCTCGGCGCCATCCTCGGCGGCCGCCCCACCGCCGCCTACCGTCCGCGTTTCGACGCGCTCGGCCGTTGGCTGCTGGCCCGCACCGCCGAATTGTCGGTCGGCAGCGTCACCCGGGTCGAACCCGAAGCCACCGTTTTCACCAATATCGCCCCCGGCACCGCGGATGTGGTGCGGCCGTGGGTGGAAGCGCTGCGCAATGTCGGCTACGCCGTCTTCGCAAAACCCAAAATCGACGAGGATTCCGACGTCGACAACGATATGCTGGCCCATATCGAGCTACGCCGCCGTGGCGCGGGGCTGGCCGGCATCATGGTCGCCTCCGCCGACGGGCAGGCATTCCGCGCACCGCTCGAAGAGATCGCCAGTACGGGTATCCCGGTTCAGGTGCTCGGATTCCGCGAGCACGCGAGCTGGGCGGTCACGTCGGATATTCTCGAGTTCATCGATCTCGAGGACATCCCGGGCGTGTTCCGTGAACCGCTGCCCAGGGTGAGCCTCGATTCGCTGCCCGACGAGGGAGCATGGCTGCAGCCGTTCCGGCCGCTGTCGGCACTGCTCACCTCCCGCCCCGCTCAAGGAGTCGCTTAGTGTTCACCCGCTGGGGCGACCTGGTCTACAAGCTGCGCTACACCGTCTTGGGGGTGACGGTGGCTGCTTTGCTCTCACTCGGATATTTCGGGCTGGGAGTAGAAAACCACCTCAGCTCCAGCGGATGGTTCGATCCGAATTCGGAGTCGACACAGGCTGCGGTGCTCAAGGATTCGGTGTACACCCGCGACCACAACAGTGACGTGGTGCTGCTGTACACCGCACCCGACGGGCAGACCGTGGATGATCCGGCGTGGAATCAGAAGATCATCGACAGCCTCAACTCGCTGCCGAAGAACTACCCGCAGATCACCAAGGTCAATGTCGCGCCGTGGAAGACCGAGACGGGTCAGCAGGTCGCGCAGGCGGTCAGCCCCGATCGCAAGAGCGCGTTCGCGACGGTCGCGCTCAACGGCAATAACGACACCGAAATGCTGGCGGCGTATGGCGCGGTCCAGAACGCCTTCGCCATTCCGGGCGTGAAAGTCGAGGTCGGTGGTCTGCAACCGGTCGCGTACACGCTGAACAACACCATCGCCAGCGACGTCAAGCGCATGGAGCTGATCGCGCTGCCCGCCGTGGCGGTGCTGCTGTTCTTCATCTTCGGCGGAATCGTGGCCGCCGCACTGCCTTTGATCATCGGCGGTCTGACCATCATCGCCGCCAACGGCATGATCATGGCGCTGACCAAGTACACCGAGGTGAACTCGTTCGTCTCGGCCGTGGTGTCGATGATCGGCTTGGGTCTGGCCATCGACTACGGCCTGTTCATAGTCAGCCGGTTCCGTGAGGAATTGGCGGAAGGCTATGACACGAAAGCCGCCGTACGCCGGTCGGTGATGACCGCCGGGCGCACGGTGAGCTCCTCGGCCACCATGATCATCGCGGCCAGTGCGGGCATGCTGCTGTTCCCGCAGGGCTTCCTCAAGTCCGTCGCCTACGGCACCATCGCCGCGGTGCTGCTGGCCATGATCACCTCGCTGACCGTGCTGCCGGCCCTGCTGGCGATTCTCGGTCCGCGCGTGGACAGCCTGAGCCTCAAGTGGATTCGCAAGACCAAGACGGCCGAAGAGGTCGAGGCCGGATTCTGGGGCAAGCTCACCGCGTGGGTGATGAAGCATCCGCTCAAGGTCGCGATCCCGCTCACCATCGGGCTGTTGCTGCTCATCATTCCGGTGAAGAACCTGCAGTTCGGCGGTATCTCGGAAACCTATCTGCCGCCGGACAATCCGGTGCGCCTGGCGCAGCAGCACTTCGACGAGACGTTCCCGCTGCGCAAGTCCGATCCGGTGCAGCTGGTCATCATCACCGACAATTCGCGCGATATCGGGCCCATCCTCACCGAGGCAAATCAGGCTCCGGGGCTGGTGAAGAACGCGCAGTTCGGCATTCCGGCCAAGCCGCCGAACGGTTCCAACGTGTGGGTCTCCGACGCGACCGTCGAGGACAGCGCGCATCCGGAGGCGACCATCGACTATCTGCGGTCGATGGAGGTACCGGACGGCGCGGAGGTGCTGGTCACCGGTCAGCCGGCCATGCAGATGGACAGCCTCGACACGCTGCTCGATCGCATGCCGTGGATGATCGGCATCGTTCTGCTGGTCACCACCATCCTGATGTTCCTGACCTTCGGTTCGCTGGTGCTGCCGTTGAAGGCCGCGCTCATGAGCGCGCTCGGCCTCGGCTCCACGCTCGGCATCCTGACCTGGATCTTCATCGACGGGCACGGGGCGTCGCTGCTGAACTTCACGCCGCAGCCGATCACCGCGCCGGTGCTGGTGCTGATCATCGCGATCATCTACGGCCTATCCGTGGACTACGAGGTATTCCTGTTGTCCCGCATGGTCGAAGCGCGCACCCAGGGCGCGAGCACCACCGAGGCGGTGCGCGCGGGAACCGCCCAGACCGGGCGGATCATCACCGCGGCCGCTTTGATCCTGCTCGTCGTCACGGGTGCGTTCGCCTTCTCCGATCTGGTGATGATGCAGTACATCGCCTACGGCATGGTGGCGGCGCTGTTCATCGACGCGACCGTGCTGCGCATGCTGCTGGTGCCCGCCACCATGAAGCTGCTCGGCGACGACTGCTGGTGGGCGCCGGCCTGGATGAAGAAGATCCAGCAGAAGATCGGGCTCGGCGAGCCCATCCTCGATGACGAACGCCCCGGCAACGAAGAGGTCGTCGACCTGGTCAAGACCACCCCGGTCACCGACCCGGTCACCATGCAGATCCCGATGCTGGCCGACGGTTCCACCCCGGCCCGCCCGGCCCGCAAACCGCGCCCGGTCCGCACCGTGGACAGCGAAGCGCCCACCCAGCGCATCGCCGACGCGGCGCCGACCATCCCGGTGATCTCGTCGACCACCCCGCCCAAGCCCGAAAACGTCTCCGCCCCGGCCGATCCCGAACGCAAGAGCGGCTTCGGCTCCACCGCAGGCGATTCGGCGACCAAGAGCTTCGGTTCCGCCGGGGATGATTCGGCGGGCACGGGCTTCGGCTCCGCGAGTAGCAGTGCGAGCGGCTTCGGGTCCGCGCCAGGCGGATTCGGTGCGGCACCGAGCGGTGCCAGTGGCTTCGGGTCCGCCGGCGGCGGTACGACGGGCTTCGGCTCCGCGCCGAGCGAGGCGAGTGGTTTCGGTTCCGCGACCGGCGCTGCCGGTGGCCGGGATCGTGCGGACGACGGGGCGTTCACGCCGTCCGGACTCGGGACGCCCGGTGGCTCGGTACGCCCGGCGGAGAACGGTCCGGATGCGGCGACCGTACGCGGTGGCGATGGGGCGTTCGCGCCGGAGGCGAACCAGCCGACGCCACCCGGCGGACCGGCGACGCCGCCGAGTGGGCCGGTTTCGCTGCTCGGAACTCCGCCCGGGACCGGCAAGCCGTCCATCCGTCCGAACAGCGGTGCGACCGGACACCCGAAGCCGCTGCCGTCGATCTCGCAGCCGCCCGCGCCGCAACAGGATTCGGCCGAATCCGACGCCCCGAAGCCGATCGGTGCGGAGCGCGTGCTGCCGCCGCCGTCGATGAAGGTGCCGCCGCATCCGGCGACGCGCGCGCAGCTGTATCAGCCGAATCCGCCTGCGGGCGAAGGGCAGAGCCAGGTGCCGGCGTCGAACCCGGCAGCGGCACCGAACCCGGTTCCGGAGCAGAGCTCGAACCAGGCTCCGAGCCAAGGTCAGAGCGCGAACCAGGCGGCGCGGCCGGGCCCGAGCCCGCTGCCGAACCGCGGTCAGCATCCGGCGCCGCGGCCGATCGCGAGCCAGGATTCGAGTCCCGAGACGGAACCGGTCGCGGCTCAGGAGCCGGTGGAAGGGGATGCGACGGAGCATCATCCGACGCATCACTCCGTGGACGATGCTCCGCAGGGCGGGCGCAGCAGCAATATCGAGCAGTGGATGTCCGATCTGCGCTCGGCCCGCCGCCGGCCCGAGAAGACCGATGACGAGGGCAAACACCGTGGTGGTGAGGGCCGTACGGTCAGCGTGAACGAACTGCTCCGTCGTCAGAACCACGACTGAGCGTCCACGCATTCGAACGCAGAAGGCCCCGCTGGGAAAATCCCAGCGGGGCCTTTCGCTGTTTCACGCCGGCCGTTCTGACGTTCCAGAGCCGCTAGTTGGCCTTTCGTGTCGCCGGTTCGACTCTCGTCTCGCCGGTTGGACCTCTCGTGCTGTCCCCAGGCTGTGTGCGCTGGGGATTAATGCGAAGGGGCCTGGGTGTCTGCGGCTTCGGCCGCTTCGGCGAAGGCTCGCGCGTAGCGGGTGCCCACCACGAGGAGCAGAACGCCGACTACCAGGAAGGCGCCCGCGCGGACCAGTCCGTCCAGGGTCGCCAGGTCGAACAGGAACAGTTTGGCCAGGGCGGCGGCGGTCAGCAGTAGACCGGCGGCCAGGGAAACCTTGGCGGACTGCGGGGTTCGGGCCAGGCGGCGCAGGCCGTACAGGAGCGCGGTGGTCGCGGTCGCCATCCACGCGATGGTGGCGATGCCGTGGCCCGCCAGGAAGCCGTCCGGGTTACCAGTGGCGATACCGAGCGAAACCGTCAGGGCGGTCAGGGCGTAGAGCGCGGCCAGTCCGGCGACCACCGCGACGGCGGCCACATCGGATTCGCGATCGGCGAGGCCGAGGCGGCGGGCGCACCGGAACGCGGCGCCCAGCGTGGCCAGCGCGGCGATCGCCGAGAGGGCGGTCGCGATGCTCAGATGCGCTTGCGCGGTGCTCTTGTCGGCGAGCATCGCCGGCGTGGCATTGCTCAGGAACACCATGCCGCCGAGCACCAGGAACGCCGCACCGAGCGCCGCGGCCACCCGCGAGCGCTGCTGCCCGCCCACGGCCAGGAAGCCGCTCGCCACCAGGAACAGCGCGATGGCCAGGGTCCGCACCGTGGTCACGCCGAAGCAGGTTTCCAGCAGCGCGCAGGCTCCCGCCACCGCGGAAACCACCGCGAGATGCGCCGGAATCCGCACCAGCCCACCGAGTTTCGGAACCCAGGGCAGCGCCGCCACGGTGAGCAGTACCGCCGCGAACACACCCGAGACGATCGCACCGGTATGCGCCTGGAACAGCGTCGGAGCCGCCAGCAGCGGAACGGTGGCCGCCCCGAAGGTGAAGCTCGCCGTGCTGTCCGTAGGCCGCCGGCGCACCACCAGCACGGTTCCTACCAATCCCACGACGGCGACCGCGACCGCCGCGGCCAGCACCTGATTCCGCTCGATCGCGGTCGACGAATCCAATGCCGTGGCCACCACCGCGACGAACGTGGCGAGCGCGGCCGGAACGGTCCGCACGATGTGCAGATACGGCCAGTCCCGCACCAACTGCACAGGGAGCGCGGCAATCTGGAGCACGATCAGGAACGCGAGCAACGCCAGCTCGGTGGTCACCGCGGGCGATAGCAACGCCGCACCCAGCACCACCAGCACGGCCAGCGCCTCGGACTTCCACCGCATGGCCAAAGCCACACCCCCGGCCGCGATCCCCAGCGCAACCACATACCCCACAACAGGATTCAGCCACCCATAGAAGGAAGTCACCGCGACGACATCGAGATATCCCCCAGCGATACCCGTAGCCGCCAACGCGATCGCCCCCACCTGTCCCCCGGCCCGCCCGTGCACCCGCGCCGCCACAGCGACCAGCGCACCCGAGAAAGCAGCCCCGGCAACAACTCTCGGCACCGGCCCGAAGAACCCCGCCTGCGCCGCCAGCACCAGCAACATCACCACACCGATCAAGGTGACCCCGACACCGGCAACTGCCAGCACCCGGCTGATCACTCCTTCCCGCTGCCACCACGGCGTCCGCGGAGTCCGCCCCGGCACCGGCCGCCGCGGCGAAACCGGCGCCATAGCACCGTAATTCGTACGATTCACCCCCGGCATCCCGGGCATGCCCGGCCCCGGCACGTACCGCGGATCCACCCCGCCCGGCGGCAGCCACGCCCCCGCACCCGGCACCGGCGCCCCGGCGGCCGGGAACCCACCGGGAAGCGGCGCGGCGGGAGTTGCGCCCCAAACGGGCGCGGCAGGCGGCACAGCCCCAGCCGCACCGGGCCGAGCACCCGGGTAACCCATTGCCGCGGAAGGAGAACCGGCCTGCGGCGCTCCGGCAATGCTCGGCTCTGCCGCGCCGACGGGCATACCGCCGGTCGGGATCGGTCCGGTGGGTGCGCGGTCAGGTTGTCCCGGTCCGGCCGGGAGAGGTTGACCGGTTTCGAAGGGGTTCCAGGCGGCCGGGCGCGCGGAACCGCCCACCTCCGGGGCGGGGGTGGGCGGGGTCGCGGTGCGGGTGGTTTCGGCGACGACCTGATCGCGCAGTACATCGAGATCACGGCCGAGGACGCTCATGGTGTGGCTGAGCGACGTGAATTCGGTCGACAGCCGTGCGATCAAGCGGGGATCGAGGGCGGTATTCATGCTGGTCATCCTGTCCGCCGAGCAGGGGCGGAGGGATGAGTAGAAACACCCGGGTGGTGGTCGATTCCTACGCGAATCGACCAGGTGGGAGCCCGTCAGGCGGACTGAGCGGCGGCGGCGCGGGCCACGGTGGCGCGGATGGCGGCGGTGACGCGGTCGGGGGTTTCCAGCATGGGGACGTGGCCGACGCCGTCGAGGTGGTGGACCTCGCGGGTGGGGGTGGTGGTGAGGGGGGCGTAGAGGTGAGGTGGGAGGACGCGGTCGTATTCCGGCATGAGGATGGTGACCGGTACGGGGAGGTCGTCCAGGGCGGTGAAACCGGCGGGGAGGCCGGGGTCGTGGGCCAGGTCGTCGATGACGAGGCAGTTGGTGGCGGCGGCGGTCATGAGTTTGGCCAGGCGGTGGTCGACGGTGGCGGGACGGTGGGCCAGCAGCGGCAGCAGCAGGCTGCGGATCATGGAGGGCATGGCCGAGGGGCGTTCGCTGTCGATGCCGACCAGGGGGCCGAGGGCGCGGAAACGGCGGATGAGGGAGGCCGCGGAGGAGGGATCGGCCCAGAGTCCGGCGGGGGCGAGGGCGGTCACCGAGCGGGCGCGGCCGCGGGCGGCGAGTTCCAGGGCCAGCCAGCCGCCGAGCGAATTGCCCGCGATATGGGCTGTGTCCCAACCGGTTTCGTCGAGCAGGGTTTCGATGTAGTCGGCGAGGGAGGCGACGGTGGCGGGACGTTTCGGCGCGGGACCGCCCCAGTGACCGGGGAGGGTGGCGGCGAGGACATCGTGATCGGCGGCCAGATCGTCCAGGACCGGGAGCCAGGACTGCCAGGTCAGCACCACGCCGTGCAGGAGCAGCAGCGGTTCGCCCTGGCCGATCCGATGCCAGGGTGCCGGGATCGAATCTGCCGTGACGTCCTCCATGGCGGTGACGATACCCGGCCGGACGCGGTGTCGCGGCGGCTGCTTCACGTGAGATCGGCAACCCGTCGCTGCGCGCCGAGTTCACAAGCGCGGCAAGCGATTACCGGTGTCGTGGTTCACGCCCCGTTGAGGAAACGCTTCCAGTGGGTGCCGAAGGGGTGCTTGGCGGTGACCGACCCGAACCAGAGCTGACCGTGCACCACCAGGTGCAGCGGCCCCATGGGCGGACCGGTGCGCACCTTGTTGTTGATGCTGGATCCGTTGAGGTTGAGGCTGTTCAGATCCACCGTGGCCGCGGGCGGCACCACCAGGGTGAGCGAGCTGAGCGTGCTGCGCACCCGGATCTCGACCACCTGGGTGGACATGACGGCCTGGGTGAAGTCCAGGGTCACGCCGGAGAGGGTGTTCTCGAGTTGCAGCACCGGCGGCACATGCCAGACGCCCTTGCGTTCGACGCCGGACAGAAAGGCCCGGACCACGTTCGAGGGTGCGCCCGGCTGCGGCACCCGCTGCGCCTGCACGAATCGCGGCGGCGCGGCCGCGGGCTGCCCGATGAGCCGGACCCCGGGCAGATCGATCAGTACGGCATTGAGTTCGCCGCGGGTCTTGGCCGCCAGTGCGGTATCCATGCGTTCGGTGAATTCACCCAGCGACAGCATGCCCAGCCCGACCGCGCGCTGTAGTAACCGTCCGACGTGTTCGCGTTCGACATCCGATACCCGTAGATCGCGGTCGCCGATGACGGCGGCGCCGGTCTCGAGGCCGGAAACAGATTCAGGACCTCCCATGATTCGAGGTTAGCGAGCACCGGGGCGGATTCACATCAGGGCAATCCCTGAAACCGGCCCCCTACTCCAGTCCCTGTTCGATGGCGTACCGGGTCAATTCGACGCGATTGCCGAGTTGCAGTTTGCGCAGCGTGGATTGCACATGGTTCTCCACGGTGCGATGGCTCAGGCTCATCCGCGTGGCGATCTGCTTGGCGGACAACCCTTTCGCCACCATGCGCAGCACCTCGGTCTCGCGTTCGGTGAGCGCCGGCCGATGCGGTTCGTCGCGTTCGGGCGGTGCGCTGGCGATGCGCCGGTACTCCCCGAGCACCAGCCCGGCCAGCCCGGGCGTGAACACGGCCTGCCCGGCGGCGGTGGCGCGCACGGCGTCCACCAGTTCGGTGGCCGAAGCGCTCTTCACCAGATAGCCGATGGCCCCGGCCTTGATGGCGTCGAGCACATCGTCGCGTTCGGCGGAGGCGGACAGCACCAGCACCCGGCTGTGCGGGGACACCCGCAGCACTTCGGCGGTGGCGTCGGCCCCATTGCCGTCGGGCAGTTGCATGTCCATGAGCACGACGGCCGGCTGCACCGCCGCAGCCCTTCGCCCGGCGGCGCCGACCCCGTCGGCCGTGGCGACCACGTCGAAGCCGTGTTCGGCCAGGTCCCGGGCCACACCATCGCGCCAGATCGGATGGTCGTCGACCACCATGATCGAAATCCGCTCGTCCGCCTCGGACATCTCCACCTCCAGCCGTCGTCTCTCATTCTCGCCCCTCGCCCGGGCGCGGGCGCGGACCACCCGCTCAGGTGCGCGGGATCCGGAACTCCCATTCCGCCCCGGGACTCTCCTCGCCATCCCCGGCCGCCTCGGCTTCGAACAGCAGCGCCGCCTCGCCCCCGATCGCGGCGATCCGGCCCATGATGGAACGCGAAACCCCCATGCGGCCTTGGGTTTCGGCTTCCGCCAGCCGCCCGGGCCGGATGCCGGGCCCGTCGTCACGCACGCTGATCACGATCTCGTCGCCGGTATCCTCCAGCAGCACATAGGCTTTCGCACCCGGCTCGGCATGCTGCACCACATTGGCGAGGGCGGCCGCGACCGCCGCGGCGGCTTCCCGGGCTTCCCAGCGGCCCAGCGGCACGGGTTCGCCGGGCGTGGAGACGAATACCGACGGGGTGGCCTGTGCGGTCAGCAGCGGCCGCAGATCCTCCTCCGCGCCGCCGGTCTCGGCGCGCCCGCCCTGTTCGGAGATGAGCACCCGCAACGCCACTTCCTGCTCGCCCGCCCGTTGCGCGAGTTCGGCTGTCGGCCCGCCGATTTCACCGCCCCGGCGTTTGATGTAGCTGAGCACTTGAAGCACCCCGTCGTGCACTTCGCGGGCCAGCCGTTCCCGTTCCTCGGCGGCGGCGGTCAGCCGGACGGCCCGTTGCAGCTGTTCGTGGGCTCGCCGGGCGGTATTGGCCGCGAGCCCGATGGCCAGGCCGACCGACACCAGCACCGGCACGGTGGCATCGCGCCAGACGTCGAAGCCCCATTGCGAGCGCGCGGTGAGAATGGCCGCGGCGATCAGGATCCCGGAGCTGACGCCGCCGAACGGCCCCCACAGGATGGCCGCCGACATGACGGCGTTGGCGGCCCACAGCGTGGTGGGCAGGGTCTGATGTCCGTGGTACCAGTCGTAGTCCGAGACCAGCCGGGTGGCGAAGACCAGCAGGATGACAACGAGGTGGTCGCCGAGCACCACGATGGTCCGCACTCGTTTGAGATGCCGGATCCGCCACTGCGACAACAACAGTGCCGAAGCCCCCGACCACACCGCCATGAGCGCGATGAACATCCAGCTGAGCCGCTGATTGGTGTAGTACTGCACCGAGGCGAACTGCTGTCCGATCGCATAGATCAGCGTGACCAGCCGGAATGCCTGGGCGGCGCGCCACAGCGGGGCCGTGGCGGCATCGTCGGAGTCGGGTTCAGTCCGCGTCGTCATCGGCGGAAGGCGTTGGGGCGGAAGGATTCACCTCGGAAGCGCCGGATCCGGCCGGGGCCGGTTTGCCGACGGACGCGCTCCCCGTGACCGACTTGCGGGCGGCGGCGCTGCCGACCTCGGTGACCTTGCCGCTCGCCCCGGTGGGCAGCGGCAGCTGGTAGCGCGCCGGATCGGGGTCCTCGTCGGGTTCGGCGCTGAACATGGGTTTGTGCGGATCCCCCGTGTGCAGGTCCTGGTACAGCTCTTCGGGCGAGTCCGCGAGCAGCGAGCGAATCGCGGTATTGAGGACCGCGACGAACGGCACCGCGAGCAGACCGCCCGCGATACCGGCCAGCACCACGCCCGCGGTGATGGCCAGCACCACCGCCAGGGGATGGATCCGCACCGCCCGCCCGAGCAGCAGCGGCTGCAGCACATGGCCTTCCAGCTGCATGATCGCCACGGTGATGCCGAGCACGATGAGCGCGGTCACCAGACCCTTGGTCATGAGCGCGATGAACACCGCCACCGAGCCCGCGATGAACGAGCCGATGATCGGGATGAAGGCGCCGATGAACACCAGCGAGGCCAGCGGAAGCGCCAGCGGCACATTGAGAATCGCCAGGCCCGCGCCGATGCCGATGGCGTCCACGCCCGCCACCATGACGGTGGCGCGCACGAATCCGGTGAGCGTGCCGAAGCCGAGTTTGCCCGCGGTGCGCACCTTTTCGCGCTGCGCGCTGGGGATGACCTTGGTGATGAAGGCCCAGATCTGATCCCCGCCGTAGAGGAAGAAGATCAGGATGAACAGCGTCAGGAAGGTGCCGGTGAGGAATTCGCCGATCACGGTGGCGGTGGTGAGCGCACCGCTGGTCAGCGTGTCCTGATTGTTCTCGATGGTCTTGACGATGGTGTCGCCGGCATTGCGGATCTGCTCGTTGCTCAGGTGCAGCGGCCCGTTGATCAGCCAGTCCTGGATCTGATGCACCGAGGTCTTGAACTCGTCCGACAGCTGCGGCACACCGGTGACGAACTGCTCGATCACGAAGGTCATCACCCCGGCGAGCAGCCCGAGCGATCCCATCAGCGCCACGAACACGCCGATGGACCGCGGCACGCCCAGCCGCTGCATGAGGTCCACCAGCGGCGCCAGCAGCGCCGCCCCGAGCAATGCGATCGACATGGGAATCGTCACCGTGGACAGCCGCTGCGCCAGATACGCCACCGCGAGCACCGCCGCGAAGATCAGCAGCAACCGCCACGACCATTCGGCGGATTTGCGCACCAGCGGATGCACGGCGTCGGAGTCCCGGCGACCTTTCTCCTCCGGCGTCCCGATCGGTAATGCCCCCGCGTCCTCGCTCACGCGCCCGAGCCTACTGTGCAAATCCAGCTTTTCGCCGTGCCCGAAACGCGCGCGGCTCCCGGTATTGGCCCGTAGTCATTACTCAGTGGTGGGTTCCGTGGTCGGCACGGATGGCAGCGGGGCGGGGCGAATCTAGCTTTATGAGCATGGAAATCAACGCGAACATCAGCACCGGCATCAACGTTCAGCTCGAGGTGGCCGATCCACAGGCCGCCGCCGCGATCTACGAGACCGCGTTCGGGCTCGGGGACCGGATCGGGTTCCGCACCGCGACCGCGCCGGCCACCGGGTTCCACGGGTTCATCCTGTCGCTGGTGGTCGCGCAGCCCTCCACCGTGGACAGCCTGGTCGGGACCGCGCTCGAGGCCGGGTTCACCGTGCTCAAGGCCGCGAAGAAGAGCCTGTGGGGATACAGCGCGGTCATTCAGGCCCCGGAGGGCACCATCTGGAAGATCGCCACCTCCAAGAAGAAGGACACCGAGCCGTTCACCCGGGCGGTCGAGGACGTGGTGCTGCTGATGGGCGTGTCGGATGTGAAGGCCAGCAAGCAGTTCTACACCGAGCGCGGGCTGACCGCGTCCAAGAGCTTCGGCGGCAAGTACGCCGAGTTCGCGCAGGAGGGTTCGCCGGTGACGCTGGCGCTGTACCCGCGCAAGGCCGCCGCCAAGGAGGCGGGCGTGTCCATCGAGGGCAGCGGGTCGCACGGTCTGGTGCTGCACAGCGGCATCGGCTCGTTCGCCGACCCGGACGGCTACGTGTGGGAGACGCGGGCCTGAGCCCCGGCTGGTCCAAGATCGTTGTAAGTCCTCCGCCGAGAATCGAACAGGAGCAGGTCATGAAGTTTCGGTCCCACGTCGAGCCGCCCGAGCCCATGCGGGGCCTGGAAGTTCCGCCGGAAGTAGTGGAAGCGCTGGGTGAGGGCGCGCGCCCGCCGGTGACGATCACCATCAACGGGCATTCCTGGAAGAGCCGGATCGCCCTCATGCGCGGCCGGCATCTGATCGGCCTGAGCAAGGCCAATCGCGAGGCCGCGGGTGTGGAGATCGGCGAGGACGTCGAGGTGGAGGTGCAACTCGACACCGAACCGCGCGTGGTCGTCGAACCCCCGGACTTCGCCGCGGCACTGAACGCCGACCCGGCCGCCCGCGCCGCCTACGACAAGCTCGCGCACAGCCGCAAGCGGGAGCATGTGCACGCCATCGAGAGCGCGAAGAAGCCGGAGACGCGGCAGCGGCGCATCGAGAAGGCCATCGCCGCCCTGCACGGCTGAAACTTAATACCGGGCAGTCTCGTTCCACAGCTCATCCGCGCCGACGCCTCGGAGCGGCCGGGAAGCTAGATTGGTGATCGTGTCAGCGCCCCTGGAAGCGGTCAAACAGACCATGCGAACCCGCTGGCCGCTGTACCTCGCATCGATGCTCGCGGCCAATGCCTTCGGTGCCGTCCTGGTGTGGGCGTTCATTCAGTACGGACTGCCGGTGCCGGAGGGCAAGTCCAGCGCGACCCAGCAGACCGGATTGCTGATTCCGGGCGTGGTCTTCGTGGTGGCCGGCATCCTGAGCCTGTCCGCGTCCGCGCTCATGCTGCGGCCGGTGATGCGCTGGCAGGTGCGCGGCGGCCCGCCCAGCCGCCAGGAGCAGATGGCCGCCCTGCACGCCCCGCTGCGCCAGGCCATCGTGCACCTGGTGCTGTGGATTCTGGGCGGCAGCGTGCTGGCCTCGCTCATCATCGTGCGCACCCCGGAGCTGGCGGCGGCGGTGATCGTCACCGAATGTATGGCCGCCACCATCGTTTTCGGCTTCACCTACATGCTCGGCGAGCGGATCCTGCGCCCGGTCGCGGCCGAGGCGCTGACCGTCGGCGCCTTCGATCACACCCTCACCCCGGGCGTCGGCACCCGGATGGCCATGACCTGGGGCATGGGCACTTTCGCCCCCGTGATCGCCATCGTGCTGCTGTGCGTCACCCAGATTTCCGCGCGCGTGCAGTTTTCCGCGCAGTCGCTGGCGGTCTCGATTCTGCTGTTGTGCGGGGTGGTGATCATGCAGGCGCTGGCGCTTTCCATGCTCACCGCGGCCAGTATTTCCGATCCGGTGCGCCAGCTCAGCCAGGCCATCGATCGCGTGCAGGAAGGCGCGCGGGATGTGCGGGTGGAAGTTTTCGACGGTTCCGAAATAGGGCTGCTGCAAGTTGGCTTCAACCGAATGATGGGTGAAGCGGCCAAGCGGCGCGAACTCCAGGAATTGTTCGGCCAGCACGTCGGCGAGGATGTGGCGCGGCGGGCGCTGGAATACGGCACCGAACTCGGCGGGGAAACCCGGTTCGTGGCGGTGTTGTTCGTGGATATGGTCGGTTCGACCGCGACCGCGGCGGAACGCCCGCCGACCGAAGTGGTCAGTCTGCTCAATGAGTTCTTCCGCGTCGTGGTCGATGTCATCGACCGGCACCACGGCCTGATCAACAAATTCATGGGCGATGCCGCATTGGCCATCTTCGGTGCGCCGCTGGATCGCCCGGATGCCCCGACCGCGGCCCTGTCCGCCGCTCGTGAGCTGCGCGAAGCCCTCAAGGAGGTGCCCGGGCTGGATATCGGAATGGGCGTTTCGGCGGGTCTGGCGGTGGCCGGGAATATCGGCGCGGCGAATCGCTTCGAGTACACCGTGATCGGCGATCCGGTGAACGAGGCGTCGCGATTGACCGAACTCGCGAAAGAACAGCCGGGCCGGGTACTGGCCTCGAGCAGTGCGCTGTATTTCGCCGACGAGTCCGAACAACGCCATTGGCGCACCGGTGACGAGGTGCAACTGCGCGGCCGCCGCCGGAAAACCCGATTGGCCTGGCCGGCGGAATCCCCCGGGGAGTCGGGTGCAGACGAGGCGGCGGCCAGTTCGTTAGGCTGACGACGTGACGGCCCATGGTGATCTGGCCGGCGAACCCGCGCCGCCCACTGATAACGCGCGCCGTCGCAGGTTCTGGTGGGCCAAATGGGTTCTCGGCGTCGCGCTGCTGGCCCTGCTCATTTCCGAAGGCGCGTATCTCTATCCGCGACTCGCCGATTCCTGGCAGAACCTGACCGAAATCCATTGGGGATGGGTGGTCGCCTGCGTCCTGATGCAGGCGGTTTCGATGAGCGGATACGGCCGCATTCAGAAACAGCTGCTGCACGCCGGCGGTGTGGACGTCTCGCAGCGGAAATCGGTGTCGGTGGTGTACGGCTCGACCGGCATGGCCTTGACGCTGCCCGCCGGGCAGGTCTTCTCCACCGCCTTCACCTATCGGCAGACCCGGCGCTGGGGCGCGAGCCCGCTGGTGGCGTCCTGGCAGCTGGTCATGTCGGGGGTGGTGGCCGCGGCCGGGCTGGCGCTGCTGGGCCTGTTCGGGGCGATGCTGGCCGGGGACCGGATCGGGCCCACCAAGGTGATCCTGACGCTGGGCGCGGTGGCGCTGCTGGTGTGGGCGGGCAATTACGTGTCCAACCATCCCGACGGCGTCGAAGGGGTGCTCCGGCGAATCCTGCGGCTGGTCAACCGGATTCGGCACCGTCCCGCCGACGCGGGCATGGACAAGGTGGCCGAGCTGCTGGCCCAGCTGGAGTCGGTGGATCTGGGTAAGCGAGACGGCGCGTGGGTGACGGCGTTCGCCCTGATGCATCGCCTCGCCGACGTCGCCTGCCTGGGCGCGGCCTGCTACGCGGTCGGGGCCGAGCCGCGACTGGCCGGGCTGATGCTGGTGTTCGCGGCCGGAAAGGCGGTCGGCACCATTCCTCTGGCGCCGGGCGGCATCGTCTACGTGGACGCCACCCTGATCTACTCGCTCACCGCGGTGGCGGGACTGCCCGCCGCGCAGGCGGTGGCGGCGGCCTTCCTCTACCGGCTGGTCAGCTTCATTCTGGTGGCCATCGTGGGCTGGATCGTGTTCCTGTTCCTGTTCCGGAAACCGCAGGCCGGGGACACCGAGCTGGAAAAGGAGTTCGAGCAGCGCAATTCGCTGGTCGCCGAACGCCGCCGCCCGGGCGGGCCGCCGGATCCGGCCGCGACCTGAACCGACCGGGTGTCCTCCGCGGTCGGCCGGGACCGGCCGATTACCCTGTGCCCGTGAAGAAACTGGTGCCGTTCGTCGTCGATGCCGTCCTGGTGATCGTGTTCTGCGCGATCGGCCGCCGCAGTCACAACGAGGACGTGCTCACCGGCCTGCTGCGCACCCTCTGGCCCTTCGCCACCGGCCTGGTGCTCGGCTGGGTGATCGCGGTGGCGGTCGCCGCGGGCCGCGAGGGCGCTTCCGCCGCAAAGCGATTCGACGGCCGGCGGCTGTGGCCGACCGGCGTCATCGTCTGGATCAGCACCCTGGTCACCGGCATGCTGCTGCGCGTGGTCTCCGGGCAGACCATCGCCTTCAGCTTCGTACTGGTCGCCGCGAGCGTGCTCGCGCTGTTCCTGCTGGGCTGGCGCGCGGCGATGAAAGCCCTGCGCTAGTCCGGCGTCGCCAGCGACTGCAACAGCCGCGCCGCCATGCGGGCGGTCATATCCCCGGAATCCACATCGTCGATGTGAATCGCGAAGGCCAGATCGCCCATGGTGGCGATGAGCCAGCCGTTGTTGCCCGCCGTCGCGGCGATGGCCTGCACCCCCGCGTACCGGGTGAGCGAGGCGAGTTCGGGTGCGCCCGAACCCTCCCGGAGCAGGGTGCGCACCCGATCGGTGACATCGCCGGGGAGCGCGGGCAGGTCGGCTTCGGTGGTGGCCGGGCTGCCGATCACCATCATGGGCTTGGGCACCTGACCGTTGGCGATGGCCGCCGCCGCGATCGCCATACCCCACGGGCTGGCGAGCAGCGAATCGCCGGCATTGCCGCGGCTGACGGTCTCCGCGCCGTTCTTGCCGGTGGGCAGCCGTCCGGTGGTCTCGTCCAGCCCGGGCACCTGGAAGTCCAGACCGACGCCCAGCATGGTCGCCGCCTCGGCCGCATCGTTGACCGAGACATCCTGCGGCGCTTTGTGTTTCGACACCGCGGCCATGTTCTTGAACAGCTCGATCATGCCGCCGACCGGATACAGCCCGGTGAAGGCGACCGATCCGTGCGCACTGGCCTGGCTGTTCTGCGCCGCGGCCACCAGCGCCCCGGAGGACGGCTGAATGGCCACGATGGACGCGGGCGTGCCCACGCTCACCACGGCGTCCTCGGTGGCGCGCTGCAGGCGCTGATCCATGGTGGCGGCGATATCCGGTCCGGGCGGGCCCTGCTCGCCGGCCAGCTGGGTGACGAATTTGCCGTCCGGGTCGAACAGCTGCACGCCCCATCCGGCGCGCGCGTCATTGTTGTCCTGCCACACCTTTCGCAGCGCGTCGAGCATGGGCGACCAGACGCGGCGATCGGCGGAGATGAGCCGGGGCTGCTTCTCCAGCACCACGCCCGGGATGGGCGCGAGCCGGGATTCCAGGATGGCGAAGTCGCCCTCGCGCAATTGCACGGCGGTGATGGACTTGCCCTGCGCCGCCGACACCTGTTGCACCAGACTGGGTCCGGTGATGAGCGGCGCGACCGGTTCGATGGCGTCGGCCAGCGCATTGGCCGAGCCGGTCAGGTCGCCGGTGCGGGCCGGGTCCAGCTTCACCACATTGATGACCTGCTCGGTCATCAGCGGCGCGCCGACGATGTCGTTGACCTTGGGCGAGGGCTGGGCGTAGGTGCGGACCAGTTTGGCATTGCGCTTCGAGTCGAGCTGCGGCATGACCAGGGCCGGATCCCACGAGATGCGCCAGCCGACACTGAGTTTGCGCACCGTGCCCTGGAGATCGTATTTCCAGTCCTTCTTGTCCCCGAAGTTCCAGGCGCCGGTCATGCTGAACAGCCCGGTGTTCCCGTCGAGTCCGATGAACTGGGTCATCTCGTAGTCCGGCTTACCCGGATCGAGCCCCGCGAAGACTTGCTTCAACGTTGCCGAGGCACCGCTCGGGTAGGACGTCAGCCGCGCCGCGCCCTCGTAGTCCTTTTTGTCGAGCAGCGTGGTGAACCGTTCCACGACGGCCTCGGCCCCACCTGTCCGCTCTCGAAAAGAGCATGACCCCATCGCGATCGCGATCGCGGCTACCCCCGCGAGCGCGATTGTGCCGCGCACCCGGAAGCGGCGGGATCCCCACACATCCATATCGCCCACTCTTCACTCTTGCCACTTCAGCAACAGGACCACGGTACCGCGTGTCGAAGCCTCGCGGTTCCACCTTTCCACCAGGCGTACTAGCACTGAGCACCACCATAGTGCCGAAATCGGCCAGGAGGGACCACTTACATGATCACCGGTCGGTTACGGGGCCTGGCGTATTCGAGCCAATGCAGACCGGTTGGTCTGCATGGCTGACAGCATTCGCCGTCAGTTTCGCGGAATCCGGCGAACCCCGTTCTCCGAGAGCGGAATCCACGCGGGCGTTTTAGACGTAACGTTGTAATCAGTATTACAACTCCATGCAGTAAGTGAGTGTGACCAACATGAGACACGGACATCGTGGACACGGATTCGGTCGCCCCGGCGGCTGGCAGCAGGCCGACCTGCCGGACGCGGCCGACGCCGCCGACTGGTTCGCTGGAAGGTTGCCCGCCGACTGGTTCACCGGGCCCGCAACCCTCGACATCGACCGCGACGAGATCGTCGTCATCGGTGAACTCCCCCTCCCCGCACCCGAACCCGCCGAAACCGCCGAACCGGGCCAGGTGCCCAGCGAGGTCCCGGCCGCCACCCGCGAGGGCATCATCGCGCGCTTCCGGGAATCCACCCGGCCCGCTCGCATGCAGATCGCCCAGGAAGCCCAGGCCCGTTACCAGCGCAATGTCGCCTGGGGCGTGTCGGTCGGCGGTGAGCGAATCATGTTCACCCACCTGGCCGTTCCGGTCATGACGCGCTTGCGCCAGCCCGAACGCAAGGTGCTCGACACCCTGGTCGACGCCGGCGTGGCACGCTCCCGCTCCGACGCCCTGGCCTGGACCGTCAAACTGGCGGGCAAACACGCCGAGGAATGGTTGGCGGAATTGCGCACCGCCATGAGCAAAGTCGACGACCTGCGCGCCGAGGGCCCGCGCGGGCTGTGACTTTTTGTCGGGGCTCCGCCCCGACGGCCCCGTCATGGGGGCTCCGCCCCCATAGCCCCCGGGTCCGGGTGGTGGGCGCGGGGGTCGAATAAGGTGTGGCCATGGCTGACACCGGTCCGATCCTCGTGCTCAACGGCCCGAACCTGAACATGCTCGGCACCCGGCAGCCCGAGGTGTACGGCGCGGACACCCTCGACGACGTGGTCGAACTGTGCCGTAAGACCGCGGCGCGGTTCGATCGTGAGGTCGACGCCTTCCAGTCCAATCACGAAGGGGCGCTGATCGACCGGATCCACGCGGCGCGCGGGTTCGCGTCCGGGATCGTCATCAATCCCGGCGGGCTGACCCACACCTCGGTGGCACTGCGCGACGCCCTGGTGATTCCGGAGGTGCCGATCGTGGAGGTGCACATCAGCAATGTGCATGCGCGCGAGGAGTTCCGG
Organism: Nocardia yamanashiensis NBRC 100130; assembly: GCF_001613325.1. GTDB lineage: Bacteria > Actinomycetota > Actinomycetes > Mycobacteriales > Mycobacteriaceae > Nocardia > Nocardia yamanashiensis. Next base: position 54,656 of record NZ_BDCD01000029.1, on the reverse strand, counting down.
CATCACTCCTTCGTCTCGCCGATCGCCACCGCGGTGATCGCCGGAATGGGCATCCAGGGGTACGCGGCGGCCGTCGAGTTCCTCTGCACGCGCTGACGCACTGATCCGAAAGGCCCGGCTCACCAGAGCCGGGCCTTTTTCATGCCCCCGGAAAATCGCTTGTTCGCGGCGAAATGTAGTAGATATGCTACATATGATCCGGTATCCACTATCGAGGGATCTAGGGGCGGATATGACTGTCGGCGATGGCGTCGTGCTCGACGTCGAAGCGCTGCGGATGCGGTACGGCACCCGGGATGTATTGCAAGAGGTCACCTTTCGAGCGCACAAGGGCGAAGTCCTGGTGCTGCTGGGCCCGAACGGCGCGGGCAAGACCACCACCATCGAGATTCTCGAGGGCTTCCGGATGCGGTCCGACGGCCGGGTGAGCGTGCTCGGCGCCGACCCCGCGCACGGTGACGAAGCCTGGCGCGCCCGCATCGGCGTGGTGCTGCAATCCTGGCGCGACCACGGCAAATGGCGGGTACGCGAACTGCTCGAATACACCGGCAGCTTCTACGGCCCGTACGGCACCGACGCCATCCGGCGGCCTTGGGACACCGACGAACTCATCGCCACCGTCGGGCTGAGCGAACACGCGAACGCCAAGGTGATGTCGCTGTCCGGCGGGCAGCGCCGCCGCCTGGACGTCGCCATCGGCATCGTCGGCCGGCCCGAGCTGCTGTTCCTGGACGAGCCGACCGCCGGATTCGATCCACAGGCCCGGCGGGAATTCCACGATCTGGTGCACCGGCTGGCCGACGACGAGCAGACCACCATCCTGCTCACCACCCACGATCTCGACGAAGCCGAGAAGCTGGCCGATCGCATTCTGATCCTGGCGGGCGGGCGCATCATCGCCGACGGTTCGGCCGATCAGCTCTCCCGGCGCATCGCCGGTGCGGCCGAGGTCAAATGGACCCGCGACGGGCAGCGCTTCGTGCACACCACCACCGAATCGACGAAGTTCGTCTACGAGCTGTTCCAGCAGCACGGGGCGGCGATCGACGAGCTGGAGGTGCGACGGGCCTCGCTCGAGGACACCTATATGACGCTGGTGCAGCGCTTCGAATCCGGACAGGGCGAGGCCGATGTCCGCAGCCTGGAGGAGGTCCGATGAATCCGACGGCGGTCGCGGTGCGGGCGGGGCTGCGGCGCGGGACGATCGAGCTGCGGCAGACCTTCACCAACGGCATGGATCTGTTCGCGCAGTTCTTCTGGCCGGTGGCCTCGCTGGTGGCGCTGTTCTTCATGCGCGACAGCACCTTCGAGGGCAGCGGGTTCGGGCTGGGCGCGCTGGCGCTGCCCGGCGTGCTCGGTATGACCATCGCGTTCACCGGCATGTTCGGCATCGCGCAGAACCTGTCGCTGGATCGCGAGGACGGAACCCTGTTGCGCGCCAAGGCCACTCCGAACGGAATGGTCGGCTATCTGATCGGCAAGATCACCCTCAATTCCCTGCTGGTGGCCGTGCAGGTGGGCATCATGCTGATCTTCGGCATGATCGTGGTCGGCGGCGTGTACCTGGATACCGTGGGCCGCTGGATCACGCTGATCCTGGTGGTGGCGCTGGGTCTGCTGGCCACATTGCCGCTGGGCGCGATCATCGGGTCGGTGTTCGAGATCCCGCGCAGTATCGGCTTCGTCTCGTTCCCCATCATGGGACTGGTGGCGATCTCCGGGATCTTCTATCCGATCAATGCGCTGCCCGGCTGGCTGCAGGCCGTGGGCCAGGTGTTCCCGATCTACTGGCTGGGGCTGGGCATGCGCTCGGCCATGCTGCCGGACGGGGCGGCGGCGGTGGAGCTCGGCGGATCCTGGCGGCACGCGGAAACCTTTGCGGTACTGGGCATCTGGTCCGTGGTGGGGTTGACGATCGCCCCGATCGTGCTGCGGCGGATGGCGCGGCGGGAGTCCGGGTCCCGGGTGGCGGAGCGGCGGGAGAAGGCTATGCACCGTGCCTACTGAAGTTCTGTACAACCGGATCGCCGTGCTGCGGGCCGAACGCGGCGTCTCCCGGCGCGAGCTGGCGGAGGCGCTGGGCGTGCACTATCAGACGGTCGGGTATCTGGAGCGGGGCGAATACAGTCCGAGCCTGCACTTGGCGCTGCGGCTCGCGCAGTATTTCGAAGTGCCGGTGGAGATCATTTTCTCGACTGCGCCGTTCCCGCGGATCGGATCCGAAACTGCTTGAATTACACGGCTTTTCATGGCGAACCGGCCCGCCGCTGGTGCGACGGGCCGGGTTCTCCGAGCATCACGCCTGCGCCGGCTCGCCGTGCATGAGCGCGTAGGTCGACACCGCTTCGCCCTTCTCCTCCGAGGCGGCGACGGCCTTGCGCCAGTACGCCTGTGCGGTGTGGGAGAAGGTGGCGTCGACGCCGACTTCCTCGCTGGCGTCGATGATGTGCTGTGCGCCCGCGTCCATCATCTTCAGGCTCGCCAGATCGGCCCAGCCGCCGGCCTGGTTCGCCACCGAGAACTCCTGCATGAAGTACGGGAACGCCTCGCTGGAACGCACCGCGAACGGGACGAACTGGGCGATATCGTGCCCGGACCGCGCGATCATGGCCGTCGCCTGATCGAAGGCCAGCAGCCAGGGATGGAAGATGGTCAGCAGCCCCTGGTAGAAGACCTGCGCCAGACCGTCGTCCATGCCCAGGTACTCCTGCGGGCTGAGCGGGCGCAGCAGCTCGGCGTGCGCGTCGAACACCGCGCGCGGGCCGCTGTAGAAGATGTACGAGGCCGGATGCTCGATATTGTCGCCCGCCGACATGACGCCGCCGGAGACGAATTCCGCACCGTGCGAACGGATCCAGGCCCCGCCCGCCCGCGCCTTCTCCGGCGAATCCGAGGACAGGTTGAACACGACCTTGCCCGCCAGCTGATCGGCGGCCGGGCCGAGCACGTCGTACATGGCGGCGTAGTGGGTCAGGCTCAGCACGATCACCTCGTTGGCGGCGAGCGCTTCGGCCAGGCTCGCGGCCTTCTTCGCGCCCACCTCGGCGACCATCTCATCGGCCTTGCCGGCGCTGCGATTCCACACCGTCACCTCGGTGCCGGCCTTGCGGAACGCCCGCACCATGGACTTGCCCATCGGGCCCAGGCCGATGACGGTGACGGAGTTCTGCTGCTGCTCAGACATTGTGTGTCCTTCTTTTCGTGACTGCGGTTGGTGTCGGCGCCGGAATCGATACTCGTCACGATCGGTAGGCTCGGGAAGACCGCACGTTCGGGTGGGGTTGCTTACCTGAAGGTTCGAAATCTGGTCAGGAGGACGCGATGCGGTTCGACGGTGACGCGGATCACCCGGTGTGCGGCATGTCCCTCGCCATCGACGCGGTCGGCGGCAAGTGGAAGATGCACCTGATGTGGGTACTCGGCGCGGGCCCGCAGCGCTTCGGCGAAATCCGCCGCACCCTCACCGGCGTCAGCGAGAAGGTGCTCGCCGAGAACCTCCGCCAAATGGAAGCCAGCGGCCTCGTCCACCGCGAGATCTACCCCGAAATCCCCCCGCGCGTGGAGTATTCACTCACCCCGTTGGGCCGCGAACTCGAAGAAGCGCTCCGCCCCCTGGAAGCCTGGGGCGACCGCAACCGCCAGGCCCTCGCCAACGGTCCCCTCGCCCCCGCCTCCTAACGCGCACCCCGTCGTCATCCCGACGGGGGGGTTCCAGGTCAGCCCGCGACTCGTGCGCCGATGGTTTCGCCGATGCGCTCGAGCAGCATCGCGGCGTTCGCGATAGAGCGAGCCGGGTCGGGTTCCAGGCCGGAAAGCGCGTAGGCATCGGCGAATCCGGCCGCCCGCACCTGATCCGGCGTGAGCCCGACGCGCCCGGCGACCACCGCCACCGGCACCCCGGCTCGATGCGCGGCGGCGGCCACGCCGACCGGGGCCTTGCCGTTCAGGCTCTGCGCGTCGAACGAACCTTCCCCGGTTACCACCAGGTCCGCTCCGGTGAGTTGCGCCGGGAAGTCGATCAGGTCGAGCACCACCTCGATGCCGGACCGCGCCGTCGCGCCCAGCACCGCCATGGCCCCGAACCCGGTGCCGCCCGCCGCGCCCGCGCCCGGCCGCTCCGCCCATTCCGGGCCGATCAGCTTCGCCCAGTTGGCCAGCGCCGCATCCAGATTCGTCACCTGCTCCGGGGTCGCGCCCTTCTGCGGACCGTAGACGGCCGCCGCGCCGTCCGGGCCGAGCAGCGGATTGTCCACATCGCTGGCGAGGGTGAAGCGCGTCGCCGCCAAGGCGGGGTGCAGGTGGGTGCGGTCCACACGGACGGCGCGACTCAATTCCACTCCACCGTGCGGTAATTCGCGGTCGTCGGCATCGAATATCCGCAGGCCGAGTGCTTGCAGCAGACCGGCCCCGCCGTCGGTGGAAGCGCTGCCGCCGAGGCCGAGCACGATATCCCGCACGCCACGATCGAGGGCGTGCGCGATGACCACGCCGAGCCCGTACGTGCTGGAGTGCAGCGGATCCAACTGTCCGCCAGGCAGTTTCACAAGCCCGACCACCGCGGCGAGTTCGACGACCGCAGTGCCGCCGCGCGCGTGGTCATCGGCATCGCCGTGATGCGGGGGCCGCCCGAGTACGGCGCCCGGGCTGGGCGGTCGGTACGCGTAGGCGGTGGAGACCGGTTCGCCGGTGGGGCCGGGGGCGGAGAGCGGCTCGTTTTCCCAGCCCGCCGCGAGGAAGGCGTCGACCGTGCCGTCGCCGCCGTCGGCGATCGGCAGCTGCCGGATCTCGGTGCCGGGGGCGGCCCGGGTGATCCCGGCGGCCAGGGCCGACGCCACCTGGGCGGCGGTCAGGGAACCCTTGAACTTGTCCGGGGCGAGGATGATCCGGCGGGCGGGTGCGGTCGTCACCCACCCAGTGTGAAGATCGATTCGCGAGTTCGCGACACGCCCGAGCTGCGGGAATGGGAATACGGACAAATGGGCAGCGTGGGAGGGTTAGCGTCGTGGGCATGTCGAGAGAGACGAGTGGGTCGATCGAGGTCCGCAAGAACACCGCGCTGGATCGGTTCGAGCTGTACGTCGACGGGCAGGACGCGGGGGTGGCGTCGTATCAGGACACGGCCAACGAGCGCGCGTTCGTGCACACCGAGATCTATCCGCAGTTCGAGGGATTGGGGTACGGGCGCAAGCTGGTGCAGGGGGCGCTGGATCAGACCCTGGCCGAAGGGTTCGGGATCCTGCCGCTGTGCCCGATGGTGCATCACTTCGTGGAATCGCGGCCGGAGTATCTGGCGCAGGTGCCGCAGTGGTCGCGCGAGCGGCTGAATCTGCCGCAGCAGTAGAGCGGCAGGGCTGGCCACCGCAGCGGCAGGGCCGAATCCGCCGCTGCGGCAGGTCAGTACGCGGCGACGGCTCCGTCCAGGGCGATCTGTAGCTCGTCCCGCACGATGCGGGTGATCTCGGCGGGCTTGGTGGGCAGGCCTTCCACCGGCACGCCGAAGTAGAAACTGGCCCCCTTCGCCTCCTCCTTGGTCGGCTCCACCTTGGGATCCGGCCGCGGGCCGTAGCTCAGCCCGAGGCTCACCAGCACTGGATCGGCCCCGAGCTTCTTGGCCCGGAAGGCGATGTGCCCGATGCCCGTTCCCACCGTCTGCACCTGCGCCGGATCCACGTCGTTGCAGGTGCCCTCGGGGAACACCGCAACCCCGTCGCCGCGCGCCATCCGCTCGGCGCAGATGTCGATCATCCGCTGCCCGGCCGCGTTGACCGCGCGAATCCCGTGGTCCTTGCCCCGGAACACCGGGATCCCGCCCATCATGTCGATGCGCCCGCGCTGTTTCTCCTCGAGGAACAGCTCGTCCTTGGCCAGCACCCGGGTCCGCCCGATCACCGGCCGCAGCACGCTCCCCCACGCGGCCGCGGCCACCGTGTACGGATCCAATTGCGAGAGATGGTTGATCGAGATGAGCAACGGCCGCTTACGGGAGATCAACTCCCGCAACTTCTCCCGGGCCCCCGGCGCGTACCCGATCCGCGGCCGGTAGCGACGCCCCAGCAGCCAATAGGCCCCCCGCGCCTTCAGCAGGTTCTGCTGATGATCGCGGTAGAAGTCGTACACGGCATCGCTGTTCTCGAGGACCACCTCGGGACGTTCCATAGCGCCACCCTAGCTACGACACGGCGCATTTGGGCAGTCGGGAAATTAAGCCGGGCAATCGGGCAGTGGCAGTGCGATGATGGCTGCGTGGCACGCGCAGAGGAACACGGTGACCGTTCTCGACGCGAATTCCGGCACGAGGACCAGGTGGTACGCCCCGGTACTCTGCTTGTGTCCGCGACCGACCTGGTGGAGCCCGCTTTCCGGCGCTCCGTCGTCTACATCATCGAGCACAATGACGCGGGCAGTCTCGGGGTGGTGCTCAACCGTCCCAGCGAAACCCCCGTCGAGGACGTGCTCCCGAATTGGGCCGAACTGGCCGCCGATCCCGGCGTGCTGTACCTCGGCGGCCCGGTGAAACGCGATGCCGCCCTGTGCCTGGCCACCGTCAAGGTGGGCACCTCGTTCCAGGGCACCAAGGGCCTCAGACGCGTGGACGGCCGCGTCGCCCTGGTGGATCTGGACTCCGATCCGGAACGCATCACGCCCCTGATCGAGGGACTGCGAGTATTCGCCGGTTACGCCGGCTGGACCTTCGGGCAATTGGAAGGCGAAATGGATCGCGGTGACTGGATCGTCCTGTCCGCGCTCCCGTCCGACCCGCTGGCGGGCCGGACCGATCTCTGGGCGCAGGTGCTGCGCCGGCAACCCCTGCCACTGTCCCTGCTCGCCACGCACCCGATCGAGCTGGAACGGAACTGAACCGTCGGCACGGTCTGTGTCGTGCACTGGTCGGAGGTGACGAATGCCCGACGACCAGGCGGCATTGCTCCGCGCGTTGTACGAAGAGCACGCGGCGGCACTGTGGCGGTACACGTTCGGTCTGGTAGGCGATCCGGGCCGGGCCGAGGACATCGTGCAGGAGACGCTCCTGCGCGCCTGGCAGCGACCCAATGTGCTCGATCAGACGACCACTTCCGCGCGGGCCTGGTTGTTCACGGTGGCGCGGAATCTGGCGGTGGACGAGCATCGCAGCGCGCGCAGCCGCCGGGAGTTCCGGACCGATCATCCGCCCGAGGTGCCGGAACCGGATCGCACCGATCGGGCGCTGGACGGCTGGCTGGTGGCCGACGCCCTGGCGCGCTTGAGCGTCGATCACCGTGATGTCATAGTCCGCGCCTACTACCGGGGCCTGTCCACGCATCAGATCGCGGAGGAACTGGAGATCCCGGAGGGCACGGTGAAGTCGCGCATGCACTACGGCATGCGGGCCTTGCGACTGGCACTGCAGGAGATGGGGGTGACGAGATGACCGACGGCCACGAATTGTGCGATGGCTACACCACCTGGGACGGCGCGTACGTGCTCGGCGCTCTCGCCCGCGACGATCGCCGCGAATACGAGGAGCATCTGGCGGGCTGCGCGCCCTGCCGGACGGCGGTGGGCAAACTGGCCGGACTGCCCGGCCTGCTGTCCCTGGTCGACGACGAGACGGCGCTTTCCATTGCGGCGCAGGAGGATCCGCCGGCGACGGTGCCGCCGCCCCCGACCGAGCTGCTGCCCCGGCTGGCGGATCAGGCGCGAAAGCGGGAGCGGCGCAGGCGATTCTGGTCGCTGGGCGGGGCGCTGACCGCCGCCGCGGCCGCGGTCGCCATCGCGGTGCCGGTGACCGCGACGGTGGCGGCGCGCGAACCGGTGGCGGTGCAGCAGGTGGTGGCCGAGGGGACGCTGCAACCGCAGCTGGAGACGCCGATCACGGCCACTTTCAAGCTGCTCGAGGTGAACGGCGTGACGCGGGTCGATATGCGATGTGCTTATCCCCCAGCGGATTACGAGTACTACTGGAAGCTGGAATTGTGGGTGGTGCGCGCCGACGGCACCCAGTCGAAGCTGTCGGAGTGGACGGCCGAACCGGGTGAGGTGTACACCCCGGACGGCACCACCTCGGCCAAGCCTGGCGAGGTCAAGACGGTGCAGGTGCGCAACGCGAGCGGCAAGATCCTCCTCGCCGCGAACGTCTGACGCCCCTCGTCGTTCCGGAATGCCTTCAGCCGGAATCCACACGTGCGGTGTGGATTCCGGCTGAAAGCGTGCCGGAGTGACGGGCGGTTCAGTTGGTCTTGCGCCGGAAAACCGAAGTGGACCAGAAGTATCCGCCCGCGGCGATGACCACGCACCACCCGATGGCCAGCACCCCGTTGTGCCCGATCTCGGTACCCATCAGCAGCCCGCGCACCGTCTCGGTGATGGGCGTGAAGGGCTGGTACTCCGCGAACTGCCGGACCCCCGAGGGCATGGTGTCGGTCGGCACCAGACCGCTGCCGAGGAAGGGCAGCAACATGATCGGCATCGGCATATTGCTGGCGTTCTCCGGATTCTGCGCGATCACGCCGAACGCCGCGCCCAGCCAGTTCAGCGCGAAGATGACCAACGCCATCAGCCCGAAGACCGCCAGCCATTCCACCGGGTTCGCGTTCGGCCGGAAGCCGACGGCCAGCGCCACCAGCACCATGCCGACGATCCCCAGCAGGCCCTGGATGACGGAGCCGATCACTTCGCCGGTCAGCATTGCGGACTGATCGATGTGCATGGTGCGGAACCGGTTGACGATGCCCTTGGTCATATCGGTGGACACCGAAACCGCCACGCCCGCGATCATGTACGCGGGAATGATGAGCATCATGCCGGGCGTGAGGTAGTCGATGTACTTGCCGCCGCCGGTCGCGCCCTTCAGCGCGCCGCCGAACACGTAGTTGAACAGCAGCAGCATCACGACCGGCATCAGCACCAGCTGCAGGGTCATGGACGGATATCGCTTGGCGTGCACGATATTCCGGCGCAGCATGGTCGCCGAATCGGCGAAGGTGGTGGTGAGGGTGCTCATCGCGAGGTCTCCTTGTCGGGGGTGCCGGTGAGGGCGAGGAATACGTCGTCCAGGTCCGGGGTGTGCACGGACAGCCCCTCGGGTTCGAGCTGCGCGGCGTCGAGCCGGTCGAGCACCTCGCGTACCGAGCGCACCCCGCCGTCGCTCGGAATGGCCAGCGTCAGATCGCCGTTGACCTGCGCGGCCGCACCGAACACCAGCGCAGCGGCGGCGAGCACGTGCTGTTCGGCGAAGTCGAGTTTGATGTAGCCGCCCGGGACCATGCGCTTGAGCTGGTCGGCGGTGCCCTCGGCGACGATGCGGCCGCCGTGCAGCACGGCGATGCGGTCGGCGAGCTGATCGGCTTCTTCCAGGTACTGGGTGGTGAGGAAGATGGTGACGCCGCCCGCGACCAGTTCGCGGATGATGTCCCACATGGCGCGGCGGCTGCGCGGATCGAGGCCGACGGTGGGCTCGTCGAGGAAGATGATGCGCGGGCTGCCAACCAGGGTCATGGCCAGGTCCAGGCGGCGGGTCATACCGCCGGAGTAGCCGCTCGCCACCTTGTTCCCGGCTTCGACCAGGTCGAACTTCTCCAGCAGATCCTCGGCGATGCGCCGGCTCTCGCCGCGCGGCAGATGGTGCAGATCGCCCATGAGCAGCAGGTTCTCGCGGCCGGTGAGCAGTTCGTCGACGGCCGAGAACTGACCGGTCACGCCGATCACCGAACGCACCTCGTCGGCTTGGCGCACGGGATCGTAACCGCCGACGCTGATTTCGCCGCCGTCCGGCTTGGTCAGCGTCGAAAGGATCTGCACGGTGGTGGTTTTGCCCGCGCCGTTGGGGCCGAGCAGCGCGTAGATGCTGCCCTCGGCGACCTCGAAGTCGAGGGATTCGAGGACGATGTGCTCGCCGTAGGATTTGTTGAGGCCCTCGACCGAGATGGCCGGGCCGTAGCCGGGGTTCATGAGTGTCCCTCTCATAAATGGATACGCATATTTGCATGCCTCACCTGAGCCGTGTCCACTGGCTTGTGGACAAAGCGGGTGTATTCAGTTGTGGTTCAACGACTTCGGGTCAGATATCGAGTTCTTCGATGCTGGGGTGCTCGGTGGCGTCCACGACGCGCGCGTAGAGACGGTCGGGGATTTTGCCCTGCAGATCGGCGACGGTATCGAAGACCTCCAGGTCGAAATCTCCCCAATTCTGTTCGCCCACACCGAGGAAGCGACGCCACTGGCGCCAGTCCTTCAGGATGTTGGTGTCGGTCGGGAACTCCGACCAGTTGGAGTAGTGGCTGTGCACCGCGAACGCGCCTTTGCGTGTGCGGTACACCCGGATGTCCTCGATGCGCTCGTTGGTCACCTGGTGCCATTCGGCGAGCAGCGCGGCGGAGAACCGGACCTGCCGGATACCGTCCTTGCCCACCTTCAGGACCACCTCTTCGTAGCCCTCGATGCGACCCTCCTCGAGCTCGATGAAGCGTCGCAAGGCCGTAACGATCGCGCCCGAAAGATTTCCCCCCACCAATTCCTGGGCACGCTGAAACAGCTTCAGGTCATCATCGGATACGTAGATCGTCTTGTTCGGCATGACCTAACTATACGTAGACATATACGTAGACCGCAAGAGGGTTGTCCGACTCCCCGGGCCCTCAGGGGCTCCGCCCCCGAACCCCCGGAGACCGACAGCGTAGGACGGGCCGGTGAACACCGGCTATTGAACCGCTGACTGCTCACTTTCGTATCCCGAGTGAGCGAGTTTCGGGGTTTCGGTACCCGGCTCCGGAAGGGGCGCCCATGCACAACGGCACACGCGTCGTGGACCACCTGATCAGGGCGGTTTCGGGACTGGGCGTGCGGCATGTCTTCGGGGTGGACGGCGCGAACATCGAGGATCTCTACGATGCGGCGTTCGACCATCGGCAGGCCGTGACGGGCGTGGTGGCGAAACACGAGTTCTCGGCCGCGACCATGGCCGACGGGTATGCGCGATCGACTTCCGGGCTGGGGGTGGTGTGCGCGACGTCCGGCGGCGGGGCGGTGAATCTGGTGGCCGGGCTGGCCGAATCCTTCGCCTCGCGGGTACCGGTGCTGGCGTTGATCGGGCAACCGCCGACGAACCTGGAGGGCAAGGGCGCCTTCCAGGATTCGAGCGGGCAGGCCGGCGCGTTCGACGCCGTGCGGTTGTTCACGCCGATCGCGCGGTACTGCGCGCGCGTCGATTCCGCCGCCGGCCTGCCCGTGCACCTGGACCGGGCGGTGCGGGCCGCGTACACCGGCGGACCCGCGGTGTTGCTGCTGCCCAAGGATGTCCAGCAGGCCGATCTGGTCGCGCCGCCCTTCGCGCCGCCGGGCCGCGAGTACCGGCGCGATCTGGGCGCGCTGGGGCGGGTGCTGGACGCGATCCGCACCGCGCGCGCCACCGGCAAGGTGGTGATCGTCGCGGGCGATCAGGTGGCGCGCGACGACGCCCGTACGGAACTGGCCCGGCTGGTGCACGTGCTCGAGGCCGCCGTGGCCGTGGCCCCGGACGCCAAGGACGTCTACCACCACGGCGATCCGGGCTTCTGCGGTATCGCGGGCAGCATGGGCCATCCCGAACTGACGGACGCCCTGCGCGGCGCGGCCCTGTGCCTGCTGGTCGGCACCCGGATGCCGGTGACGGCGCGCGCCGGACTGGACGAGGCGCTGGGCGCGGTGCCGCTGGCGAGCATCGGGGCCGAACCGCCGTTCCTGATGACCGCGCACGCGCGAACCACCGATCTGGCGCGCACGCTCGACGAACTGCACGGTGAACTGGCCGGGGCCACGGTGACCGCGCTGACGACGGCTCCACAGCGGCCGCGGGCGGTGCGCGAACCCGTGCTCACCCCGATCGACGTGCCCTTCGCGGCCGGGCCCGGCCTGCGATACCGCGCCGTGGTCGACACCATCAATGCCGAATTGCCCTCCGGCGCAGATGTTTTCGCCGATGCGGGCAATACCGGCGCGGCGGTCGTGCATCACCTGCGGCTGCCCCGCGACGGCCGCTTCACCGTCGCCCTGGGCATGGGCGGGATGGGTTACGCGTTCGGCGCGGGCATCGGCTCGGCCTTCGCCCGGCGTGAGCAGCCCGACGGCGGCACCCGCCGCACCTTCGTCATCGCCGGGGACGGCGCGTTCTTCATGCACGGCATGGAAATCCACACCGCCATCGAGCACCGCCTGCCCATCACCTTCGTGGTCTTCAACAACAACGCACATGCCATGTGCATAACTCGCGAACAGCTCTATTACGGAGATCGCTACAGCTTCAACAGGTTCCGTCCCGCCCATCCCGGCGCGGGCGTGGCCGCCATGTTCCCGGACATGTGCACCCATTCACCCACCACCCTGCGTGAACTCGCCGCGGCGCTGCGGCACTGCACCGGCCGGCAGGGGCCGTCGTTCGTCTCGATCGATTGCGATCCGGACGAAATCCCACCCTTCACCCCCTTCCTCTCGGTACCCAGGAGGTAATCGTGACCGCCAGCGCCCTGCCCGCACTCAGCGATATTCCCGAGGAGGTGCCCGGCCTGCTGCGCATCGAGAATTCCGACCGGGAGACCACCACCCCGATCATTCTCGACATGCTGCGGTCGGTGTATCCGCACGATCAGATCTTCGGCGATTACTGCCCGGTCCAGGGTTATATCGACGCGCCGCCACGCGAACTCTACGAATACCTGGCGGACACCAGGAGTTTGGAGGAGTGGACCTACAGTCTGCGCGGATTCAAGGAGACCGACGAACCCGGCCTGTGGGTGTCGTACGACCGGCTCGGCGACGCCACCGGCATCTACACCGATATCTACACCCGCACCGTCGCCAATCCGGATGCCATGACCGTGGATTACCACTGCGCCTGGGATCAGCGCGAACACCTGTGGATGATCTACCTGCTGCGGGTCGTGGACGCACAGGTCGTGTTCGACAAACCGGGTTCGGTGGTGCTGTGGACGAATTGCCGCCACCCCTTCTACGACGACAACCCCTACCAGCACACCGCGCCGGAGGGTCGCAAGGTGTGGGTGGGCGACTTCTGGGAGATGTTCTCGGCCGGGCATCAGCTCGAACTCGACAATCTCAAGGCGATCGCGGAGTATCGCGCCTCGCACGGCCTGCCCATCACACCCGCTTGGATGAAATGAGTTGTGCGCCATGGATTTCACCGACCCCGCTCTCAGGACACCGCCGGTCAGCCTGGTGGATGTAGCGAGTTATCTGCCCGGCGAGCCCGTCGGCACCGAGTACTTCACCCAGTTCTCCCGCTCCGACCGGATGGCGAAGAACGTCATGTTCCGGGCCCCCAAGGGCCGCCATCATCGCGGCCGCGACGAGACCGCGGTGGACATGGTGGAGCGGGCCGCCGCCGGTCTGGTGGATCGCCATGGCGCGGAAACGCTTTCGAAGATCGACGTACTGCTCACCCACACCCAGCTGCCCGACAATCCGGTGCTGGGCTGCGGGCCGGAGGTGGCGCGGCGGCTGAACATGAAGCCGCGCTGGGTATTCGACGTGCACAACGGCGGGTGCGCGGCCTTCGTGCACATGATGTGGCTGGCGCGCATGATCCTGCAGACCACCGACGCCCGCACCGCGCTGATCGCGGTCACCCAGAACTGCGCGGGACCGGTGTTCACCCAACCCGATATCCGCAAGCTGGCCCAGGCGCCGGTGCCGGGAGACGGGTGCGGGGTGGGATTGGTCGTGAAGGACAACAGCGCACCCATTCTCGATATCGAATGCCGCACCTATCCGGAATTCGCCGGGGACATGGACTTCAGCACCAATGGCGACCGCAAGTACTGGGAGCCGGGCGAAGGCCAGGGCTGCGTGAGTTTCACCGAATCCAAAGTGGCCAAGGTGTTCTCGCGCGGCAACCGCCTCGTTCCGGAGGTGGCGCTGGAGGTGTGCAAGCGGATCGGGGTGAAGAGCCGCGATATCGACACCCTCGTCACCAATCAGCCCAATCGCCTGTTCCTGCGCAATTGGCACGATGCGCTGGAGTTGCCGGCCGAACGTCATCCCGACACCTTCGATCAGTGCGGAAACCTTTTCGCGGCTGGCATTCCCGTCACCCTGGACACCGAGAATCAGGCGGGCCGGTTACGCAATGGTTCGGTGGTGCTGATGTCGGCCTTCGCGCACGCGGGTGATTTCGCGGGGGCGGCGGCGGTGCGCTGGGGCGCGGCGCGATGAACGCGCACGAGAACCGACTGCGACCCGCGCCCCGTATGGCCGCGGTGCGCTGGCCGACCGGGCTGCGCGCCACCGATCAGACCGGCGAGCGGGACCGGACGGTGCGCTACGACCTGACGCTGAGCGAAAACCCTTTCCCGCCTTTGCCTTCCGTGCGGGCGGCGCTGGTGGACTGCCTGCGCCAGGCCAATCGGTATCCGGAGTTCGTGCCCCGGCAGCTGCCGCGGCTGATCGCCGATCATCTCGGCGTCGACGCCGAGCAGGTGGTGGTCGGGTCCGGGGCGACCGGCGTGGCCATGCAGATCATGCAGACGCTGCCCGCGCCCGGCGCGCCGTTCGTCTACGCCACACCGACCTTCGACGGCTATCCGATCATGGCCGGGCAGCTCGGCCTGCGCTCGGTGCCGGTGCCGCTGGACACCGCCGGACGCCAGGACTTGTGGGCAATGGCCCGCGCGGTCAACGCACACACCGGGCTGGTCGCGGTGTGCCGGCCGCACAATCCCACCGGGACGGTGATCGCGCCCAGTGAGCTCAAGGCGTTCCTGTGCGCGATCCCGGCGACAGTGCCGGTGATCCTGGACGAGGCGTACGTCGAATTCCTGGGCGCGGCCGATGTATTGGATGCCGTCGAACTGGTGAACCGGCATCCGAACGTGCTGATCCTGCGCACCTTCTCCAAGGCGTACGGGCTGGCCGGGCTGCGCATCGGCTACGCGTTCGGGGCGCCCGAGCTGGTGGCGCGGGTGCATCGGCTGCAATTGCCGTTCGGGATGCCCGATACGGCGGTGGCGGCGGTGCGGGCCTCCTATGCCGCGCAGGCCGAACTCGGCGAGCGGGTGCTGTGCATCACCACCGAACGGGAACTGCTGCGCACCTCGCTGCGGCGCACCGGGATCCGGGTGCCGCGCAGCAGTGCGAACTTCCTGTACCTGCCCGGTCCCGATATCGCGCCGGCGCTGGCGCGGGCCGGGATCGCCGCCAAACGCTATCCGGACGGCAGCGCGCGCATCGCGGTCGGTGATCCGGGCGCGGATCGAGCGGTCCTGCACGCCTTGGCTTCCCGCTCTGCGGCCGGTTTGCGTCCGCTGCGGCACGAGGACAGCCGGGTGCTGTCGGCTACGGTGCGGTCCGAGCCCAGCGCTGTGCGAGGGCGGCGCAGGTGATCAGCTGAATCTGGTGGAACATCATGAGCGGCAGCACGATCAGGCCGATCGGCGCGCCCGCGAACAGCACCGTGGCCATGGGCAGTCCGGTCGCCAGGCTCTTCTTGGAACCGCAGAACACCACCACGATGCGGTCGCCGCGATCGAAATGCTCACCGCGGCCGATGAGCATGGTGGCGCCCAGCACCAGCGCCAGCATCACCGCGCACACCACGGCCAGCGCCAGTATCCGCCACGGCGACATGGCATGCCAGATGCCCTCCACCATGCCCGCGCTGAACGCGCTGTAGACCACCAGCAGGATGGAACCGCGATCCACCAGCTTGGTCGGCTCGGCGTGCCGTCGCAGCCAGCCGATCACCTTCGGGCGGATGAGCTGGCCCAGGAAGAACGGGACCAGCAGCTGCAGCACGATGTCGAGCACGGCCGACGGATCCACCCGCGCCTGGCCGGTGGTGTTCATCAACAGGATGACCAGGGCGGGGGTCAGGAAGACGCCCAGCAGGTTCGACACCGTGGCGCTGACGATCGCGCCCGCCACATTGCCCTTGGCGATGGAGGTGAAAGCGATCGAGGACTGCACCGTGGACGGCACCAGGCACAGGAACAGCAGGCCGGTGTAGAGGTCCTCGGTCAGGATGTGCGGCACCAGCAACCGCGCGGCCAGGCCGAGCAGCGGGAACAGGACGAAGGTGCAGACCAGCACGGTCACGTGCAATCGCCAGTGTTTGAGGCCCGCGAGCGCCTCCTGCGGGGACAGGCGGGTGCCGTACAGCAGGAACAGCAAGGCGATGGCTATCTTCGTCAGCCAGCTCACCACCTCGGCGGCCTCGCCGCGGGCCGGGAAGATGCTGGCCACGGCGACGACGGCGAGGATCGACAGGATGAATCCGTCGATATAGAACTTGCTGAGAAATCGCACCGAATCACACTAATCACCCGAAAAATTCATTAACGCCGCACCCGTACCGCCGCGATACTGGGGGTGATCGACAGTCCTACGACTCCCGAGGGGGAGCCATGGTCCACGGGACCTACGCAGCCGCGGCATCCGGCCCGGCTACCGCCGCCGATACCTGGGGGATTTCCGGCCCGGCCTTCCTGGCCCTCTACACCCTGCTCGCCGTGGCCGCCGCGGTCTACGGATTCGCCCAGCGCACCAGGATCATTCGCGGCGACGACGGCGAACGACCCGCCGTCCCGCTCTCGCCGGTCGAAACCGGCATGCTCTTCGACGACCGCCGGCCGGTATTGGCCGGTCTCGCGCAATTGCGCGGGCACGGTCACATCGATTCCACCGCCACCCCGACGCTCACTCCGAGCCGCCGGGAACGCGAAGTGCTGGAACCGCTTTCGGTCAGCCTGCTGGAACACCTGCAAACCTCCAGCCGCCGCAACGTGCCGGCAATGCACACCGCGATGAAGGGCCAGCTCGACCGCCTGCGCGCGTCCCTCGCCGACCTCGGCTATCTGCTCGGGCCCGACCAGCGCAAAGCGCTGTTCCTGGCGGCCCTTCCCCTGGACGCCCTGCTGGTCCTCGGCATCGTCCGCATCATCGCCGGATCCGCCAACCACCACCCGGTCGGCTATCTCATCCTGCTCATGATCCCGGTCCTGATCTGCGCCGGGCTGATCATGCGCCCCGCCCGCCTGACCCGCCGCGGCCGCCGCGTCCGCGACGAAACCGTGCGCCGCAACACCCATCTGCGCCCCGGCAACTCGCCCGCCTACGCCGCCTACGGAGCCGACAGCGCCGCCCTGGCCGCCGCCCTCTTCGGCGCGGCCGTGCTGTGGAGCCTCGACCCCGGCCTGGCCGGAATCATGGGCGCGGCCAGCGGAGGCGGCGGATACAGCGGCAGCAGCTGCTCCAGCGGCGACAGCGGCAGCAGCGGTGGGGACAGCGGCGGCAGCTCCTGCGGCAGCAGCTGTGGCGGGGGCTGCGGCGGCGGGTGCGGCGGATGAGCACGCCCCGCCCCGTTGCGGCGAAGCCGCGTTCGGCCGAAGACCCACAGTCCCAACGGCTTCCGTCGCGCGATCCGCTGGTCTATACACAGTCATCCACAGCTGCTGTGGGTAGTCCGTTGCCCGCCGGAGCGGTCGGCATCGGCTGGCGGCGGGAGATCTGCGGGATCATCGCGGGATTCGATGGGATCGGGTTCTGCGAGGTGATCGCGGAGACCCTGCCGACTGCGGCCAAGGGGCGCGGGGTCGTGGTGCCCGACGAGCTTGCGACGCTGATTGCGACCGGTGTACCCGCTGTGCCGCATGGTATTTCACTCTCGCTGGGCGGCGCGGAGCTGGTGGACGAACGCCGGGTGCGGCATCTCGCCGACTGCGCGCGGGCGCTCGGAGCGCCGCTCGTCAGCGAGCACATCGCATTCGTGCGCGCGGGCGGGCTGGAGGCCGGGCATCTGCTGCCGGTGCCACGCACACGGGAGGCACTGGATGCCCTGACGCGCAATATCTCTCGCACCCAGGCCGAACTGGATGTACCGCTTGCTGTGGAGAACATCGCGACGCTCTTCGATTGGCCGGACGCGGAATTCACCGAAGCGGAGTTCCTGAGCGAGCTGGTCGAACGCACCGGAGTCCATCTGCTGCTCGATATCGCGAATGTGTATGCCAATTCCCGTAATCGGGGCCTGGATCCACTCGCCGAACTGCTGCGCCTCCCCACCGAACGCCTGGCCTATTGCCATGTGGCGGGTGGCCGCGAAACCGGCGGCCGCTATCACGACACCCACGTGCATCCCGTTCCGCCGGAGGTGCTCGCGCTGGTCGCGGCCTTCACCGCCGACCGCGACACCCCGCTCATGCTGGAGCGCGATGGAAACTATCCACCCGCCGCGGAGTTGTTCGACGAGTTGAACTCCATCGCGACCGCGTCGGGACGCGCCCCGATCACGATCCGGCCGGAAAGTCTTAATGGCTGACTCCGATACGACCGAGTCCGATCGCGCCTCGCTGGCCGCGCAACAAGCCGCCCTGATCCGCGCGCTGGTCGCCGGGGCCGAGGTGCCGCCCGGCTTCGACGCCGGTGATGTCGCAGCGACCGCACATACGCTGCTGCACAAGCGTGCCGACGAAGTAGCGCGGCGTTTCCCGCTACTGGCGCACCAGGCCGGCCCGGATTTCATTGCCCGCTACCTGGAATGGGCGGCCACCCGCCCGAAGACCTCCACCGTCGCGGACGCGGTCGCCTTCGCCGCCGACCACGGCCTCCCCGACCCCCGCCCGCGCCGCAACCGCTGGGCACGCCTGCGCCGCAACCGCTGACCGGGACAAATGCGCAAGTGCTAATGTCGGCATGTTTGCTGGAAGCTCCAACTTCTCTGGAAGGACGCTCATGGCAGGACAACAACATGCCGCTCATGCCGGTCACGACCATGTTCACGGTCCCAGTTGCGGGCATGTAGCCATTCCGCACGACGATCACATCGACTATGTGCATGACGGGCATATTCACCGCGCCCACGATGGGCATTTCGACGAGTGCGAGCCGGCCGGGCATGTGGCGCACGCGGATCACGATCACCAGCACGGTCCCGACTGCGGGCATGTGGCGGTGCCGCACGGCGATCATGTGGACTACATCCATGACGGACATCGGCACGCCGCGCACGACGGGCATTACGACGACCACTGACACCGCGGCGGGCGGGCGGGGCCGTGCACGCTGATCGGGGACGCGGGTACCGGGCGAATCCCGCACCCGCGTCCGGCACCGCCAGTCGCGTGCTGTTCCGGTTCAGCTGCGCCGGAAAGGAATTGGTGCTGCGCCAGACGGTGCTCGCGCCGGGCGGATATACCGGCTGGCACTATCACGACGGCACATTGTTCGTGCTGGTCACCGGCGGCCCGCTGGATCACCCCGGCACCGATCTGCGCCCCGTGGTGAAACGGCCGTGGCGGATCTTCCGCGAACCGCCCGGCCGCGCCCACGCCCACCTGGCCCGCAACACCGGTACCCGCGGCGTGAAACTCACGGTGCTGTACGTGAATCCAGCGGGCAGCCCGCTGTCCCGCCCCATCGACGCGCCACCGGGCGCAGCCTGAGTCGCACCCGGGTGCTGAAGTCCCGGGGTGGCGGAGTGGCATGCTGGCCACATGATCGAGGTCGTTACTGTCGCTACCGAGCAGGAGTTGAGGGACGCGTACGCGGTCCGCATGCAGGTCTTCGTCGATGAGCAGGGCGTGCCGCCCGAGATGGAACTCGACGAGCTGGACGAGGTGGCCGAGCACTTCCTGGGGCGGGTCGACGGCGCGCCCATGGGGGCCGGGCGGATGCTCGTGCGCGACGATGTCGCCTTGCTGGGACGGTTGGCCGTATTGAAGGAGACGCGCGGGACGGGACTCGGGGTCGCGCTGGTGCGGGCGATCGAAGAACGCGCGCGGGAACGCGGGCTCGTCGCCGTCGAGTTGCATTCGCAGACTCAGGCGCAAGGGTTCTACGAGCGGCTGGGGTACGAGGCGTACGGGGAAATCGGCATGGACGCCGGGATCCCGCACATCTGGATGCGCAGGGAGCTGGGGAACTAGCTCACGCCCGGATACACCGGGCGGGGGGAATCAGCTCGCGGTCTCGCAGGCGTCGCGCAGCGAGCACGCGCCACACGAGCTGCCACAGCCGGCGGCCGCGGGGGCGGGCATCTGGGTGTCGAGGGCCTTCTCGGCGGCGGCCGCGCCCGCACCCATGGTGAAGACGGCGATCACGACGGCGACGACCGGGACGATGATGCTCGCGATACCGCCGCCGACCAGGGCGACGCCACCGGCGGCGGCCAGCAGCAGACCCGCGATGAGCGAGGTCGGCCCGGCTACCTTGTTGGCGAGCTTGAAGGTCTCCTCGCTGCGCACGGCGTTCTCGGAGTGCACCCCGAAGAAGCGGTTCGGCGGGAGGGTGCCCGTGGTTCCGAGCACGCCGGTGACCACGGCCACAGCCGCGAGGACGAAGAGGATCAGCGCTACCACGAACACTCGCCCGAGGCTACTCCAGCGGGATCCGGCGGCGATCACCGATGCGCCGTGGAATGCGACACGTGGCGCGGGTCGCGCGAGGCTCGACCCTTTTTGGGGATGGGGGTACGCACGCTTTACCCTGGTGAGCGACCTTATCGGGGATCGGCTAGGCAAAGAAGGCAGGACCGTGCAGGACTCTCAGGCAACCGAAAATCCCACCGCGGCAGCGGCGGGAGCGACTGACGTTCCCGCACACCGTTATAACGCCGATCTCGCCGGGCGCGTCGAAAAGAAGTGGCAGCGGAACTGGCAGGACCGCGGCACCTTCTTCGCGCCGAATCCGGTCGGCCCGCTGCAGGGCGACATCCCGGCCGACAAGCTGTTCGTTCAGGACATGTTCCCGTACCCGTCGGGCGCGGGGCTGCACGTCGGCCACCCGCTGGGCTATATCGCCACCGACGTGTTCGCCCGCTACCACCGCATGCGCGGCCGGAATGTGCTGCACGCCCTGGGCTACGACGCCTTCGGCCTGCCCGCCGAGCAGTACGCGGTGCAGACCGGTGCGCACCCGCGCGACACCACCATGTCGAATATCGCCACCATGCAGCGCCAGCTGGACCGGCTGGGCCTGGGGCACGACAAGCGGCGGTCCTTCGCGACCACCGATCCCGAGTACTACAAGTGGACGCAGTGGATCTTCCTGCGCATCTTCAACGCCTGGTTCGACGAGGGGCAGGGCAAGGCCCGGCCGATCGGCGAACTGGTCGCGGAATTCGAGTCGGGTAAGCGCGCGCCGGCCGGCAGCCGCGCCTGGGCCGAACTGTCCCCCGCCGAGCGCAATGCGCTGATCGACTCGTATCGCCTGGTCTACCAGACCGATTCGATGGTCAACTGGTGCCCGGGCCTGGGCACCGTGCTGTCCAACGAGGAGGTCACCGCGGACGGGCGTTCCGAGCGCGGCAACTTCCCGGTGTTCCGCAAGCGCCTGTGGCAGTGGATGATGCGCATCACCGCCTACTCCGATCGCCTGGTCGACGACCTGGACGAGCTGGACTGGCCGGAGAACGTGAAGTCCATGCAGCGCAACTGGATCGGGCGCTCGCGCGGCGCGCAGGTCCGGTTCGAATCGGGCGCGGATGTCATCGAGGTGTTCACCACCCGGCCGGACACCCTGTTCGGGGCCACCTATGTGGTGCTGGCGCCGGAGCACGAGCTGGTGGACCGGCTGGTCACCGCCGAGTACCCGGCGGGCGTGGACGCGCACTGGACGTTCGGGGCCGCCACTCCCGCGGAAGCCGTTGCGGCCTACCGGAAGTCGATCGCGGCCAAGTCCGATCTGGAGCGCCAGGAGAACAAGGAGAAGACCGGCGTCTTCACCGGCGCGTACGCCATCAACCCGGTGAACGGGGCCAAGGTGCCGGTGTTCATCGCCGACTACGTGCTGAGCGGGTACGGCACCGGCGCGATCATGGCGGTGCCGGGGCACGATCAGCGCGACTGGGAGTTCGCGACCGCGTTCGGGCTGCCCATCGTGGAAGTCATTGCGGGCGGGGATATCTCGGAGTCCGCGTACTCCGGCGACGGGGCGCTGGTGAACTCCGGCTTCCTGGACGGCATGGACGTCGAGAGCGCCAAGGCCGAGATCATCGCCAAGCTGGAGGCGGAGGGCCACGGCGTCGGCAAGGTGCAGTACAAGCTGCGCGACTGGCTGTTCGCGCGGCAGCGGTACTGGGGCGAGCCGTTCCCGATCGTGTACGACGAGGACGGCGCGCCGCACGCGCTGCCGGAATCCATGCTGCCGGTGGAACTGCCGGAAATGGAGGACTTCGCGCCGGTCACCTTCGACGCGGACGACGCGAACTCCGAGCCGTCGCCGCCGCTGGCCAAGGCCACCGACTGGGTGAACGTCACGCTGGATCTGGGCGACGGGCCCAAGCGGTACCGCCGCGACACCAATGTCATGCCCAACTGGGCGGGCAGCAGCTGGTACCAGCTGCGCTACGCGGATCCGACGAACACCGAGGCGTTCTGCGATCCGAAGAACGAGGAGTACTGGCTGGGTCCGCGCACCGCCGAGCACGGGCCGAAGGATCCGGGCGGCGTGGATCTGTACGTGGGCGGCGTGGAGCACGCGGTGCTGCACCTGCTGTACGCGCGGTTCTGGCAGAAGGTGCTGTTCGATCTGGGTGACGTGAGCGGCT
This sequence comes from Nocardia yamanashiensis NBRC 100130, assembly GCF_001613325.1. Taxonomy (GTDB): domain Bacteria; phylum Actinomycetota; class Actinomycetes; order Mycobacteriales; family Mycobacteriaceae; genus Nocardia; species Nocardia yamanashiensis. The sequence goes on along the minus strand of NZ_BDCD01000029.1, from coordinate 32,149 downwards.
ACGAGCCGTACCGCCGCCTGTTCAACCAGGGCTACATCCAGGCGTTCGCCTACACCGACGAGCGCGGCGCGTACGTGCCGGCCGCCGAGATCGTGGAGCGCGACGGCAAGTTCTTCTGGACCAATGCCGACGGCGTGGAGATCGAGGTCTTCCAGGAGTACGGCAAGATCGGCAAGTCGCTGAAGAACGCCATCTCCCCGGACGAGATGTGCGACCTGTACGGCGCGGACACCTTCCGCTTCTACGAGATGTCGATGGGCCCGCTGGACACCTCGCGCCCGTGGGCGACCAAGGATGTCGTCGGCGCGCACCGCTTCCTGCAGCGCGTGTGGCGTCTGGTGGTGGACGAGGAGACCGGCGCGGTCAAGGTCACCGACGCCGAGCCGTCGAACGAAACCCTGCGCCTGGTGCACAAGACCATCGCCGGCGTCGACGACGACCTGGCCAACCTGCGGGACAACACCGCCGGCGCCAAGCTGATCGAACTGACCAACCACCTGACCAAGAACTATCCCCAGGGCGCACCGCGCACCGTGGTCGAACCCCTGGTCCTGATGCTGGCCCCGCTGTCCCCCCACATCGCCGAGGAACTGTGGGAACGACTGGGCCACACCGCATCCCTGGCCCACGGCCCCTTCCCGATCGCCGACCCGGCATTGCTGGTGGCGGATTCGGTGGAGTACCCCATCCAGGTCAACGGCAAGGTCCGCGCCCGCATCAGCGTCCCCGCCGACGCCGACCAGGCCACGGTCCAGGCCGTCGCCCTGGGCGACGAGAAGGTCGCGGAACTGCTGGGCGGCAAGGAACCCCGCAAGATCATCGTGGTCCCGGGGCGTCTGGTGAACATCGTCGCCTGATCGTATGTTTCGGTTCGGCCCCGGCATCTTGTGTGCCGGGGCCGAATTCGTTCCAGGTTGGGTGGGTGGGTCAGCTGGTGGCGATCGGCGTGCCGGATTCCGAGCGGATTTCTATGCGTTGCACGGTTTCCGGGCGGAATGAGGTTGCGCCGGTGACTTTGATTTGGGGCTGGGCGGGGGTGGTCCAGGTGGCGGCGGATTCGGTGTGGCCGTCGGTGCCTATGACGATCGCGGTCAGGCGGGTGCCGGTGGGGAGGTCGTGCAGGGTCAGGTGGAGTTCGGTGCCCCATGGTTTGGGTGCGAGATCCACTGAGCCGGTCGAGGTTCCGGCGGGCGCGGCCAGCGTGATGCTGCGCTGAGCAGCGATAGGGGCGGGCCCGGGGGCGACGGGGTCGGGCGCGAGCGCGCTGCCCACACCGATTCCGGTGGCGAGCGCGGCGGCGGCCAGCACGGCCGTTGCCGAACGACGTCGGCGGCGCTGCGCTCCTCGCACGGCGGCTACCGTGCGCAGCGCTTCGTGCAGCGCAGGGGTCTCGTGCGGCGCGATCCTGTCCTGCGGTACGGCCGTCCGGTCCGGTTCGGGTGACGGATCCGGTTCGGGGGCGGCGGTTTTGGCCAGGAGGGACGGGATGACGGCGAAGTCGGCCAGTTCGGCTCGGCAGGTGGGGCAGGTGGCGATGTGGGTGTCCACGACGGCGCGGTCAGCGGGGGTGATGCCGCCGAGGACGTACGCGCCGAGCAGGTGGCGGTAGTCGTCGTGTTCGGCGGTCATCGGGTCACCCCCAGTTCGTCGAAGATGGTGCGCAGGGCGCGGACGGCATAGTAGCTGCGGGATTTCACGGTGCCTTCGGGAATGCCCAGCAGCCGGGCGGTTTCGGCGACGGAGCGGTCTCGGTAGAAGAGTTCGGTTACGACCGCGCGGTGTTCCGGGGAGAGGCGGTCCAGGGCCTCGGCGACCAGCCAAGCATCCAGGGCACGGTCCAGTGGCTCGTCGGTGGGGGCGAATGCCAGCAGGTCGGATTGATCGAGCGGGGTTGCGGGGCGGCGTTGTTCGGCGCGCCAGCGGTCGATGAGGACGCGGCGGGCGGTGGTGAGCAACCAGGCGCGGATCTCGCGGTCGGTGATGTCCTTGCGGCGCAGGGTTTCCACCGAGCGCCATGCTTGCATCAGCACATCCTGGGTGAGGTCCTCGACCTGGTGCGGGTCGCGCCAATTGGTGCGCAGGTAGGCGCGGACGGCGCGGCCGTGGGCGGCATCGATCGCGGTCAGGAATTCCGCGTCCGACACCTGGCGGCGCGCCGTCCACCGCATTCGCATCAGCGGATGGCCTCACCTGTGGCGCCGATCAGGAACCAGACGCCGTTGACGCCCTGACCGGCGGTGTCGCCGGGGGTTTTGTCGCCGAAGAAGTAGTAGAGGGGTTTGCCGGCGTAGCTGGCCTGGGTGCCGCCGTCGGGGCGAGTGATGGTGCCGATCTTGCCGGCGTCGACGCCGGACCCCGCGCTCACCGTGCCGGGGAGGACGGGCCATTTCACCAGGCAGTCGCCGGTGCAGGCGGAGGTCCCCGCGGTGTCCTTGGTGAACAGGTACAGGGCGCGGCCCGCGGAATCGGCCAGGGCCTGTTTGCCGCCGAGGTCCTTGATGGCGATGGCGGTGGCCTGCGCGCTGGTTGCCGCGCTCGTGGTGGAACTCGGCAGCGCCGGCGCTCCCGCCGGTTCGGATGCGGTGCTACAGGCGCTCGCGGCGGCGGCCGCCAGCACCGCGAGGACGATCGGCCGATGTCGTGCGGTCATGGTGAGCTCTCATCCCTGGTATCGGGTATTGCCGATGGTAGGGACGCCGGACCGGCCGAAGCGGTTCGGCCACTTCGGTTTTGTGACTACCATCACATCACCTGAATGACGTCGTTGAGCGTGACCAGCTGCAGGTTGCGTTCGCGCACGATGTCCAGGAGCTGGTCGAGGATGTTGTTGACCGTGGTGCGGTTGGCGTGGCCGATGACGATGGATTGGGCGTTGAACCATTGGCGGGCGCTGTCGAGGAGTAGGGCCTCGCTGATTACGGGGGCGGTGTCGTTCAAGGTGCCGTACCACATGGTGGGCACCGTGTAGCCGGTGTCGGCGGCGACCTGGTCGACCAGTCCGTTGTGGCGGCCGTAGGGCGGGCGGTAGTAGGGGGTGCCGTCGACGCCGAAGTTGTTCCACAGGAAGGATTTCGCGCGGTCCAGTTGGTCGGCCACGGCGCCGGCGGAGAGTTTGGTCAGGTCCGGGTGGTCCCAGCTGTGATTGCCGAGCTGGATCTGGCCCGAATCGACCAGGGGCCGTAGGGCATCCCGGTGGATCAGCCAGGAGTCGTAGTAGGCGGTGACGAAGAAGGTGAGGCGAATTCCGGTGCGGCGGGCCAGTTCTATGAACGCACCGACCGTGGCGGGGTTCGCGCCGTCGTCGATGGTGAGCGCCATATTGTTGCCGTCGCCGGGCAGGGACTGGATGGCCCCGGGGCCGATCTGCACCCGGGGCAGGCCGGGCGCGGCGCCCGTGCCCCCGGTCGAGCCTGTCTCCCAGGGGAATTCGCCCCGCGCTGCGCCCGCACCGGCGAGCGTCGCAGCGGCGCCCGCCGCCAGGAGCGTCAGCAGCCGCCGTCTATCCATGTCGAACCTCGATCAACTCACGCCGCGGAACTAGCGCGGAGGCAACAAAACATCGTTGAGCGTCACCATGGACAGGTTGCGCTCGCGGATGATCTCGACCAGCTGGTCGTAGCAGTGCGTCACGGCGGGCGCGTTGGCGTGCCCGATGACGATGGTCTGGGGATTGAAGTACTTGTGGGCGCACTCGATCAGGTACTGCTCGGTGATCACGCCGGAGTCGGAGAGCGAGCCGTACCACATGACCGGCACCGTGTAGCCGAGGTCGGCGGCGACCCGGTCCACGGTGGCATTGTGGCGGCCGAACGGCGGGCGGTAGTACGGGGTGCCCGCCACGCCGAAATTGTTGTGCAGGAAGGTCTTCGCGCGTTCCAGCTGCGAGGAGACCGCGCTCGCCGACAGCGTGGTCAGATCGGCGTGATCCCAGGTGTGATTGGCGAGCTGGATCTGCCCGGAGTCCACCAGCGGGCGCAGCGCGGCCTTGTGGGTGGTCCAGGAGTCGTAGTACGCGGTCACGAAGAAGGTGAAGCGCGCCCCGGTGTCCTTGGCGAACTTGATGTAGGCGCCGACCACTTCGGGGCTCGCGCCGTCATCGACGGTGAGCGCCATGCTGTTCCCGCTGCCGGGCAGCGCGGTAATGGTGGTGCCCGCCGCGAGCTGCGTCTTCGGCCCGCCGGGCGGGGCGGGGAGCCCGCGCGGCGCGGTCGGGATATCCGGCATGGTGAAGGTGCCGTTGCCCGCCGAACCGGTGTCGATCAGGTCGTCGCCCTGCGCTTTGGTGCAGCCGGTCAGGGCGGCGGCCGTTCCGGCGGCGAGCAGCGTGAGCAGCCGTCGTCTGTCCATGGTCGTCGTTCACTCCGAATTTCCGCTCGAGGGCCGGTCCGCGCCTCCCTACGCACCGCCTCATCCGTTATATCGACTACTGGTGAACAGGTCACGAAATCTGCGCGAAACGATCGAAATTCGAATGAAACGTACCGAATCCTCAGCGTGGGATGGGTCGCAGCACGATTTCGGTGGGGTGCGCGTCGCGCGGCGTCTCGATCGCCTGACGCACCACCCGCGCCACGGTCCCGGCCTCGAGGAAGTCATCGGGACGGTATTCGTTGCCCTCGTCGGCGACGATCGCCCGCTGCATATCGGTATCGATGCGGCCCGGATGAATCGAGGTCACCCGCAGCTCGGGTTCCTCGAGCCGCAGCGCGTCGCCGAAGGCGCGCAGGCCGAACTTGCTGGCGGCGTAGACGCCCCAGCCCGGGTTCGCCCGCAGTCCCGCTCCCGAGTTGATCAGCACCACGTGCCCGCGCGCCGCGCGCAACGCCGGAAGCAACACGCGCGTCAGCTCCGACACGGCAATCAGGTTGGCTTCCAAGGTGTTCCGCCATTGCGCGACGGACGAATCGGCTAAAGTTCCCAGGTCGGCGATCCCGGCATTGTGCACAAGTACATCAAGCCGGTCGAAAGGCTCCACCGCCGCAGCCACCGCCGGGTAGTCCGTCAGCTCCACCGGGAAACCCGTGGCATCGGGCAGTTCATCCAGGATCGGTTCCAGCGCCGCCGCCGTGCGCGCGCCGAGCAGCAGCCGGTGTGTGGGCGCGAGCTCGCGCGCGATGGCCGCGCCCAGGCCCCGGCTGGCCCCGGTGACGAGCGCTACGGGACGACGGTCGCCGCTATTTACGGAATTCGCCATGCGATCACCGTAACCGGGCGCGGATGTGCGGCGATGCTCCGGGCGAGGCTCATGGAAAGTAGGCGAACAGAGTGCAATCTGGCGATCAAGAGTCGTCCGTCGGTACCGCCGTCATTCATGCCCACCGCGCATACCTGAAGGTACCGGCGCAGAATAGGGCGATGACGAACCCGGGGTTCACGCCCACCCAGCTCGCGGCCCGCGCCGCCTACCTGCTGCGCGGCAACGACCTGGGCACCATGACCAGTGCCGCGCCCAAGTTGTATCCGCACATGTGGAGCTGGGACGCGGCGTTCGTGGCGGTCGGTCTGGCCCCGTTGAGTGTGGAACGCGCGGCGCTGGAACTGGACACCTTGTTATCGGCGCAATGGCGCAACGGCATGATCCCGCACATCGTCTTCGCCAATGGCGTGGACGGGTACTTCCCGGGGCCGTCGCGCTGGGAATGCCGGCGACTCGCGGCCGACGCGCCGGATGGGCCGGATACCTCCGGCATCACCCAGCCGCCCGTGCATGCCATTGCGGTGCAACGGATCCTGGATCACTCCCGCCGGCACGGGCGTTCCACCCGCGCGGTGGCCGAGGAGTTCCTGCAGCGCCGCTGGCCCGATCTGATGCGCTGGCATCGCTGGCTGGCGTACGCGCGAGATCCCAAGCAGCACGGGCGAATCACGCTCTACCACGGCTGGGAATCCGGCATGGACAATTCGCCGCGCTGGGATCGCGCCTACGACAACGTGATTCCGGGCCCCGACCTGCCGCCGTATGTGCGCGAGGACCTGCACGTGGTCGGCGATCCGACGCAGCGGCCGTCGGATCGCGAATACGACCGGTACATGTGGCTGGTCGAGCAGATGCGCCGGGCCGGCTACGACGACTACCAGCTGGCGTCCACCATGAGCTTCGCGGTGGAGGACGTGTTCGTCACCGCCATCTTCGCGCTGGCCTGCGATGTGCTGGCCAATATCGGCGAGGACTACAAGCAGCCGCACGCCGACGTGCGGGAACTGCACGAATGGGCCGATTACTTCCGGGCGGGCGTGGTCGCGACCACCGATGCCCGCACGGGTGTGGCCCGCGATTTCGACGTGCGCGCGGACCGCTGGATCGATACCGAGACCCTGGCCTGTTTCGCGCCCCTGCTGTGCGGCGGGCTCACCCGCGATGCCGAGCGACGGCTGCTGCGCCTGTTCGAGGGCCCGCGCTGGTGCGGGCATCCGGATCTGCGCTACGCGCTGCCGCCCTCGACATCGCCGGTGTCCAAGGACTTCCGGTCCCGCGAATACTGGCGCGGGCCGGTGTGGCCGGTGATGAGCTGGTTGTTCTCCTGGGTCTTCGCCCGCCGCGGCTGGGCCGAGCGCTCCTTCATGCTGCGCGCGGAAGGTTTGCGCCAGGCCAGCGACGGGAGCTTCGCGGAGTACTACGAGCCCTTCACCGGGGAACCGCTGGGCAGTATGCAGCAATCCTGGACTGCCGCATCGGTATTGGACTGGCTGGGCTAGAACAGATCCCAGTGCAGCACCCGGGAGGTCAGCAGCACCAGGCCGAGTGACACGCTCGCCACCACGACCAGGCCCGCGATGGCGACCAGCAGTGGCCGCCAGCCCGCGCGGGCCAGTTCGCGCAGATCGGTGTTCAGGCCGACGCCGGCGAAGGTGAGCAGGAACGCCCAGCGCGAGATGTTCGCCAGATTCGTCAACTGCGCCTTGCTGATCCAGTGCAGGGTGGCCAGCGCCGACACCGCGAGGAAGCCGAGCACGAACTTGGGGAACTTCTCCCAGATGAAGGCCGCCTTGGCGCGCACGCCGGTGGCGATCTGGTCGGCTTCGCCGCGCGAGGCCCAGTAGGCGGCGAAACCGAGCACCACGAAGCCGATGAGGGCATTGCGGGTGGACTTCACCAGCACCGCGACCTTGCCGGCGGCATCGGAGTAGGCGTAACCGGTGGCGGTGGTCTCGGCGGTGTTGTCGACCGCCAGACCCGCCCAGAGGCCGAACTCGTTGTCGGTCAACCCGATCGCGTGCCCGATGGCGGGCAGCGCGAACAGCGAGACGGCACCCAGCGCCAGAATCGCGGCGATGGCGTAGCTGACCTCGGAGTTCTTGGCCCGGATGGAACCGCGGGTGGCCACGATGGCCGAGACGCCGCAGATCGAAGTGCCCACCGCCAGCAGCGATCCCAGCTTGCCGGACAGGCCGAGCAGCCGCGCCACCAGCAGGATGATCGCGCCCGCCGCCGTCATATCGATGAGGATCAGGATGAAGCTGCTGCCGCCCAGCTTGGCGACGTCACCGAGCACGAAGCGGGAGCCGAGCGCCACGATGCCGACCTTGAGCCAGAATTCGTAGCTGCCCACACCGGGTTTGAAAATCCGGTGCACGCCAATGGTATTGGCGATGACGAGGCCGAAAATAATGGCCCACAGCACGTATTCGATATCCGGGAAGCGCCAGCCCTCGTGATGGGCCAGCTTGTTCACATAGATCTGGGTGTACTTGGCCGCCACTCCGACGGCGGCGAGCAGCAGGATGCCGGGGAGCAGTTCGAGCAGCTTGCGCGGTCCGCTCGCGACTGCCGGTTCGCCGGCGGGTTCTTCTTTGGTGATGTCCACGGTGCTCATCGGGTCACCACGGAATCTTGGGCAGGACACCGGCCAGGGCGGCCAGCACGATCACTCCGGCGAACAACACCGATCCCCAATCGGCATCGATACGCGTCAGCCATCCAACAGGCCCGGACAGCGGTTTTGAACTCATGGGCCGAATGATGAAGGCCGTGGGGGTTCGGGAGAAGTAATCGGCTCGAGCTGATTCCATAGGAAATAGCTAACAATTGGCGAATATCACAGCCGCGCCTAACCGACTATGACGCGTCAGCAACCTAGCCTTTCAGCGCATGAACCACCACAACCTGATGAGAGTGGTATCTGTAGCGGCAGCTGGCATCTTTACGGCAACCTTCGCGGGCGTGGCGGCCGCGGACGTGACGGGGCCGGATGTCGCGTCCTGGCAACATCCCGGCGGCCAGGGCATCAACTGGTTCGCGGTGCGCAACGCGGGCCACGAATTCGCCATGGTCAAGGCCACCGAGGGCCTGAACTACGTGAATCCGCACTTCATTCCGGACAGCCTCGCCATGCGGGTGGCCGGAGTCGCCCGGGGCACTTACCATTTCGCGCGTCCCGCACTGCCGCCCGAACCGCAGGCGGCGCTGTACGCGACCATCGTGCTCGGCCAGAACGGGCTGCTGGATCTGCCGCCGGTGCTGGACATGGAGGATTCGGGCGGGCTGCCGCCGGACGCGCTCATCGACTGGACGCACCGGTATCTGAACACCGTGCAGGCGTTGACCGGTCGCGTGCCGATCATCTACACCTATCCGCGCTTCTGGCAGACGGCGATGGCCGACAGCAATCAGTTCACCCGGTATCCGCTGTGGATCGCCGACTATCGCGGCAATGACGGACCGGAAGTGCCCGGAGGCTGGCCTACCTGGACTTTCTGGCAGACCAGCGACTCCGGGCGGATTCCCGGCATCGCGGCGGGCGTCGACATGAACGTCTACAGCGGAGCGCAGGGCGATTTCGCCGCCTACGCCAATATGCCCTTCAGCGGCAGCGGACGCGGGAGCAGCTAGGTTGCTCTCAGGGGGTTCGGGGGCGAAGCCCCTGAGAGCTACGAGAGTTGTTCCTAAACCCCGATCTTGCCGTTGCCGGTCTTCCAGACGACCACGACCGCCGGGCGGGGCTGCGAGGTCCCGCCGTCGGGCCAGTGCGATCCCGGCTTGTCGGCACTCGCGCCATCCAGCTCGCCCGGATGCTGCACGCAGACCATGACGCGATCCTTGGTGACGATCGGCCCGCAGGTCTCCGCGCCGATCGGCACGGTGAGGAACTGCTTGGTCTCGCCGCGCTTCTCACCCTCGAGCACCACCGAGAACAGCCCGTCGTTCGACTTCAGCGCATTGCCGTCGGTCGAGATCCACAGGTTGCCGTGCGGATCGAACGCCAGATTGTCCGGGCAGGAGATCGGGCTGACCTTGTTCTTGTCGAACCCGGCGAAATAGGTGTCGGCGGTCTTCGGATCACCGCAGACCAGCAGCAGCGACCAGGTGAAGTCGGTGCCCGCGTGATTGTCGACGAGCTCGAGGATCTGCCCGTTCTTGTTCTGGTTGCGCGGGTTCGCCTCGTCCGCGGCGGCCTTGCCCTCGTCGCCGCGGTTCTTGTTGTTGGTGAGCGCCACGTACACCTTGCCGGTGAGCGGATTGGGCTCGAAATCCTCCGGGCGGTCCATCTTGGTGGCCCCGACCTTGTCGCCGGCCAGGCGGGTGAACACCGCGACCTCTTCCGCGCTCATGCCCTCGACCAGCGACTTGCCCTTGCCGTCCGCGCCGGTCTGCAGGAGCGGAATCCACTGGCCCTTGCCGGTGAAGCCCTTGTCGGACGGCACCTTTCCGCTGCCGTCGACCTGGCCCGCGTGATCGCCGGTGAGCTTGGCGACGTAGAGGGTGCCCTCGTCGAGAATGGTCATGTTCGCCTTGCGGGCGGCGGCGGTATTGCCCGGCTGGATCTTCTTGGCGGACACGAACTTGTACATGTACTCGAACCGCTCGTCATCGCCGGAGTAGGCGACGACGGTGCCGTCCTTGGTGACGTAGATGTTCGCCGACTCGTGCTTGAAGCGGCCCATGGCCGAATGCTTGACCGGGGTGCCGGTGGGATCCCACGGGTCCACCTCGATCACGTAACCGAAGCGGTTGGACTCGTTCGGCTCGGCCGCCACGTCGAAGCGCTTGTCGAAAGTCTCCCAGCGGCGCGGCATCTCGCCCTGGCCCGCGCCCGGGAAGCCGAGGCCGTAGCGCTTGCCGCGCGCCTGCACGGTCGCATCGGCCGCCACCCCGCCGAAGTACTGGTTGAAGTTCTCCTCGCCGGAAAGCACGGTGCCCCAAGGGGTCACGCCGCCGGAACAGTTGTTGAAGGTGCCCAGCACCTTGGCGCCGGTCGGGTCGACCGAGGTCTTGAGGAGGTCGCTGCCCGCGGCCGGACCGGTCACCTTGAACTCGGTGGTGCCGGTGATGCGGCGGTTGTACTGGCCCATGACCGGGGTGAGCTTGCCGCTGCCGGACTCGCCCTTGACCTCGACCACCGAAAGCCCGTGCGCGGCAAGGGCGATCTCGAACTGCTCACGGGTCGGCGCGTCCGGGTTGTAGCCCAGGAACATGGCCGGTTCGGTGGTGTACTCGTGGTTCACGACCAGCAGGAACGCATTGTCCTTGCCCTCGATGGGCAGCAGCGCCGCGTAATCGTTGTTGAAGCCGAACTGCTTGGCCTGCGCGGCGGCGGTCTGATTGGCGAAATCCCACTTCGGGGCGTCGGCCACCACCGGGTCGCCCCAGCGGATGACCACGCTCTGCTCATAGCCCTTGGCGGTGACCAGGGCGTCTTCCTTGTTCGGCGCGACCGCTTCGAAGTCGGTGCCGATGCCGGTGCCCGGGTTCGCTTCGGCGGCTTCGGCCTTGTCGTCACCGCAGGCGGCCAGCAGGCTGCCGGCGCCCGCGGCCAGCACCAGGGCGGCGCCGCCCTGGAAGACGCGGCGGCGCGAGATGGCGGCGACGATATCGCCGAAGTACTCACCGGCCGAGGTGTTGGGGACCTCGTGGAAGCACGCGTTACCGCACTTGTACTGGCAGGTCACGGAGGAACGCGACGAGACGCCATCGTGCTTCACGAAGAGGCTGAGGGGTTTGAGGCTCACTGCATGCTCCCAGGATCGACTGTCGGGCGCACCGTAACCACGCCAGAAGAGCCGTAGGGGACGAGCAGGTGAACAGCCGACCAATTAGGTTGCCCTTAGTTAGCTCGAGGGTTTCTCGCTACAGCACCTGGGAGAGGAACTGCCGCAGGCGCGGGGTCTCGGCATTGTCGAAAAGCTGATCCGGCGAACCGGTTTCGACCACCTGGCCATGATCCATGAAGACGACCCGGTCGGAAACCGAACGGGCGAAACCCATCTCGTGGGTGACCACGATCATGGACATGCCGCCGCGGGCCAGCTCCGACATGAGCGCCAGCACGCCCTTCACCAACTCCGGGTCCAGCGCCGAGGTGGCCTCGTCGAAGAACATCACATCCGGTTTCATGGCCAGGGCGCGCGCGATGGCCACCCGCTGCTGCTGACCGCCGGACAGGTTCGCCGGGCGCGCGTCGGCCTTGCCCGCGAGCCCGACCGTCTCCAGCTGCTGCACGGCCAGGGTGCGCGCCTGCTCCTTCGAAAGCCCGTGCAATTTGCGCGGACCCAGCGCGATGTTCTCCGCCACCGTCATGTGCGGGAACAGATTGAAGTGCTGGAACACCATGCCGATGCGCTGCCGGAGCGTGTCCGGATTGACCTTCAGCATGGACGCGCCATCGAGCATGATGTCGCCCTTGTCGGGTTCGTGCAGGCGGTTCAGCACCCGCAGCAGCGTCGACTTGCCCGAACCCGACGGCCCGATGACCGTGGTGGTCTTGCCCGCGTCGACCTGGATGTCCACCCCGCGCAGCACGTGGTTCGTGCCCAGCGTCAGATGCAGATCCTTACCGGTGAGAGAGGCACTCATGCTCCACGCCCTTCCGTGACGACCGCCTGCTCGATCGGCTCGGCCGGATTCTCCGGACGTCCGGTGCGCAACCGCTTGTCGATGTAGTTGACCAGGTGCGTCAGCGGCACGGTCAGCAGCAGGTACACCAGACCGGCCGCCACCAGCGGGGACAGATTGCCGGTCTGCGCGTTCAGGTCCCGGCCCACCGCGAACAGCTCGCGCTGCGAGGCCAGCAGACCCAGGAAGTAGATGAGCGAGGAATCCTTGATGAGCGCGATGAACTGGTTCATCAGCGCGGGCAGCACCCGGCGCACGCCCTGCGGGATCACCACCAGGGTCATGGCCTGGCGGTAGCCGAAACCGATGGCGCGCGCGGCCTCCATCTGGCCCGGCTCCACCGACTGGATGCCGGAGCGGAAGATCTCGCCGATATAGGCCGAGGCCAGCAGGGCGAGCGCGACCGCGCCCAGCCAGTACGGATTGTTGCCGGTGATGCCCTTGACCACCGGGCCGATGCCCAGGCCGATCAACAGGATGATCACCACGGCGGGCAGGCCGCGGAAGATGTCGGTGTAAACCCGTGCGGGCCAGCGCAACCAGCGGGTGCGGGAAATTCCGGCGACCGCCAGCAGCATGCCCAGCACGGTGCCCAGCGCGCCCGAGACCAGCGCCAGGATCAGCGTGTTCGGCAGACCGGTCTTGATCAGGTCCGGGAAAGCCTTGCGGTACAACGACCAATCGAAGAACGTGTCCTTCAACTGCTGCACCGTGGACTTCGGCTGCGCGACCTCGCCGCCGGAGTTGTCGCCCGCGTGCTCGGCCGCGATCTTCGCGAAGTCCGGGAGCTGCGGCGCGGCAACGGCTTTCGAACCCGGCTTCCAGCCCGGCGGCAGCTCGCGCGGCACCCAGTCCTCGTACAGCTTGGCGTAGGTGCCGTCGGCGATGATGGCGTCCAGCCCGGCGTTCAGCGCATCGGTGAGCGGCTGGTTGTTCTTGCGCACCGCCCAGCCCACGAAGTTGTTGACGCTGAAGGTGTTCTGCACGATCGAGGTCGCGTCACCCGGTTTGATCGCGCCGATGGCCTGCTGCGACGGGGCCACCCAGGCGTCGATCTGCCCGGACTTCAGGTTCGCGTAGGCGGTGTTGTAATCCGGGAACTTCACCGGGTCCAGGTGCAGTTCGTTGACCACGTACTCGTCCTGCACGGTGCCCTGCACCACGCCGATCCGATTGCCCGGCTTCAGATCCGAGAAGCCCTTGATGGCCGAACCGTTCGGCGTCACCAGCGAGAAGTAGCCGAAGTCGTAGCCGTTGGTGAAGCCGACCAGCTGGCGGCGGGCATCGGTGGTGGTGATGCTGGAAGAGCCCACATCGAAGCGATTGTTGGCGACCTGCGCCAGCAGCCCCGCGAACTCGGTGCCGGTGAACTCCACCTGCAGGCCCAGCTTCGCGCCGATGGCCCGCAGGAGTTCATTGTCGAAACCGGTGAAGGTGCCCTTGGAGTTGACGCAGATGCTCGGCGGGGCGTCCGAGAGGGTGCCGACGCTGAGCTTGCCCGGGGTGAGCAAGCCCAGCTTGGACACATCGATCTGATTCAGCGGCACCGTGGATGCGGTGGTGAACCGATCCGCGCCCGCTGCTTGCTGACCCGTAGCCAAATTGGTCGGGGCCGCACTGGCGGCCGCCACGCCCGGTGGGGAACAGAGGTCGCCGTTCGTCGGCGCGGCCGTGCTCACCCCCGCGCCCAGGGTTACCGTGCCGAGCAAAGTGGTCAGCAGCACTCCCGCAGCTGCCAGGATGCGGGGCTGCCGCCGGGATCGCCGGGGCGCGGCCGAGCGCAAGGAAACCATGACAAACCAGCCTATCCGCCTCCCCGCGACTTCAGCGCGCAGCCCGGTGCCGCGGCAATTCATGCATGCGCGCCGGCGGTCAGTGCCAACCCGATTCCGGGCGTACCCAGGGAGTTACCCCAACCGGTGCGAAATCAGCTGTCCCGTCTCCGTACGAATTACAGGCTGTCGCGCCAATGCACAGCTTCGGCGACCTTCGTGAGGTCGTAATCCGGACCGCCGGTGCCCACCGTGAACAGGGTCGCGCCCGCCGCCACGAAATCGGGGGCCGCCTCGACGCCCGGCCACGCCACCGACTTCTCGATGGCCGCGGGATCGGTGCCGACCTCCGCGCAGTGTGCGGCGAGGATGCCGGATTTGGACTTCAGCGCGTCCAGGTCCGCGAAGCTGTGCCAGATCGAGGCGTACTGGGCGACCAGGCGCAGGGTCTTCTTCTCGCCGCCGCCACCGATCAGGATCGGGATATCGCGCACCGGCTGCGGATTCAGCTTGGCCAGCCGGTCGGTGATGCGCGCCAGGTAGTCCTTCAGCAGCGCGAGCCGGCTGCCCGGGGTGCCGAAGTCGTAGCCGTACTGGTCGTAGTCCTTCTGGAACCAGCCCGCGCCGATGCCGAGAATGAGGCGGCCGTCGCTGACGTGGTCGACCGTGCGGGCCATATCGGCCAGCAGGTCCGGATTGCGGTAGCCGCCACCGGTGACCAGCGCACCCAGCTGCACCCGCTCGGTCTGCTCGGCGATCGCGCCCAGCATGGTCCAGCACTCGAAGTGCGCGCCCTCCGGATCCCCGTACAGCGGATAGAAGTGATCCCAGTTGAAGACGATGTCCACGCCCAGATCCTCGGCGCGGCGCACCGCATCGCGAATCAACCCGTAATTGGGGGCGTGCTGGGGCTGCAACTGCACTCCGATGCGGATCGGATGGCTCATGCGCACTCCTTTATTGGCTGAAAGCAAATGGCGATCGACACTGCGGCCCATTCTGCCCCTCGGTTAGTCTCTTCGCCGACCCTGAAACTTTCGGGCGTACCCCTGAAAAGGGGGTTCGGGGGCGAAGCCCCCGAGAGCCTCCGAGAGTTGGGTCAACCCCCTCTACAACGGATCGTCCGGCACGTTCCTGCCGGTGAAGGGATGTGATCCACCGTGGCTACGGTGACATTCGACCAGGCCACCCGGCTGTACCCGGGCTCCGACAAACCCGCCGTCGACGCGCTGAACCTGGAAATCGCCGATGGTGAATTCCTGGTGCTGGTCGGCCCGTCCGGCTGTGGCAAGTCCACCTCGCTGCGCATGCTCGCGGGCTTGGAGGAGGTGAGCGGCGGGCGCATCCTGATCGGGGCGAACGACGTCACGCACGCCGAACCCAAGGAACGCGATATCGCCATGGTGTTCCAGAACTACGCGCTGTATCCGCATATGAGCGTCGCGGAGAACATGGGCTTCGCGTTGAAGATGGCGAAGGTGTCCAAAGCCGAACGGCAGGAACGGGTGCTGGAGGCGGCCAAGCTGCTCGACCTCGAGCAGTACCTGGATCGCAAGCCCAAGGCGCTCTCCGGTGGTCAGCGTCAGCGCGTGGCCATGGGGCGCGCGATCGTGCGGCAGCCGCAGGTGTTCCTGATGGACGAGCCGCTGTCGAACCTGGACGCCAAGCTGCGCGTGCAGACCCGCACGCAGATCGCCCAGTTGCAGCGGCGGCTCGGGACCACCACCGTGTACGTGACCCATGATCAGGTCGAGGCCATGACCATGGGGGATCGGGTGGCGGTGCTCAAGGACGGGCTGTTGCAGCAGTGCGCCTCGCCGCGGGATCTGTACCGGAATCCGGCCAATCTGTTCGTGGCCGGGTTCATGGGCTCGCCCGCGATGAACCTGTTCACGCTGCCGGTCACCAATGGGACCGTGACGCTGGGCGGGTGCCCGCTGCAGTTGCCGCGGTCGGTGGCGGCGGCGACCGGGCCGAGCGTGGTGGTGGGCGTGCGGCCGGAGCATCTGGAGATCACCGGGCAGGGGACGGGGATCGCCATGGAGGTGGACGTGGTGGAGGAGCTCGGCTCCGACGCCTACGTGTACGGGCGGACGCTCGGTGACGGGGAAACGATTGTGGCGCGGGCGGATTGGCGGAATCCGCCGGCCAAGGGCGCACAGCTCACCCTGGTGGCGGATGGGGAGCACGTGTACTTCTTCGCGCCCGAGGATGGGCGGCGGTTGAACTGAGTCAGTCCGGTTGGTGGCGGCGCTTCCGCCACCAACCGGGATTGACCCGGACGCGCAGATTCTCCAGGGAGACTTTGTTTCCCGAGGCGCTGCGCAATTCGACCTCTACCGGTTCGCCGGTCGCGTCCTCCAGGCGTTGCAGGGGCGGTTCGCCGTTCTGGAGGTACTTGTCGCCCCATTGCCAGAGGGCGACCACGACGGGGAGCAGGTCCGAGCCCATCGGGGTGAGCACATATTCGTGCCGGGTGCGCTTGCCCTCTTCCTGATAGGGGCGCTTTTCGAAAAGCCCGGCATCCACAAGCTTCTTCAATGCGCTCGATGCCGCGGCATCGGTGATGCCCACCCGCGTCGCGAAGCCATCGAACCTGGTCGTGCCGTAGTACGCCTCGCGCAGGATCAGGATCGCCGAGCGCGTTCCGACCAGGTCCATCGCCTTGGCGATCGAGCATTCCTCGGGTTTCCACGCGCTCAGGTCACTGA
Source organism: Nocardia yamanashiensis NBRC 100130 (assembly GCF_001613325.1). Lineage (GTDB taxonomy): Bacteria > Actinomycetota > Actinomycetes > Mycobacteriales > Mycobacteriaceae > Nocardia > Nocardia yamanashiensis. The sequence goes on along the minus strand of NZ_BDCD01000029.1, from coordinate 15,836 downwards.
GCTTTCCTTCCAATACGGCCGACATGGCACACATCATACCCAAGCTGACTTGCCTGAACTATGGCCAGCTCCTAACCTGACTTTAGAGCGACAAAGTCAGCGCTTGCCACGGCCCCACCGGGGGTCCGGGGGCCAGGCCCCCGGATACCCCCTGCGGTGCACGGCAGCGCATTCGGAAGGAATCGCAATGAGAGACGCAGTCATCGTCGAAGCGGTCCGCAGCCCGATCGGCAAGGGCAAGCCGAACGGCGCATTGCACGGGGTGCATCCGGTCGATCTGTTCGCGCACAGCCTGCGAGAAGTGGTGCGGCGCAGCGAGATCGATCCCGCCTTGATCGACGATGTGATCGGCGGTGTCGTCACCGCCGTCGGTGAACAGGGCTCCAACCTCACCCGGCGCGCGGCCCTGGCCGCCGGCTATCCGGAATCGGTGCCCGCCACCACCGTCGACCGGCAGTGCGGCAGCAGCCAGCAGGCGATCCACTTCGCGGCGCAGGGCGTGATCGCCGGGGCGTACGACATCGTGGTGGCCGGCGGCGTGGAATCCATGAGCCGGGTTCCCATGGGGGCCAATATGGTCGGCGCGGAGGACATCGCGGGCGTCGGGTTCGCCGAACGCTATCCCGAGGGCCTCGTCCCGCAGGGCATCAGCGCCGAGTTGATCGCCGCCAAATGGGGGCTGTCCCGCACACAGCTCGACGAATTCGCCCTGAGCAGCCACGAAAAGGCCGCCACCGCAACGAAGAACGGCCTCTTCGAAGCCCAGCTGGCGCCCTTGAACGGCATCACGTTCGACGAGGGCATCCGTACCGGCAGCACCCTGGACACCCTCGCCGGCCTCCGGCCCGCCTACTACAGCGAGGAGATGGCCGCGCGCTTCCCGCAGATCGGCTGGAACATCACCGCCGCCAACGCATCCCAGATCAACGACGGCAGCTCCGCGGTCCTGATCATGACCAGCGAACGCGCCGCCCAGCTCGGCCTGCGCCCCCTCGCCCGTCTGCACAGCTTCGCCGTGGCCGGCGACGATCCGCTGCTCATGCTGACCGCCGTCATCCCCGCGACCCGCAAAGTCCTGCAACGCGCCGGGCTCGAACTGTCCGACATCGACCTGTTCGAAGTCAACGAAGCGTTCTCCTCGGTAGTGCTGGCCTGGGCGCAAGACACGGGCGCCGACCTGTCCAAGGTGAACGTGAACGGCGGCGCGATCGCCCTCGGCCACCCCCTCGGCGCCTCGGGCTCCCGCCTGGCCGCCACCCTCGTCCACGCCCTCCACGACCGCGGCGCCCGCTACGGCCTCCAAACCATGTGCGAGGCAGGCGGACTCGCCAACGCCACCATCTACGAAAGGCTCTGAAATTCGGGTGGCACACCAGGGTGGAGTTCTGTCCGGAATGTCCGCGCTGGTGTGCCACTCAACCGCTCGCCCCGACGGCGACGATCGCTACGAAGAGGCCTAAGACCCACGCGAGGGTTACCAAGGGGAAGATCAATAGTGCTGTGGGCCAGGAACGCTGGCGGAATTGGTACTCGCGGAGGATCCACAGGGGAACCACCATCGCGGCGATGACGATGCCGGCCCAGCCGACGGCGTATGCCACCGGCAGGTAGCGGGTATCGCCCGGTTCGCGTGCCAGGAGGTCGTACTCCGGCACCAGAAGCGCCATGAACCAGGCGAATCCGGCGCCCAGCAGGTAGATCACCACGGCGACGGCCAGGTCTCCCGGCCGCGGCGGCGGCCGCCAGTACTCCGCCATACCTCCAGGATGCCCAGCCCGCCCCGTTTCAGTCCGCGATCGCGCTGCTCACCAGCACGTGCCCGGCCGCGCCCGCGACCAGGATCACCGGCACCGCGATGGCGAGCGCCAGCCACGGCCGCTTCCGGCCCGTGAGCGCCGCGACCGACGTCAGCACCAACCCGGTGATCAGCGCCAGCGACATCCCGCCACCGGCGATCATCAAACCCCACAACGCAGAACTGGGCGGTCGCACCAGATCGCACTGCACCGAGAAATCCTTCTTCGCCGTACACCGGTTGTGCACAAGCTGGAAGAACTTCCCGAACAGGTCGTTCCCGAACCCGAACATGGCAACGACGCCGACGAGGAACAACGCCCCACTTATCCCCAGGTCGAGCATCCGCACGCCCCGCCCGGGGATGGCCGTCACCGCGCCCGCGACCCCGAGCCCGTCACCCTTGCTTCCCGATTTTCCCGAACCCGACGCACTCGCAACCGATCCCGCGCTCCCGACCGCAGCCCACTCACCGGTAGACGGACCGCCAGACTTCGACCCGGTCTGCTGCGGCCACTCACCGGTGGACGGCCCGGCTTGCTTCGGCCATTCCCCACTGGCCGGTCCCTGCGGTGGCCAGGCACCACTGTTCGGGCCGGACGGCGAATTCACTCCCGCACCAGCGAAATTCTGCGCCGCGGCCGCCTGCGGCCCGTAGTTCCGCGGCTGCGATCCGCTATCCGGCTGGTTCGCAGACTTTCCGCGCCCGGCATCGTGAGGCCCCGGCCGACCCTGCGGCGCCACCGGCCGAGACGGATCCGACTGTCCGCGACCGGAATCGAATCCCCCGCGTCCCGACTGCGGATCTCCGGAACCGGCCGCTCCCGGGCCGACCCCCGGCTGCGGTCCGCGCGGATCACGTGCGGGTCCCGTCGGCCCACGCCCCTGCGGCGGCTGCTGCACCCGCGGATCGGAAGGCTGATCTCCGAAGCCGCGAGCCGGTCCGGAGCCCGCCGCGTATCTACTCGCCGAACCCGAACTCGGCTCGTCACCGAACCGGTTGGTAGGTCCCTCGGTCCCAGGGCGGCTATCAGGGGTCTGCCGACTGCCCGGCAGCACTCCCGGCGTCTGCCAACCGCCGGCTTGACCGCCGGACCGATCCGCGGCCGGATCGTTCCCACCTAGCTTGTTGGTCGGGCGCTCGTCGCCCGAGCGGCCCAGTGTCCCAACAGCATTGCCGTCCGATCCCGGAGGCGCGACCGGACCACCCGAGTTCCGGGCCGGCGCGACATCCGTCGGATCATTGCGCCCGATCTCGCCCCGCGGACGAGAAACCGGCTGCCGCTGCCCACCGGGTGCTTGCGGCCTGCCGGATTGCCCTGGGCCGCCGAAGGATTGCGGGCCGCCCGGCTGCCCGGTAGCGCCGGGGAACGGCGGCGGGTTCGACTGACCGGCAGGTCCGAACTGCTGCGGCGGCGCGCCGGGTTCCGGGCGGACGCCGCGCTGGCCGGGACCGACCGGCGGGTTGTTTTCCGGCCTTGACGAACGGCCGAGGTCCGGGCCGAAATCAGCTGCCGGGCCGCGCGATTGCGGGCCGGGCCCACCCGGGTTCGGGGGATACGAGCGACCGGGAACCGGCGCACCACCCGGCTGCGGCGGAATCTGCTGCGGGCCGCCGACCGAATTCGGCCCCTCCCCCGGACCCCATACCGGCGGCGACGGCGGCGCGACCTGGCGGCCTTCCGACGACTTGTTCGATCGGAGGGTCTCCACGTCTTCCTGACGAGGTTCCTCTGGCGGCGGCTTCATGATGTGCGGGCTCCCCCCGGGTCGTTCGACGCTCTGACCGCATTTTGAACGGCTCCCCGCGCCACCGCTACCCCATAACCCGGCGCGCACACCGCACTCGATCACCCGCGATACCGGTTCACCAGGCCGTACCGATGTCACGCGGGTAGATGAGGCTGGGCAACGTCTTTCGCCGACCAGGTGGCACCTGGGGCCGGCGAAACCGCAAGGAAGGGTGTTCGAGCTGGGCGAGTAGCGTTCGGGCGATGAGCGAGAGCGCGGATTTCGGGGCGTCTGTGGTGTACGCGATTCCGATGCGGACGCGGTTTCGGGGGATCACCGTGCGAGAAGGGATGCTGATTCCCGGACCCGCCGGGTGGGGGGAGTTCTGCGCGTTTCCCGAGTACGACGATCGGGAGGCGGCGGCCTGGCTGGCTACGGCGGTCGAGCAGGCGACGGTGGGGTGGCCCGCGACGGTGCGGGCTCGGGTGCCGGTGAATTGCATCGTGCCGGCGGTGGGGCCGGAGCGGGCGCGGGAGATCGTGGCCGGATCCGGTTGCCGGACAGCGAAAGTGAAGGTTGCTGATCATCCGGATTCGCTGGGCGAGGATCTGGAGCGGGTGGCGGCGGTGCGCGAGGCGCTCGGGCCCGACGGGGCGGTGCGGGTGGATGCGAACGCCGTGTGGGATGTGGATACGGCTGTGGAGCGGATCAAGTTGATCGATCGGGCCGCAGGTGGGCTCGAATATGTGGAGCAGCCTTGCCGGACGGTGGAGGAACTGGCGGCGGTGCGGCGGCGGGTGGATGTGCGGATCGCGGCGGACGAATCGATTCGGCGGGCCGAGGATCCGATGCGGGTCGCGGTGGCGGGGGCGGCCGATGTGGCGGTATTGAAATGCACGCCGTTGGGCGGGGTGCGGCGGGCGCTGGCGGTGGCGGAGGCGGCGGGATTGCCGTGCATCGTGTCGTCGGCGCTGGAGACGAGTGTGGGGCTGGCGGCACAGATTCGGCTGGCGGCGAGCCTGCCGGAGCTCGAATTCGCCTGCGGGCTGGATACTTTGTCGCTGTTCACCGGGGATCTGGTGACGGAATCGCTGCGGCCGGTGGATGGGTTTCTCGCGGTGCCGCAGAGCGCGCCGGAACCTGATCCGGAATTGCTGGAGCGGTATCGGCATCCCGATGCGGAGCGGGTGCGGTGGTGGCGGGAACGATTGGATCGGGTGCGAAAGCTGCTGCCCTGACCCCGGCGGGATCAACAGCGCGCGGCGGAATGGCTCGGGCGCTCAGGCTATGCGGACGCCGCAGGAATACAGGGTGGTGCGCAGTATGAGTGCGGCTTCGGGGCCGATGATCCCGTCCGCCAATTCGAGGTAGCGGGCGCAGAATTCGGGGCCGTGCGGTGCGGTTTCGCCGGGGGCGGGGTCGAGGTGATGCGCCAGTTCGTGGAGGATCACCAATTCCCGTAGCGCCCAGGCGGTTCCACCGACGTGCAGGGGGACGGCCAGGATCGAACCCTCGGCTTCGTAGTGGGCGGCCTTCGCGCCCGCGCGGGAACGGACCGTGACGGGTGTGCTCGCGCGATCCCATCGGGCGCGTATCCAATTCAGCGCCAGCACTTTATCCACATAACTCTGCACCGATTCCACCGAGGCGAAACGCCGCTCGACGGGCAACGTCAGCTGCGAACCGTGCATTTCGACAGTGCGCGTCCCGAATTCATCGGCGCGGTCGAACATCCCCCGGACCAGCATCTCCGCGTCGTAGACCCGGCTGCGCTGGGAATCGCGGACCGTCACCCCTCGCCTCGCGGCAATTGCCCGCGCGCGCCGCCCAATTCGCCGGAATCACCCAGGCGCGCATTGCGTCCGGCACGGTCCCCAGCCCGGCGCGCCGCCGCGGAATATCCGGCCGACGCCTGCGGCCCACGCCAGGTGCCGCGGGCTTCGGAGGTGCGGCCGTAGAAGTCGGTCAGTTCCAATTCCTTGTTGCGCAATGCCAAAGCCGTTCCGGTGGACACCGATTCGGCGACTTCGGTCCGCACCGCCTCGGCCTCCACATCGGCTTTCACCTCGGCCAGCCGCTTGCCGATCCGCGCCGCGAACGCCATCTGGAAATTCAGGCGCGCGGTCACCGCGGCCACCGGCGTCTGCACCTTGCGCTGGATCTTGCGCCCCCAGCGGCTTTCGACCACCACTTTCTCGGTGGTCGCCGATTTGTAGGACCCGGATTTGATGTACTGGTCCGACGCCCGCACCATCTGGATCAGCAGGCTCGTGTACAGCGCCTCACAAGTATCGATATCGGTGTCGAATCCGTAGGCGTAGACGGTGGTCGAAGTCCGCGCCACATCGCATTTCACGTCATTGGCCGACGCGATGGCCACGAACAGCTGCACATACGTCCGCAGCCCGCGCTTGCCCGCCTCGCCGATCGGGATCACCCGCTGCACCGGCGTCGGCCGCCGCTCCCGGGTCGAGATGTGCGCCCGCGCCACCGCCAGATCGATCGAGGACCGGGTGGCCAGCTTCTGCGCCGCCGCCAGAAAGGCTTCCGCCTCATGGGAGTTCTCGGTCGACTCGGCCTGCCGCAGCAAACCGCCGATCCGAGTGAGCATCTTCTCCTGAGCCGACATCGCCAACAGCCTAGCGACCTGCGCTACCTGCGCGAACGTGAGGTAGTCCGGGCGTGCGGAACCTCCACCATGTATCTTCCCTTGTGCACCCGGCCCAGTGTGCTGCCGCTCACGTCTCGACCCTGGAGTATCCGCGATGGCTTTGAAGCAGGTCCTACGTACGTCACTGGTCCCACGCGCCGCCGTGGTCATGACCGGAGCCGCGCTGCTGACGGCGACCTTCGTCAGCGCCTGCTCCAGTGACAGTGGGAGCAGCCCCGTCTCGCAGAACCTGACGGGCCGCGGGCCGATCACCTACGTCGAGGGCAAGGACACCACCGAGACCGGTGCGGTCAAGCAGCTCGTCGAGCGCTGGAACGCCGCGCACCCGGACGAGAAGGTGACGTTCAAGGAGCAGTCGAACGACGCCAACCAGCAGTACGACGATCTCAAGCAGCACCTGAACGCGAAGAGCTCCGACTACGACGTGGTCGCGCTCGACGTGCCGTGGACCGCCGAGTTCGCCGCCAAGGGCTGGATCCAGCCGCTCAAGGACCAGTTCCAGATCGACACCTCGACGCTGCTGTCGCCGCCGGTCGCCTCGGCCACCTACAACGGCACCCTGTACGCCGCGCCGCGCAACACCAACGGCGGCCTGCTGTACTACCGCAAGGACCTGGTGCAGGAAGCCCCCAAGACCTGGTCGGAGCTGCTGGCCAGCTGCCCGAAGGCGCGCGAGGCCGGAATCGGTTGCTACGCGGGCCAGTTCGCCCCCTACGAGGGCCTGACCGTGAACACCGCCGAGGTCATCAACGCCTTCGGCGGCAGCTTCGTGGGCGCGGACGGCAAGACCCCGACGGTGAACTCGCCGCAGGCGCGCGCCGGGCTGTCGATCCTGGTGGAGGCGTACAAGAACGGCGACATCCCGCCGCAGGCGCTCTCGTTCAAGGAGCCGGAGTCGCAGAACGCCTTCGTCACCGGCAAGCTCATGTACATGCGCGGCTGGCCGTCCAGCTTCGGTGACGCCGGTTCCGACGCCTCCGCGGTGAAGGACAAGTTCGGGGTCGCCCCGCTGCCCGGCAAGGACGGCATCGGCGCCTCCACCCTCGGTGGCTACAACGCCGCCATCAGCGCCTTCTCCAAGAACAAGGCCACCGCGCTGGACTTCCTGCGCTACCTGATCAGCGAGGACGCCCAGCACATCGTGGCGCAGGGCGCGCTGCCGTCGGTCCGCGCCTCGGTCTACGACGATCCGGCGCTGATCGCCAAGATGCCGTACCTGCCCGCGCTCAAGGACTCCATCGCCTCGGCGGTGCCGCGTCCGGTGACCCCGTACTACTCGGCGGTGTCGAAGGCCGTGCAGGAGAACGCCTACAAGGCGATCGAGGGCAAGCAGTCCGTCGACGAAGCGATCATCGGGATGCAGAAGGGCATCGAGACCGCCGGGTCGTAGGATTCTCCCGTCTTGACGAGTCCGTCCCGCAGGAGAAGAGAAACGGTGTCACGTCCTTCGGGAGCGACCGAGGTCGCGCCGCCCGATCTGCCCGGCATGTCCACGAAACCCGCTGCCTCCGCGCCGAAGCGCCGTACCGGTATGTCCGGTACGGCGAAGGCCTGGCTGTTCGTCACGCCGGTGCTGCTGGCGCTGGCGGTGGTGATCGGCTACCCGGTAGTCCGGGCGCTGATCATGTCGTTCCAGAAGGATTCCGGGCTCGATCCCGCCACCGGCATGTTCGTCGAGGGCGGCAATGCCGGATTCGACAACTACACGCACTGGCTGATGCAGCAGTGCACCAACAGTTTCGGTGAGACGGTCAGCTGCCCCACCGGCAATCTGGGCTCGCAGTTCTGGCTGGCCATCGGCGTCACCCTGTTCTTCACCGTGATCACGGTGACGCTGGAGGCCACCATCGGCCTGGGCATGGCCATGATCATGGGTAAGACCTTCAAGGGCCGGGCGCTGCTGCGCGCGGCCGTGCTCATTCCGTGGGCCATCCCCACCGCCGTCACGGCGCGGTTGTGGGAGTTCATGTTCCAGTACGACGGCGTGGTCAACCGGGTGCTCGGCACCCACATCCTGTGGACCGTGGACGAATGGCCGTCCCGGTTCGCGGTCATCGCCGCCGACGTGTGGAAGACCACCCCGTTCATGGCGCTGCTGATCCTGGCCGGGCTGCAGGTGATTCCGGAGGACGTGTACGAGGCCGCCAAGGTGGACGGGGCGTCCGCCTGGCAGCGGTTCTGGCACATCACCATGCCGCTGCTGAAGCCGGCGCTGCTGGTGGCGGTGCTGTTCCGCACCATGGACGCGCTGCGCATGTACGACCTGCCGGCCATCATGACGCAGTCCAATGCCAATACCCGGACCATCTCCATGCTGGTGGTGGATCAGGTGCGGCAGGGGCCCAACAGCGCCTCGGCACTGTCGATCATCACCTTCCTGCTCATCTTCGCGGTGGCGTTCCTGCTGGTGAAGGTGCTGGGCGCCAATGCGGTTCGCACCCAGGAAGCACAGCGGGAGGCGCACTGATGAGCATCAACATGACGAAAGAGCCCGCCGCGCCGAACAAGCCGGGCGTGCAGCCGGTTCCGTGGACGAAGAAGCTGGCCTCGGCGCGGGTTTATCTGGGCGCGCTGATCGTGCTGGTGTGGGGGCTGGGACCGTTCTACTGGATGGTCGTGACCGCGCTGCGCGATCCGGACTACCAGTTCGACAACACCCCGTGGCCCACCCATGTGACGTTCGAGAACTTCAGCAATGCGTTCGACACCAGTCGCGGCAACGACTTCGGGCGGGCGCTGGGCAACAGCGTCATCATCGGGCTGTTCACCACGGTGATCGCGCTGATCATCGGCGTGATGGCGGCGTACGCGTTGGCGCGGCTGACCTTCAAGGGCCAGTACGTGGTGTCGGGGCTGATCCTGTCGGCGTCCATGTTCCCGGTGGTGGTGCTGGTGACGCCGCTGTTCCAGCTGTTCACCGATATCGGGTGGATCGGGCACTACCAGGCCATGATCATTCCGAACATTTCGTTCGTGCTGCCCATGACGGTGTACATCCTGGCGTCGTTCTTCACCGAATTGCCTTGGGAGCTGGAGGAAGCGGCGCGGATCGACGGGGCGTCGCGGTTCCAGGCGTTCCGGTTGATCATGCTGCCGCTGGCGGCGCCGGCCGTATTCACCACGGCCATCCTGGCTTTCATCGCCGCGGTGAACGAATACCTGCTGGCGCGGCTGCTGTCGTCGGACAAGACCGAGCCGGTGACGGTGGCCGTCGCCCGGTTCTCGGGTAACAACCCGCTGGTCCAGCCCTATGCGGCCATTATGGCGGCGGGCACCATCGTGACCATTCCGCTGGTGATCATGGTGTTGCTGTTCCAGCGCCGCATCATCTCGGGTCTGACCGCGGGCGGCGTGAAGAGCTGAGCCTTCGGCTCAGCAGGAAAGGGGGTTTCGGGGGCTTCGCCCCCGGGACCCCCATATGCCGGGCGCGGGCGCTGCCCCCGGACCCCTTGCCTGGCGCAGGCGCGCAATACCGCCGACCGGTCGGGTGTGTCCATTAGCATGGGTCGCGCCGCACAGCGCTGTCTGCGGCTTCCTCCGTACACGCAAGCTTTTTCGACGCTCCAGTGAGGAGATGTTCGTGAGCTCGTCCCGTAAACGGCGTCGCAGTGATCCGGCACCGTACGCCACCATGGCTGGCTGGAATGAGCTCGCTACCGCACGGCGTCAACCGTCGCACAGCCGGCCGCGCAAACGGGCGAAACCGCCCGAAAAGCCGTCGAACTCGCTGCGGCCCAAGCACTCGCGCGGGTATCGGGTGTTCCGGGTGCTGGTGACGCTGTTCGCGATCCTGGTCCTGCTGCCCGCCGCGCTGTTCGGGCTGGCGTACTGGAGCGCGGAGATCCCGGACCCGGAATCGGTGCAGACCAATCAGATCGCCACGATTCTCACCGCGGACGGCAATACCGTGATCGCGAAGGTCGTTCCGCCGGAGGGCAATCGGGTCCCGGTGCCGCTCAGCGATGTTCCGCAACCGGTGCGGCTGGCCGTGCTCTCGGCCGAGGATCGCAATTTCTACACCAATCCCGGCTATTCGACCTCGGCGTTCGTGCGCGCGGCCCGGGACAATTTCACCGGCAAGGAAGACGCGGGCGGCGGCTCCACCATCACCCAGCAGTACGTGAAGAACGCCTTCCTGAGTTCCGAACGGACCCTGAGCCGCAAGATGCGCGAGCTCATCATCTCCGCCAAGATGGCCCGCGAATGGAGCAAGGACGACATTCTCGCCGCCTATCTGAACACCATCTACTACGGGCGCGGCGCGTACGGCATCCAGGCGGCGGCGCGGGCGTACTTCGCCAAACCGGTCCCGGAGCTGACCCTGGCCGAGGGCGCGGTGCTGGCGTCGGTGGTGCGCACGCCGTCGGCGCTGGACCCGGAGACGCATCTGGACCAGTTGAAGGCGCGCTGGTCCTACGTGCTGGACGGCATGATCGAGATGGGCGTGCTGCAGCGCACCGAGCGCGCCGCCACCGTGTTCCCGAACATCGTGCCGGTCACCGAGCTGGACGACAGCATTCCGCGCGGACCGGAGGGTTTGATCCGCGCCCAGGTGCTGCGCGAACTGCGCGCCTCCGGGATCAGCGAGCAGGAATTGAATACCGGTGCGCTGCAGATCATCACGACCATCGACGCGCGGGCGCAGCAGGCGGCGCTGAACGCGGTGAACTCCGCGCTGGGCGGGCAGCCGGGTGAATTGCGCACGGCCGTGGTGTCGATCGATCCGCGCACGGGTGCGGTGCGCGCCTATTACGGCGGACCGGACGGTATCGGATTCGATTTCGCGCAAGCCCCCTTGCAAACCGGTTCCGCCTTCAAGACCTTCGCGGTGCTGGCCGCGCTGCAGCAGGGCATCACGATGAACTACAAGATCGACAGCGGTCCGGTGACCGTGAACGGCGAGAAGATCCAGAACGTCGGCGGCGAGACCTGCGGCACCTGCCCGCTGTCGGAGGCGTTCAAGCGCTCGCTCAACACCAGCTTCTACCGGCTCACCCAATCGCTGTTCGAGGGCCCGAAAGCCATTGCCAATGCGGCACATCAGGCGGGCATCCCGGAATCCATTCCGGGCGTGGCGGGCAAGACCCTCACCGAGGACGGCGGGCCGCCGCTGCCGTCGATCGTGCTGGGCGCGTACTCGGTCCGGCCCATCGACATGGCTTCGGCGTACGCCACCCTCGCCGCGTCGGGGGCCTACCGCGCGCCCTACTTCGTGCAGAAGGTGACCACCGCCGACGGCCGGGTGCTGCTGGACCGGGCCGCCGACCCGCAGCGCACCGAACAGCGCATCACCCCGGCCGTGGCCGATACCGTCACCCAGGCCATGCTGCCCATCGCGGCCTACTCCAACGGGCACAATCTGGCGGGCCGGCCCTCGGCAGCCAAGACCGGCACCACCCAGCTCGGCGACAGCGGGCAGAACAAGGACGCCTGGATGGTCGGGTTCACGCCCTCGCTGGCGACCGCGGTGTGGGTGGGAACCGAACAGTCGCAACCGATCCGGACCGCGCGCGGGGCGGCCATCTACGGTTCCGGCCTGCCCGCCGATATCTGGAAGCAGACCATGGACGGCGCGCTGGACGGCGCGCCGGTCGAGCAGTTCCCCAATCCCGATCCGCTGCCCGGCTCGCCGCCGGCCAATGCCAATTGGGACATCCTGAATCCGAATCCGGCCCAGCAGCAGGAACCGGTGGTGATCATCCCGCCCGCCGAACCGCCGAAGCAGGTGGAGATCTTCCCCGGCCTCAGCATTCCGGTCCCCGGATAGCCCGCATGTCCCCGCGACGCGCCGAATCGCCGCCCGCCACCCCCATTCGGGGGTGTGAAGGCGGGGCACTCACGGCTACTGTTCACCGTGATTCGGTGTTGATCATGTTTGCGCGGCGGTCCGCCCCATCCATGGGCAGCCGCGGATATGGTGGAACCGGCTACCGATGCCAGCGACTCCGGCGAATGGTGGCAGGATGCGGGTGGGAGCAGGGTGGGGTCGGACACAGCACGAGACATAGGGGCGACGCCGGTGGAATTCAATGTCGTTGAACGCCACGAGACGCTGGTAGCCGGAACGGTGCTACGCAGCCCGGCTCTCGCGGTCGAAGGACCGCGCCGCGCGAAGGTCGAAGAGGCGTGGAAGCGCACCATGGCGCGCGACCTGCCGGGCCCGCCGGCCACCGCGTACGTGGACCACGCGCCGGAAATCGGCTCGTACCTGACCCATATCGTCGGCTACGAGTGCAAGACCCTCGACGATCTGCTGCCCGGAGATGTGCTGGCGCGCGTCCCCGCCGGCACCTTCGCGCGTTTCGTCCGCACCGGTGACAACCTCGGCGACACCGTGGTGTCCATCTGGCGCACGGTGTGGGATCTGGAGGCGACGGGCCAGCTGACCCGCGCCTACACCGGGGATTTCGAGCACTATCCGGATTCCCGGACGGTGGAGATTTTCGTCGCGCTCGATACGAGCGTGGAGGGGTAGGGGCCGTGGACTTCGAAATCGTCACCCTGGATCCGTTCCTGGTCGGCGGGCTCACCATTCCCCTGGCGGGACGCGAGGTCACCGCACGCGATCTGGACCTGGTCAACTTCACCTGGGATCGCTACCTGGTGCGCGAGAAGAAGGTCGAGCGGGTCGCGGCCTACATCGGCCAGAACGACCACGCCGTAGCCGTTTTGGGCTACGAGCTATCGGACCTCGGTGACCTGGACACCGGCGACGTCGTGACACGGATTCCGTCGGGCCGCTACGCGAAATTCGTTGTCTCCGACAAGCCTTACGATTTGCTGCGCACCGCATGGGCGAAAGTCGCCAAGGCGGAGAACGCGGGAACCATCACCCGCTCCCATACCGCCGAGATCGAGCGCTATACCGGACCGACCTCGGTAGAGGTCTACGTGTCGCTCGACTGAGCCGACTTCAGGAGCTCGAAAAACCAAGAGCGGGGCCGCGATTGATATCGCGGCCCCGCTCCGGGGTTTCAGGGGCCTGCCCCGAACCTCCCCGAGGTGGCAGAGCCAACCCCACCCCTCGGGGTTTCAGGGCTTGCCCGGCCGTTGGGAGGTATGGCCCGAGTTACGAGAGTTGTTACTCCGCGCCGATGATGAAGGCTTCGAGCTGGGCCCGCGCCACGTCGTCGGCGATCTGCTTCGGCGGGGACTTCATCAGGTAGGCCGAGGCCGGGATGACGGGTCCGCCGATACCGCGGTCCTTGGCGATCTTCGCCGCGCGCACCGCGTCGATGATGATGCCGGCCGAGTTCGGCGAGTCCCACACCTCGAGCTTGTACTCCAGGTTCAGCGGCACGTCGCCGAAGGCGCGACCCTCGAGGCGGACGTACGCCCACTTGCGGTCGTCGAGCCACTCGACGTAGTCCGACGGGCCGATGTGCACATTGCGGTCGTGCACCTTGCCCGCCAGCGGACCTTCCAGGTTCGAGGTCACGGCCTGGGTCTTGGAGACCTTCTTGGACTCCAGGCGATCACGCTCGAGCATGTTCTTGAAGTCCATATTGCCGCCGACGTTCAGCTGGTAGGTGCGGTCCAGCGTGACACCGCGGTCCTCGAACAGCTTGGCCATCACACGGTGCGTGATGGTCGCGCCGACCTGCGACTTGATGTCGTCGCCGACGATCGGCACGCCGGCGTCGATGAACTTCTGCGCCCAGACCGGGTCGGAGGCGATGAACACGGGCAGCGCGTTGACGAACGCCACACCGGCGTCGATGGCGCACTGCGCGTAGAACTTGTCCGCCTCTTCGGAACCGACCGGAAGGTAGGAGACGAGGACGTCGACCTTGTTGTCCTTCAGTACCTGCACCACGTCGACCGGCTCGGCCTCGGAGAGCTCGATGGTCTGCGCGTAGTACTTGCCGATGCCGTCGAGGGTCGGCCCACGCTGCACGGTGACGTCGCTCGGCGGCACGTCGGAGATCTTGATGGTGTTGTTCTCGCTGGCGAAGATGGCGTCGGCGAGATCGAAGCCGACCTTCTTCGCGTCCACGTCGAACGCGGCGACGAACTTCACATCGCGCACGTGATACGGACCGAACTTGACGTGCATGAGACCCGGAACAGTCGAGTCAGCGTCGGCGTCCTTGTAGTACTGCACGCCCTGGACCAGGGAAGACGCGCAGTTGCCCACGCCGACGATGGCCACCCGTACTTCGGTGTTGATGTCACTCATGGCCGATATTTCCCTCTTTCTGTGGTGCCGCCTTCGTCGATTGCTCCGCAGCAATCAACTCGTTGAGCCAGCGCACTTCACGCTCGCTTGATTCGAGACCGAGTTGATGGAGCTGGCGGGTGTAGCGATCCAGTTGCCCGCTGGCTCGCTTGATGGCCTCCCGCAGTCCTTCTCGGCGCTCCTCGACCTGCCTCCGCCGCCCCTCCAGAATCCGCATCCGCGCTTCCGCGGGGGTGCGGCTGAAGAAGGCCAGATGAACGCCGAAGCCGTCGTCGGTGTAGTTCTGGGGCCCGGTGTCGGCGAGCAGTTCCGCGAACCGCACCCGCCCCGTTTCAGTCAGTTGGTAAACCCGCCGCGCACGTCGCGTGGTCAAACCTTGCGGGCTCTCCTCAGCGATTAGACCGTCCAGTTGCATTCGCTTCAGGGTCGGATACAGCGACCCGTAGGAGAACGCCCGGAACGGTCCGAGCAGGCCGGTGAGCCGCTTGCGCAGTTCATAGCCGTGCATCGGTGATTCGAGGAGCAGCCCGAGGATTGCCAACTCGAGCACCGGGCCTCACCCCCTGACTGGTTCGTTTCAGATCTAACCGATGGATGCAGTTCCAAACTATATCGCGCCGATATATTTCGCGCGCACCATGGCGCTGACGGCGCGTCTGGGAGATCGATAAGAGTCGATCCGGGGAGTGCGGGGTCGCCACCGCCGCAAGTACTCTGGGTGCCGTGCGAATTCAGCGGCAGGTAGTGGACTATGCGCTCCGGCGTCGGTCGCTGCTCGCCGACGTCTACGCCGGGCGAGTGGCCGTGGCCGAGGTCTGTGACGCGAACCCGTACCTGTTGCGTGCGGCGAAGTTCCACGGGCGCGGGAGCGAGGTCACATGCCCGATCTGCAGGAAAGAGCAGCTGACTCTCGTATCGTGGGTCTACGGCGACGGGCTCGGCCAGATGGCCGGTTCGGCGCGCGCTCCGGAGGAGTTGCTCCGGATGGCCGAAGGCCGCGAGGAGTTCACGGTGCACGTGGTCGAGGTGTGCCGGACCTGCAGTTGGAACCATTTGGTGCAGTCCTATGTGCTGGGCCGTGCTCCCGCGCCGACGGGCCGCCGCCGCTCCGGCACGCGCCGCACCGCCGCCGAGTGAAAGGCCACGCCGACTGCTGATTAGCGGGCAGCCAGCTGCCCGCCGCGGCATGTGTCGCGGGCCCGCGCGGGGCGCTGTAGGACCGCACCGAGCCGCCAGGAACTGTTTGTCGAGTAGCTATTGGAGATCCACGCTGTGAATTCGCCCTATGACGACGGACCGCACCGCGGCCGCCCCCGTGGCGGTTCGCAATCCGGACCCGGTGGCTATCCGCCGCCTCGCCCGAGCGGTCCGCCTCCGGGCGCACGACAGCCGCAGGGCCGGCCCGGGCAGGGCCCGAACGGTCCGGTGCAGCGGGGTCCGCAGCCGGGCGGGCAGCCGCCG
>NZ_BDCD01000028.1 GCF_001613325.1 Nocardia yamanashiensis NBRC 100130 | reverse complement strand
GATCTGCCCGAGGCGGGCGGCTCCGCCTGGACCGATTCCGCCCCGCGCACCGGCGCGCCCGACCCGGCCGGTCCGCACCTGCTGGTGCTGGCGCGCGGGCAGGAAGGCTATCGGCGGCTGTCCCGGGAGATGGCCGCCGCGCACATGGCGGCGGGGGAGAAGGGCATCCTGCGCTACGACCTGGATCGATTGACCGAGGCGGCGGGCGGGCACTGGCAGATTCTCACCGGCTGCCGCAAAGGCACCGTGCGGCAGGCGCTGCAGCAGAGCGAAGCCGCCGCCGAGGCCGAATTGCTGGAACTGGTGGAGCGTTTCGGGCGGGAGCGGGTGAGCGTGGAGCTCACCCATCACGGGATCCCGGAGGACGACGAGCGCAATGCCCGGCTGATCGCGGTCGCCGACCGGGTCGGGCTGCCGGTGCTCGCCACCACCGGCGCGCATTTCGCCGCGCCCCCGCAACGGCGCCGGGCCATGGCGCTGGCGGCGATTCGCGCCCGGCAGAGCCTGGACGAGATGGCGGGCTGGCTGGCGCCCACCGGCGGCGCGCACCTGCGGTCCGGGGCGGAGATGGCGCGGCTGTTCGCGGCCAGCCCGCAGGCGGTGGCGAATGCCGTTGCGCTGGGCCGGGAATGCGCGTTCGACCTGCGCCTGATCGCGCCGAAACTGCCGCCTTTCGACGTCCCGGAAGGGCACGACGAGAACTCCTGGCTGCGGGAGCTGACCATGACCGGCGCGGCCCGGCGCTACGGCCCGCCCGCCGGTAATCCGCGGGCGTATCAGCAGCTGGAACACGAGCTGAAAGTGATTGCCGGACTGGGTTTTCCCGGCTACTTCCTGGTGGTGCACGATATCGTCAGCTTCTGCCGGGACAACGACATCCTCTGCCAGGGCCGGGGCTCGGCGGCCAATTCCGCGGTCTGCTACGCCATCGGCATCACCAATGTGGACCCGGTCGCCAACAAACTGCTGTTCGAGCGCTTCCTGGCGCCGGAGCGGGACGGGCCGCCCGATATCGATGTGGATATCGAATCGGATCGGCGCGAGGAGGCGATCCAGCACGTCTACGCCAAATACGGGCGCGAGTACGCGGCGCAGGTGGCCAATGTGATCACCTATCGCGGCCGCTCCTCGGTCCGCGATGCCGCTCGCGCGCTGGGGTTTTCGCCCGGCCAGCAGGATGCCTGGAGCAAACAGGTGAGCCGCTGGAGCGGCGTCGCGAAGGAGGAGAACACCGGCATCCCCGCTGACGTACTGGCGCTGGCCGGTGAATTGGAGGGCCTGCCGAGGCATTTGGGGATTCACTCCGGCGGCATGGTGATCTGCGACCGGCCCATCGCCGATGTCTGCCCGACCGAATGGGCGCGCATGGCCGGGCGCAGCGTCCTGCAATGGGACAAGGACGATTGCGCCGCAGCGGGTTTGGTGAAATTCGACCTGCTCGGCCTCGGCATGCTGTCGGCCCTGCACTACATGATCGACCTGGTGCAGGAGCACAAGGGCGAGACCGTCGAACTGTTCCAGCTCGACCTCACCGAACAGGCCGTGTACGACATGCTGTGCCGCGCCGACTCGGTGGGCGTCTTCCAGGTCGAATCCCGGGCCCAGATGGCGACTTTGCCGCGCTTGCGGCCCCGTAACTTCTACGACCTGGTGGTGGAGGTGGCGCTGATCCGCCCCGGACCGATTCAAGGCGGTTCCGTGCACCCCTACATCCGCCGCCGCAACGGGCAGGAGAAGGTCGCGTACGACCATCCGGCCCTGGAGAATTCACTGGCGCGCACCCTCGGCATCCCGCTGTTCCAGGAACAGCTCATGCAGATGGCGGTGGATATCGCCGGCTTCACCGCCGCCGAAGCCGATCAGCTGCGCCGGGCCATGGGCTCCAAACGTTCACCGGAGAAGATGGAGCGCCTGCGGGAACGCTTCTACCGGGGCATGCACGACCTGCACGGCATTACCGGCGAGATCGCCGACCGCATCTACGAGAAGGTGTATGCCTTCGCGAATTTCGGCTTCCCGGAAAGCCATTCGCAGAGTTTCGCCTCGCTGGTGTTCTACTCGTCGTGGTTCAAGCTGCACCATCCGGCGGCGTTCTGCGCGGGCCTGCTGCGCGCCCAGCCGATGGGTTTCTACTCCCCGCAATCGCTGGTCGCCGATGCTCGCCGGCACGGGGTGGTGGTGCACGGCCCGGACATCAATCACAGTCTGGCCGAGGCGACCTTGGAGGCGCGCGGCCTGCAGATCCGCCTCGGCTTGGCCGCGGTCCGGCAGATCGGCACGGAGCTGGCCGACCGCATCGTCGACGCCCGCGAACTGCACGGCCCCTACACCTCGTTCACCGATCTCACCGGCCGCGTGGAACTGACCGTCCCGCAAGCGGAATCGCTGGCCACCGCGGGCGCGCTCGGCAGCCTCGGCATCACCCGCCGGCAAGCCCTCTGGGCGGCCGGCGCGGCCGCGGGCGAACGTCCCGACCGGCTCCCCGGCACCGGCGCGGTCACCGACGCCCCCGCCCTGCCCGGTATGAGCGATCTGGAACTGGCCGCCGCCGACGTCTGGGCCACCGGCGTCTCCCCGGGCAGCTATCCCACCGAATTCCTCCGCGACCGCCTGACCGCCCTCGGCGTGGTCCCCGCCGCCCACCTGCTCGACATTCGCGACGGCACCCGCGTGCTGGTCGGCGGCGCGGTCACCCATCGTCAGCGTCCCGCCACCGCCGGCGGCGTCACCTTCCTCAACCTGGAAGACGAGACCGGCATGGTCAACGTGGTGTGCTCCGTGGGACTCTGGGCCCGCTACCGCCGCCTCGCCCAATCCGCCCCCGCCCTGCTGGTCCGCGGCCGCGTGCAGAACGCCGAAGGCGCGGTCACCATCGTCGCCGACCACCTGCAGCGCATGGACCTGCGCATCGAGGCCCGCTCCCGCGACTTCCGCTGACCCCGCGCGACAATGACTCGTCCACCGCAGAAGGGAGCCCCGTGCCCACCGTCATCCGGGCCACCATCAAACCCAACAGCAAGAAGGGCCCCCTCGTCGAAATCCTCGAGGACGGCACCCTGCAGCTCTACGTCCGCGCCCCCGCTACCGAAGGCAAGGCCAACAAGGCCGCCATCGACCTGCTGGCCGCCCATCTCGGCGTCCCCAAATCCACCGTAACCCTCACCGCCGGAGCCACTTCCCGCTTCAAACGCTTCGAGATCGCCGACTGAGCGGCTACACCGCGCCCGGGAAGCCCTGCTGCCGCCAGGCTTCGTAGACGGCGACGGCGGCGGCATTGGACAGGTTCATGGAGCGGCGGCCGGGGAGCATGGGGATGCGCACGCGGTCGGTGACGCGGGGGTCGGCGAGCACCTCTTCGGGGAGGCCGGTCGGTTCGGGTCCGAACAACAGCACATCGTTCTCGCGATACGCCACGTCGGTGCTGCGGGTGGTGGCGCTCGCGGCGAAGGCGAACACCCGCTCCGGCTTGATGGAATCCCATGCGGCGGCCAGGTTCTCGTGCACGGTGACCACCGCCAGATCGTGATAGTCCAGCCCGGCGCGGCGGAGCTTCGGCTCGGACAGGTCGAAACCGAGCGGTTCGATCAGGTGCAGCTGACAACCGGTACCGGCGGCCAGGCGGATGGCATTGCCGGTATTCGGTGGGATGCGCGGCTCGAAGAACACCAGATGGAACACGGGCTACAGCATCTCAGAAGGCCGGGGCGGGCGGTGCGGTGGCCGGGTGATGGCTAGACTCGGCCCGTGAGCCCAGCCCATGCCGCCCCCGCGAGCCGGAGCAGCCGATTCGGTGAGTTCGTGCGCGACAATCTGCCGATGCTGTTGATCGCGGCGGTGATGGTGGTGGCCGTGGTGTTCCTGGCCTGGGATCGCTGGCGGCGCGGGACGTTCTTCTTCGGCGGCGCGACCCTGCTGGCGGCGGCGCTGCGAATGGTGTTGCCGACCGAGCGGGTGGGGCTGCTGGCGGTGCGCAGCAAGCCGTTCGACGTGATCTGGCTGACCGTGCTGGGCAGTGCCATCATCGCGCTGGCCGCGACGATCAGCAGCCTCGGCGTCACCTAAGCGCGCGGCGGGACGTGGTGGTGGGCGGCGCACCGGGCGACCCACCACGGGGGTTATCGGATTCTGGGGGCTAGCGGATCTCGGATATCGGGTGCGTCAGATTCGCGCCATCCGGCGTCCTAACTCGCGGCGAAGCACTTCCTGCGCGGGTAGGCGGTTCAGCACCCGCAATATCGCCGGGCGTAGTTCACGTTGCTCGTCGTCGGAGAGCAGGTCGACGAGGTCGCGGAGATCCATGTCATCGAATGCTGCTGGCATGTCTGACACATTACGGCGGCACGGCGCGGTACGCGCAAATTCCGGGCCGCTGGTTACGGAGGCGTCATCTGGGTGAAACCGGCAGCGGCTCAGGACAATTCGGATGAAACAGGCACGACACCTGGGACACGCCGGTCAACCCGCCCAAAGGGTGCGATCAGGCGCGTTCGGCCCGGGCCGCGCGCGCCAGATCCATGGTCTCGGTCATCAGCTTGCCGATCGCTTCGGTCTCGGTCAGGAACCCGTCGTGCCCGTCGCGCGAGCGGACGATCTCCAGACCCTTGCAACCGGGCAGCAGATCGGCCAGCTCCTGCTGGGTCCGCAGCGGATACAACCGGTCCGAATCCACGCCGCCGATCACGCACGGCACCGGCGTGGCCGCCAGCGCCGCCTCGACGCCACCGCGCCCGCGACCCACGTCGTGCCGGTTCATGGCCTCGGTGAGCAGCACGTAGGTGGCCGGATCGAAGCGCGACTTGAGCTTGTCGGCCTGGTACTCCAGGTAGCTCTGCACCGCGTAACGCCCACCCTCCCAAGGGTTCTCGTCCCCCTGGGCGTGATTCTCGAAGCGATGGTCCAGCTCGAACTCGGTGCGGTAGGTCAGGTGCGCGATGCGCCGCGCGATTCCCATCCCGGTCATGGGCGTGCGCCCGGTGCCGTGATAGTTCCCGCCCTGCCAGTCCGGATCGGCCTGGATGGCGGCGATCTGGGTGGTCTGGGTGCCGATCTGATCGGCGGTGGCGCGCGCCCCGACGGCGAGCACCAGCGCGGAACCGACCCGGTCGGGATGGCCGACCATCCACTCCAGCACCCGCATCCCGCCCATGGACCCGCCGACGACGGCGGCCAGGTGGTCGATGCCGAGCAGGTCGAAAAGCTGGACCTCGGCGGTCACCTGGTCCCGGATGGAGATCTCGGGAAACCGTGCGCCCCAGGGCTTGCCGTCCGCGGCCAGCGAGGCCGGCCCGGTGCTGCCCTTGCAGCCGCCCAGCACATTGGTGGCGATGACACACCATTCCCGGGTGTCGATGGCCGCACCCGGGCCGACGATGCCGTCCCACCAGCCGGGCTGGGCGTGATGCACGTCCACGCCGCCCACCACATGCGAGTCGCCGGTCAGCGCATGCTCGACCAGCACCACATTGTCCGCGTTCGCCGACAGTTCGCCCCACCGCTGCACGGCCAGGCTCACCTCGGGAATGACGGCGCCGTTCTCGAGCGCCACCTCCCCGATGTGAATGCTGCCGAGCGTCCCGTCCGGCGGCGGGAGCAGGAGCTCGGCCGCCGGACGGGAGGTGCTGGATTCGATGCTCACGGTCAAGACGCTGCCGCCGTCAGACCGGCGCGCAGATCCGCCAGGATGTCGTCAATGCCCTCGATACCCACGGCCAACCGCACCAGACCAGGGGTGACGCCGGAAGCGAGTTGCTCTTCGGGGGTCAGCTGGGAATGGGTGGTGGAGGCCGGGTGGATGACGAGCGAACGCACATCACCGATGTTAGCGACATGGCTGTGCAGCACCAGCGCGTCCACGAACTTCTTGCCCGCGTCCACGCCGCCGGCCAGTTCGAACGACACGATGGCGCCGACGCCCTTGGGCGCCAGTTGTTTGCCGCGCTCGAACCAGGGGGAGCTGGGCAGGCCCGCGTAGTAGACCTTCTCGACGCCCGCCTGCTGGGTCAGGAACTCCGCCACCGCTCGGGCATTGGCGACATGCCGCTCGACACGCAGGCTCAAGGTCTCGATGCCCTGGGCGATCAGGAACGCGTTGAACGGCGACACGGCCGCGCCGAGGTCGCGCAGCAGCTGCACGCGGGCCTTGAGCGCGAAGGCGGGCGCGCCGAGATCGGCGAACACCACGCCGTGGTAGCTCGGATCGGCGACGGTGAAGCCGGGGAACCGCGACACGCCGTCGGCGTCCTTGACCGTCCAGTCGAAGTTGCCGCCGTCCACGATCACGCCCGCGACCGCCGCGCCGTGGCCGCCCAGGTACTTGGTGGCCGAGTGCACGACGATGTCCGCGCCCTGCGCGAGGGGCTGGATCAGGTACGGGGTGGCGACCGTGTTGTCCACGATCAGCGGCAGCCCCGCCGCGTGCGCGACGCCCGCGATGCCCGGGATATCCAGGATCGAGCTGGACGGGTTGGCGACCGTCTCACCGTAGAAAGCCTTGGTGTTCGGCCGGATCGCCGCCTGCCACTGGGTCAGATCGTCGGGGTCCTCGACGAAGCTGACCTCGATGCCGAGCTTGGGCAGCGAGTAGTGCAGCAGGTTGTAGGTGCCGCCGTACAGGTGCGGGCTGGCGACGATGTGATCGCCGGCCTGGGCCAGGTTCAGGATCGCGTAGGTCTCCGCCGCCTGCCCGGAGGCCAGCAATAGCGCCGCTACGCCGCCTTCGAGGGCCGCGATGCGCTGTTCCACCGCGTCCTGGGTGGGATTCATGATGCGGGTGTAGATATTGCCCGGCTCGGCGAGACCGAAGAGCGCGGCGGCGTGGTCGGTGTCGCGGAAAGCGTACGAAGTGGTCTGGTAGATGGGCAGGGCGCGCGCGCCGGTGGCCGGATCGGGGGCCTGACCGGCGTGGATCTGCTTGGTCTCGAAGGACCAGGCGGCAGGGTCGATGGGCGCGGTCGAGTCACTCATGTGCTGCTCCAAAAAACAAGGTCGCCGAATGGCGGAATTCTGACGTTATCGGAAGGCGAATAGGCTTCGACAACAACACATTTCGGTAGACCTCCTACAGTGCGCTTGCGCTCGGCCGTCGAGCGCCCGGTCTTCACCCGGAGCACCCCACCGCAGCTGGAGGGTTGCCGATCAGCGAGCCGGGGCTTGGCGCTGATGCTCTTGACCTGTTGCGAGATTCTAACGGGATGCGGCGGCGGTCTCCGAAGTGGGGCTGGCCACAGTCGGAGTCGCGCAGACCCGGACGAATTCGTCGTAGGCGGCTCGCACATTGTCGGCCAGCTGGCGGGCCGAGGTGGCGGTCGCGCAGTCCGGGAATTCGGAGTCGGCGTCGAAATCGCACTCCATGCCCACCCGCACGATGGCATGCCAGGTCGCGGCGATCACCTGCACCGCGGCGGCGTCGGGGGTCGTGTGCAGGCGTTCGGCCAGCACCAGGGCCATCGACCGGGTCTTGGTGTCGGCGGCCTCCAGGCTCTGTGCGCGCACGGCCACATTGTCGCGGGTGATGCGCTGCATTTGCTGGAACCAGCGGAACGGCACGGGGGAGTCGCCGCCCAGGATCAGGTCGACCACCACCAGGAAGGAGTCGAGCAGGGCTTGCAGCTCATTGCCGGTGACGGGCTGGGCTCGCAACTGTTCCGCGAGTGCCTGGCCCCAGTCCTCGATCGGGGCGATGACGATGTCTTCCTTGCTCGCGAAGTAGCGGTTCACCGTGCGGGGCGAGACATCGGCTTCGGCGGCGATCTGCTCGACGGTGGTGGCGTCGAAACCCTGTGCGTCGCAAAGGTTCAGCGCCACATCGATGATCCGGTTGCGGGTCTGCTGCTTCTTGCGTTCGCGCAGGCCCGGGCGCGCGGTCAGCGTTGACGAGTCGAACATGGGCCCCATTTTAGACGCATCCCGGCGGATAGTGTCCGCTTATGCCAACTGTCGCAGTCAGACATTTTTCTCTTGACGACAAATGTCCGGCGATGCCACGATGGTGCGAGCTGTTCGAAACCCTGAGGAGAGGCTCATGTCCGCTGGGACGGCAACACTCGAGACCGGCGAAAACGTCGGCGGGACAACAGATTCCAGACGCTGGTGGGCCTTGGCGGTGATCGCCATGGCGCAGCTCATGGTGGTGCTGGACGCCACCATCGTCACCATCGCACTGCCGTTCGCGCAGCAGGACCTGCACATCAGCGACGGCGACAAACAGTGGGTGCTCACCGCCTACACGCTCATTTTCGGCGGCTTGCTGCTGCTCGGAGGCCGGCTCGCCGACTACCTCGGCCGCCGCCGCATCCTGATGATCGGCCTGATCGGTTTCGCCGGGGCGTCGGCGCTGGCCGGGCTGGCGCAGAACGCCGGGCAATTGTTCGCGGGCCGCGGTCTGCAGGGCGCGTTCGGCGCGCTGCTCGCGCCCGCCGCACTGTCGCTGGTGTCCATCACCTTCACCGAAGCCAAGGAACGCGCCCGGGCCTTCGGCGTGTTCGCAGGCGTGTCGGCGGGTGGCGCGGCCATCGGCCTGATCGCGGGCGGGGCGCTCACCGAATACGCCAACTGGCGCTGGAGCCTGCTGGTCAACGCGCCCATCGCGCTGCTCGCCCTGGCCGGAGCCTTCGCCTTCGTGATCAAGGACGTGCCCGCGCCGCGCACCGGCGGCTACGACCTGCCCGGCGCGGTCACCGGCACGCTCGGCCTCATCTCGATCGTCTACGGCTTCAGCCGCGCCGCCTCGGACGGCTGGGGCGCGGCCAGCACCCTGGCCCTGCTCATCGCCGGCTCCGCGCTGCTGGTGGCATTCGTGGTGATCGAAGCCCGCACCGCCGATCCGCTACTGCCGCTGCGCATTCCGGGTGAGATCAATCGCGGCGGTTCGTTCCTGGTGGCGCTGCTGGTGCCCATCGCCATGTTCGCCATGTTCCTGAATCTCAGCTTCTACCTGCAGATGACGCTCGGGTACTCGGCCTTGAAGGCGGGCGTGGCGTTCCTGCCGTTCCCCGCGGGCATCGTGGTGTCGGCCGGCATCGCCAGCACCCTGCTGCCGCGCATCGGACCGCGCCCGATCATGCTCGCCGGTGCGGTGCTCGGCACCGCGGGCCTGATCTACCTGGCGCAGCTCGAATTCGGGGACGGCTACGCGGCCAGTCTGCTGCCCGCCATGATCCTCATCGCCCTCGGCATGGGCGGGCTGTTCGTGGCCATGCAGGCGACCGCGCTGCATCAGGTGGAGGAGAAGGACTCCGGCGTCGCCAGCGCCCTGCTCAACGCGGCCCAGCAGGTCGGCGGATCCATCGGCACAGCACTGCTGACCACCCTCTCGGTGCAGGCGGCCGAACGCTACGCCCGCAACCACCCGACCATCGACAATGTGGTCGCCCGGGCTTCCATCCACAGCTACGACGTGGCCTTCTACATCGGCGCGGGCTTCTTCCTGGCCTGCATCCCGATCATCGCCTTCATGATCCGGGACAAGCCGGAGAACCTCCTCGAAGGACCCGAACACCAAGTGCACGTGGCGGTTTGACCCACCGCTCCGGGCCCGCCGCGCACCTCGCGGCGGGCCCGGACCCGTACTCCCGCCCGGTCGGCGCGCCGGATTCCGTACCGCCGCCGGGCAATCCGGCCGCCCGCCGCAAGCCGGCCGCAAGTCGCGGTGAATACCGCACACCGATCCTGTGCCCATGACGATGACGACGGCCCCCACCGTGGCCGACCGAGACCTCCAGCCGCGCGCCGCCGCACTGATCGCCGGCGGCGTGCTGTTCGCGATCGGCAACGGCCTGCACCCGCTGGAACACTCCGAAACCGCCGAACACGCCCCGACCTGGGTCGCCGCCCACCTGACCTTCAGCGCGGGCGCGGTCCTCATGGCGATCGGCCTGCCCCTGGTGACGGCCGCCTGGCGGCTCGCCGGAAGCAGCTGGGTGGCAAGGCTGTCCACGCTCGCGGGCGCCCTGCTCTATCTCGGCCTGACCCTGGCCATTCCCGTCGGCGCGTACCACGAGGCCTTCGTCGCCCCGCGCCTGTCCCACCACGAACAGACCGCCATCGAAGACGCGGCCCTCCCGGTGAATGGCCCGCTCGCCGCCGCTTTCCTGCTCGGCTTCCTGCTACTGGCGGCCTGCGCCCTCGCCGCCCCACGCCCACTGCTCGGCCGCCCCGCCGCCGCGGTGATCATCCTGGCCGTATTCGCCATGGCGGCGGCCGAAGCGCTGCCGGGCGCGGAGGGTCTCTGGATCATCCCCGGCACTATTGCGGTCGGCCTCGTCCTCGCCGCCTCCGGGGTGCGCGCGCTGCGGAAGTGATCCGGCGGTCGCGATACCAGGCTCGCGCCGGTCGTTCGCACTGTTAGCGAATGCACCGATCCCGCCGATGTACCACCCGTGGTGTTGGTGGAAGTGCTGGGCGCGCTGCGGGTATCGGTCGGCGGCCGCCCCGCCGTGCTGCGCGGGCCGATGCAGGGCGCGGTACTGGCGCGGCTGGTTTCGGCCGGGGGCGAAGTGGTTTCGGTCGATCGGCTCATCGAGGACCTCTGGCAGGGTGAACCGCCGCCGAAGGCATCCGGGGCGTTGCAGGCGCACATCTCGTACCTGCGGCGGTCCCTCGAACCGGAGCGGTCGCCCCGCGCCCCGGCTCGCATCCTGGTCTCCCAGGCTCCGGGATATGCCCTGCGCCTGCCGGTTTCGTCCGTCGACGCCTGGCATTTCGACCAACTGATGGCGACCGCCACCGCGGCGACGGACCCCGCCGCCCGCCATCGCGCCCTGGACGCGGCGCTGGCCCTGTGGCGCGGCCCGGCCTACGCTCCCTATTCCGATACCGCCTGGAGCGCGGCCGAGATCACCCGCCTGACCGACCTGCGCCGGACCGCCGTCGAACAACGAGCCGAAGCCGCCCTGTTCCTGGGCCGCCCCGACGAGGCCGCCGCCAGTCTCCGCCGCCTCGTCGACGAACACCCCGAACGTGAAGCCGCCGTTCGCCTCCTGGCCCTCGCCCAGTACCGCCTCGGCCGCCAGCTCGAAGCCCTGGCTACCCTCCGCGCCCTCCGCACCACTCTCAACACCGATTTCGGCATCGACCCCAGCCCGCCCTTGCGCGCTCTCGAAGCCGCCATCCTGGCTCACGACCCGTCCCTCACCCCGCCACTTCCCCCGCACCCCGCGATCGATGCGACAGCAAATTCCTCTCCGGGGCGCGTCACGTCGGCACACCTTGCCGAAACCGATACCGGCGCAACCGGATCGGCAACCCCCTCCGCGCCGGTCGGCTACCCCGGACAACGCGCCGCGCTGCTCGCCGCCGCGAACGAAGCGGCCATCGGGCACGGCCGCCTGGTGTGGCTCGAAGGTGAAGCTGGAGCCGGTAAGACCACCCTGGTCCGAGCCGTCACCGAGCAGTTGGCCGCCACTGCCTGGCGCGTGGTCATCGGCCAGTGCCCCGAGGTGGACGGCGCACCCGCCGCCTGGGCCTGGATGGAATTGCTGGACGAATTGGGCGGCGGCAACGCCGATCTCGCGGCGCATCCCACTCCGTTCGGTTTGGCTCGCGCCGTGGCGGATTGCTTGACCACCGCCGATCCGGCGGAGGCCGTCCCGGTCGTAATCGTGCTCGAGGATGCGCATCGCGCGGACAGCGCCACCCTGCAGATTCTGCGGCAGGTGGTGGCGTGGTCCGCGCGGCTGCCGGTGCTGTTCGTGGTGACCATGCGGGGTTCGGAGGCGGGGGAGGAGGTGCGGGGGACTTCGGCGGCGCTGGCGGCGGCGACGGCCGGACGGCTGGAGCTGACGGGTCTGGACGCCGCGGCGGTGCGGGTGGTGGCCGAGGCCGCGGGTTTGCGCGGGATCGATGACGGGACCGCGGAATTGGTGCGGGATCGCACCGGCGGGAATCCGCTGTTCGTGGCGGAGCTGGCGAAACTCGCCGCGGCGGAGGGGGATTTGCTCGCCGTGCCGGCCGGGGCGCGGGATGTACTGCTGCGGCGGATCGCCCGGTTGCCCGCGGCGGCGGCTCGCTTGCTGCGGCTGCTGGCGGTCTGGGGTGAAGGGGCGGACTTCGACTCGCTGCTGGAGCTGAGCGGTGAGGACGAGGAGACGCTGGTCGATCTGGTCGATACCGCCGTCGTGTCGGGGCTGTTGCGGATCGAGCGGAGTGGGCGGATCCGATTCGGGCACGCGCTGACCCGGGACGCCGTCTATGCGGGGATTCCGGCGTTGCGGCGGGCTCGCATGCATTGGACGGCATTGGCGGTCGCGGAGCGGGCGAGCGCGCCCGATCTCGACGCGCTCGCGCATCACGCCATCGTCGGAGCCAACTCCGCGAATGCGCTGCGAGCGTTGGGTTATGTGCGCGCCGCCGCCTTGCAGGCCGGCGCGCGCCGCGAATTCCCGGACGCCGAACCGCTGTGGCGCGCGGTTCTCGAGTTGTACGTCCTCGCCGGATATCTGACTGTGTTGCCGCCCGCGCTCACGGCCGCGCCGGGCGATCACCACCGGGCCGCGGGCGAAACGGTTCTGACTGCTGGGCTGGTCGATCGCCATCAGGCCGCGGGCGAAACGGTTCTGATCGCTGGGCCGGTCGATCATGATCGGGGCGCGCGCGAAACGGTTTCTACCGCCCCGCCGGTGCCCGGTTTCGGCGGCGATTCCGGTCCGTCCTGGTTGCCCGCCGGACTCGAAAGCGACGCCGTCGCAGGCATTTTGGAGTCGATGTGCGCCCTGGTCAATTCACTCGCCTACCGGGGCGACGACTCCGCCGCCCGGGGCTTGCGCGAGCAGGCGCTGGCGGTGGCCGAACGGCTGGCCGCGGCGCGACCGGGCCGCGGCGATCCGATGGCGGCGGCGCTGGGGTCCTGGCGGTCGCCGCTGATCTGGGGGACGCGGGACAAACGCCTCCCGGACGAGCGGATGGTCCGGGCGCTGGCGGCGGCGCTGGACCGTCCGCTGCCGCCCGCGACCCGGGTGCGCCTGCTGATCACCACGGTGTTCGAGGTGGAGGGTGACGACGATCCGCTGGCGTTCGCGGCCTCGGCCGAGGCGCTCGCCACGGCGCGCGCACTCGGCGATGCCGAATTGCTGTGCGCGGCCCTGAATGCCAGGGCGTTCCTGGCGCTCGGCCCGGACCTGTGGGACGAGCGGGAAGCGCTGACCACGGAACTCCGGTCGCTCGCCGGCACGGCCGGGCTGGTCGAATTCCAAGCGGTCGCGCACTTTCTGGGCTGCCTGATCGCGTGCGGCGCGAACGATCTGGCGCGAGCACGGGACGAGGCCGAGCGCGGTCTGGAATGCGCGACGGGTGGACAGCTGCGGCAATTGCTCACCGTGCTGTCGACGTTCTCGGCGGTGCTGGCCATCCTGCGCGGCGATCTGGCCGCCGCCGAGCGGATCTATGCCGAGTGCAGCGCCGATATGGTGGCGTCGGGGACGGCCAACGGCGCCGAACTCATGATCGCCGCCGCCATGGTGCTGGGCTGGGCGCGCGGCGACCTGTCCGAACTGGTCGAACCGATGGGTCGTTTCCACGCGGCCGCCCCGGGCGTCCTGGTCCATCCCTACGTGGTCGCGCTGCTGGACGCCGGTGAAAACGACCGCGCGCGAGCGGTTTTCGAGCAGGCGGGACCGATCAAGCGGGATCACTACTGGTCGGTCATGGTGGTCTTCCGGGCTCGGGCGGCGCTCCGGCTGAACGACCTCGACGGCATGCGCGAGTGCTATCGGGACATGCTGCCGCGCGCGGGCACCATGGCGGGCCTGGATACCGGTTCGGTGGTCTACGGCCCGATGGACACGGTCCTGGCGGAACTCGCCGACGCGCTCGGCGATCCCGTTGCCGCTGCCGCGCACCGCCTCCACGCGGCACAGCTCACCGCCTGCATCTCCGACCAGCTCGCCGCCCTCCCGGCCTGACCGAAGCGGAAACCGATTGCGGGCGTGCGCCACAGCCGGTTCCCGCTCACCCCTCGATCAGCCCCCGGCGATCAGGGCTTCGCGCCGGCGATGCGATCGCCCGAACCAGCGCAGCATCAGGGTGAGCACGAGCCCGCCCTCGGCCGTGGCGCGCTCCCATTCCTCGGGCGTGCACATGGCGAACATGCGGGGCAACTCGAAACTCATCTTCGCGCCCTTCCGGGCCTCGGCTTCGACGGTGCTCCACTGCTTCGCGTCCAGATAGCCGGTGATCACCGGGAAGACGGTTTTCTCCTCGTCGGCGATGTGCTCGGCGAGCAGGGCGTGCAGGCGGGAGAGGCAGCCGGTGAGGACGGCGGCGGAACCGGTGGCGGAGCGGGCGAATTCGCGGGCCTCGGTGCGGACGGCGTCGAGGATCGGGTCGAGCTGGGCGTGATCGTCCTCGAGTTCGCGCACGTCGACCGCGCCGGTGCCGCGCAGCAGCGGCCAGAGCACCTCGTCCTCGATGGTGTGATGATGGTGGATGCTGTCGCAGAGCAGCAGCAGGTAATCGG
This sequence comes from Nocardia yamanashiensis NBRC 100130, assembly GCF_001613325.1. Lineage (GTDB taxonomy): Bacteria > Actinomycetota > Actinomycetes > Mycobacteriales > Mycobacteriaceae > Nocardia > Nocardia yamanashiensis. The sequence goes on along the minus strand of NZ_BDCD01000028.1, from coordinate 31,875 downwards.
TGATGGCGGCCGCGCGTGCGGGTGTGCAGTCGGCGCGCCCGGCGGCGATATCGCGGGTGAGTTCGCACAGGCGCTGGGTGTCGGCGAGCATGGCCCGGTGGGCGAGGCGCATACCCAGCAGGTCGGGCCCGGTGGTTTCGGTCGGCATACTGGAAACAGTGGGCTGGGTCACTTGCACCCTACTTGCGAGTAACCGATGCCGCGTTCCCGCACAGCGGGGGCTGGCCGCGCGGTGAGGATGGGACCAGCAGTACGCTTGTCATGCTTGACGCCACATCGGACGTGGACCTGGTACCAGAGGCCCCCGGCCGGGCGCCGGGCGTATACGTTGTCTGTTGAACAGCTGGGGTCCGCTACAAGCGGTGCTCACCGGCCGTGCAATGGGAGCACCACCTTCCTAGGAGGACACGAAGATCCATGTCCAAGATCAAGGTTGAAGGCACCGTCGTCGAACTCGACGGCGACGAGATGACCCGGATCATCTGGCAGTTCATCAAGGACAAGCTGATCAATCCGTATCTCGATGTGAACCTCGAGTACTACGACCTCGGCATCGAAGCCCGCGACAAGACCGATGATCAGATCACCATCGACGCCGCGAACGCCATCAAGAAGCACGGCGTGGGCGTCAAGTGCGCGACGATCACCCCGGACGAGGCGCGAGTCGAGGAATTCGGCTTGAAGAAGATGTGGCGGTCGCCCAACGGCACCATCCGCAACATCCTCGGCGGCACCATCTTCCGCGCGCCGATCATCATCTCGAACGTCCCGCGTCTGGTTCCGGGCTGGACCAAGCCGATCATCATCGGCCGCCACGCCTTCGGTGACCAGTACCGTGCCACCGATTTCAAGGTGCACCAGGCGGGCACCGTCACCCTGACCTTCACGCCCGAGGACGGCTCCGAGCCGATCCAGCACGAGGTCGTGCGCATGCCGGAAGACGGCGGCGTGGTCATGGGCATGTACAACTTCCAGGAGTCCATCCGGGACTTCGCGCGGGCCTCGCTGAACTACGGCCTGCAGCAGAACTACCCGGTGTACATGTCGACCAAGAACACCATCCTCAAGGCCTACGACGGCATGTTCAAGGACACCTTCGAGGAGGTGTACCAGACCGAGTTCAAGGACGAGTTCGACGCGGCCGGTCTGACCTACGAGCACCGCCTGATCGACGATATGGTCGCCTCCGCGCTCAAGTGGGAGGGCGGCTACGTCTGGGCCTGCAAGAACTACGACGGCGACGTGCAGTCCGACACCGTGGCGCAGGGCTTCGGCTCGCTGGGTCTGATGACCTCCGTGCTGCTCACCCCGGACGGCCGCACCTGTGAGGCGGAGGCGGCGCACGGCACCGTGACGCGGCACTACCGTCAGCACCAGCAGGGCAAGCCCACCTCCACCAACCCGATCGCCTCGATCTTCGCGTGGACGCGTGGTCTGGCGCATCGCGGCAAGCTGGACAACACCCCCGAGGTGATCGGCTTCGCGCAGACCCTCGAGGACGTCGTCATCAAGACGGTCGAGGACGGGCAGATGACCAAGGATCTCGCGCTGCTGGTCGGCGGGGACCAGGGTTACCTGACCACCGAGGAGTTCCTCGGCGTGCTGGACGCCAACCTGGCGCGCGAGCTGCGCTGAGCCCCGCCTGCGGCGGGAGAGAAGCAATTCTCAGGGGCAAGCCCCTGAAACCCCGAAAGGGGAGGGAGATTCAGGGGCCGGCCCCTGAAACCCCAGGGTGAGACGCGAGGTCGCGCTCCTGAAATCGGAGCTGGGCCGAGAGGTCTCGCCTATGAAATCAAGGTGAGGCGCGAGTCGCGCTCCTGAGATCGGGAACGAGCCGTGAGGTTCGCCTCGGAACCAGGTAGCGGCCGCCAGGTCCCGGCCTTTGGACCGGGGTGACCTCAGGTCTCACCTCTGACCCGGGCATGCCGCGAGGCAAACCGGGGGCGACGGACCGAACTGGGTCCGGAGCTTGCGCTGATGCAACGTGAACAGCGCCGCAGCGGCGAACGATGGGGGCCGGGACTACCGTCCCGGCCAGGACCATCCTTCCGCCGCGCTCCGCACGGGCACCTGCCTCCACCGAATCCGGTGGGTGGGCGGGTGCCCGAACTGGTTTCCGGGGGCGGTTGCGGGGCGTGATCATGAAACGGTCATCGGGGCGCGGTGAAGATGGCGGGGGAGTAGCGGGCGGGCGCGGTTAACGCGGGGTGGGTGGCCGGGTGATTACTGGACGGCTGGCCGGAAGTGCTTGCCCGGCATGCCGATCGGCATGCGCGGTCGTGGATGTGCATCGTCCACCGGGAAACCGGTGCGGGGAACGGTGTATCGGAGGAGGAATGATGACGGGAATCGGGAACGAGCTGCGGAGCGCGGTGCGCGGGCGGGTCGTCGCGATGGGGGAGGACGGGTTCGAGCAGGCTCGGATGCCGTGGAATGTGGCGGTGGCGCAGCAGCCGGTGGCCGTGGTCGAGGTCGCGGACGTCGATGACGCGGCGGCCGTGGTGCGGTACGCGGGCCGGGCGGGGCTGGCGGTGAGCACGCAGACCACCGGGCACGGGGCGTCCACCGCGGCCGACGGGACGATTCTGGTGAAGACGCGCGCCTTGCAGGGCGTGCAGATCGACGCGCGGGCGCGGACGGCTCGGATCGGCGCGGGCATGCCCTGGCTGGATGTGCTGGGCGCGGCCGCCGAACGCGGATTGACCGGTGCGGTGGGCAGTTCCGATGTGGTGGGCGTGGCGGGCTACACGCTCGGCGGCGGCCTCGGCTGGTTCGCGCGCAGTCACGGGTACGCCGCGAACACGGTGCGTGCGTTCGAGGTGATCACCGCGGACGGCGCCCGGACCCGGGTGAGCGCCGACTCCGAACCGGACCTGTTCTGGGCCTTGCGTGGCGGCGGCGGCGATTTCGCGCTCGTCACGGAGCTGGAACTCGAACTGTTCGAAGCGGATTCGCTGTCCGGCGGTCGCATGCTGTGGCCGAGCGAGCAGGCGGAAGCGGTGCTGTCGGCCTTCCGCCGCGCCACGTTGGAAGCGCCCGAGGGCCTGAGCATCTGGTACACCGTCATCCAATTCCCGCCCTTCCCACAGCTTCCCGAACTGCTGCGCGGCCGCGCCATGGTCGCCATCGACGTGCTGGCCCAGGGCGCGGTCACCTCCCCGCTGCGCTGGTTCGAGGAGGTGCCCGGCCTGGTGCTGGACACCCGCCGCCCGCTGCTGCCCACCGAGATCGGTTCCATCTGCATGGAACCCACCGCTCCCACCCCGGCCCGCATCCGCGGCGAACTCCTCACCGATCTCGCCCCCGAAACCGCCGCCGCCCTGCTCGATGCCGTGGCCCCCGGCGGCACCCCCGCTCCGTTAGCGCTGGCTCAGCTCCGCCACCTCGGCGGCGCGATCACCCGCCCTGCCCCCGACGCGGGCTGCGCGGGCGGCATCAGCGAGCCCTACCTGCTCTCCCTCCTCGGGCCGATCCCGACCCCGGAACTGGCCGCTGTGGTCGCCGCCCGCCAGGACGCCGTCACCGCCGCCCTGCGCCCGCACCTGTCCGGCCGGAAACCATTGACCTACTTGGATTCCGGCGAATCCGTCGCAGCCGCCTTCGATCCGGAAACCCTGACCCGCCTACAGCAGATCAAGAGCAAATACGACCCCGCCGCGACTTTCCGCTCCAGCTACCCGGTCGCGAACGCCGCCGCCGGATAGGCGGGGAGGTGGCGGCCGCCACGGCTTGCCATCGCTTGGCCGGCCGGGTGCGGCTCGCGGCGGAGTGAGCGAACCCGGTAACCCGCCCGGACGTGACGAAGATCGGCGCGTGGTGAGTGAGATCACCGCGTTCGGGGGTTTCGGCCGGGTTCGCTCCGGTGTTGCGATTGGTTGTGCCGAAATCAGTTTCCGAGGCCGCCGCGCCCACCATGACCGCGTCCGATGCCACGCCGGTCGTGCGAGAGCGCGGCTGGCATATCCCCGCCATGCTGGCGCTGGCGCTGGGCGGGTTCGGCATCGGCACCACCGAATTCGTCACCATGGGTTTGCTGCCGGATATCGCGAAGACCTTCGGCGTCTCGGAACCGAGTGCCGGGCATGCCGTCTCGGCGTACGCGCTCGGCGTGGTGATCGGCGCCCCGGTGATCGCCGCGCTGTGCGCCCGGGTGCCGCGCAAACGCCTGCTGATGGTGCTGATGCTGGCGTTCACCGTGGGCAATGCCGCGTCGGTGGTGGCCCCGACCTTCCTGACCTTCACCGCGGCCCGTTTCGTCTCGGGCCTGCCGCACGGCGCGTATTTCGGCGTCGCGTCGCTGGCCGCGGCCTCGCTGGCACCGGTGGGGCAACGGGCCAAAGCGGTTGCCGCAGTTATGCTGGGTCTGAGCGCCGCCAACGTTGTCGGCGTTCCCGCCGCCACGTGGCTGGGGCAGCATCTGGGCTGGCGGGACGCTTACGTGGTGGTCGCCGTCATCGGTCTGGCCACGGTGGCCGCCATCGCGCGCTTCGTGCCGGAGCTCACCGGCATCGTCCTCACCGATCCCCGCACCGAACTCGGCGCGCTGCGCCGCCCGCAGGTGCTGCTGACCCTGCTGGTCGGCGCGGTCGGCTTCGGCGGCATGTTCGCCGTCTACACCTACATCACCACCACCCTCACCGATGTGGCCGGCATGTCCCTCGGTCTGGTCCCGATCGTGCTCATGCTGTTCGGTCTCGGCATGGTGGCGGGCAATATTCTCGGCGGCATCCTCACCGACCGCGGCGTCGACCGCGCGGTGTACGCCGCCCTGCTCTCGATGGTGGTCATCCTGGCCGCTTTCATTGCGGCGGCGCACAATCCGTTCACCGCCGCGGTGGCGGCGTTCTTCGTCGGCGCGTCCGGCGCGGCACTCGGCCCGGCCCTGCAAACCCGCCTGATGGACGTGGCGCACGACGCCCAGACCTTGGCCGCCGCCCTCAACCACGCGGCCCTCAATATCGCCAATGCCGCGGGCGCCTGGCTGGGCGGCCTGGTCATCGCCGCCGGACTCGGCTACACCGCGCCGGCGCTGGTCGGCACCGGCCTGGCGATCCTCGGCGTCCTGCTCTTCACGGTCACCGTGACCCTCGCCCGGCGCGCGGCAGCCGCCTAGCTCTGCGGCGGTTCACGATCCTGCCAGGTGCACAGGCAAACCCGGTTTCCCTCCGGGTCGGCCAGCACCCAGAAGCTCGGCGCGGCCTCGTCGCTGACCAACTCGCCGCCCGCGGCGAGCGCCGCTTCCAGGCGCGGCTGTACCTGAGCCGGTTCGATCCAGATATCCGGATGCCACCGCTGACGGGGTTCCTCGGACCCGGACTGCTGGAACCACACGGTCGGCAATGCGTCGGCCGGATCGGAGATCTCGTCCGCGAGCGCGGCCCCGGACGGGAGTTCCATCCCGAACACGGCAGCCCAGAACGGCTGTACCGCAGCCCGATCCGGCGTATCGAGAGCCAATTCCAACCGTGACACCCGCTCCGGTTCCAGCACCGCCCCGGCCTCGGCGGCAATGGCGGAGATCCGGCGCGCCAGCCGCACATCCCGCTCGGTCACCCCGCCCACATCATGGCTGCTGGACCGCACATCGATGAACCCGTACCGCAGATTCAGATCCGGATGATGATCCAGCTCCTCCGCCACCGCCCCGATCGCGTTCACCACGGCCAGCCCACCCGCGAAATCCTTTGTCCGAATCCGGGTTTGCAACCCGCCCGGCACATAAACCCACCCGTCCAGCCCCGCCTCGGCGATCTGCTTCCCGGTCAGCTTCGTCATCCAACCATCCTGCCAGCCCCGCCCCGCCGTACCGTGTGATCATGCGACTCGTCTTGGTGGGACCGCCCGGCGCGGGCAAGGGCACGCAGGCGGCATTCCTCTGTGAACGGCTGGGGATTCCGCAGATCTCCACGGGTGACATGCTGCGCGCGGCCAAGGCCGCGGGGGAACTGGCGCAGGAACACGTCGACCTGATGGCCGTCGGCGGTCTGCTGCCGGACGAGGTCGTGCTCGCGCTCGTGGCGAAGCGTGTGGAGGAACCCGACTGCGCACCCGGCTTCCTGCTCGACGGCTTCCCCCGCACCACACCCCAGGCGGCCGGCCTGGACACCGTCCTCGCCCAGCACGACCTCGCCCTGAATGCGGTTGCCGCCCTGGATATCCCGGAGGACCTGCTGATCGAACGCGCCGTCCTCCGCCGCATCGACAAGCGCACCGGCCGGATCTACCACCTGAAATACAACCCCCCACCGGCCGGCGCCGAACTCGAGCACCGCCCCGACGACCGCGAGGACGTCGTCCGCGACCGCATCGCCACCTACCGCACGATGACCGCCGACCTGCTGCCCTTCTACGCAGCCCGCGGCCTGCTGCGCCGGGTCGACGGCGTGGGATCGGTCGAGGAGGTGCGTGGCCGGGTCTTCGCCGCCCTCGGCATCACGGACTGATCATCGGTCCCCGGACCGGCGTGTCCGCCCGCCGTTACCGCGTCTTCAGGCACAGCACGCCATCGTCGTTCTTGCGATACCCGTTGCCGCCCTGCTTGGGGCATTCGTTGGCGCCATCGATATCCCTGGGAAACCAGGCCACGACTTGGGTGCGTGCGCTCGCGTCGGAGCAGGGCACCTCCTTCATCTCGACGGTGGTGACGACCCAGGGCACCTGATCGAAGCAGGTACCGATGGCGGCGTGGCGCGGTTCGGGTTCGGGTTCGGGGTCGCCGGAGGTGATGATCGCGGTCGCGAGGGCGATGAGGGCAATGACCGGGATGAGCATGCCGCCGATGGCGGACGGGCGACGGTGCAGTGGCCGGCCCGGGTCCAGCGGCGTGCGGGGTGCGCCCGGGACAGGCGGCGGCAGCCGGGCGATGGTGCTGCGGCCCTGCAGATTCGTCAGCAGCACGAAGGCGTTGAAGAACGGCGAGACCGGGCTCCACCAGCCCAGCCAGAGCCCCTTGACGGTCAAGGAGCGATAGGTGGCCAGCCCGCAGTCCCGGCAGAATGTTCCCGCCACCGTCTCCAATCGGATCCACAGCAGAAAGCCCTGGTGGCCGTTGAGACTCACGTTCACCGCCGGGACGGATCCGCAGACGCCGCAGCAGAGCCTGGCGTCCGCGGGCACCCAGCCGAACGGCAGCGGTCGTGATGGGTTGGTCGCTTCCTGGACGATCGCGGGCAGCACGGCTCCGAGCCTGCTGAGAGATATCCCGAGCACTTCGTTCTGGATCAGGCGCAGCAGTTCGCCGCGCTGGAGCCCGTCGCCCAAAGCCTGTGCGGCGGCGCTGGATTCGTCGGCGATCAAGCCGAGCGCGAGAATGCCGGCGGGCAATGGCCACAGGTCGTAGTAGCGGGCCAGGCGTTCGGCGATGCCGAGGGCGGCGGCACAGGTGCCGGTGAGGGGAATGCCGCGCCACTCGGCCGAGCTGCGATCGACCGGATCGTGGGCGATCTTGCCCGCGATGGCATCGACAGCGCCGGCGTGCAACTCGATCCGCGACCAGTGGCTCGGTTCGTCGACCCACATCAGGGCCACCAGCAGATCGCGGGTGTCGACGGAGTGCGAAACCTGTTTGCCCGCAGTGCGTAGCGCGGCAATGACGGTGGAATGCAGTGGCGCCCCGGCCAATACGCTCATAACTACCAGGCCCCGGTCGATCGGCCGCGCCCGCCCCGGCCGCGAAGCGCTCATGGTAGTCGACGGCGGAGCCTCGTACCGGGTCGTTTGCGCATGCGCACCGCCTCGGTAATCGATTGCAAACCTTGGCAAAATTTCAGCTACCGAATTGTCAGGCCGACCTTCGATCGGCCGATCGTGTGTGCTCGCCTGTCCGAGGCGATGCAACTCGGAGAACTGACGAGGCGTGAACATACACGACTGTATGTAAGTGTAAGATCGTCGCATGACCAGGTCCGCCGTCTCGAAACCGCAGCGCCGCACGCAAGAGCAGCGCAGCAACGAGATGCGGGTGCGGCTGCTCGACGCCACCATCGAATGCCTGGTGGAGTACGGGTACGCGGGCACCACTACGCCGCGGGTGGCCGAGCGCGCGGGGGTGACCCGGGGTGCGCAGGTGCATCATTTCGGTTCCAAGACGGACCTGGTCGTGGCGGCCATCAGTCATCTCGCGCAGCGGCGCACCCAGGCGGCGATGCAGGAGCTGGAGCGGGTGCGTACCGGCGACAATCCGCTGGACGCGGCACTGGACTTCATGTGGGAGCTGCATCAGGGGCCGCTGTTCATCGCGGCGATCGAACTCTGGGTGGCCGGGCGCACCGACCCGCTGCTGGCCGCCGAGATGGAGAAGGTCGAGCCGTTCGTCAACAATGCGGTGCTGGTCGCGGTGGCGCAATTGGTGCCGGATGCCATGCAGCGCAAGGAAGCTCGCGATCTGGTCTACACCGCCATGGATGTCATGCGCGGAATTCTGATGTCCAACTTCGTCTCTCCCGATCCCGATCGCGCGCAGCGGCGCTGGAAGCGGGCCGCGGCGCACCTGCGGCGGATCGCCGACGGAAGCGTGCCGGGCTTGGGGCCTGCCGCCGAATAGCCTCCGCGCCGAGCGCCGCCGGGATGCCGTCCCGGCGGCTTTTTCGTATGCGCGAAACGTACAACGCCGACTGTATGTATCGACACAACTGCCTCCGCCGCCGCCATGTCGGGGAAGCCGAGAGTCCCGGCTACCCTCTTGCGTACTTACATACAGCTTTGTATGTTTGTTTCTGTTCGGTCCAGGGGGACCGACCCTGATCTGAGGGAGTTCGATGACGAACAAGGTCTACGTCGTCGGCGTCGGCATGACGAAGTTCGAAAAGCCGGGGCGGCGCAAGAACGAAGACGGCAGCGACTGGGACTACCCCGATATGGCACGGGAGTCCGGGACCAAGGCCCTCGCCGATGCGGGGATCGACTATCGCGAGGTCGAGCAGGCGTACGTCGGCTACGTCTACGGCGAATCCACCTCCGGCCAGCGCGCGGTCTACGAACTGGGCATGACCGGCATCCCGGTGGTCAATGTCAACAACAACTGCTCCACCGGCTCCACCGCGCTCTACCTTGCGGCACAGTCGATCCGGGGCGGTCTCGCCGACTGCACCCTGGCGCTGGGCTTCGAGAAGATGCAGCCCGGTTCGCTCGGCTCCACCTGGGACGACCGCGAGCAGCCGATGGCCAAGCACATCATGGCCCTCGCCGAGATCTCCGAGGTGCTGTTCCCGGTGGCCCCGTGGATGTTCGGCGCGGCCGGCCGCGAGCACATGAAGAAGTACGGCACCACCGCCGAACACTTCGCCAAGATCGGCTACAAGAACCACAAGCACTCGGTCAACAACCCGTATTCGCAGTTCCAGGACGAGTATTCGCTCGACGACATCCTGGGCTCGCGCATGATCTACGACCCGCTGACCAAGCTGCAGTGCTCGCCGACCTCCGACGGTTCCGGCGCGGTCATCCTGGCCTCCGAGGATTTCGTGAACCGCCACGACCTCTCCGCGCAGGCGGTGGAGATCGTCGGCCAGGCCATGACCACCGATTTCCAGTCCACCTTCGATGGTTCGGCCAAGAACCTCATCGGCTACGACATGAACGTGCAAGCGGCCGAGAAGGTCTACGCGCAAGCGGGATTGGGCCCCGAGGACTTCCAGGTCATCGAGCTGCACGACTGCTTCTCCGCCAACGAGCTGCTGCTCTACGAGGCCCTGGGCCTGGCCAAGGAGGGCGAGGCCGGCCATCTGATCGACGCGGGCCAGACCACCTACGGCGGCAAATGGGTGGTGAACCCCTCCGGCGGGCTCATCTCCAAGGGACACCCTTTGGGCGCAACGGGTTTGGCGCAGTGCAGCGAACTCACCTGGCAGCTGCGCGGCACCGCCGACAAGCGGCAGGTGAACGACGTCACCGCCGCCCTCCAGCACAATATCGGGCTCGGCGGCGCGGCCGTCGTCACCGCCTACCAGCGCGCCGACCGCTGATCGAATCCCCGCATCCTGGGAAATCTCCACTTTCGAAGAAAGAGGCACATCATGGGCCACATCGAAGCCAGCCGTGAACTGACCGCCACCCCCGACGCCCTGTGGGCCGTCGTCTCCGATCCGCAGACCTGGGACAAGTGGTTCTCCATCCACGAGCGCTGGATGGAGGAGCCGCCGGCCGTGCTCGCCCCCGGCGCCAAGCTGACCGCCAAGATCCTCATGCTCGGCATGGCCAACAAGATCGAGTGGGTGGTGGAGAGCGTCGACACCCCGAATCGCCTGGTGCTCAGCGGCACCGGCATGGCCGGCGTCAAGGTGCAGTTCGGTTTCGACATCGCCCCCGAGGGCAGCGGCTCGAAGTTCTCCGTCTCCGGCGACTTCGAAGGCGCGCTGATCAAGGGCGCGCTCGGCAAGGCCGTCGAGAAGGACGGGCTGACCCAGCTCGACAAGACCCTCACCGCCCTCGACGCCCTGGCCACCGCGGCCTGATCGCGAAGGGAAAACCCATGACCGACAAGGTCATTCGCTTCGATCCTGCCGGGCTGAACGTCTGGAGCGACGAGGAACGGTTCGAGGTCACCGCGGAGCGTATCGCCGAATACGCCGCCGCCACCAACGACCCCATCGAAGCGCATCTCAAAGGCGAAGTGGCGCCGCCGATCTTCGGCATCGTCCCGGTCTTCGAGGCCATGATGATGCCGGTGCTCGAAGTGGTGCCGATGGAGATCTTCGGCCGGGTCGTGCACGGGGAGCAGGACTTCCACTTCCACCGCCCGATCCGGCCCGGTGATCAGCTGGTTTCGCGCGCCAAGGCCATCGGGTACGAGGGCAAGTCGAACGGCTCCACCATCACCATTCTCATCGAATGCCGGGCCGAGGACGGGGAACTGGTCAACGAGCAGTACCTGACCGCGTTCTTCCGCAATATCGATATCGGTGAGCAGGTCGGCGACAGCGCCCCCGCGCACCGGCTGGACGCCGAACTGGCGAAATCGCCTGCGCAGCACACTGTTCCGGCGCACGTCGATCCGGATCAGACGTACCGGTACTCCCCGGCGTCCGGCGATCCGGTGCCGCTGCACCTGGACGAGCAGGTGGCCAAGGACGCCGGTCTGCCCGGCATCATCGCGCACGGCCTGTGCACTATGGCCATGTCCTCGTGGGGCGTGCTCACCACGGTCGGCGGCTCGGATGTGGAGCGGCTCAAGCGTTTCGCCGTCCGCTTCTCCAAGATGGTGTTCCCCGGCGACGACCTGGAGACCCAGATCTGGGCGACCGGCAGCAAGGGCGGGGAAACCACCTACGCCTTCCGCACCGTGCGCGGTGACGACGTAGTTCTCGGCGACGGCCTGGCCGTCATCGCCGACTGATTCTTAATCGAGGAGATATTCATGGGTGCACTCGAGGGACGGGTCGCGATCATCACCGGCGCGGGCCGCGGCATCGGGCGTGAGCACGCGCTGCTGTTCGCCCGCGAAGGCGCGGCCGTGGTCGTCAACGATCTCGGCGGCAGCAACGAAGGGGTGGGCGCCGACAGCGGGCCCGCACACGAGGTCGTCGCGGAGATCACCGCCGCAGGGGGGCGGGCGATCGCCAATTCCGACAACGTGGCGGACTGGCAGGGCGCGAAGAACCTGGTCGACCAGGCGGTTTCGGAGTTCGGCCGGCTGGACGTGGTGGTGAACAACGCGGGCATCCTGCGCGATGCCTTCATCGCCGGCATGGACGAGGCGCAGTGGGACGCGGTCGTGGCCGTGCACCTCAAGGGCCACGCCGCCGTGCTGCGTCATGCCGCCGGGTACTGGAAGGAACAGTCCAAGGCGGGCAATCAGCCCAATGCCGCGGTCATCAATACCGCCTCCGCGTCCGGCACCACCGTGCCGAATGCCGGGCAGGGCAACTACGGCGCCGCCAAGGCCGGTATCGCCGCGCTCACCCTGGTCGCCGCCGACGAGCTGGCCCGCTACGGGGTGCGCGTGAACGCCATCGCGCCGATCGCCCGCACCCGGCTCACGCTGGCCACGCCGGGCATGGGTGACATGATGAAAGCGCAGGAAGCGGGCCTGGAGGAGGGCGAGTTCGACGCCTTCAGCCCGGCCAATATCTCCCCGCTGGTCGCCTACCTGGCCACCGAGAAGTGCCCGATCACCGGCAAGGTGTTCGCGGTGCAGGGCGGCGCCATCTCGGAACTGGCGGGCTGGCACGACGTGAAGACCATCGAAACCGAAGGCCCGTGGTCGGTCGACGATATCGGCGCGCGCCTGCCCTGAATCAGGTTGGAGAACAACGATGTTCGAATGGTCCGAGACCGATGAACTGATCCGCGACGCGGTACGCGGGTTCATCGACAAGGAGATCCGCCCGCACCTGGATGCCCTGGACAGCGGCGAGATGCTGCCGTACCCGATCATCCGGAAACTATTCGGCGAGTTCGGGATCGACGCCCTGGGGGAGGAGTCGGTCACCAAACTGCTCGCCAAGCAGCGCAAGCGGGAGGAAGCGCTGGCCGCGGGAGAACCGTTGCCGGAGAAGAAGTCCGGCGGTGGCGACGGCGGCGCCTTCGCCGGCCAGGAATCGCTGATGGCGGTGCTGGTCAGCGAACTGTCCGGGGTCTGCATGGGCCTGGTCACCGCCATGGGCGTGAGCATCGGTCTCGGCGCCACCACCATTCTCGGGCGCGGCACGCTCGCCCAGAAGGAACGCTGGGTGGCCGATATCGTGACCATGAAGAAGGTCGCGGCCTGGGCCATCACCGAACCGGATTCCGGATCGGACGCCTTCGGCGGCATGAAGACCTATGTGCGGCGCGACGGTGAGGACTACATCCTCAACGGCCAGAAGACCTTCATCACCAATGGTCCCTACGCCGACACCGTCATCGTCTACGCCAAGCTCGACGAGGGCGACGGCGCGGACAAACGCGATCGCAAGGTGCTGACCTTCGTGCTCGACAAGGGCATGGAGGGCTTCACCCAGGGCAGGCCGTTCAAGAAGATGGGCCTGCACGCCTCGCCCACCGGCGAATTGTTCTTCGACAATGTGCGATTGAGCAAGGACCGGCTGCTGGGGGAGACCGAGGAGCACAAGGGCGGGGACGGACGGGAAAGCGCCCGTTCGAGTTTCACCGCCGAGCGCATCGGCGTCGCGTTCATGGCGCTGGGCATCGTGAACGAATGTCACCGCCGCTGTGTGGAATACGCGAAGACCCGCAAGCTGTGGGGGCAGGAGATCGGGCGCTTCCAGCTGGTGCAGCTCAAGCTCGCCAAGATGGAAGTCGCGCGGATCAATGTGCAGAACATGGTGTTCATGGCCCTGGAGCGGTCCCGCGCCGGCAAGCCGCCGACACTGGCCGAGGCCTCGGCGATGAAACTGTACTGCTCGGAGATCGCTACCGAGGTCGCGATGGACGCCGTGCAGCTCTTCGGCGGCAACGGGTACATGTCCGAGTACCACGTCGAGCAGCTGGCCCGGGACGCCAAGTCGTTGATGATCTACGCGGGTTCCAACGAGATCCAGGTGACGCACGTGGCCAAGGGGCTGCTGGCGCAGTAGGGGACGAGAACCACCGAACCACAACATCTCTCACGAAACGGAGTCACCGCCCGTGACCTCGGAGCCGGCCACGCTGTGCCACGCTTTCCAAATCACCGCCGCCCGTGATCCCGATGCCATCGCCCTGCGTGACGCGGGCGGCGGCATCACGGTGACCTGGCGGGAGTACGCGCGGCGGGTGCGCGCCATTGCCGCCGGGCTGGCCGGACTCGGCGTCGGTCCGGGCGACACGGTGGCGATCATGCTCACCAATCGTCCGGAGTTCCATCTGGTGGATACCGCCGTGCTGCACGCGGGGGCGACGCCGTTCTCCGTGTACAACACCAATCCGGCGGAGATGCTCGCCTACCTGTTCGGGAACGCGGGCAATCGGATCGTGGTGTGCGAGCGGCAGTTCGTGCCGGTGGTGCTGGCGGCCAAGGAGCTGGGCGGGAAGGTCGAGCACGTCGTGTGTGTCGACGGCGCGATCGACGGGACCATCGGGCTGGATGCGGTGGAAGCCGCGCCGGCTGCGGAGTTCGACTTCGAAAGCGCTTGGCGCGCAGTGCGTCCCGAGGATCTGCTGACCATCGTCTACACCTCCGGCACCACCGGCCCGCCCAAGGGGGTGGAGCTGACCCATGCCAACTTCATCGCCAATGCCCGCATTGTGGAGGAGTTCGGCGGGGTCGACGGGCGGGACCGGGTCATTTCGTACCTGCCGGACGCGCACGCCGCCAACCGATGGTTCGCGCACTACGGCAATCTGCTTAAAGGCGTGCAGCTGACGACCCTGTCCGACCCCAAGCAGGCGATCGCGACCTTGACCGAGGTGCGGCCCACGGTTTTCCTTGCCGTGCCGCGCATCTGGGTGAAGGTCAAAGCGGCCATCGAAGCGCAGATCGCCGCGGAACCCAGCCCCGTCAAACGAGCGCTGGCCGAATGGGCGATCGGCGTGGGGCGGGCGCGGGCGCGGCTGGCTTCGGCGGGCCGGAAACCCGGAGCGGCGCTGGCATTGCAATACGCCGTCGCCGATCGCCTGGTGCTGTCGCGCATTCGCACCCGCATGGGGCTCGATCAGGTGCGGCTCGGAGTGACCGGCGCCGCCCCGCTCGCCCCGGAAGCGCTGGAATTCGTTCTGGGCCTGGGCATTACGGTGTGCGAGGCGTACGGCATGACCGAATGCACCGCGGGCGCCACGGTCAACCGGCCGGGCCGGATCCGCATCGGCACGGTCGGCACCGCCCTGCCGGGCACCGAGATCCGGCTCGCCGACGACGGCGAGGTGCTGGTGCGCGGGGCGAATGTAATGCGCGGCTACCGCAACGATCCCGAACAGACCGCCGCCGCCGTCGATGCCGACGGCTGGCTGCACACCGGCGATATCGGAACCCTCGACGCGGACGGTTATCTCTCGATCGTCGATCGCAAGAAGGAACTCATCATCAACGCGGCGGGCAAGAACATGTCGCCCGCCAATATCGAGAACGCCATCGCCGTCGCCACCCCGCTGGCCGGACCGGTGGCGGTGATCGGCGACGCCCGTCCCTACAACACCGCGCTGATCTGCCTCGATCCCGACGCGGCAGCGGCATTCGCCGAACGGCACGCCATCCCCGATCGCTCGCTGTCCGCACTGGCGGTGAATCCGCTGGTGCGCACCGAGATTCAAGCCGGAGTCGACGCCGCCAACGCCACCCTCTCCCGCGTCGAGCAGATCAAGAAGTACACGGTGATCGGCGAGAGCTGGGAGCCCGGCACCACCCACCTCACCCCGACCGGCAAGCTCCGCCGCAAACCGATCGCCGTCACCTACGCCGACGCCATCGAGTCCATGTACGCCTGATCGGTGGCCGGCACGCGGCGTGCCCGCGACGGTTGTCCCGGGAGCCATCGACGGCTGTGCGGCCGGCGCTGGGCGCGGGAAAGCCGTGAACCTGCTACCCGTGCCGTCGCACTCTTCCGATCCGATGCCCGTCCGCGCGGCGCTGCCCGAATAACTTCTCGCACAACGGGAGTGACAATGCCGTCACCTGTAAACGGCGAATCCGCCGGAGTAACCGAAGAACTCACCACCTACGGTCGCACTCGTACCCGCGCGCTGCGGGTCGACGGCCGTGGCCTGCCGATCGTGCTGCTGCACGGTTTCGCCGACGACGCCGATACCTGGCGCGGTGTACTCGCCGGATTGGCCCGGCGCGATCGCAGTGCGCTGGCGGTGGATGCCGCCGGCTTCGGCCGGGCCGATCCGTTCGACGCCGGTCCGCTACTGCCGCAGCTCGACGATTTCGTGGACGGCCTGCTCGCAACGACGGGACCCGCTGTGCTGGTGGGCAATTCGCTCGGTGTCGCCATGTCCCTGCGGGCGGCGCACCGGCATCCCGCCTCGGTCCTGGGCATAGTCGCCCTGGACGAGCCGATCCTCTCCCGCGACCGGCTGGCCCGTTTCGCGCGCGGCCGCATCGCACCCCGTGCCGCCCGGGCGCTGCGCCGCCTTCCGGTACCCGCGCCACTGGTCCGGCGCGTGATCATCACGGGCGGCCGCTATCTGCTGTGGGGCCGCCCTCGCACGGCGGACCGAGAACTGCTCGCGATCTGGGCCGCCAAGTACGGCACCATGTCCGAACTGTCGTGGCTGGCGGAGTACGCCACCCGTTTCGCCCACGAGACCGTGGCCGGCTATCCCGAACTCACCGTCGCCTGTCCGGTGGCCGTCGTACACGGTGCACGCGACCGGATCATTCCCGTACAGGCGAGCCGTGACCTGCACGCCCGGCTGGCGGACAGCGAACTGACGGTACTGCCGCACGCCGGGCACTGCCCGCAACTCGACGATCCGGACGGAATCGCCGCGCTGATCGCCGATTTCGTCGACCGCAAGGTGATTCCGCCGCAGGACGCGGTGGGCTGACTCCGGCGGGATGCCGAATATCGCGAAGGTCAGACCGCCCGCAGCCGAGTACGGCTCGCGTACACGTGCTCCGCGATCAGCGTCGCGATCCGGTCCGGTGCTTCCAGCATCGGCACATGCCCCACATCGTGCACCAGGATGCGGTCCGCCCACTCCGGCAGCTCCTCCAGGAACCGCCGCGCGTACACCCGATTCGGGATCACCCGGTCCTTCTCGCACATGAGCAGCCGCACCGGCGTTTTCAGCGTGGACAGGTCCTCCAGCGCCGGATACCGCACCGAACCGGCGATCATCGGCAGCATGGCCTTGCAGTTCATGGCCGAGGTGATGGCCGCTTCGATCGCGCGCCGGGGCGCATTGCCGGTGTTCTTGCTCAAGATCATCGCCACCGCCTGCCGCACCGGCGCGCTGAACGCGATGGCGTGCGGCAGATGCTTGCCGATCTCCACGAACGGCACCAGCGACAGGAACTTGGCCCCGATCCGGAACTGGGTGACGGACGGCGATTGCCAGCCGCCCGCCGGGGCGATAGCGGTGAGCGTGCGGGCCCGCCCGCGCCGGGCCAGTTCGAACCCCACCCAGCCGCCGAGCGAATTGCCGGCGATATGGCAGGTCCGCCAGCCCAATTCGTCCAACTGGTCCTCGACCCGGTCGGCAAGGGTACTGACATCGAGATACCAGCCCTCGAAATCTGGTCCGCCCCAATGCCCCGTGAATGCCGGAGCGAACACCTCGCAATGCCCGGCCATGCGTTGCGCCACCTGCTCCCAGCAGTGCGGCGACATCATGAACCCGTGCAACAGGAGCAGCGGGTCTCCGGACCCGATGTGAATCGCCTTCATGGGCGCGAGCGGGGGTGTGGGCTGAGCGGTGCCTGACGTCATCGTCGTCACCCCTTCCTGGACCTCGATGTCCGCGGAGAAGTGTGGATGACCGCATTGTACGGTCGTAGGGTGGCCAACATCCTCAGTACAGTCAACGTGAACGGGGTCCGTGCGGCGGCAGGCAAAGGACTGCTCCCCTGGCTAGCGGCCACCGAAGCCGATTTCATCTGCCTCCAGGAGACCCGCGCGACCGACGAGCAAACGCGTAGCGCGCTGGCTCCCGCCCTGGATGCCGGCTGGATTCTCAGCCATGCCGAACCCGGCGTGAAGGGCCGCGCCGGCGTCGCCATCCTCTCCCGCCGCGAACCCGAGGCCGTCCGCGTCGGCGTCGGCACGGACGTCGACGGAACCTGGACCCCGGTAGCGGAATTCGCCGAAACCGGCCGCTATATCGAAGCCGACTTCGGCGATCTCACCGTGGCCAGCGTCTACGTCCACACCGGCGAAGCCGACACCCCCATGCAGGACGAGAAATACCGCTTCCTCGACGCCGTCGGCGCCCGCATGACCGCCATCACCCGCGATTTCGTCATCAGCGGCGACTGGAACATCGGCCACACCGAACTCGACATCAAGAACTGGAAAGGCAATCTCAAGAACGCCGGTTTCCTCCCCGGCGAACGCGCCTGGGTCTCCTCGATGCTCGCGGCCGGCTACGTGGACGTGGTCCGCGAACTCCACCCGGGCGTCCCCGGCCCCTACTCCTGGCACTCCTACCGCGGCCGCGCCTTCGACAACGACGCCGGCTGGCGCATCGACTACCAGCTCGCCCGCGGTGAAATCGCCACCCGCGCCAAACAAGCCGTGGTGGAGCGCGCCGCCACCTACGCCGAGCGCTGGTCGGACCACGCCCCCGTGACGGTCCAGTACCGGTGAATCGGTTTCGAGGATGCTGCGGGCTGCGTCCGCAGCATCCTCGCCGTGATCAGCTGCCGCTGCTGCTTCCGGTGCCCCCGGTCTTGTAGAAGTACCAGTTGCCGGCCTGCGGGCCCAGGCCGAGATGGCAGCCGGAGTCGGAGTAACCCGCCTGCTGCGCCGCGGCGGCACAGTCGCCGAAGTTGGCGTAGGGGCCGTCGGTCAGCGCGTCGGCGCCGGCGGTCGCGGTAAGGGCTGCCGTTGCGCCGGTGGCGATCACCGCGGCTGCCAGGAATTTGACGAACATCGAAAATTACCTCCGAATCGAGTCCCGCCACTCACACGAGTGACAGGCATCGACAACCTATGGGACCGCTTGCCGATGCCGCAATGTCGATGGATGGTGCTGCGGGCCAACCGAAGTGGGGACCGATGGTCAGCGGGCGATGGCGATGAGGCCGGAAGTTGCTGGGTCGGAGGGGGATCCGAGGTAGCAGTGGGTTTCGCCTACCGTGAAAGGAGTGGTGGGGATGTCGATGGTGCGGGACCAGCGGGGGTTGCCGGTGCGGGCGTCTATGGCGCGCAGGGTGTTCGCGGCCAGGAAGTAGCAGGTTCCGGAGGTGAGGTAGGCGGTGGCGAGGTGGGCTTCGGCTTTGTCGGAGACGGTGAGGGTCCATAGGACGGCGGCTTCGGGGCCGGGGCGGAGGGCCTGGAGTTTGGCGCCGTCGCAGCGGTAGTAGGTGTCGGCGTCGGCGAAGAAGGTGTCGGCGGGGGTGGCCAGTTCGGGGGTTTTCCAGAGTTGCGCACCGGTTTTCGGGTCCAGGGCGGAGACGATGCGGGAGCCGTCGGTGGCGAGGATGACGCCGGCGACCAGGCCGGTGGCGATGGTGGTCGCGGCGGCGGTGGGGTCGTCTTGTTTGGACCAGACTGTGGCGCCGTTGTTTTCGGTGTCGAAGGCGATGAGGTCGCCGCCGTTTTCGCGGGAGCTGTAGATCAGTGCACCGGTGGCGGGGATGTGGAGGGCGGTGTTGTCGGTGGGGCAGGGCGCGGTCCAGCGAATGGCGCGGGTGGTGGTGTCGACGGCCAGGATTTCGTGGTGGGCGGTGGCGCGGTTCAGGGTGAAGAGGTAGGCGATGCCGTCGCGTAGGCCGTGGATGCCGATGAGTGCGGTGTCGGCGGGGGCGTCGAAGGTCCATTTGCGTTGGCCGGAAACCGCATCCAGGGCGATGGCGCGCTCACCGTCGGGTTCGGCGCCGCACAGGTAGAGGGTGCCTTCGGTGATGAACGCGTGGCGGTCGATTCCCGGCCCGGCGATCGTCGCCTGCCAGAGCTTCTTGCCGGTCTTCGCGTCTATGCCGGTGATGCCCGTACCGGTGTCGGCGAGTACGACTCCGTTGCTGTAGCGCAGGGCCCGGAGTTGTTCGTTCTCCAGGCCGTAGCGCCAGACGATGGTGCCGGAAGCAGCTGTCTCGCCGAGCGCCGGAGCGGGACCACAGGAGGTCGCGGAGAGCCCGCCCGCCAGCAGAAAAGCGCTGTTCATCAGGAGTTTTCGACGGCTGAGCAGCGAAACTGCAACAGGTTCTAGCACGGCCTGACTATATGAGGACCGCGCGTGAATGCAGTCCGATTTCGGTGAATTTCCTGATCTTGGCGGGTCAGGCGGACGGGGCGTCGAGGGTCAGCGGGACCGCCTCGAGACCGGGCGGGACGGCATCCTGCAAGACCACCCGGAAGGCGATGTCCCGCTTGGCCCAGGCGGCCGCCGCATCCGTCATGGCTTCCGCGAACCAGTCGCGGTCCTCGGGCTGCTCGTCCAGCAGCAGTGCGGCATTGCGTACGACGACCACGTATCCCGCCGCGGAACCGATGAATTCATCGAGATCGCGCAGACATTCGTCGAAGGCGTCCTTGTTCTCGCCGAAGTAGTAGGGGAATTGGAAAGCGGCGGCGAACTCGTCGAATACCCCCGCGACCGTGCGCATGCGCCGGCCGCGGACTTCGCGGGCTTGGTAGTCGGCGGGGATGCGGCTGCGCACCCCGGAGAATTCGGCCGCGCCGACGGGCAGCACGCCCAGGGTCGGCGCGGATGCGGCGGCCGCGGTGGAAACGGCCGGGGCGGAGAGGAACTGCGACAGCGGCATGGGCTTCGGCATCAGCGCATCCTCGTGAAGGTCTTGTAGTGGTCGCCGGTGTACCAGGCGGTGCCGTCGCTGCCGGTGACAATGCGTTCGGCATCGCGTGTCTGGCCGCGGCGCTTCGGGTTGACGTCCCATTCCTGATAGGTGATCTTCTTGCCGGACGCGTCCTGCGTGGGCAAGGTGCGATCGCGATTCATCCAGGTCTCGCCGCCCTGCGTGCCGGGCGCGTTGGCGGAATCCGGCCAGCGGCCCGCGTCGATCTCGATCAGCGTCTGGTAGGCGCGATCGGGTACGCCGGGCGCGCGGGCGAGGGTACTGGTGTCGACGGCATTGCCGCCCGGTTTGACCGTCGTAGTCGAATCGGGCCTGGTGCCACCGGGTTTCGGCGCGGTGGTGGTGGAGGCGGCCACCGGCCCGCTCTTGGCATCGGAGTCCTTGTGATCACCGCCCCGCGAAACCATGACGGCGACCAGCAGCATGGCCACCGCGACGCCCAGCAACAACCATGCGCGCAGCTTCGGGGAGATCTTCACCGGTACCGCACCGTGCCGGGCGCGTAGTCGCGGTTCTCTGTCATGACTGACGAATCTACGTCACCCGCGCGCCGTGGCCCGGGCATGGACCTACCGGCGCGTGAGGCTAATCCGGCGCCTGCAACCCCCGCGCCGAATCCTCCCCCAGCAGCACGAAAATGTCTGTGGTGTGGGCGATCAGCTCGTCGCGGGTCATGGGGAGGTCCCCCTGGAGCCAGGTGGTGAGGGTTTGGACGAGGCCGCCGACGAGGTAGGTGGCGCGGAAGGTGATGGTGGGGGAGGGGGTGGTGTCGGTGAGGCCGTAGAAGTCGATGCCTTCGGCGGCAACGAGATTGGCGAAGGCGCGGATGGTGTGGGCGGTGCGGGTGCGTAGTTCGGGGGTGGCGGAGGAGACCAGGAGGGCTACCCGGGCTTTGCGGGGGTCGTCGGTGAGGACGTGGATGCCGGCGGTGATGGCGGCGTGGGCTTTGCCGCGGGTGTCGGCGGGGGCGGATTGGACGGCGACGATCAGGGCGGCGGCGAGTTCTTCGGCGATGGCGTCGAAGAGGGTGGACAGGACGGCTTCGCGGCTGTCGAAGTTCTCGTAGTAGTAGCGCTCGTTGAGGCCCGCACCGGAGCAGAGGGCGGCGACGGTGAGCTTCTCGAGGGGCTGGGTGCCGAGGATGTCGAGGGCGGCGTCGAGCAGGGCCGCGCGGCGTTGGGTGCGGCGTTCTTCGGCGGAGATGCCGCCGTAGGTCCGTTGGCCGGTCACGGATCGATTCTGGCACGGCAGCGATTCTGGTAGTAGGGGTTGCCAGATTGGGGAGCGTGGGGGACTCTGTCTTTCAGATGTGGTGGGTTGCATCACACGGTGTTCTCGGGAGGCAACGATGCCTGCACAGGCCGGCTATTTCGGCGAGGATTCGATGATCAGGCGCGTCATGCGCCGGCGGGCCGTGGGGCTCACCTACGGGCAGCGGGCGCTGGTCATCGGGGCGGTGCATCCGCTGCTGTACGTGGGGACGGCCGAGAACACGCAGCACCGGACCACGCCGTACACCCGGCTCGCGCTGACCGGGCGGATGTTCGAGGCGGTATCGCTGGGGACGCGCGAGGAGGCCGATCGCGCGCGGGCGTTCACGCGCAAGCGGCATGCGCCGGTGCGGGGGAAGCTGCCCGAGGACGCGGGCGAGCGGAATCCGGCGGGCACGGACTATTCGGCGCACGACCCGCAGCTGATGTTCATGACCATGGCCTTCACCTTCGATTCCGCCGAGGTCATGCACGACCTGCTGGTGCGCAAACTGACCGGCACGGAACGCGAAGGGCTGTACCAGGACTACATCCGATGGGGTGAGCTGTTCGGCATGCCCCGCGAGGCCGCCCCGCCCACCTATCGCGAATTCCGCGAGTACTTCGACGGCTACCTGGCCTCGGACGAACCGTTCCTCACCGAAGAAGCCCGACTGGTCGGTGGCTACCTCATGGGCCAGCAGGTCGCCCACCCCCTGCCCGCCCCCGTCCAGCAGGCCATGTCCGGCTTCGCCCTGCTGGTCCAGGGCAGCCTCCCCAAACGCGTCCGCGAGATGTACCACCTGACCTGGGGCATCAAGGAGGAGGTCGCCTTCCGCGCCCTGGCCCGCGCCGTCCGCACCGCCCACCTGTCCCCGCCCCTGGTCGGCAACCCGCTGCACGCCCCGATGACCGGCCCCAGCTACCCGCTCTACAAGCTCGCCACCCGCCGCGAACAGCGGCTCGTCGGCTCCGGCAAGCCGAGCATGCCGGGCGTGGACCCGCGCACATTGACGGCTCGCCTGCACAGTGATGCCCCGCCGCGCGCGGTCTGATCACGTTCAAGGTTCGCGGCCGTCTCGTTCTGGACTGAGTGGAGCGGAGGAGCGAAGCGGGGGAGCGGAGGGAGGGAAGAACGAGACATGAGGGCCGCGGACCCGCCCGGAGCGCAGCGGAGGGCTATGAAACCCAGTGTGCGAAGATCGGGGCATGTCGAGTCCTGTACCAGCCGCCGAACGCAAGCAGCGGGTCCTGTCGGGGATCCAGCCGACGAGTGATTCGTTCCACCTCGGCAATTACCTTGGCGCACTGCAGAACTGGGTGCGCCTGCAGGACGATTACGACGCCTTCTACTTCATTCCGGACCTGCACGCCATCACGGTGGCGCAGGACCCGAAGGAACTGCGCAAGCGGACCAAGATCTCGGCGGCGCAGCTGTTCGCGCTCGGCGTGGATCCCAAGAAGTCGACGCTGTTCGTGCAGTCGCAGGTGCCCGAGCACGCCGAACTGGCCTGGGTGCTGAACTGCATCACGGGCTTCGGCGAGGCCAGCCGGATGACCCAGTTCAAGGACAAGTCGGTCAAGCAGGGCGCGGACAACGCGACCGTGGGCCTGTTCACCTACCCGGTGCTGATGGCCGCCGACATCCTGCTCTACCGCGCCAACCTGGTTCCGGTCGGCGAGGATCAGCGCCAGCACCTGGAACTGACCCGAAACCTGGCGCAGCGCTTCAACACTCGCTTCAAGAAGACCTTCGTGGTGCCCGAGCCGTACATGACCACCGGCACCGCCAAGATCTACGACCTGCAGGATCCCACCTCGAAGATGAGCAAGTCGGCCAATACCGATGCCGGCCTGCTCAACCTGCTCGACGACCCCAAGGTCTCGGCCAAGAAGATCCGCTCCGCGGTGACCGACACCGAGCGCGAGATCAAGTACGACCCGGAGACCAAGCCGGGCGTGAGCAACCTGCTGGTGATCCTCAGCTCGCTCACCGACACCCCGATCGTCACGCTCGAACAGGATTACGCCGGTAAAGGCTACGGTGACCTGAAGTCGGATACCGCCGACGCTCTGGTGGAGTTCGTCACTCCGCTGCGCGCGAAGGTGGAAGAATACATGTCCGACCAGGGCGAACTCGACCGCATCATCGCCGCCGGCGCGGAGCGGGCACGGGAGGTTGCCGGGAAGACGCTAGCGCAGGTGTACGACCGGGTCGGGTTCCTGGCCCGCTGATCCGGTCGCCCACCGCGCCGAAGTGCGGAAGGTGGGCGGGTTGTTCGGCAAGGTCGTCGGGTCGGTCAAGGCGTGGATCGAGCATCAGATCCAGCGCCGGCCGTGGCTCGATCACATGGTGCGCGCGGCGGGCCGCTATCAGCGGCAGCGTGGTGACTACTACGCCGCGGGCATCACCTACTTCACGGTGCTGTCGCTGTTCCCGCTGCTGATGGTGGGTTTCGCGGCGGCGGGCTTCGTGCTCTCGCGAAACCCGGAGTGGCTCACCGACATTCAGAACAAGATTGTCGAGAACATTCCGGGCGCGGCGGGCGATTCGGTCAACGATCTGATCAACCAGGCGGTGGAATCGCGCACCGGGGTGGGGGTGATCGGCCTGCTCACCGGCGCGTACGCGGGGCTGGGCTGGATCGCCAACCTGCGCGCCGCGCTCACCGAGCAGTGGGATCAGCCGCCCAAGGAACGCAATTTCGTGGTCAGCAAGCTGTCGGATCTGCTGGCGCTGGTGGGCTTGTTCTTCGCCATCGGCGTCTCGCTCGGCCTGTCGGTGCTCGCTTCGAGCGGCCTCATCCACACCCTGCTGCAGAAGTTCGGCATCGCCGAATCCGGTTGGATCACACTGCTGCTCACGCTGCTGTCGCTGCTGCTGGCCATCGGCGCCAACTGGGCGGTGCTGGTGTGGATCATCGCCCGCATGCCGCGCCATCCGGTCACCTTCCGCAGTGCCGCGCGGGCGGCGCTGATGGCGGCCGTCGCCTTCGAGGCGTTCAAGCAGCTGGCCTCGATCATCTTGAAATCGGTGGTCACCGGCCCGGCGGGCGCGGTCTTCGGGCCGATCATCGGCCTCATGGTGTTCAGCTACATCACCGCCCGCATCATTCTGTTCGCCACCGCCTGGGCGGCCACGTCCTCGGAAAACGAAGTGCCCGCGGACATTCCGCCGCCCGCCCCGGCCGTGATCGAACCCCGGGTGGCGGGGCCGGGGCTCACGGCCGGCGCGGGTGCGGCCTTGTTCGGTGCGGGAGCGATTGCGGGAGCGCTGGTTTCGGCACGACGTCGCCGCTGAGGCTCAGCGGCCGGTCATGCTCGGGGTCGAGGTCGCGCCGACCCCGTCCGCACCGGCGGCGACCGGACTGGGCGTGGCATTGTCGGGCTCGGTGGCCTGGACCGGCGCGGTGAAGCCACCGGACACATTGTCGATATTCCAGCTGGCCGTGCGCGGCATGGGCGCGGACGCCAGGCCGGCGGAGGCGGTGCCCACCGACGCGGACACTCCGATGGCGCCGAAGGCGATCGCGGTGGCCGCCAACGTAACCAGTCGGCGGGTCTGGGTGGTGGATTTCATTGCTCTGCTCCTGTGGGTGACGGGCCTGTTCGGGCTTGTCACCACTGTGCGGGCGGCCACCAATGACCTACCAACGGCAAACCAATGAACCGTGCCGGACGGTATTACAACCTCAGCGGCGCCGATTCAGCCGCCGCGCGCCGGCCAGTAAAACGACCACTAAAATCACGCCGCCGACCATCAGCGTCACCCGCAGATCGCCGTGGCTCGAACTCGGCCCGCTGGCCTCACCGCCGGTCGACTGCGGCGGACTGGCAAGCGCCACATCGGTTTCCGGCGCGGCGCTGGATTTGGTCCCGGCGGCGGTCAGCGTGCCCACGCTGCTCCCGGACGGCAGCGCGAAGCCGTAATCGAGCAGCTTCGCCGCCTGCTCGTACGGCCGGAAGGGCCGCACATCGGCCTTCAGCAGCGTGACCACCAGCCGGTGCCCGTTGCGCTGCGCGGCCGCCACGAACGTCTGCCGGGCGTCGTCGGTGAACCCGGTCTTGCCGCCGATCGCCCCGTCGTACTCGAACAGCAGGTGATTGTCATTGGCGATGGGATAACCCGGATGATCCTTGTCCTCGGGGTTCTTCGGATCGGCCGGATACCCCGGGAACTGCACTTCCTCGGTGTGGATCAGCTCGGCGAACAGCGGCAGCGTCATGGCGTCGCGGAAGATCGTGGACAGATCGTAGGCCGAGGTGCTCATACCCGGCCCGTCCAGGCCGGACGGCGTGGCGGCGCGAGTGTCCAACGCCTGCAAGGCTTTCGCCCGCTCGTTCATCTTGGCCACCGCGGCCTCGTCCCCGCCCAGCTGGGCCGCGATGGCATGGGCGGCGTCGTTGCCGGACGCCATGATCAGCGCCTGGAACAGCTGCCGGTTGGTGTACTTGCCGCCCGGCCCGATGCCGACCCGGGTGCCGTCGGCGTCCGCGTCCTCCTGGGTCCCGGTCACCGTCTTGTTCAGATCCAGCACCCGCAGCGCCACATCCGCGAGCAGCACCTTGATGGTGGAGGCGGGCCGGTAGCGCCCGTGCGGATCCTTGGCCGCGAGCACCTTGCCGGTGTCCAGGTCCGACACCATCCACGCGGTGGCCGAGATGCCCTCCGGTACCGCGGGCGCGCCCTTGGGCAGCACCAGTCCGCAGCCGCCCAGTTCCTTGCCGCCGATCGGCGTGCCCGGCACCGGCAGCGCGGCGGGCGCGGTCTGCCCGGGCGCGGGCACCTCGGAGGCGTCGATGGGCGGCGGCGGCGCGGTCTTCTGCGGGCAGCCGTCGGTGTTCGGCGTGGTGAAAGGCGTTGTCGTGGTGGACGGTTGGCCGTGCGCCGCACCGGGTAGCGATGCGATCGACCCGCCGGCGAGGGCGGACAGGCCCACCGCCACCACGGCGGCGATGCGAAGCGAGGCGCGGTTACTCCTGCGGATGCTCATCGATCATGAGCTTAAATGCGGGCCGCCTCGCGAGTGTGATCAGCTCTGGTGCTGCACCGGGCAGCCGTGGGCCAGCGGGCCGAGCAGCTTGTTGTTGTCGTAGAAGTGCTCCAGTTCCAGAATGCGCAGGTCGTCGGAGACCTTGGCGATGGTGATGCCGGTCATCTCGATCATTTCGCCGGTGGGCTGGTGACCCTTGTACTCGCCGGTGTAGCGACCCCAGTGCCGCCATTTGAACGTGACGGTCGGCGGGCCGGCCAGCACTTCCAGCACCTCCCAGAAGAAGCCGCCGGGGAAGGCCGTGTGGAAGATGTCGTGCGAGGACTCGAAGGTCTCGCCCGCCACGTCGTAGAAGGGGTTCTCGCCGATCAGGATGTTGTAGGAGCCGATGCGGGCGAATTCCTCGGCGTCCTGCCACGGTCCGCCGTTGACCCGGCCCCGGTAGTGCTCGGCCACCAGGGAGACCCACTTGGCGGGGTCCTTCTTGTGCGAGACCTCCATCTCGAAGACCTTCACGAGTTCTTCGACGATGTGCTCGAGCGAATCGGGTGCGTGCTGGGTGCTGCGCTCGACCGGAATCACCTGCGCGCTCAAGTGGTAATCGGGCGCGCCCTCCCGCCAGTCCTCGGGGGCGGCGGCGGCGATGACGGCGTCGCGTCCTTGCAGGTGCAGGGGGGTGGCGGCGGATTCGGTTGCTTCAGCGGTCATTTGGAGCCTCGTGTTCCCAGACCCGTTGCGGGGTCCCGTAATTCAAAAACAGACCGGTGCACGTTAGCAGGCTGCAAGGTTCATGTCGCGTCAAGAATTGACAGTGTGTAGCAAATGAGAGACTCTCTCATTATCTAGTTACCATCACTTGATTGGAACTGTCATGAATGATCCCGGAGTGCGCCGCTGGCTGGCCCTCGGTGCGCTGGCCGTGGCCATGCTGACCATCGGCCTCGACGTCACCGTGCTCACCGTCGCCCTGCCCACCCTCGCCGTCGACCTGCACGCCGATACCGCCGCGCTGCAGTGGTTCAGCAGCGCGTACACCCTGGCCCTGGCCGCCGTCATGCTGCCCGCGGGCGCGCTCGGCGACCGCTACGGGCGCAAGAGGTTCCTGCTCGGGGCGCTGCTGGTGTTCGGTGCGGCCTCGCTCGCCTGCGCCTTCGCCGCCTCCTCGGGACAGCTCATCGCCGCCCGGGTGGTGCTCGGCGTGGCGGCCGCGGCCATGCTCCCGCTGTCGATGGCGGTGCTGCCCGGGCTGTTCCCGGAACCGGCACAGCGGCAGCGCGCGCTGACCATCTGGATCACTTCCACCGCCATCGGGCTGCCGCTGGGGCCGATCGTGGGCGGATGGCTGCTGCAGCACTTCTGGTGGGGGTCGGTGTTCCTGCTCAATGTGCCCATGGTGGTGATCGGCGCGACCGCGGTGGCGCTGCTGGTGCCGGAATCCCGCAGCGACAACGACTTCCGCATCGACCTGCCGGGTGTGGTGCTGTCCGCGGCCGGAATGCTCGGGCTCACTTACGGTTTCATCCGGCTGGGCGAGCAGGGCTGGGGCGATGGCGCGGGCTGGGCGGCGGTGGCGGCCGGGGTGCTGGTGCTCGGCGGATTCCTGCTCTGGCAGCGCCGCTCGGCCAATCCGCTGATCGACGTCGGTCTCTTCGCCGCACCCGGATTCCGTTGGGGGACCGTCTATTCGGTGATCGTCAACTTCGCGATGTTCGGGTTGTTCTTCACCATGCCGCAGTACTTCCAGGCGGTGCTGGGCGCGGACGCCCTGGGCAGCGGATTGCGCCTGCTGCCGCTCATCGGCGGCCTGGCCATCGGCTCCCGGGTGGTCGACAAGGTGCTGCCCAAGGCCGGGCTGCGGGTCGTGCTCACCACCGGCTTCGCGCTGCTGGCCGTCGGGCTGGGGCTGGGCGCGCTGATCACCGTGGACAGCGCGTACTGGTTCGCCGCGCTCGCCATCGCCCTGCTCGGATTCGGCATGGGATTCGTCATGCCCGCCGCCATGGGCCTGGCCATGGGCGAACTGGCCGCCGACCGCGCGGGCTCGGGATCGGCGCTGCTGCAGGCGCTCCGGCAGGCCGCGGGCACCATCGGTGTCGCGGTGCTGGGCACCGTGCTGTCCACGCGGTACCGCTCGAGCCTGGGCGAGCTGAACCACGATCCGATCACCGACGGCGTCAATGCCGGTGTCGGAGTGGCTCGTAAGCTCGGCGATCCCGCCGTGCTGCACCACGTGCAGAGCGCGTTCCTCGACGGTATGAGCGCCATGCTCTGGGTCTGCGCGGCCATCTGCCTCGCCGCCACCGTGCTGGCCGCCCTGCTCACCCGCCAGCCGGTCGCACCGGAGTCCGAGACCGATGTTGCAGAATCAGTGCATGCCGGCTGAGTCCAATCCCCAGATCACCGTGGAACCCGCGGGGCGGCACAAGCCGACCCTGCGGGAACGGAAGAAGGAACGCACCCGGCGCACCATTCGCACCGAGGCGTTCCGGCTTTTCCGGGAGCAGGGTTACGGCGAGACCACCGTCGAGCAGATCGCCGAGGCCGCGGAGGTCTCGCCCAGCACCTTCTTCCGGTACTTCCCGTCCAAGGAGCAGGTGGTGCTGGCCGACGACCTGGATCCGCTGATGGTCCGGGCCATCGCCACGCAGCCCCGGGAACTGCCGCTCATCGCCGCCGTGCGGGCCGCGATCGTGGATGCGTTCGACGAGATCACCACCGCGGAACTGGAATTCGAGCGGGAGCGGATGGCGCTGGTCTACGCGGTGCCGGAACTGCGCGGCGCCATGGCCCGGGAACTGGAGCGCAATATCGAGCTCATGTCGGGCATCGCGGCGGAGCGCCTGGGCCGCAGCCCGGACGATTTCGAGATCCGGGCCATGGCCGGGGCCATGACGGGGGCGATGCTGGGCGCGCTGACCGCGCAGACGCTCACCTTCGACCGCGACCAGATCCTGCGCGTGATCGACTTCCTGGCCGCCGGCATGCCGCTCTAGGCGGGCGCGGTCAGCTCCGCCACCGTGTCGTCGGTCATGGATTCGAAGAACGCCCCCACCACGTCCTCGATCTCGCCGATGGATTCCGCGCAGTACAGCACCGGCTGATAGTGCGTGATGTCGTAGACCCGGGTGCCCATCTCGCGAATGTTCAGCGGGCGCAGTTCGGCCTCCCGGAATTCCTCGATCTCGCCGTACGAGGACAGCAGACCCGCACCATAGCAACGGATTTCACCGTGTTCGCGCAGCACGCCGAATTCCATCGAGAACCAGAACACGTCGGCCAGGAACTTGAGCGCGGTGTCGGTGGTGATGCGGGCGACCGCCGCGCCCACGGTCTCGTACAGCGCCGCGAACCGCGGGCTCGCCAATTGATTGGCGTGGCCGAGGATTTCGTGCACCGCATCCGGTTCGGGCGTGTACAGCGGTGCGGAATGATGGCGAATGTACTGGGTGGAATGGAACACCCGGTCGGCGAAGGAGCCGAAGAACTCCCGCAACGGCACCAGGCCGGCGGCGGGTACGTAGCGGAAGCCGGTGAGCGGCACCAGTTTCGCCGACACCTCGTCCAATTGCGGAATGCGATCGGCGGGCAGCCCCAGCCGGTTCGCCGCCTCGATCACCTCGGCGCACGCGTATTTCGCGCGTTTGCGCGCCAATTCGGCGGACACGATCCGCCACACTTCCTGTTCCTCGGCGGTGTATTCGATCCGCGGTACCGGTTCGCCGGTTCGATAGCCCAGGGCGAGAGCGGCAATCGCATTGCGGCGGGCGCGATAGTCGGCGTCGTGCACACCGGGATGCTCGTCGCTCAGATGCACGGTGACATCGCCGTCGGCCCCCGTGGTGACCGGAGAGTACAGCTGAGCTTCGGTGAACATACCTCGATGCAAGCACCGTAGTGTGATCGCGACAACAAACCCTCGTGCAGCTGGGCAATTTGTCTAGCTGGGCGGCTCGGTGCGCGCTGGCGACGGCGATACTCCGAGTGCCGACTGTGCACTGCGTGTACGAGCGGCCGAGACCGGCGTTATCGGGCGATTTCCGGTTGCGGGCCGATCGGGTGGGTATCTCCTTACTGTGAGCCGCATGCACCCGGAGTGATCCGTTCGGTGCACTCGACGGTGAGTTTTACCGGAATCGCCCGCGCGGCAACGGCGTTCGCGGGCAGTCGCGAAGCGGTACGCGAGAGTGATGTGGTGGGGCAAGTGCTGGGTGGGCCGGAGATCCGGTGGGATCGATTGGAGTCACAGGGCTGCGCGGTCGTCACGCCACGCGGTGAACTGAACTCGGCCGTGTATCGAATTTTCACCGATGACCTGGTGAAATTCACCGTTGACGAGCCGCGTGCGGTGATCGTCGTACTGGATCTGCTGGTCATTCGCGCCGAGCCGCTGCTCACCGCCTTCTCCAGCGCCTGGATGCGAGTCGGGGACTGGCCGGGTGTGCCCATCGTGCTGGTCGTCAACGACCCCGATCGGTGCGCCAGGTTGCGCCGCACCGCCCTGCACCGGTTCGTGCCGGTCTACGGTTCGCTACCCGAGGCTCTCGCGGCGGTCGGTCATCCGCCGGTGCGCCGGCGCACCGGTATCGAACTGCCGCCGACCGCCGAAAGCGCCCAGCTCGCGCGCCGTTTCGTCGAGGAGACCTGCGCGCATTGGGAGCTCGCCGAGGTGCGCGCCGACGCGCTGCTGGTGGTCACCGAACTGGTCGAGAACTCTTTCCTGCACAGCCGGGTCGCCGCCGATATACAGGTGCGGCTGGAATATCGCTCCGGGCTGTTCACCATCGCGGTGGCTGACGCCGACCCGCGCGAAGCCGTGCTGCGCGAGCCCGCGCCCGGCTCGTCACGGTGCTACGGGCTGCACGTGGTGGCCCGGCTGGCCGGCGCCTGGGGCTGCACGCCGCGCTGGCCGACCGGCAAGGTGGTGTGGGCGGTGCTGGCCGCCGGCCCGCGCCGCCGGTACCTGCACGGTCTCAATTCCCTGCCGCCGTAGCGGTTTCCGCATCGCCGTTGCCGAACGGTTCCATGACCAGGATCGCCCCGGTGGCGGCGCCGGACCGATCGCGCAGCGAGGTGCACACCACGCGCACCGTCACGCCGCGCCCGCGCCGGTTCACCCCGTCCAGCTTGATCTCGCAGTGATAGTTCGGATCGCTGAGCGCGGGCCGCACCACCGGGCGCAGTTCGGCCACCGGCAATCCGATATCCAGATTCAGCAGATGCTCGCCCTCCGCCTCGTCCGAGCGCATGCCCCAGAGGTTCTCGGCTCCGCTGTTCCACACCACGATGCGCATGGAGC
>NZ_BDCD01000027.1 GCF_001613325.1 Nocardia yamanashiensis NBRC 100130 | reverse complement strand
CGTTCGTCGTCTCCAGTTCCTCCACCGTGGACTGGAGTTCCTCATTGGTGGTCTCCAGCTCCTCATTGGTGGACTGCAACTCCTCGTACGCCGACTCGCGTTGCTGATTGGCGCGATTCAGCTCGGTGAGCAGCCGCCGGGTGGCCGTCACATCGTGGAAGACCAGCGACACCCCGAGCGCGATATCGTCGGCCACCAGCGGACTCACGTGCACCTCCAAGGCCAGCACTTCGCCCGGCCCGCGCTGCCATTCGATGTCCTTGATGCGCAGCGCCCGCCGCTCGGTCCGCACCTGATCGATGTAGCCGCGCAATTCCACCGGACGGTACGACAGCTCCAGATCCCTTAGCGGGCGGCCGATATCGCGATCGGTCAATCCGAACAGATGCTTCGCCTGCTGATTGGCCAGCGCCACCACGTCGTCGCCGTTCAGCACCACCTGTGAGACCGGGCCGGTCGAAAAGGCCATGCTGCGCAATGTCTCCACCTGATCCATCTCGCGGCGATCGGGTACCAGCGCGCGGCCGAACACCGATCCCACATCCACCCGCGAGGTCGGCACCTTGCGGAAGACGCGGCGCTTGAGGTCCACCGGATCGAAGATGCGGCTGTGCGAGAGCAGCATCTCCGCCTTGCCCAGGAACAGCATTCCCCTCGGGGCCAAGGCGAAATGGAACTTGTCCAGGATCTTGGTCTGGGTTTCGGCATTGAAGTACATCAGGGTGTTGCGGCAGGCCAGCAGGTCGATGCGGGAGATCGGGGCGTCCTGCACCAGATCGTTGCGGCCGAAGATGACCGAGCGGCGCAGATCCTTGCGGAAGGAGTAGCGCCCGCCGATCGGTTCGAAATAGCGCTGCACCAGGTCCTGTCCCAGCGGATGCACTTCCTTCTCGCTGTAGACCGCGTGCCGGGCGGTGGTGAGCGCCTCCTCGTCCACATCGGTGGCGTAGATCTTCACCCGCTGCCGGAAGTCGTCGATGCCGAGCACTTCCGCCAGTACGATGGCCAGCCCGTACGCCTCCTCCCCGGACGCGCAGCCCGCGCACCACACCCGCACCGGTTCCTCCGGACCGCGTTCGGCCAGCATGGTCGGCACCACCTGGGTCTGCAGGTACTCCCAGGCGTCGGCATCGCGGAAGAAGCCGGTGACATTGATCAGGATGGTGTTGAACAGCGCCACGAACTCGTCCGAATTGGCTTGCAGCACATCCAGATACTCGACGTAGTCCTCCACGCCGAGCTGGGACAGCCGCCGGTCCACCCGGCGCATGAGGCTGCTGCGCTTGTAGCCGGTGAAGTCGAACCCACGGGCTTCCTTGAGGTACTGCAGGATCTCCTCGAAGCCGTGCGCGGGGCGGGGCGGGTTTTCCTGGTCCACAGCCATAACGTACTAGTCCGGCCGCTCGTTTCGACGCTCGACCAGCAGCTTCCGGATGACTTCCGCGGCATGGCCGTGTTCGGACCCCTGATCGGCGAAGCGCTCGGCCAGCGCCGTGTCGCCGAAACGTTCGGCGTCGTCGTGCATTCGCTCCGCCAGCTGCTGTTTCTCCTGCAGCGCGCGCAAGGCCGTCCACAGCGCCTTCTCCACCTCCAGGTCCTGTTCGGTCAGCAAGGCCTCGGCCGACCAGGCGTGGCCGACGCGGCAGCGGTAGCGCAGGCCGTCGGCGAGCGAGTACAGCGAACCGCTGCAGTCGGGACAGGTCAATCCGGATGGTGTCGCCATGGCCTCCACCCCGTTCCGGCCGGTGTGGGAACCGGCGTCGATATGGGCCTCGATGCGGTCCAGGTCGGACAGCGGGGGCGGCGGCAGCACCGACCGGCGCTGCTTCAGGATCTCCGCCAGCGCTCCGCCGAGCTCGGCCGCCGGCAGCACCAGATCCACCGCCACCTGTGCCAGCGCGCTCGCCGGCATTCCCCGGTACAGCGATTCCTCCGGATCCTGCACCGCGGCCAGCCCGCCCTGGCGCTTGACCAGCATCAGCCCGGCCGTGCCGTCGTCCAGTGAACCGGACAGCACCACGCCGGCCACCCGCGGGCCCCATGCCACCGCCGCCGAACGGAACAACGCGTCCACGCCCGGCCGGTGCCCGTTCTCGGAAGGGCCGCGCGACAAGACGATACGGCCGTCGCGCACCAGCAGATGGTGATCCGGCACGGCGGTGTGGATGCGCGCCCGCTCCAGCACCATGCCGTCCGCGGCGGGCACCGCGGGCAAGGGGCCGGCCCGGCCGAGAATGGGGGCGAGCGCGCTCACGCCGCGTGGCGGCATGTGCAGCACGACCAGGACGGCGGCGGCCAGATCTTCGGGGAGGCCGCGCACGAACTCCCGCAGCGCTTCGACGCCACCGGCCGAGGCGCCGACCACGATCAGATCAGCGGGTTCCATACCGGGCCTCCTCTCGATAGGTAGGCCCTGGTCACCTCACGCTACGCCCCAGCACCGATGGGGGTGTACCCATCGGTGAGTGGGTGAAGCGCGGCGGGGTGGACGGGCCGCGCCGTGTCGGCGTTCGGCCACTGCACCGGAGGTGGCGGTGCGGTCCGGCGGCGAACGAAAGCCGCCCGCGTCATCGGACGCGGGCGGCTTTCGTTGTGGCTCTTCATTTTCGCTGGCCTAGCTGCGGTCTTCGGTCCGGAATCGGTTGCAGCCGAATCCGTTCCGCCGCCGGGCTCAGCGCGGGGCGTTGGCCGGGTCGACCAGCGTCGGGGTGCGGCCTTCCTTGCGGGCGCGCTTGGCGTCCTCGAAGAACTCGCGGCTGAAAAGTGCCGACAATACGGCGATTCCGGCGCGATGCACCCGGAACTCGCTGGTCTTCGCGGTGCCGGTGAGCCGGATGACGCGGCCGGCGGCGTCCTTCGGCCGGGCGAAGTCCTTGACCCGGCCGCGGCCGGTCCATTCCAGCTCGGACTGCTCGATGACGGCGTCGTCCGGAACGAGCAGTTTGACCATGGCGTGGTCGAGGTCGGCGTGGATCAGGATCTCGTCCGCGCCCTCGATACGGGGCGAGCGGAGGTCGATGACCGCCGTGCCGTAGCGGGCCTTGACGTCGAAACGGTCGGCGTCGGTCCAATCGCCCAGACGCTTGGTGGCCTCGTGGTCGACGTGGATGTGCACGGGCTTGGTGGTGTGCATTGCCTCGGTCCTTTCGGATTCGGTGTGGTCGAGTTCGCCTGCTCCTCAATAGTGGCACACAAACTAGTTTCCAAGCAACTAGTTCTCGGGAATCTAGTAATCCGATACCTAGTAGGATGACGGTATGACCGCATCGTCGCAGGCCAAGACGCAGATCAAGAGCTCGCCGCTCGCCATGGCGGTGCTCGGCATCCTGCACCTGGAGCCGATGCACCCCTACGCCATCCAGCGCCGCATCAAGGAATGGGGCAAGGACAAGGTCGTGAACGTCGGCCAGCGCGCCCAGCTCTACAAGACCATCGCCCGCCTGCAGGACGCCGGCCTGGTCGCCGTCCGCGAAACCGGCCGCGACCAGCAGTACCCCGAACGCACCGTCTACGAGATCACCGACACCGGCCGCGCCGCCTGCGGCACCTGGCTGGCCGACATGATCGCCAAGCCCCGCAACGAGTTTCCCGAATTCCCGGCCGCGCTGTCCTTCGTGATGCTGCTCGGCCCGGCCGGCGCGCGGGTGGAACTCGAGCGACGCGCGAAAAGCCTGCGCGCGCGACTGAACGAGATGGACGAGGATGCCGCACAGGCCCGGCAACTGCACCTGCCGCGCGTGGTCGTGCTGGAAGACGAATACCTGCGCGCGATCACGGAGGCCGAATTGCGTTATGTCGAAGGCGTGGTCGCGGACCTGACCGCCGGGACGCTCACCTGGTCCTGGGAATCGCTTGCCCCGCACCAGGATTCCCCGGGCCAGGCGTGAGCTCTCGCATTACGGCGTGGTGCAGCGGATGCCCTCGGCCGGGGGCGTGAGGTCCACGAAATAGCGCAGCACCGCGTTATCGACGCAAGCCGATCCCCGGTTGAATCCGCCGTGCCCGTTGCCCTCCCGCGTGATGAGCGCGGCGTGCAGGTCGCGGGCCAGGACGACGCCGCCCTCGTACGGAGTAGCCGGATCGCCGGTGGTGGCGACCACCACGACCATCGGAAGACCGGGAACATTCGGTACATGGGGCTGGGAGGTGGGAGCGATCGGCCAGAACGCACAGACATCGAGAGGCGCTGTACCGGTGAAACGGCCGTCATCGAGCATCGGCGCGACCGCGAGGGAGCGTCGCACCGCTTCGCCCGCCGCCGCGCGGGTCGTGATCCGCTTCTCGTCGAGGCAGAACACTGCCTGCTGGAGGTTGTGATCGACGATGTCGGTGGCGAAGAAGTCCGCTCGCCCGAGCAGGGCGTCGCCGCGACCCTGCCGCAATTCGGTGAGGCCCTCGGTCAGTCCCGGCCACCAGCCGGGGAAATAGAGCGAATTGAGCACCGCGCTCAGCGCATCCATATACCCGAGACCACGCGGATCGGTCGTGGCGGCGGGCCTGTCGATCAGCGGGTCGATCAGTGCGTGCAATGTCGATGTCGCCCGCGCCGGGTCGGAGCCCAGCGGGCATTCGGCGGTCTTCGCGCATTCGGCGGCATACGCTTCGAACGCGCGCTGGAAGCCCACGCTGAAGACCTCGGCGTCGGTAATGCTGGACTCCGGATTCACGGCGGCGTCGAGCACCATGGCGCGCACCCGATCCGGAAATAGCTCGGCATAGGTCGAACCGACCCGCGAGCCATAGGAAACCCCGAGCATGTTCAGCTTCTCGGTGCGCAAGACCGCCCGCACGACGTCCAGGTCTCGCGCCACCTCGCGGGTTCCCACATGGGAGAGCAGCTTGACGCCGCTGCGCTCCACGCACTTCGCGACATACTCCCGGTTCCGCTGCTCGGTGCGTTCGATGCCCGCCTGGGAGTAATCGGCCGAATCCGCGCTGCGAGCGGCCAGCGCCTCGTCCGGGGTGAGGCATTCGACCTTGGGTTGCGCGGAACCGAGTCCGCGCACGTCGATCCCGATCAGATCGAATCGTTCTCCGAGCACGGATTCCGAATAGCCCAGCGGCATCGCGAGCCCGGATTCGCCTGGACCGCCGGGCTGCAAGAGTATCGCGTCGAGTCGGTCGCCACGAGCTGCCAACCGCGACAACCCGATTCGCACCGTATTCCGGCCCGGATGCTCGTAATCGAGCGGCACCGTGATCCCGGCGCACTGCAATCCGGCGGCCGAGAGTTCCTTGCCCTGTGCGTGGAAACCGTCGCACGGTCCCCACTGCACCGCCTGATCGTAGAACTCGGCAAGTCCGGAATCGGCCGCGTCGCTGGAGGATCCGCACCCCGCCACAGCGAGCAGGATCCCCAGGACAGTCGGCCACACGACACCGCCGCGCCCACCCATATTGCTTCCCCCTAGAAACGATCTTCTCTCATTCTGCATGATCGTCTCCCGGTCGTGATCATGCAGCGGTGCAGCGCATTTCGGCGGCGGGCGGGGTCAGCACGGTGAGGTAATGGTTGACGGCCTGGTCGATGCAGGCGGAGCCGACGCCGACGACGCCGTGCCGGTAGTCCTCGTAGGTGATGAGCGCCGCGTCGAGTTGCCGGGCCAGCGCGACGCCGCCGGCGTACGGGGCCACCGGATCTCCGGTCGCGGCGATCACGACCACCTTGGGCAGGTGCGAGATCTCCGGGGTGTGCGGGAGACGATCGGCGGGTAGGGGCCAGAAAGCGCAGGCGTCCAAGGGGACCTGGCCGGGGACGCGGCCGTCGTCGAAGGCGGGTGCGGCGGCCCGGGTTTTGCGGTCGCGTTCGAGGGCGCCGGCGCGGTCGGTCGGCGTGTGCTCCTCGCGGCACAGGACGACCTTCTGCATATCGCGGTCGGCGGTGCCGGTGGCGGCGAAATCGGCCCAGTACAGGAGGATGTCGCCGCGGCCGCGGGTCAGCTCGGTCAGGCCGGAGTTGATGGTCTGCCACGAAACCGGGCTGTAGAGCAGCACTTTCACGGCGTCGACCGCGTCTCGATAGCCGAGGGTGCGGCCCACGCCGGCGGCGGGATGGTCGCGGAGCGGGTTCACCAGGGCGCGAAAGGCTTCCGTGGCGCGTGCGGGATCGGTGCCGAGCGGGCAGTCCGGGGATTTCACGCACCAGGCGGCGTACGCGTCGAATGCCCGCTGCATGGCGGCCGGGCGGCGCTCCGCGTCGTCGATATCCGCCGTAGCGTCGATGCCGCCGTCGAGCACCATGGCGCGCACCCGATCCGGGAAGAGTTCGGCGATGGTGGAACCGAGGCGGGTGCCGTAGGAGGAACCGAGGTAGGTGAGCTTCTTGTCGCCGAGCGCGGCGCGGATCACGTCCATGTCCCGGGCCGTCTCGATGGTGCCGATGTGGGAGAGGACGTTGATTCCGGTGCGCTCCACGCATTTCGCGGCGAAATCCTTGCGGCGCTGTTCGGTGGCCGCGATGCCGGCGGGGGAGTAGTCGAGATCGGCGTCATTGCGTTCCGCCGCGAATTCCTCGGCGGTCCGGCACATCACCTTCGGCGTGGACGCGCCCACCCCGCGCACATCGATGCCGATCAGGTCGAACTGTTCGGCCAGGGTGGTGGACGCGAGCAGCAGCGGGCGGGTCAGGCCCGCGCCGCCGGGACCGCCGGGATTGGTGAGCAGCGAACCGATCCGGCTGCCCCACGCCGGAGCGCGGGACACCGCGATCTGCGCCGTCGCCCCGCCGGGATCGTCGTAATCCAGCGGCACGGTGATCCGCGCACAGGTCATGCGCCACTCGGCCAAGCCCTGCGCGCCCGCGAACCCGTCGCACGACCCCCACTCGACGTGTTGGCTGTAGAACCGCTCCAGCCCCGAATCCGTAGCGCCGCCCACGATTCCGCACCCGGCGGTAAGCAGGAGCGCCGCCGAGAACAGTCGCAGCCAGATCGCGCCGAACACGCGCGGCCGTTTCCGGCCGGACGCTCGCGGCTGTTCGGTGGCGAATGCCCGTAGTCCGGTCCGTCTGTTCCGGTGGTGCGGGTCGGTCATCGGCTCCCCCTCGAATCCTGGTCCGGTTCATGGTGCCCGGAACCGGAGCGCGGGGCGGGACCGGATCCCGCTACCGCTGTGCGGGGCAGTGTAGATCGGCGGGCGGCGGGGTGAGATCCACCAGATAGCGTGTCACCGGATCGTCCACGCAGGCCACACCCTCGCCGAAGACCCCGTGCTGCACGCCCTCGTAGGTCACCATGGACGCCCCGAGTGCCTGGGCCAGCTTCACACCGCCCGCGTACGGCGTCGCCGGATCGCCGGTCACGCCGACCACCACGACCTGCGGCAGGCCCGTGACATCGGGGACGTGCGGCTGCCCGGTCACCGGCAGCGGCCACAGTCCGCAGACGTCCAGCGGAGCCTGATCGCCCGGCGCGTGCCCGTCGTCGAATATCGGTGCGGCGGCGCGGATCCGGTGGTCGAGGTCGGCGGCGGCCGCGCGATCGGTGATCCGCTTGTCCTCGCGGCACAGCACCGCCTGGTTCAGATCCAATTCGACGGCCCCGCCATCGAAGAACACGTCGGACAGCCGGAGCAGGATGTCGCCGCGGCCCTTGCTCAGCTCGGTCAGACCCTTGGTGAGGGCCGGCCAGCTCTGGGAGCTGAACAGCGCGCCCTTCGCGCCGACCACGGCGTCCGCATAACCCAGCGTGCGCTGGTCCCCGGCCGGAATCGAATGTTCGACGAGCGGATTCACCAGGGCGCGAAAGCGTTCGGTGGCCCGCACCGAATCGGTGCCGACGGGGCAGTCGGCCGCCTTGACGCAGTCGGCCGCGTACGCCTCGAACGCGCGCTGGAAGCCCGCCAGATAGGTCACCGGATCGACCATGTAATCGTTCGGGTCGATGCCGCCGTCGAGCACCATGGCCCGCACCCGGGTGGGATACAGCTCGGCGATGGTGGAGCCCAGCCGCGTCCCGTAGGACCCGCCGTAGAAGTTCAGCTTCTCGTCACCGAGCGCCTCGCGAATGACATCGAAATCCCTTGCCACGTCGATGGTTCCGACATGCGCGAGGAAATCCAGCCCCGTGCGCTCCACGCACCGGTTCACCAGATCCTGATTCTCCCGCTCGGTCTGCGCGATCCCGGCGGGGGAGTAGTCGATATCCAGATCCACTCGCTCGGCAGCCGTCTCCTCCGGCGTGTGGCACACCACCTTCGGAGTGGAGGACCCGAGCCCTCGCACATCCACGCCGATCAGATCGAACCGCTGCGCCACAGCAGTTTTCGACAGTGTGATCGGGAACGCCAGTCCGAGGCCGCCCGGTCCACCCGGATTGGTCAGCAGCGAACCGACTTTCGCCCCACCTGCGGGCAGCTTCGAGATCGCGATCTGGGCGGTGTCGCCGTCGAGCTTCGCGTAATCCAATGGCACCGTGACCTTCGCGCACTGCATGCCCGCCGCGGAAAGCTCCTTCTCGCTGGAGAATCCGGCACACGACCCCCACTGCACGGTCTGCTGGTAATACTGATCCAGACTTCCCTCGGTGATGGTTTCTGTGGTTGCGCATCCGGCGGCGGCCAGCAGCACCCCGGCCACCGTGATCCGCAGCCATGACACGGCTTTCGTTCGCCGACCCTGGGCGACCATCGACTCCCCCTCGTTCTCGATCTCTGTATTCAGTGTGCCCGAGACACGAAAGACCGCCCGCAGCCGAAGCTGCGGGCGGTCAGCGTATTTCGGTTGTCCGGGCGAATCCGCCCACCGACCCGGGGGTTTCAGGGGCGTCAGCCCCTGAGAGTCCCGAGAGTTGGTTAGCGCGCGAAGAGCAGGGCGCGCTTGACTTCCTGGATCGCCTTGGTGACCTCGATGCCGCGGGGGCACGCGTCGGTGCAGTTGAAGGTGGTGCGGCAGCGCCACACGCCTTCGACGTCGTTCAGGATGTCCAGGCGCTCGCGGGCGCCCTCGTCACGGCTGTCGAAGATGAAGCGGTGCGCGTTCACGATCGCGGCCGGGCCGAAGTAGCTGCCGTCGCTCCAGTACACGGGGCAGGAGGTGGTGCAGCAGGCGCACAGGATGCACTTGGTGGTGTCATCGAAACGGGCGCGGTCGTGCTGGGACTGGATGCGCTCGTAGGTCGGCTCGTTGCCCGAGGTGATCAGGTACGGCTTGACCGCCTTGAAGGCGTCGAAGAACGGCTCCATGTTCACCACGAGGTCCTTCTCCTGCGGCAGGCCGCGGATCGGTTCGACGGTGATGGTGATGTCCTTGCCGTTCTTGGGCAGCATGTCCTTCATGAGGATCTTGCAGGCCAGACGGTTGACGCCGTTGATGCGCATGGCATCCGAGCCGCAGACGCCGTGGGCGCAGGAGCGGCGGAAGGTGAGCGTGCCGTCCAGGT
Organism: Nocardia yamanashiensis NBRC 100130; assembly: GCF_001613325.1. Taxonomy (GTDB): domain Bacteria; phylum Actinomycetota; class Actinomycetes; order Mycobacteriales; family Mycobacteriaceae; genus Nocardia; species Nocardia yamanashiensis. The sequence goes on along the minus strand of NZ_BDCD01000027.1, from coordinate 83,251 downwards.
AGGACTTGATGTAGATCAGCACGTTCAGGAACCGGTCGGTGGGCAGCACCGGCACCTTGAATTCGTCCCAGTGCGCGCCCTTGTCGTCGTCCGGGTTGAAGCGGGCGACCTTGACCGTGATCATGGTCGAGCCGTCCGGCACCGGAGCCGGCTTCTGCGGAGCCGCCTGGTCGAGTGTGGCAGTCATCAGTACTTACGCTCCATCGGCTCGTAACGGGTCTGCACGACCGGCTTGTAGTCGAGACGGATTTCGGAGATGAGCTCCGGGCTCGTCTTGTACGCCATGGTGTGGCGCATGAAGTTGACGTCGTCGCGATCCGGGTAGTCCTCGCGGGCGTGGCCGCCGCGCGATTCCTTGCGGTTCACCGCGCCCGCCACCGTCACCTCGGCCAGCTCCAGCAGGAAGCCGAGCTCGACGGCCTCCAGCAGGTCGCTGTTGTAGCGACGGCCCTTGTCCTGCACGGTGATCCGCGAGTAGCGCTCCTTGAGCACCTGGATCTCCTCGAGCATGGACTTCAGCGACTCCTCGGTGCGGTACACACCGGCCTTGTCGTCCATGGAGTTCTGCAGATCGGTGCGGATGTCGGCGACGCGCTCGTTGCCGTGATCCGAGAGCAGACCGGCCAGCCAGTCCTGCACCATCTGCGCCGGGTTCTCCGGCATGTCGACGAACTCGGCGCGCTGCGCGTACTCGGCGGCCGCGATGCCGGCGCGACGGCCGAACACGTTGATGTCGAGCAGCGAGTTGGTGCCGAGACGGTTGGCGCCGTGCACGGAGACACAGGCGCACTCACCGGCGGCGTACAGGCCCGGGACGATATCGGTGTTGTTGCGCAGCACCTCGCCGCGGATGCGGGTCGGGATGCCACCCATCACATAGTGACAGGTCGGCATGACCGGCACCGGCTCCTTGACCGGGTCCACGCCCAGGTAGGTGCGGGAGAACTCGGTGATGTCCGGGAGCTTCTCCTCCAGCACGTCCTCGCCGAGGTGGGTCACGTCGATGAGCACGTAGTCCTTGTTCGGACCCGCGCCGCGGCCCTCGCGCACCTCGAGCACCATGGAGCGCGCGACGATGTCACGCGGCGCCAGGTCCTTGATGGTCGGCGCGTAGCGCTCCATGAAGCGCTCACCGGAGGCATTGCGCAGAATGCCGCCCTCGCCGCGGACCGCCTCGGAGATGAGGATGCCCAGGCCCGCCAGACCTGTCGGATGGAACTGGTGGAACTCCATGTCCTCCAGGGGCAGGCCCTTGCGGAACACGATCGCCATGCCGTCACCGGTGAGGGTGTGGGCATTGGAGGTGGTCTTGTACATGCGGCCCGAGCCGCCGGTGGCGAACACGATCGACTTCGCGTGGAAGACGTGCAGCTCGCCGGTCGCCAGCTCGTAGGCCACCACACCGGTCGCGATCGGGCCGTTGGAGCCCTCGGTGAGGATCAGGTCGAGCACGTAGAACTCGTTGAAGAACTCCACGTCGTGCTTGACGCAGTTCTGGTACAGCGTCTGCAGGATCATGTGGCCGGTGCGGTCGGCCGCGTAGCACGCGCGCCGCACGGGCGCCTTGCCGTGGTCACGGGTGTGGCCGCCGAAGCGCCGCTGGTCGATCTTGCCTTCGGGCGTGCGGTTGAACGGCAGGCCCATCTTCTCCAGATCGAGCACGGCATCGATGGCCTCCTTGGCCATGATCTCCGCGGCGTCCTGGTCCACCAGGTAGTCGCCACCCTTGACGGTGTCGAAGGTGTGCCACTCCCAGTTGTCCTCTTCGACGTTCGCGAGCGCGGCGCACATGCCGCCCTGCGCCGCACCGGTGTGAGAACGGGTGGGGTAGAGCTTGGTCAGGACGGCGGTGCGCACCCGAGGACCGGCCTCGATCGCCGCACGCATTCCAGCGCCACCGGCACCGACGATGACGACGTCGTAGCGGTGCTCCTGAATCGGTCGGGATTCACTCATGCGAGGTGGCCTGTTCCTAACTGCTGATGTTGGGATCGAAGGTGAAGATGACGTACGTGCCGGTGACGACGACCAGGATCATGGAGACGACCAGCAGGGTCTTCAGCCAGAACCGGGTGGAGTCCTTGCGGGCGTAGTCGTCGATGACCGTGCGCAGGCCGTTGCCGCCGTGCAGCTGGGCGAGCCACAGCATGCTCAGATCCCAGATCTGCCAGAACGGGGAGGCCCAGCGGCCCGCCACGAAGGCGAAGTTCAGGCGCTGCACGCCGCCGTCGATCATCAGCATGATGAACATGTGGCCGATGACCAGGAACACCAGCAGCAGGCCGGAGGCGCGCATGAACAGCCACGCGTACTTCTCGAAGTTGCTGCCGCTCGCGCGGCGGGGCGCGCGGGGCGCGTCGAGGCTGGCCGGGCGGTCGTAGGACTTACCGAGAACAGGTGCGGTCATGTCAGTGCTCCGTCAGCAGGTAGAAGAGCTGGCGGCCGATGCCGGCGCCCGCGATCAGGATCCAGAGGGTCAGCACGACCCACAGCATCTGACGCTGGAAACGCGGGCCCTGCGACCAGAAGTCGACGAGGATGACGCGAATGCCGTTGAACGCGTGGAACAGCACGCAGACGACGAGACCCATCTCCATCAGGGCGACCAGCGGATTCTTGTAGGTCTCGATCGCGCGGTCGTAGGTGTCCGGGCTGACTCGCACCAACGCGGTATCCAGTACGTGGACGAACAGGAAGAAGAAGATCGTCACGCCCGTGATGCGGTGCAGCGCCCACGACCACATGCCGGGGTCGCCACGGTAAAGGCTGCGCTTCGGCTTGGCCGGAGCTTCTAGCGTGGTCATAGAGTGCGGTGCCTCCAACGTCGTTGATGGACCCGGTCAGATCCGGCCGCGGAGCCGTTGGACTGTCGATAACACCTGCTCACACGTGGAATCGAAAATCCAGTGGCAGTGCTGCAGGCCCGCATTCGGGTACCTGAACCGATCTGAGGAGGACTCTAATCCCCGCGTGTAGGGGGAACTAATTCGGCGTGCCGCTCGTTGGCCGAAAATTGACCGACTTAGGTTTGCCTTTCCTGATTTTTCACACAGTGTGCGAAGGTATGCGCAAGGGTTGCCCCGCGTCCCCGGGAGGATGGTCTGATATGTCCGAAATTGACTGGAACGCCTTGCGCGACAACGCTTTACAAGTAATGTCGAAAGCGTATGCACCGTACTCCCGATTCCCCGTCGGGGCGGCCGCTCTCACTTCCTCCGGCGCCGTTGTGAGCGGCTGCAATGTGGAAAATATCTCATACGGACTGGGCCTCTGCGCCGAATGTGTACTGGTCGGTAACTTGATTTCCGCCGGAGCGGGGCGCTTGATCGCCGTTTCGGTGTGCGACTCGCGCGGCGAAATTCTCATGCCCTGCGGACGGTGCCGGCAGATCCTGCTCGAGCACGGCGGACCCGACCTGCTCGTCGACCATCGCAGCGGGCCGACGCCGCTGAAGATGCTGCTGCCCGACTACTTCGGGCCCGAGGACCTGGAAGCCGGGCGGCTGTAGTCCTTTCCGTCGCGCCGCGCATGACGGGGGAGCGCGCGGCGTGCCAGGGTGGAGGGGTGAGTGTGCACTCTGCGGTGGACGTGATCCGGGCCAAGCGCGACGGCGGCGAGCTGAGCGACGCGCAAATCGATTGGGTGGTGGACGCGTTCACGCGCGGGGAGGTCGCCGACGAACAGATGTCGGCGCTGGCCATGGCGATATTGCTGCGCGGGATGACGCGCCGGGAGACCGCGCGCTGGACCGCCGCCATGATCGAATCCGGCAGCCGGATGGACTTCACCGACCTGCCCCGCCCGACCGTGGACAAACACTCCACCGGCGGGGTCGGCGACAAGATCACGCTGCCGCTGGCGCCGCTGGTCGCCGCCTGCGGGGCCGCGGTGCCGCAGCTGTCCGGGCGCGGATTGGGGCACACCGGCGGCACTCTCGACAAACTGGAGGCGATTCCGGGCTGGCAGGCCGACCTTTCGGCCGCGCGCATGCGGGAGATCCTGGCGGATCCGGGGATCGGGGCCGTGGTGTGCGCGGCCGGGGCCGACCTGGCGCCCGCCGACAAACGGCTCTACGCGCTGCGTGACGTGACCGGGACGGTGGAATCCATCCCCCTGATCGCCAGCTCCATCATGAGCAAGAAGATCGCCGAGGGGACCGGGGCGCTGGTGCTCGACGTCAAGGTCGGGTCCGGGGCCTTCATGAAACGGCTGGACCAGGCGCGCGAATTGGCCACCGCCATGGTCGAACTCGGGCTCGACGCCGGGGTGAAGACCGTGGCCCTGCTCACCGCCATGGACACGCCGCTGGGCTGCACCGCCGGAAACTCCCTGGAAGTCGCCGAATCCCTCGATGTGCTCGCGGGCGGCGGGCCCGCCGACGTGGTCGACCTCACCCTGGCGCTGGCCCGGGAAATGCTGGCGCAGGCCGGAATCGACGGCATCGATCCCGCGGACGCGCTGGCCGACGGGCGGGCCATGGACCATTGGCGGGCCATGATCGCGGCGCAGGGCGGCGATCCGGACGCGCCGCTGCCGCAGGCCGCGCACACCGAGATCGTGCGCGCGCCGGCCACCGGGGTGCTGACCCGGCTCGATGCCATGGGCGTCGGGCTGGCGGCCTGGCGGCTCGGGGCCGGGCGGGCGCGGCAGGGGGATCCGGTGCAGTTCGGGGCCGGTATCGAAATGCATTTCAAGCCGGGCGATCCGGTGGCGGCGGGGCAGCCGCTGCTGACGCTGCACACCGATACGCCCGAGGCGTTCCCGGCGGCGCTCGCGGCCCTGGACGGCGCGTACGCGGTGGGCGAGCTCGGCCAGGTGGCGGCGGGACAGGTGATCCTCGACCGCATCGGCGGCTGACTGCCCTCTCGTCATCCCGGCGTGCTTTCGGCCGGGATCTCATCTCTCGGACGCGGTTAGCCTGGAGAAGGTGAATCGCAGAAACGAACGCCGATTACGCGGGACGGTCGCGGCGGGCCTGGGCGCGCTGGCGCTGGGCATCGCGCTGCCGCTGACCATGGGACAGGCGAACGCCGAACCGCGCATCGATATCAACCCGCCCCAAACCTCCAAGGCCCAGCCGTATCCGTATTACTCCAGCTGCGCCGAGGTGCGCTCGAAGGGCAAGGCTCCGCTGTATGCCGGTCAACCCGGCTACACGGCCTATCTGGACCCCGACGGGAACGGTGTGGCCTGCGGCTAGCAGGTGACGATCACGCTAATCCCAGCAACGCGTGGGCAACGACACGCCAACGTGCGAGTGGACACAGGCGAACTGTCATGCCGCAGAACGAGAATGCGGCTACCGTTTCTACATGACTGGACCGACGCCGCTGACCCTCGCTTCGATCCGCCAGGCGCCCAAGGCGGTCCTGCACGACCACCTGGACGGCGGCCTGCGACCCGCCACGGTACTGGAACTGGCCCGCGACTGCGGCTACGACCAGTTACCGGCAGGCGATGCCGAAACCCTGGGCAACTGGTTCCGGGACGCCGCCGACAGCGGATCGCTCGAGCGGTACCTGGAGACCTTCGCCCACACCGTGGCCGTCATGCAGACCCCCGAAGGGTTGCGGCGGGTGGCGCGCGAATGCGCCGAGGACCTCGCCGCCGACGGGGTGGTGTACGCCGAGGTGCGGTTCGCGCCCGAACAGCACCTGGAGAGCGGGCTCACCCTCGACGAGGTGGTCGAGCACACCATCGCCGGATTCCGCGAAGGCGAAGCCCTGGCGGCCGCCGCGGGCACGCCCATTCGCGTCACCTGCCTGCTCACCGCCATGCGCCATGCCGCACGCTCGCGGGAGATCGCCGAACTCACCGTGCGCTGGCGCGATCGCGGCGTCGGCGGGTTCGATATCGCCGGCGCGGAAGCGGGCTACCCGCCCTCCCGCCACCTCGACGCGTTCGACTACATGCGAGCCAACCACGCCCACTTCACCATTCACGCGGGCGAGGCATTCGGCCTGCCCTCCATCCACGAGGCCCTCGCCTTCTGCGGCTGCGACCGGCTCGGCCACGGCGTGCGCATCACCGACGACATCACCGACTCCGCCGACGGACCGAAGCTCGGCCTGGTCGCGAACTACGTGCGGGACATGCGAATTCCGCTCGAACTGTGTCCCAGCTCCAATGTTCAGACCGGTGCGGTGCCTTCGCTCGACAAGCACCCGTTCGACCTGCTCGCCCGGCTGCGCTTCCGCGTCACGGTGAACACCGACAACCGGCTGATGAGCGACACCTCCATGAGCCAGGAAATGCTCAAGCTCTCACAGACTTTCGGCTACGGCTGGAGCGACCTCGAGCGTTTCACCATCAACGCCATGAAGTCCGCCTTCATCCCCTTCCCGGACCGCCTCCGCATCATCGACGAGGTGATCAAGCCGGGTTACGCGGTACTGCTCGGCTGAGCGTTCCACAGTCGCCGGATGTGGTGCAGCCCAAGGAAATACCGCTAGTGAAATAATGGTATTTCAATAACATGCGAACCGGCGGCCAGGTGGGCCGCCGGAAGGATGACCGCACCGCATGACGAAACGATTGATCGGCGGCCTGGCCGCCGCCCTGATGACCGCGCTCGCCGCCCCCGCACTGTTCGCGGCCCCCGCCTCCGCACAAGTCTCGACCATCGAAGTCCATGGCATGGACTGGGGGCTGGCCTGCTACGCGCCGACCAGTTGCAAGCTCATCGTCGTGCTGACCGGGGCGGATCGGGGCCAGCCGGTGACGATCCAGATCGACGGTGTCGCGGTCGCCACCGGGCTCACTCCGACGGTGGACGGAACAAAGGCATACGCGAACTACAACTGGTCGCCGGAGGTCGACAAGACCTACACGATCACCGCGATTCAGGGCGCATCGACCAAGACCGCTACCTTGACGCTCCCGGGCGAACTCGGCGGCACCACGCCGAAGGTGACTACAGGCAGCGCCGTGTTCGACGCGCTGATGGCCCTCTCTTACGGGTCGGCCGGCAAATAGTTATGCGGTGAGAGTGCCGTGGCCGCAACGGATTACGGCCACGGCGCAGGGATCACGCCTTGTCGAGCCGGGTTTCGAAGGCTTCCTGGAGCACCTTCCACGCCTCGGCCTCGGCCTGGAAGGGCGGGTTCGGGGCCATGCGGGTGGGGTCCGGGTTGAGCAGGTAGGAGACGTACCAGCCGAGCGGGGTGGAGACCGCCAGGGCGGCTTCGACGGTGTCGTCGTCGGCGTAATCGGCGGCGTCGGTGAACAATTCGACGGCCAGGTCGAGCTGGTCGGTGTCGACCGCCTGGGGGCCCTCGGCCAGATCGTCGGCCAGGCCGGGGAGGACGTAGACGTTCTCGTCGTCGACCTCGACTTCGAGGGAGCCGTCGACGGCGGCGGTCTGGACGTCGCCGTAGGTGCTCACCCGGGCCAGATCGTGCTCGTGGTCGTCGGCCAGGTAGCGGGCCAGGGCGCGCTCGGAACCGAAGACGGTGATCTTGCCGTCGGTGCCCAGGAAGATGGGCTCGTCGTCGACGTAGCAGCGCAGGGTGAAGAAGGTGCCGTCCGAGGTCACGATCTTGACCGGGTCGATGCCGATCTCGTGCCAGAACGACAGGTCCTCGTCGTCCTCGTCCTCGTCGTCCTCATCGAGATCGACGGGCTCGAACTCCGACTCCTCGTCGCTGTCCGCCGCGTCCTCGGCATCGACGACATTCTCTTCCGCCGCAAGCAGTTCCGCCTCCGCGACGGCCACCGCGTCGGCGTCCACCTCCGGGAGCGAGACCACCGAGTCGACGGCGTCCAGCACCGCGTCCCAGTCCTTGGCGATGGCCGCGCCGATCTGGTTCCAGAGCTCCTCGCCCTCCTGGCCGGCGAAGGCGCTCACGCCCGCGGGCAGCGCGCCCAGCACCGGGTGCGAGCCGAAGAACTTGATGACGGTGTCGAGCTCGCACACGTCACCGAGATTGCGGACGATATCGAGGGTCTCCTCGAGCTCGGACACCACCTCGGGGTCCGGGTCCTCGGCGGCCAGCTCGGGCACGCCGACCAGATCGAAGACGAACTGCTCCTCGGGCTCCAGTTCGGCGGCGGACAGACCAGCGATGATCTTCCAGGCCGGATGGTCCACGAGATCGTTGTCGGAGTTGGTGCGAATGAACGCGGCCAGCTCCGCGACGGACTCGAAACCGTACAGGTCTTCCTCGTGACCGAGGAATGCCTGCCACTCATCGTCACCGTCTCGCCAGCGCGGTGCCCACAGGGTGACGAGATCGCCTTTGGTCAGGCCGAGCGCGATCGGGACGATGTCTCCAGAAGCCATGACCGGAAGCCTATCTAGTGCCCGCCTCAGGCACTATCCGGGCCGCCCCTCACATTTCCGGCCGGGAACGACTTGTTCAGTTCGGCAAGGATCTTGGCGCGTTCGGCGGTGGCCGCGGCGGCGGCCTGCTGGGCGGTCCACAGCATCAACTGGGCAACCTCCGCGGGCGGCCGGGAAGTCACCGATTCGGCCAGCCACAAGCCGGTCAGCGCGCCTTCCCCGTCCACCTCGGCGGTGCAGGAACCGTCTTCCGAGGTGTAGCGGGCACGGAGATTCCGCAGCCCCGCCAGCGTGGCTTCCAGGGCTTCCAGCTGGTTCGCGGCCCCGTTCACCAGGGCGTCCATCTCCCCGCTCATGCCGATTCCTTTCGCGCATGAGCGGAGCCCTGCGTGGTTACGCTTCGCTGCCGCCTCCGGGCTTGACCGCTCATGCGTTGCGCGTCCAGCTGGTGGGGCCGGTGTCCTGATCGTCGAGGCGATCCAGCTCGTCGGCCGCGGCCCGGCGGGTGGGCAGCCCGAGCCGGTCGAGGGCCTCGTCCGGCACGCCCGCCTCGGCCAGGATCTCGCGCCGCCGCGACTTCGCCACGATCGCCGACCGCCGGGTCAGCCGCAGCACCTCGTCGGCGAGAGCCTGTGCGCCGTAGCGGTATTCGCCGCGCTCGAACCGGATCTCCACCGGCATGCCCTGATCGGTCGCGTGCACCGTGACGGTCCCGGCGCGATTACCGCTCGCGGCCACCGTCACCTTCGGAACAGCACCCGGCCCGCTCATGAGGTCGGCCTGTAGAACCCGAGGAATCGCATACCGCTGTTCTCCGTCCTGATCGCGCCGATCTGCACCGGATCACCCGCCTCGACCAATTGCCCGTTCCCGATCACCATCGCCACGTGCCCGTCCCACACCGCCAGATCCCCGGGCATCAAGTCCCCTGGACCCACCCGCAGGTGCCCGTCGCCCTGTTCCTGCGCCAGCCGCGGCAATCGCACCCCGGCCTCGCCGTAAGCCCACTGCGTCAACCCGCTGCAATCCAGCCCCGCACCGGGCGTCGTCCCGCCCCACACGTACGGCGTCCCCACCGCACTCAGCGCATTCCGCACCGCGTCCGCGGCCTGCTGGTTGGGCGCTACCACGGTACTGCCATCCGGAAGCGTCACCTTCACCCCGGTTCCCGCCGGGCTCGTCTGCGGCTCCGCTCCCGCCGACCCGCCCCGGCCGGCGGACTGCCCGTCCCGCCCGCGCGTGCCGGTCGACGAAGCAGGCGTGGTCATCAGCCCACTCACCATCGAAGCCCCGGACTCCACCACCTTCCCGCCGCTCGACAACGCCGTCGAACCGGCTTGCGCCACATCACTGTTCGCCGCCGTGGTCACCGAGGCGGGCATCACCGCGCCGCCCGCCTCCGCCACCGGAACCCCCGCCGGCGCGGGCGCCGGAATCGGCGTGATCAACTCGCGCATCGCCGCCGTCTCGCCCGCCAATTCACCCCGCACCCGCTCGACCACCTGCACCGCCCGCCCGAGATGGTCGACGGCCGAACCGACGATCGCCGTGATCCCCGCCGGCGAAACCGCCGTCGCCCCGAGCAGCTCCACCGAGTCGAGGAACGACCGCAGGATCTTCTCCAGCTCCTTCCGCCCTTGCGCGATGGCCGCCTCGACCCGCTCCACCCCGGCCGCCATGGCCGTTCCCCGATCGGACAAGGTGACCGCGCTCGTCTGCACCCGCAGCGCCTTGTCCATCGCGGCATCCCCGCCCCGGCTCTGCCACCCCGCGTACAACCCGTTGATCCCGCCGCGCCCAACCGCGTGCACCTCGTCGATCGTCGCCGAACTCTCCCGCAGCAGTGCCGCCGACTCGGATGCCCCACCGGTCCCGAAGCTCGCCCCCAGCGCCTCGATCGGCCGTGCCAGCGCCCCCACATCCAATAACCCGCTCATGCGTCGACCCCCGTCCGGAGGGTAGCGAGCCGGCGGTTGTTCGTGTGGCGACAGCCGGACAAGGCAGGGGCGGCGTTGCGTGACGCGGTGCTGCCGCTGCGCCCGCGGGGCGCGTGGGCGTCACCGGCCCGGCTGATGCGAGCTGAACTGCTGACAGTCGGGTTTCCCGATTTTGCGGCGGTTTTTCGGGCGGTCATGCGCTCTGCTCCGGGTTGGGCGTGGCCTCGGCGGTGTTGATTCGCAGGGCGGCGGCGTAGTTGTCGTCGATGGAGGTGCAGGCTGTGGCGCTGCCGGTGGTGGCCAGGCCGAGGCTGGTCAGGACGGCGGCTAGGTCGGTGAGGGTGGTGGTGTGAGTGGCCAGGGCCGCGGTGAAAGCGGTGCGGAAGTCGGCGCCGATGAGGCCGAAGGCAGGGGTGAGTAGGAGGGGGTCGGCGGCCGCGGTGCGGGCGGCGGTCGCGGCGAAGGTGGCGGCCATGGTGTGGGCGGTGGCGGCGTAGGCGGCAATGGCGTTGGGGTCGAGCGTGATTCGGTGCATGGGTGCCCCCGTGGTGGCCGGTTGCTGGGTGGTCGGGTCCTGTGTGGGGTTGGACGCGCGGGGCGGGGGAGCGGTTCCACCGATTCCGGGAAATCTGACCGGTGGGGATCTTGGTCCGGTTCTCTGACCTATCGTTTTCTTATGCGCACTCACGTCGTGGACCATCCGCTCGCTGCCGCTTTGCTGACCACCATGAGGGACGAGCGCACCCCGAATCCGACATTCCGGGCGGCGCTGCGGGAGCTGACCGGGATGCTGGTGTACGAGGCCATGCGCGACGCGCCGATCGCCACCTTCCCGATCGCCACGCCGGTCGCGGCGGCCGAGGGCATCCGGCTGGCCGCGCCGCCGCTACTGGTGCCGGTGCTGCGCGCGGGGCTGGGGATGGTGGAGACCGCCGAGAATCTGATTCCGGACGCCCGGATCGGGTTCGTGGGGGTGGCGCGCGACGAGAAGACGCATCAGCCGACGCCCTACATGGAATCGCTGCCCGAGGATCTGTCGCACACGCCCGTGTTCGTGCTCGATCCGATGCTGGCCACCGGCGGGTCCATGGTCTACACCCTCGAATTGCTGGCCACCCGGCGCGCGCGGGACATCACGGTGCTGAGCGTGGTGGCCGCCCCGGACGGCATTGCGGCACTGGAGAAGTCCGGGCTCGCCAACCGGTTCTTCACCGCGTCGATCGACCGCGGGCTGAACTCGGACGCCTACATCGTGCCCGGGCTCGGCGACGCGGGCGACCGCCAGTTCGGGCCGCGCTGAGCGGGTTACCGGCGCGGCCGCCAGGCCTGCGGCGCGAACAGCTCCAGGTGGGTGCAGGATTTGCAGCGGAAGGCATGCACCTGGAAGCGCGGTTTGCCCATGCGCTTGGCGCCGCCGAACACGCCGACTTCGAGCGGTCCCGGAATCCACCTGGTGTACCCGGCCGAGGAGTCACCGGAGTCGTCGAGAAATCCCGTTTCCAGATCCGAGCTTCCGCAGTGCGTACAGGTCTGATCGCTCACGGGCCACCTCACAGCTTTTCGCAGAACTCCCGGATATAGGAAAGCCTAAGTGCGGCAGCGGCCTTCGCGGGCGCGATTGCCGCATCCGAGATCACCGGCTCGAACACCTCCAGGTAGCACTTGAGCTTGGGCTCGGTCCCCGACGGCCGCACCACCACCCGCAGCGATTCGCCTTCGAAGATCAGCGCATCGGTCCGCATGGGCCCGCGCACCGCCGCCAGATCCGTGAGCGCGACCGCTTCACCCGCGATCTCGGTGGGCGGGGTCTCCCGCAACCGCGCGACCACCGCCCCGGCCTCCTCGGCATCGGCCAGCCGCAACGACACCTGATCCCCGGCGTGCACCCCGAACTCGACCGCGTACGCATCGAGCACGTCGTCCACGGTCCGCCCGGCCGCCTTCAACTGCGCGACCAGATCCGCTGCCAGCACCGCCGCCGAGATCCCGTCCTTGTCCCGCACCGCCGACGGATCCACGCAGTGCCCGATCGCCTCCTCGTACGCGTACACGAGCCCCTCGCCCGCCCGCGCCAGCCACTTGAACCCCGTCAACGTCTCCGCGTACCGCGCCCCGCGCGCCGGAGCCAGCTTGCTCAGCAGCCGCGACGACACGATCGTGGTGGCGACGAGTGAATCCGGTGCGGCCGTGCGCAATACGAAATCCCCGAGCAGCACCCCGGTCTCGTCCCCGCGCAGCATCCGCCAGCCGTCCGGCCCGGGCACCCCCACCGCGCACCGGTCCGCATCCGGATCCAGCGCGATGGCGATATCGGCATCGAGCCGTTCCGCCAACTCCAGCAACAGATCCGACGCCCCCGGCTCCTCCGGATTAGGGAAAGCGACCGTCGGAAAATCCGGATCCGGCGCGAATTGCTCCGTCACCACCACGATGTCGGAGAACCCCGCCTTCCGCAGCGCCGCCGTCGCGAGTTCGCCGCCCACACCGTGCATGGCCGTCAACGCGATCCGAATATCGCCGCGCTCCGCGGGAATCCGGCCCAACGGCCCGCCGAGATCCTCGCCCGGCTCCCGGTTCGCCTCGCCGCCGATCGTCTCGGGCAGCACCGCGACCCGCGCCAGGTAGCGGCGGACGATCTCCTCACCCATCGCCTCGGCCGAGGCCTCGTCCGGGAGGTCGAGCAGGCTCGGTTTCGGGGCGGCCGGGCTGGGATCGCTGCGGGGGATGCGGCCGTGCACGGCGTCGATGCAGCGTTCGATCTCGGCGTCGGCGGGCGGGACCAGCTGGGAGCCGCCGTCGAGGTAGAGCTTGTAACCGTTGTCGGTGGCCGGGTTGTGCGAGGCGGTGATCTGTACGCCCGCGACCGCGCCCAGCGCGCGAACCGCGTAGGCCACCACCGGGGTGGGGAGCGGGCGGGGGAGGGGCAGTACGGAGAAGCCCGCCGCGGCGAAGACTTCCGCTGTCGCCACGGCGAATTCGGCGGAGCCGTGGCGGGCGTCGTAGCCGACGATCACCAGCCCGCCGCCCAGGCAGCGGTCCCGCAACCAGGCGGCGATGCCCGCGCTCGCGCGCGACACCGTCTCGACGTTCATTCCGTCCGGTCCGTCTTGCAGCGGACCGCGCAGTCCGGCGGTGCCGAAGCGCAGCATGCGCGTCTCCTAGAGTCGTTCCAGCACGCCGCGCAGGAGTTTGCCCAATCGGGTTGCGGCGGCGTGACCTTCGGCGAGCACCTCCGCGTGGGACAGGTGCGCGCCGGTCATGCCGGCGGCGAGGTTGGTGACCAGCGAGATGCCGAGCACGCGGGCGCCCGCGGCCCGGCAGGCGATGGCCTCCAACACGGTGGACATACCCACCAGATCGGCGCCCATCGTCCGGAGCATGCGGATTTCGGCCGGAGTCTCGTACTGGGGTCCGGTGAGCCCCGCGTACACGCCCTCGGTGAGGGTCGGGTCGATTTCCTTTGCCAGCGCCCGCAATTCGGGATCCCAGGCATCGACCAGATCGACGAAGTTCGCGCCGGTCAGCGGCGTGCGCCCGGTCAGATTGAGATGGTCGCTGATCAGCACCGCCTCGCCGACCCGCAGCCCTTCGCGAATCCCGCCCGCCGCATTGGTGAGCAGGATGGTGTCCGCGCCCGCGGCCACGGCGGTGCGGACGTTGTGCACGACCTGCGCCGGCTCGTGGCCTTCGTAGAGGTGCTGGCGCCCCATGAGCAGCAGCACCGGCGACTCGTCCACGTGGACGGAAACGATGGTGCCCTGATGCCCCTGGGCGGTGGGCGACCCGAATCCCGGCACTTCGGCCATGGGAATCGTGTGGTCGGGTTCCCCGATCTGAGCGGCGGCTTCCTGCCAGCCGGATCCGAGGATCACCGCGACCCGGTGTTTCTGCACTCCCGTACGTTCGGCGATCGCCTGCGCGGCGGCCTGTTCGGCTAGCATGTCCGCCACCCTAGTCGCAGGCGATCTAGCGTGCTCGGGCACGCCGCCGACCTGCCGGTTTCGCCCCTTTTTCGCTGGGCCCGCGCCACCGCTACGCAAGAGCTACCCGTCGGTAGGTAGCCGTGACCGACCCCGCTACGCTTCCCCCATGCCGTACTTGAAGCGTGATGGGGACGTGTTCGTGCTGTACCTCGGAACCGAGGGCCAGGACATCGACAGCGACAACCGATTCCATCCGGACTGGATCGAGTCGGTGCACGCGCTGCTCGACGAGGTCGAGGCGTCCGAGGGCCCGGCCGCGCTGGTCGTGACCGCCAACGGCAAGTTCTTCTCCAATGGCCTGGACACCGAATGGCTGTTCGGCAATTTCGACAAGAACTGCTGGTACCTGGACCGCGTCCACTCGCTCTACACCCGCCTGCTGGGCTTCCAGATGCCGACGATCGCGGCCGTCAACGGGCACGCCTTCGGCGCCGGCGCCATGCTGGCCACCTCCTGCGATTTCCGCATCATGCGCGCGGACCGCGGTTTCTGGTGCCTGCCCGAGGTGCACCTGGGCATGCCGTTCACCGTCGCCATGAACGCTCTGGTCACCGAGCGCCTCACCAATCAGGTTGCGGTGGAGGCCATGACGACCGGTCGCCGCTATGCCGCCGATGACGCCATCGCCGCGGGCATCGTGGACGGCAAGGCGGATGCCGAGTCGTTGCTCGCCACCGCCGTGGCCCGCGCCGACGAGCTGAAGGGCAATCGCAAGCCCAACCTGCCCGTGATCAAGCGCGCCCTGCATCAGCGCGCGCTGGCCGGCCTCGCGGTGGAGACCACCCCGGAGAACCTGGCTTTCAGCATCTGACGATTCCACCCCTGGGCTGCGGCCCGGCGCCCCCGGACGGGGCGGGGGCGGGGCGGTGATTCCCCGTCCGGGGGTTCGGGGACGCACCCCCGAATCCCCTTCCCCCGCAACATCCGGGGGATTTCGCGTCTCCGGGTGCGCGCGCTTGCCCGGCGAGTGCAAGACTGTGTTCCATGCCTCCATCGCGCGGCGGCGATGATTCGGAGCCTTTGAAACCGATCAGTCGGCACGATTCGAACGTGTCGGCGCTGGGTGCTGCCCTGACGGCGCCCGATCCGGCCGTGCTCGCGGCCTCGGACAAGGCGATCGAAGCGAATCGCGATCAGCTGATCGCACTTTCGCATTCGATTCACGGCGAGCCGGAACTCGCCTTCGAGGAATTCCGCAGCGTCGCAAAGACGATCGAACCCCTGCGCGAGTTCGGTTTCAAGATCAATTCCGGGGTCGCCGAACTGCCCACCGCTTTCGCCGCCGAATACGGCAGTGGAGACCTAACGGTCGGTATTTTTGCCGAATACGACGCACTACCGGAAATAGGCCACGCCTGCGGGCACAACATCATCGCCGCGTCCGCCGTCGGCGCCGCGCTGGGCCTGGCCGCCGTGGCCGACGCCTGCGGCATCACCGTGAAAGTGCTGGGCACGCCCGCCGAGGAATCCGGCGGCGGCAAGGTGCTCATGCTGGACCGCGGCGTTTTCGACGATCTCGCCATGGCGTTGATGGTGCACCCCGGCCCCGAGGACATCGTGGGCGCGCGCTCGCTCGCCCTCGCCGATTTGTCCGTTGTTTTCCACGGCCGGGAATCGCACGCTTCCGCCGCGCCCGAATACGGGCGAAATGCACTCGATGCCATTACCGTCGCGCAAGTCGCTCTCGGTTTGCTACGGCAACATCTACTGCCCGGGCAGCAACTCCACGGTATAGTCGGGTCGGGCGGTGTGGCCCCCAATATCGTGCCCGGCCACGCGGAACTGCTGTATTACCTACGGGCAGTCGACTCCGCGGCTCTCGAAGATCTGATGCAACGCGCATCGGCGTGTTTCGAGGCAGGTGCCCTGGCGACCGGATGTACACACGAAATCCGGAAGCTCGCGCCGACATATACGGAGCTGACTCCGGACAGCGCACTACTGTGTGCCTATCGCGAGCAGATCCGCCGTCTCGGACGCGAGCCCATCGCACCGGAACTCGAGGCCGCGAGGCCGCTGGGCAGCACGGACATGGGCAATGTCACCAATGTCATCGCGGGCATCCACCCGGTCATCGGCATCGATGCCGGGGGCGCGGTGACGCACCAGCCCGCGTTCGCGGCGGCGGCCGTGAACGCCTCCGCCGATCGCGCCGTCCTGGACGGGGCAACGGCTTTGGCTCGCACCGCGATAACCATCGCAGGCGATCAATTTCATAGGGACAGGTTGTCGGAACGCGTTACCCAACGGCAGTTTCAGCGACAGGAGGACATTCGGTGAGCACAACCGGCCGGTCCGCGGCGCGAAGTACCGGACCAATGGCGGCGTCCTGCGTTTCCACGCAGAACCCCGCGAGCGTCGCAATGGAACCGGCGACGGGACACGAGATGGTCGAGGCATGGCTCGAGGAGCACATGGAGGACCTGATTTCGTGGCGCCGTCACATCCACGCCAACCCGGAGCTGTCCCGCACCGAGTTCGGCACCACCGAATTCATCGAGTCCTGGCTGGTCAAAGCCGGGCTCGAGCCCCGCAAACTACCGAGCGGCACCGGCCTGATCTGTGATATCGGCCCGGACGGACCGCGCATCGGACTGCGTGCCGACATGGACGCGCTGCCGCTGCAGGAGTACACCGGGTTACCGTTCGCCTCCACCGTGCCCGGCGTGTCGCACGCCTGCGGGCACGACGCGCACACCACCATCCTGCTCGGCACCGCGCTCGCGCTGGCCGAGATCGCCGATCAGCTGCCGGTCGGCGTGCGGCTGGTCTTCCAGCACGCCGAAGAGGTCATGCCGGGCGGGGCCATCGACATGGTCGCCGCGGGCGCGATGGAAGACGTGTCGCGCATGTTCGCCGTGCACTGCGACCCGCGGCTGGAGGTGGGCCGCGTGGGGATTCGCGTGGGCGCCATCACCTCGGCCGCCGACACCGTGGAACTGGTCCTGGATTCGCCCGGCGGGCACACCTCGCGGCCGCATCTGACCAGCGACCTGGTCTATGCCATCGGCACGGTCATCACCGGGCTGCCCGGGCTGCTCTCCCGCCGCATCGATCCGCGGACCAGCACCGTCATGGTGTGGGGCGCGGTCTCGGCGGGCAAGGCGCCCAACGCGATTCCGCAGACGGGCATGCTCACCGGCACCGTCCGCACCGGCGATCATGCCACCTGGTCGCTGCTCGAGCCGATGGTGCGCGAGATCGTCGAGGGGTTGCTCGCCCCGACCGGCGTCCGCTATCAGCTCAACTACAAGCGCGGCGTGCCGCCGGTCGTCAACGACGAGTTGGCGGTGCGCATGTTCGAGGAGGCCATTCGCGGCCTCGGACCCGATGCGCTGGCCGACACCCAGCAGTCCGGCGGCGGCGAGGACTTCTCCTGGTACCTGGAGGAAGTCCCCGGCGCGATGGCGCGGCTCGGCGTCTGGTCGGGGCAGGGCGAACAGCTCGACCTGCACCAGCCCACCTTCGACATCGACGAGCGGGCGCTGGCCGCCGGCGTGCGGGTCTTCACCAACCTGGTGCTGAACGCGCGCTGAGGCTCGAAAGCAAAGAGAATCCGGCCGCACCCTGACGGGTGCGGCCGGATTCGCGTTGGGGTGGGTAAGACAGCCGAGCGGGCGGCTTATCCGGGTGCGGCGCGCCCCACCCGGCGGTGGTGCGGCTCGTTCCGGTGGGGCGCCACCATCTGCTGGTGTTGTGGCTCGGATTCGGTTGCGCGCCTGGACTACTTCTTGGGCGCGTATTCGCCCCAGCCGTGCCAGTGGTCGATCTCGATCCAGGCGCTGACGCGCTTCTGGTCGCGGACGGCGTACGGGGCGCCCATGTAGTGCTGGGAGATCCGGTCGATGACCGAGGAGTCGGGATCGGCTTCGAGGGACACGATGCGGCCCTGCACGCTCACGTGGCTGTACCAGTTGCCCGAACCGAGCACGGTCAGCGAGACCCGCGGATCCTCGCGCAGCCAATCCAGTCGCTTGCGGAAATCGGCCAGGTTCACCAGGATTCGGCCGTTCTCGTACAGGTACCAGGTGGCCACCGACACCGGCTGGCCGTCGGGCTTGTTGGAGGCGATCACGGCGGGGTTCGGCTGAGCCAGGAATTCGGCGACGGCGGCGGGCAGGGGCGGGTTGGACATCGCGATCCTCTCGACGGGAGATGTTTCGTCGATAACCAACGTATGCGCGGCCCGGATCTTCCGCGCTGATCACGGCCGGGAAAACGCCGGACCGTACCCGCGGCGGGGTACGGCCCGGTGCGAAGAGCGGAAACGCCGGGGCGGTCAGAGCCCGAAGGTGCCCGGGCCGACGTTCTTGGAGTTACGGGTGCGTAGCGCGTGCACGTATTCGTTCGGCGCACCGGCCTTTTCGGCGGCATCGGAGATGACTCCTATGTAGCGGGCCGACGGCAGACCACCCTCGTAGGCGTCCAGCACGTACAGCCAGGCCAGTACCGGGTCGGTGCCCGTGCCCTGGTTCGGAGTGACGCGCAGGCGGATCTTCTTGTGAATGCCGAAGTCCGAACCTTCCCAGCGGTCGAGGCTCAGCTCATCTTCGCTGGGCACGTCGTAAAGGACGACGAACACGCGTGAGCCCGGCTCTTCGACCACCGTCGCGAGCGGTCCCTCCCAGCCGATATCGTCCCCGGCGAAGGTGAGGCGCCACCCTTCCAGCCAGCCGGTTCCGTATACGGGGGAGTGCGGACAGCGCTTGAGCATCTGCTCGGGATCCATGTTGGACCCGTAGGCGGCGTAAATCGGCACCGTAAAAGCCTATCGAACAATCACCGCAACCATCCCCGATCCCGATCACAGGGCGGGTCCGGCTATAGCGAAAACGCACAATCCACGCGCATGTCACATCTCGACACGCCGTGCAGGGCTGTGACGAAGTCCGCTCTCGATGCGGTCGGAGCTGTGCGGACGCTGAAAGATAACGTTGTAGGGGTGGCGCCGGAGACCCCGGAGCCCGGAGGAGAAGCGAGGGAACATGACCCGCATTGCGATCATCGGTGGCGGGCCCGCCGGATACGAGGCGGCCCTGGTAGCGGCCCAGCACGGCGCACCGGTCACGCTGATCGACAGTGACGGCATCGGCGGCGCGTGTGTGCTGTGGGATTGCGTGCCGTCGAAGACCTTCATCGCCTCCACGGGCGTGCGCACCGATCTGCGCCGAGCCCGTGACCTGGGCATCACCGTGCACCCCTCGCAGGCGCAGGTGCGGCTCGCCGAGGTCAACTCCCGCGTCAAGGCGCTCGCGCAGGCCCAGTCCTCCGACATCAAGGCCAAGCTGCAGACCGCCGGCGTGAACGTGATCGCCGGCTACGGCGAGATCATCGACCAGGCGCCCGGCCTGGCCACCCACCTGGTGAAGGCCACCTGTCCCGAAGGCCAGCAGATCATCGAGGCCGAAGTGGTGCTGATCGCCACCGGCGCCAGCCCGCGCGTGCTGCCGGGCGCGGAACCGGACGGCGAGCGCATCCTGAACTGGCGGCAGCTCTACGACCTCCGGGAGCTCCCGGAAACCCTCGTCGTGGTCGGTTCCGGCGTCACCGGCGCCGAATTCGTCTCCGCCTACACCGAGATGGGCGTGAAGGTGAAGCTGGTCTCCAGCCGCGACCGCGTGCTGCCGGGCGAGGACGCCGACGCCGCGCTGGTGCTCGAGGAAGCCCTCGCCGAGCGCGGTGTGGAATTGGTCAAGCACGCCCGCGCCGATGCCGTGGAGCGCACCGCGGACGGCATCGTGGTGAAGCTGTCGGACGGGCGCAATATCACCGGCAGCCACGCGCTGATGACCGTCGGCTCGATCCCCAACACCGGCAAGCTCGGGCTGGAACGCGTCGGCATCGAACTCGACAAGGGCGGGTACCTGCGCGTGGACCGGGTCTCGCGGACCACCGCGCCCGGCGTGTACGCCGCCGGTGACTGCACCGGCCTGCTGCCGCTGGCCTCGGTGGCCGCCATGCAGGGCCGCATCGCCATGTACCACGCGCTGGGCGAGGGCGTGCAGCCCATTCGCCTGAAAACCGTTGCCTCCGCGGTGTTCACGCGGCCGGAGATCGCGACCGTGGGTGTCAGCCAGACCGCCATCGACAACGGCGAGGTGCCGGCGCGCACGGTCATGCTGCCGCTGAACACCAATCCGCGGGCCAAGATGTCTGGGCTGCGGCGCGGTTTCGTCAAGATCTTCTGCCGCCCGGCCACCGGCGTGGTCATCGGCGGAGTCGTGGTGGCGCCCATCGCATCCGAGCTCATCCTGCCGATCGCCCTTGCGGTGCAGAACAATCTGACCGTCAACGATCTGGCGCAGACCTTCTCGGTGTATCCGTCGCTGACCGGCTCGGTGACCGAGGCGGCGCGGCAGCTCATGCGGCACGACGACCTCGACTAGACATTAATTTTCGGTGCTGGGCATACCGGCGGGTTGCCGGTATGCACCTTGTGTGATTCACTTCGCGGCGGGACAGCGATCGGCAGGGCGGTCGCGAGAGTGTCGGGGGGTCAACCCTTTCCGGCGACAGCCGCTACGCACTCGCGGAAGCTCGCGTGCTCGATCGTGCCGATGAGGACGAAGGAATAGAGCGAAACGTGAAGCACCGCAAGCCGAATCGGATCAAGGCGAGTACCTCCCTACCCTTGGCCGCCGCGGCCGCCGTGGTGACCCTGCTGAGTGCGCCGGCCAATGCCGCGCCCGGCGGGCCCAGCGTGGCACCGTCGGCCCCGCAGCAGCCGGGCGCCGCCGAACAGCCGGCGGCCACCGAGGAGAGCCAGGCGCCGGAGACCAAGACCGAAGTCATTCCCGGCAACGGGGCCCAAGGCGGCACGCAGGGCGGCGGCACCCAGGGGAACGGCGCACAGCCCGGAACCCAGGGGAACGGCGCGCAGGGCGGCACCCAGGGCGGTGGAACGCAGGGGAACGGCGCACAGGGCAACGGAACTCAGGTACAGCCGAGCCAGCCGGGCGTGACGAACCCGAACACCGGTGCGGGACAGGGCGCGCAACAGCCCAAGACCGACACCCAGCCGGCCGGCAACGACCCCAAGAGCAAGACCCAGCCGGGCGTGTCCACGCCGCGCGTCGCGCCGCTGCCCGTGCCGGGCCAGCAGGGCGCGCAGGTGGTGCCGGTGCAGGTGCAGCCGGGCACCAACGGTGAGCAGGGGCAGGCCAGCCAGGCGGGCACCCAGACCCAGCCCGGAACCCAGGGTCAGGGCGGCGCGCAGGCGAATCAGGGTGGCCAGCAGGCGAATCAGGGCGCGCAGGCCGAGGAGAAGCCGACCGAGACCCTCACCGGCGAGCAGCCGGCCGTGGAGAAGCCGCGCTGGACCGCGCCCGCCGTCGAGGCCGCGCCCGCCGCGCCGGTCGTCGAGATGAGCGGCCCGCACACCGAGGTCGGCGCCAATATCGACGGTGGCGCCATCCTGGCCGGGTTCGCGGCCAACACCCACCACTTCAGCAACCTCGACGGTTACGTCGGCACCATCGGCTACACCACGCCGGGCGGTATCGGCGAAGCCGGTGTGGCGCTGGACTACACCGTGCGCAATCAGATCAAGGTGACCGCCTACTCCGGCAACGGCGCGGGCGCGGACCAGAAGATCGAGTTCCTGCTCGACACCACGGTCGCCAACGCGGTCAAGGCGGACGCGGAGAACTGGATCCGCCTGATGCCCGGCGGCGCCACCATCCTGGAGGCCGCGGCCCAGGTTGGTAAGCTCCCGGCAGGTGAACTGGCCTCCAACTCGATCGACGTCGGCGGTGTGACCGGTCAGGTAGGCGGTACCGTCCAGTACTGAGCGTGCTGGCAGTACACAGTCGTCGGGTGGGGCGGTCGTCGAGCGACCGCCCCACCCGTGTGTCTCGAAAGGACGGGTGATGGATTCCGGCAAGGACGAGTCCGCGGATCGGTCCGGCCCGGCGGTCCCGCCCGGAGCCGATGCCGGACAGCCCGCTGGGCAGCCGGGAACCGCCGCCGAGGGGACCGGGGCCGGCGAGCAGCCGGACTCCGAGTTCGGGCCGCCCCTTTCGGAATTCGGTCCGTCGCTCAACGACTTCGGGCCGTCCATGAACGAACTCGGAACCGGTGGCTTCGGGCCCGCGCCGGACGCCGGTGCGCCCGGGTGGACGCCCGCGCCGGGTGCGGCCAGTCCCGAATTGGCTTGGCGGCCGGCGGATCCGGGCGGGAATACACCGGGCAGCTCCGGGCTGGCGTGGCGGCCGGCGGAACCCGCGGGCGCGAACCCTGGTCTCGGCTGGCAGCCTGCCGAGCCCGCCGGTGGTGCGGCCGGGTCGCCGAATGCCGAACCGGGCTGGCGGCCCGCGGAGCCCGCGGCCGGGGCGAATCCGGAATTCGGCTGGCAGCCCGCGGATTCCGGCGCGGCGAACCCGAACCTGGCCTGGCAGCCCGCGGATACGCCGCAGGTGCAGCCGCCGCCGGCGCAGTATCGCGCGCCGGATTCCTGGACTCCGCAGGACGCGGTCGGGGGATACGCGCCGACGGCGGGGGAGGGCCCGGCCGAATCCGGTGCGGGCGAAGCGAATTCGTCCGGCGGCTGGGACGAGTCGGCGGCCACCACCACCGGATCCTGGTGGCGCTCCACGCCTTCCGGTTTCCCGCCCGTGCCGCCGGTAGAAGCCGCGGAGGGCGAATCGCTGTCGTGGGCCGATGACCCCATCGCCAAGCGTCTCGCGCCGAAACCCGCTGCCGCGCCGGTCAAACCGCCGGGCAAGCCGTGGGGCCGCATCGCCCTGATCGCCGGTTCCGCGATCGCCGCCATCGCACTCGTGACGGTGGTCGTGGTGGCGGTCACCAGCGGCGGTGACTCCGACGAATCGCCGCTCGCGGGCGCGACCACCGCCGGCAAGCCCGGCGTGTCCACCACGGTGGCCCAGCTGAGCTGCCCGGCCAAGCGGGACGGCGCGCTGACCATCGGCAATGGCGCGGGCGGCACCGATTCCGGCGCGCAGGCCATCCTCGGCTTCCAGCACGCCTTCTACGTCGATCGCAGCGGTGTCAAAGCGCGCTCCTTCGTCGACCCGGACTCGAAAACCGTGTCCGAGGCCCCGGTCATCCAGAGCGACGGCATCAACCAGACCCCGGCGGGCACCACCTACTGCGTCCGGATCGTCGAGGTCGGTCCCGAAACCTTCGACGCCGACCTCACCGTGCACTCGCCCGACGGCACCACCGCCGTCTACCGGCAGCGCATCGTCACCGTCAACCGGGACGGCAAGCATCTGATCTCGACCATCGACGAACGCCAGTCCTGAACACCCGGAGCTGCCGGTCCTGACCTCCATCGGGTCGGGACCGGCGGTTCGGCGCCACTTCTCCCGATCTCAGGATATGGGAATGCGATTTCATATTCTGGTCGCATTGTGACACAGTGGAATTTCGCGTACCCCGGTTTACCTCGGAGGTGTTCCATGTCGCAGCCCACTCCGCCGCTGGCCAAGCGGCTCGACGGCATGCGCAGCTCGGCCATTCGCGATCTGCTCAAGCTGACCGCGCGCGCCGACATCATCAGCCTGGCCGGCGGTCTGCCGGACGCCGAACTCATGCCGCGCGACCGCATCGCGGTAGCCGCCGACGCCGCGCTGGCGGACCGGTCGCGGCTGCAGTACACGGAATCGCCGGGGTGGGGTCCGTTGCGCGAGGTACTGGCGGCGCGGGAGTCGACCCGCATGGGCCGGACCGTCGCCGTCGACGAGGTGTTCGTCACGCACGGTTCGCAGCAGGCGCTCTCGCTGCTGGCGGAGGTGCTGCTCGATCCGGGCGCGCTGGTCGTGGTGGAGGATCCGGCGTATGTCGGTGCGCTGCAGGTGTTCCACGCCGCGGGCGCCCGAATCGTCGCCGTCCCACTGGATTCCGAGGGCATGCGGCTGGACGCGCTGCGCGAGCTGCTCGCCGCCGGTGAGCGCCCCGCCGTCGTCCACACGGTCAGCAACTTCCACAATCCCGGCGGCGTCACCATGAGCCCGCAGCGCCGTGCGGAACTCGGCGCCCTCGCCGACGCCTACGGCTTCTGGGTGATCGAGGACGACCCGTACGGCGAACTCTGGTTCGACCAGCCGTCCCCGGCGCCCGTCGCCACCTACTCACCCAACGTGATCCGCCTCTCCAGCACCTCCAAGATCCTGGCCCCCACCCTCCGAGCCGGCTGGATGGTGGCTCCCACCCGCGTGTGCCGGGCGGTGGAGCTGCTCAAGCAAGGCGCCGACCTGTGCGGCTCCGCCTTCACCCAGCAGATCGCCGCCGACCTGCTCGCCGACACCGATTGGCTCACGGCGCACGTGGATTCGATCCGCACCGTCTACGGCGCCCGCGCTCGCGCCCTGGTCGACGCCGTCCGCACCCGCTTCGGCGACCGTGTCGTCAGCACCGACGCCACCGGCGGCATGTTCGTCTGGGTCGACTTCACCGACGGCACCGACACCCAGGCCCTCCTGCCTCGAGCCCTCGAAGCCGGCGTCGCCTACGTCCCCGGCAACGCCTTCGCCGTCTCCACCGACTACACCCACTCCATGCGCCTGTGCTTCACCACCTCCGACACCACCGCCCTGGAAACCGCCGTGGACCGCCTCGCGAAGGCCCACGCCGAATCCTGACCGGGAAGGTGGCCGCGCTGAAGCACCCGACCGTCATTCCGGCGTGCCTCGGCCGGAATCCCACTTCGTTCGGTGAGTTCTGTTGCGGGGCAGCGGCGCTCAGACCCAGTTGTAGGTGCGTTCGACGGCCTTGTTCCACTCGTGCATGAGGTGGTCGCGGTCGGTGGCGGTCATGGTGGGGGTCCAGCGTTTGTCCTCGGCCCAGTTGGCGCGGATATCGTCGGTGGAGGCCCAGTAGCCGACGGCGAGACCGGCCGCGTAGGCGGCGCCGAGGGCCGTGGTTTCGATGACGACGGGGCGGATCACCGGGGCGTCGAGGATGTCGGACTGGAATTGCATCAGCAGTTCGTTGACGACCATGCCGCCGTCGACCTTCAAGGTCACCTTCTCGACGTCGAGGCGCTGGGCGGCGGCGTCGGCGCGCATGGCGTCGATGACCTCGCGGGTCTGGAATGCGGTGGCCTCCAAGACGGCTCGGGCGATATGGCCCTTGTTGACGAAACGGGTGAGGCCCGCGAAGACGCCGCGGGCATCGGGCCGCCAGCGGGGCGCGAAGAGGCCGGAGAAGGCGGGGACGATGTAGCAGCCGCCGTTGTCGGTGACGGTGCGGGCCAGGGGTTCGATCTCGTCGGCGGCGGCGATCATGCCGAGGTTGTCGCGGAGCCATTGCACCAGGGAGCCGGTGACGGCGATGGAGCCTTCCAGGGCGTAGACGGCCGGTTCGTCGCCGAGGCGATAGCAGACCGTGGTGAGCAGGCCGTGCTCGCTGAAAACCGGTGTGGCGCCGGTGTTCATGAGCATGAAGTTGCCGGTGCCGTAGGTGTTCTTGGTGTCGCCGGGCGACAGGCAGGCCTGGCCGAAGGTGGCGGCCTGCTGATCGCCGAGAATGCCCGCGACCGGCACTCCGGCCAGCGCGGTGGTGGTGATCTCGCCGTATACCTCGGAGGAACTGCGGATCTCCGGCAGCATGACCGGCGGCACCCCGAAATCGGCGCAGATCTGCGGATCCCATTGCAGCGTGCGGAGATCCATCAGCATGGTGCGCGAGGCATTGGTCACGTCGGTGAGGTGCTGCCCCGTCAGATTCCACAGAATCCAGCTGTCGATGGTGCCGAAGCACAGCTCCCCGGCCTCGGCGCGGGCGTGCGCACCCGGCACCTGATCCAGGATCCAGCGCAGTTTGGGCCCGGCGAAGTAGGTGGACAGCGGCAGGCCGGTGCGATCGGCGTACCGGGTGGGTCCCTCGCTGCCGCCGAGCTCCTCGGTGAGCTGCGCGGTGCGGGTGTCCTGCCAGACGATCGCGTTGTAGATGGGTTTGCCGGTCGATCGCTCCCACACCACGGTGGTTTCCCGCTGATTGGTGACGCCGGCCGCCGCGATATCCGCCGCGCCGATCCCGCAGTTCGCCAGCGCCTCCGCGATCACGGATTCGGTATTGCGCCAGATGGTTTCGGCATCGTGCTCGACCCAGCCGGGCTGCGGGAAGAGCTGCTCGTGCTCGCGTTGCGCGACACCGACCACCCTCCCGTTCTGGTCGAAGACGATGCACCGGCTCGAGGTCGTGCCCTGATCGATGGCGGCAACATAGCGACGCATTCCGGCAGGCTAGCGCACCGAGGTCCGGCTTCGGGGCCATGACACCGCGGCATCGCGGGTCGCACCGGGGGACGCTAGGGTGGGCTACGGTTGCTAGCGGATAGCCAGCGCGCACTCTCTGGAGGAGTCGAGCATGACGAACAAACCGCAGTCGCTATTCCTCGGCCCCGAGCAGCGTGAAGCCGCCTGGGAACGGTTCGGTAAGGACATCTTCGACGTCGTGGTGATCGGCGGCGGCGTGGTCGGCGCGGGCATCGCCCTGGACGCCGCCACCCGCGGGCTCGAGGTCGCCCTGGTGGAGGCCCGCGACCTGGCGTCCGGCACCTCCAGCCGCTCCTCGAAAATGTTCCACGGTGGCCTGCGCTACCTGGAGATGATGGAATTCGGGCTGGTCCGCGAGGCCCTCAAGGAGCGCGAGCTGGCGCTGTCCACGCTGGCCCCGCACCTGGTCAAACCGCTCCGGTTCCTGTACCCGCTCACCCATATGGGCTGGGAGCGGCCCTACGTCTCGGCCGGGCTGGTGCTCTACGACCGCATGGGTGGGGCGAAATCGGTTCCGGGACAGCATCATCTGACGCGCTCGGGGGCGCTGCGGCTGGCGCCCGGGCTGAAGCGGGACGCGCTCACCGGCGGCGTCACCTACTACGACACCGTGGTCGACGATGCCCGCCACACCATGACGGTGGCGCGTACCGCCGCCAAGTACGGTGCGGCGATTCGCACTTCGACCCAGGTGGTCGGCTTCCTGCGTGAGGCTGATCGGGTGGTCGGGGTGAAGGTGCGCGACAGCGAGGACGGGCGCACCACCGAGGTGCGCGGCAGCGTGGTCATCAATGCCACCGGCGTCTGGACCGACGAGCTCCAGGGTCTGGCGAATCAGCGTGGTCGATTCCATGTGCGAGCGTCCAAGGGTGTGCATATCGTGGTGCCGCGTGACCGCATCGCCAGCGATACCTCGATCATTCTGCGCACCGAGAAGAGCGTGCTGTTCGTCATCGCGTGGAGCAGCGATCACTGGATCGTCGGCACCACCGACACCGACTGGAACCTCGATCTGGCGCATCCGGCGGCCACCAAATCCGATATCGACTATCTGCTCGAGCATGTGAACAAGGTGCTGGTCACGCCGATCACGCATGCCGATATCAGCGGCGTGTACGCGGGGCTGCGGCCGTTGCTGGCGGGGGAGAGCGATCAGACGTCCAAGCTGTCGCGGGAGCATGCCGTCGCGCGTATCGCGCCCGGGCTGGTGGCCATCGCGGGCGGCAAGTACACGACCTATCGGGTGATGGCCTACGACGCGGTGGACGAAGCGGCGCAGGACATTCCGCGCCGGGTCTCGCCCAGCGTCACCGAGAAGGTGCCGCTGCTGGGGGCGAACGGGTACTACGCGCTGATGAACCAGACGCCGCACCTGGCCGAGAAGTACGGCATTCATCCGTATCGGGTGCAGCAGTTGCTGAATCGGTACGGTTCGCTCATCGACGAGGTGATCGGTCTCGCCGAGGGCAAACCCGAACTGCTGGAACCGATCACGGGATCGCCGGGCTATCTGCGCGTGGAGGCCGTGTACGCGGTGGCGGCCGAAGGGGCGCTGCACCTGGACGACATTCTGGCCCGGCGCACCCGCATCTCCATCGAATACGCCCATCGCGGTGTGGAATCCGCGGAGGAGGTGGCGCGGCTGGTGGCGCCGGTGCTCGGCTGGTCCGATGCCGATATCGCGCGCGAGGTGTCGGTGTACACGGCGCGGGTCAAGGCCGAGATCGAATCCCAGACCCAGGCCGATGACGCCTCCGCCGAGGCATTGCGGCTCGAAGCGCCGGAAGCGCGGCGCGAAGTATTGGATCCGGTGACGAGCAATCCGGACTGAGTATCGGCTGGAAGCGCCCCGCGTCCTCGGATGCGGGGCGCTTTTGGTCAGCGGACGAGTTTGTAGTTGAACTGAGCGGTGCCGCCGAGCGCACCCATCAGCCGAACCCATTGCGGCAGTAGCATTTCCGTGCCGCGCGCGGTGGTGATGTCGCCGACGTCGACGATGTCGCGCCAGCCGAATTCGCGCAGCAGCGCCGAGACGATCGCCTTCGCCTCGGCCTCGTCACCGGAGACGAAGACGGTGTGATCGCCGTCGGCCAGCTTGCCCGGGTACACCATGATGTCGGCGGTGACCGTGTTCAGGGTCTTGACCACGCGGGCTGCCGGGAACTCGCGCTGGATCCGCTCACCGATGGAATCGGTATTGCAGACCGACAGGCTGGGCGGGAAACCGTGGGAGAAGTCCAGCGGATTCGAGATGTCGACGAGGACCTTGCCCGCCAGGTTCTCCGTGCCGGCGCCCCGCAGCGCCGCCACGCTCGCCTGTCCCGCGGTCGCATTGATCACCAGCTCGCCGTGCGCGGCGGCTTCCGGGGCGGTGACCAGCGTCGCCGGGAACGGCTCCTCCGCCTTGGCCGCGGTGGCCGCGATGTCCCGCGTGCCGATGACCACGTCGTGGCCGAGCTCGACCAGCCGGGCCGCGATGGTACGGCCGACATTGCCGGTGCCGAGGATTCCGATTTTCATAAACAGCGAGGCTAGGCTGGTCCGCCCGGTTCCGCGACACCGTTCACTGTGGGCCGAACCTGGCACTTCGGGCAGAAATAGATCCCACGATCGGCCCGCGTCCCGTCCCCGTCGTCCCCGAGCAGTTGCACCACCAGATTGGTCCCGCACCGCGGGCACGGCCTGCGCTGCCGCCCGTACACCAGCACCCGCCGAGGCGGTTTGTGCGCGGCCTCCCCGAGCACCCGATGCGCCTCGTCCACCAGCCCGGGCAGATCCTCGATCTCCCCGACCGGCGTAGCCGGATGCACCCGCCGCAGAAAACAAACCTCGCTCCGATAGATATTGCCGATCCCCGCCAGATTCCGCTGATCGAGCAACGCCAACCCGATAGCCCGCTCTGGCCGCTCCCTCAACCGCCGCACCGCCTCCCCGGCATCCCATTCCGGCCCTAGCAGATCCGGCCCGAGATGATCGATCGCCATATGCTCGTCTCCGCGCCGCAGAACCTCCACCAGCCCCAGCGAAAACCCCACCGCCTCAGCGTCATCCGTGCCCAAGACAAGCCGCGCCGTAAACCCGGGCTTGGTCCACCGCTGCCCCGGCTCGTACACCCGCCACACCCCCTCCATCTTCAAATGGGTGTGAATGCTCAACTCCGGGGTCCGCACGAAAAGGTGCTTCCCATAGCTGCCCACGCTCTCCACAACCTGCCCCCGCAGATCCAGCGTCGCGTACTTCGGCACCCGGAAGTCACTGCGCGTCAACGTCTTCCCAGCCAGCGCGCGTCGCAGCCGCGCCGCGGCCAGATAAACGGTGTCGCCCTCAGGCATGACTGGACGGTGTCGTCACGGCTTGCTCCGGAGGCGGAAACCCTTGGGGGTGGCGGCGAAGCCGGCTCCGGTGAGGAACTCGGCGAAGGTGTTGCCGTGTACGGACTCGCCGTTCACGCGGTCGATGACCAAGGAATCGACCCGGCGGTCATGGACCAAGCCGGCAAGAGCCGCCGCCGCGTCCGTCCGGGTGTTCGGATCTTCGGTGAAGGTGAGTAGCGTCTTGCCGCCGCGTTCCAGGTACAGCACAAGTTCACCGGCCACCAGCACGACTACCGCGCCGGCCTTGCGACCTGGGCGATGCCCGGCGCCTTCCGCGGCCGCCTTCGGCCAAGGTAGTGCCGCGCCATACGGATTCGCTGGATCGCAGGCCGCCAGCGCGATCGCGCGCCCGCCGTTCCGGCTCCCGGTCACCCTCGGCTGCCGCCCACCGGCGGCTCCGCCGAACGGGTCATCCACCGGGCCGGTCGCCTTGTCGGTGTCGAACGAGCGCAACCGATCCACCACGTCCGTGGTCGAGAACTGTGCGCCGCCCAGCGAATCCACGAAGTAGCCGCGGCGGCATCGGCCCCGGTCCTCGAATTCGGTGAGCACCCGGTACATCAACGCGAATCCGCCCGGCACGCCTTCGCTCTGGACCGACCCGCGTGTCAGCACCCCGTACCGTTCCAGGAGTACATCCGCCGTCGCGTGCGCGCGAATCGTGGGATCCGCGATTCGATCCGGCAAGAGTGACCAGCGCCCGGCGGCCTGCGGCGGACTCGTCCGCACCGGAGTCCCGGTGCGTGGCAGATACATTCGCCCGCGCGGCGCCCGGCGCGGTGTGCGATGCGCCGTGGTCGTCCGCGTGGTTCCGGCGAGCAGGGCCCGCACCGGCGCGAAGGTGTCACCGGCGACATATCCGGCCCACACCAGTTCCCACAGTGCGGTGACCACCGCCGCCTCGTCCTCGACGCCCGCGGCGTCGGCCAGCTGACGGAAGAAGTACGCACCGCCGCCCGTGGGCGAAACCACCTCGTAGCGCGCGGCATCCGGCTCCGGAGCGGAGACAGGATCGCCACCACCCAGCGGGTTTTGCACGGAGCCGCGCGTACCTCGTCCGTGGTGCGTCGTGCCGCCGGTGACGGGTTCGGGGAACCGAGTCGGTGTGTCGGTGCCGTGCCGGGGACCGGCGGACGGGTTCTCGCCCTCCGGGGCGGGGCGAGCCGGGCCGGCGTCGGTCGAGCCCGGCGTATCCGATCCGCCGGGGCGACCGGCGTGGCCGGCGATCGACGAGGTAGCTGCGCCGTTGTGTCCGGCACGGTCGGTCGGGTTCGCCGATGCGGCTCGGTCGCGGGCCGTTCGTCCAGCGGCGGCCGGTGGACCGCCGATCACGGTGGCGCCCAGGGCCATCAGGAGGCTGATGTGGGTTTCGGTGAGGTCGAGGGGGTCGGGTGGGGGAAGAGTTAGGGCGGCTTGGTCGGTGGGGTGGAGGGCGATCCAGCCGTCTTTGGCGGTGATGGAGCCGTGGCCGGACCAGAGGATTTCGCCGGTGGACAGGAGTTCGTCGAGCATGGCGGGGGTGTAGTCGCGGACGCGGAGGGGGAGGATGAGGGATTCCCAGGCGGAGGCGGGGATGGGGACGCCTGCGAGTTGTTCTACTACGGCGGCTACGCCGTCTACGCCGCGCAGTTCGCCGGTGCCGATGTGCTGCCAGGCGGGGAGGAAGCGGCCGAGGGCGGCGGTGGCGACCGGTTCTACTTCCTTGCGGGCGGCGGCCAGGGAGCGGCGGCGCAGGCGGCGCAGGACTTCCGAGTCGCACCATTCGGTGCCGGCCGAGCCGGGGGTGAATTCGCCTTCCACGACGCGCTTTTCGAGGGCGAGGCGGTGCAGGGCGGTGGCGGCTACCGCCGAGCCGAGGCCGAAGCGGTGGGCGACCGCGGTCAGGGTGAAGGGGCCGTGGGTGCGGGCGTAGCGGGCGACGAGATCGCCGAGCGGGTCGGCGACCGGTTCGATGAAGGCGGCGGGGACGCCGATGGGGAGTGGGACGCCGAGGGCGTCGCGCAGGCGGGAGGCGTCCTCGATCGCCACCCACCAGCGGGAACCGGCGAACGAAACCTCCAGTGCACGATGCCGTTTCACCAACTCGGCGAACCATTCCCGGGGGTCGTCGGTACTGCGTTCGGCGGCCTCGGCGGCCGTCACCGGCCCGAGTAGCCTCAGCAGATCCGCAAGTCCTTCCATATCCCGGGCCTGTCGTTCCGGCGTGAGCCGCTGCAATTCCCGCTCGGTCTGCTCCAGTACCGCCGCATCGAGCAGTTCCCGGAGCTCGACCCGGCCCAGCAGCTCGGCCAGCAGGCTCGAATCCAGAGACAGTGCGGCAGCGCGCCGTTCGGCCAGCGGACTGTCGCCCTCGTACATGAACTGCCCGATGTAGTCGAACAGCAGCGAGTTCGCGAACGGCGACGGGGTGGCGGTCTCCACCTCCACCAGACGCACCTGCCGCCGCGCCACCCGCCCCAGCAGATCCCGCAGCGAAGGCAGGTCGTACACGTCCTGCAGGCATTCCCGCACCGTCTCCAGCAGGATCGGAAAATCCGGGAACTTCCGTGCCACATCCAGCAATTGGGCCGCCCGCTGCCGCTGCTGCCACAGCGGCGCCCGCTTCCCCGGATCCCGCCGCGGCAGCAGCAACGCCCGCGCCGCGCACTCCCGGAACCGCGAAGCGAACAGCGCCGACCCACCGACCTGCTCGGTCACCAGATCGTCGATCTCATCGGTCTCGAACACGAACAGCTCCGCCCCCGGCGGATCGTCCGTCGTATCCGGCAACCGCACCACGATCCCGTCATCGGAAGACGTAGGCGCCGCATCCACCCCGAACCGCTCCCGCAGCCGCGCCCCCACCGCCAACGCCCACGGCGCATGCACCGGCAGCCCGTACGGCGAATGCAACACCACCCGCCAATCCCCGAGCTCATCCCGGAACCGCTCCACCACGAGCGTCCGATCCGTCGGCAACTGCCCCGTAGCCTCCCGCTGCTCGGCCAGCAACGACACCAGATTCCCGGTGGCATTCGCATCCAGCCCCGCGGCCCGCACCACCCGCTCCAGCTCCGTCTCCGGAACCTGCCGCACCGCACCGGATTTCTTACCGCGACCCTTGGACTTCCCGCCGCCGGTGCGGTCGAGATCCTGATCCGCGAATTCGGCCAGGGCGGTGGCCAATTCGACTGGGGCTCGGTCTGCTTCGGTGCGAGCGGTGGTACGGATGCCGAGGTCGCGGTGTTGTTCCACCGCCTGCCCGGCGACGCGGACGAATTCGCCCAGGGCCGCGCCCAGTTCGGCGGGGCGGCCGAGGGAATCGCCGTGCCAGAAGGGGAGGCGGCCGGGGAGGCCGAAGGCGGGAGTGACCAGGACTCGGTCGAAGGTGATTTCTTCGATGCGCCAGCTGGTCGCGCCCAGGGCGAAGACGTCGCCGACGCGGGATTCGTAGACCATTTCCTCGTCGAGTTCGCCTACCCGGGAGGCTTTTTCGCCGACCATGAAGACCGGGAACAGGCCGCGGTCGGGGATGGCGCCGCCGGAGGTGACGGCCAGACGTTGCGCGCCGGGACGGCCGGTGAGGGTGCCGGCGTCGCGGTCCCAGACGATGCGGGGGCGCAGTTCGGCGAATTCGTCGGAGGGGTAGCGACCGGCGAGCAGGTCGAGAACGGATTCGTAGGCGGAGCGAGGGAGCGCGGCGTAACTGCCGGTGGCGCGGACGGTTTCGAACCAGGCGTCGGCGTCCAGGGGTTCGAGCGCGCAGGCGGCCACGGTCTGCTGGGCGAGGATGTCGAGGGGGTGGGCGGGGACCTGGAGTTCCTCGATCTGGCCGGTGGTCATGCGCTGCGAAGCCACCGCGCAGTGGATGACGTCGGTGCGATGCTTCGGGAAGATGACGCCGCGCGAGATCTCGCCGACCTGGTGCCCGGCGCGGCCTACCCGCTGCAGGCCGCTGGCCACCGAGGGCGGGGCCTCGACCTGCACGACCAGTTCCACCGCGCCCATATCGATGCCGAGTTCGAGGCTGGAGGTGGCGACCACGCAGCGCAGCCGTCCGCTCTTGAGATCGTCCTCGATGAGCGCGCGCTGCTCCTTGCTCACCGACCCGTGGTGGGCGCGCGCCAAAAGCGTTGTCGCACCGTGGATCACCTCGGTGGACGCGCCCAGCTGCGCCGGCGGCGCGTGCTCGGTGTCCACCGCCTCGCCGATGCGGGCCGAGTACGCCTCGTTCAACCGCGCCGTCAACCGTTCGGCCAGCCGCCGCGAATTGGCGAACACGATCGAGGACCGATGCTCGAGCACCAGATCCACGATGGCCTCGTCCACGTGCGGCCAGATCGACCCGGGCTGATCCGAATCCTCCGCGCCCGCATCGGGTTCGGTCATATCGGCGACGGGCACCCGCACCGACAGATCGAACGTCTTGGGCGCGGGCGGCGACACGATGGTGATGGGCGCGCCCCCGACCAGGAACCGCCCCACCTCCTCCGGCGGCCGCACCGTCGCCGACAGCCCGATCCGCTGGGCGGGCCGCTCGAACCCCGCCGCGGCCCGCAGCGCGTCCAGGCGGGCCAGCGAAAGCGCCAGATGCGCACCGCGTTTCGAGCCCGCGATGGCATGCACCTCGTCCACGATCACGGTCTGCACCGCGTCGAGGGTCTCGCGCGCCGCCGAGGTGAGCATCAGGAACAGCGATTCCGGTGTGGTGATGAGAATGTCCGGCGGCGTCCGCTGCATCCCGCGCCGATCCGCCGCGCTGGTGTCCCCGGACCGCACCCCCACCCGGATCTCGGGCGCGTCCACGCCCAGCCGTTTGGCCGTCTGCGTCACGCCGACCAGCGGTGCGCGCAGATTCCGTTCCACGTCCACGGCGAGTGCCTTCAGCGGCGAGATGTAGAGCACCGAGGTCTTGCGCGGCCCCTCGACCGCCTCCCGCGTCGCCAGCCGGTCGATCGCCCACAGGAACGCCGACAGCGTCTTGCCTGATCCGGTCGGCGCGACGACCAGGGTGTGCTGCTCCGCCGCGATCGATTCCCAGGCTCCCAGCTGCGCGGCCGTC
Source organism: Nocardia yamanashiensis NBRC 100130 (assembly GCF_001613325.1). Classification (GTDB taxonomy): domain Bacteria; phylum Actinomycetota; class Actinomycetes; order Mycobacteriales; family Mycobacteriaceae; genus Nocardia; species Nocardia yamanashiensis. The sequence continues at coordinate 48,396 of NZ_BDCD01000027.1, read as the reverse complement.
GGCGCGGGGAACGCACCCTCGAACCAGGCCCGGGTGGCGGGGGAGAACCGATCCATGTTCCCCAGTCTGCACCCGGGCACCGACACGATCGCCGCATGCCGCCGCCGGAGCGCCCACCCATGTCCGATTCCAGGTGATCTTCGAGGTCATTGGGGGAACCGACTGTCCGGATTGCGGGCCGCATCGGTGCCGCGAACCTCACGGCCCGCACCCCGATCGGGAATTCCAGGTTTGGCCCGCCCGACCTCGGGGCATCAATGCTGAGGCGGTGCGGGGCATCGCCGGCAGCGCCGGGGCGAAACGAGGGGGCCCCGTGCGCCCCTCGGGCGAAGGACGGGCAATCGGAATACGCCCGCCCACGCCGCGCGTACGCTTCCATCCGTGCAGAAGGTGCTCCGACTCGACTTGGTCAGCCATGGAATGACCGAGGCGATGCGCAAAGCACGATTCCCGGTCGACGAACCGCTGACCGAGGCCGGCCGCCGCGCCGTCTCCGCTATCGGCCGTTTGAACGCCGCCCGCGTGCTCACCGCCCCCGAACGCCGGACCGTGGAAACCGCGGCGCTCATGGGGTTGATGGGCGAGGAGGACGACCGACTACGCGACCTCGACGCCGGGGCCTGGCGCGGCGGGGAACTCATGTCGGTGCCCAAGGAGGATCTCTACCTCTGGCTCACCGACCCGGCCTTTCGGGGGCACGGTGGTGAAGCCGTGGTCGATGTCATCGAGCGCACGGGGGAATGGCTGGCCGATATCGCCGTCGAGGGTGAACCCACCATCGCCATCACCCATCCGGCGGTGATTCGCGCGGCCCTGCTCGTCACCCTCGATGCCCCGGCGAAGTCCTTCTGGCGCATCGACATTCCCCCGGTCAGCGTGACGCGCCTGCACTATCGCGGTGAATGGACCCTGCACTTCCGGGCCTGAGGAAGCGAGATCTTTTCCAGATACTGGCGGTATCTGAACTCTATGCGCGGGGCCGTTTCAGCCGGTAGTGTTCGAAACCATGAGTAACAGGAACGGGTCACAGCGACGTGGCCTGGCGATCGGCTGCGGGGGTACGGTCGGCGCGGCGTGGATCGTCGCGGCACTGGCCGCGGCCCGCGACGTACTGGACTGGGACCCGCGTACCGCCGACGTCATGATCGGCACCTCCGCGGGCGCCGAAATGCTGACCATGCTGGGCAGCGGCATCAGTGTGGACGAACTGGTCGACATGCAGCGCGGCACCACCACGAACCCGGTGCTCGCGGCGCATATGCGTTCGGAGCCGGGCCGTTTCCCACCGCTGCCCCGGCCGCGCCTGATCGCCCCGGGCCGGGCCGCGCGATCCCTGCTCGCCCGCCCGGGCAATGGTCACGCACTGCTCACCGCGGGCAGCGGCCTCCTCCCGCAGGGCGGCGGCGACCCCGCCTGGCTGCAGCGGCTGGCCGACCGCCTGAACCCGAACCGTCGCTGGGTCGAGCATCCCGCCACCTGGCTGGTGGCCATGGACGCGGCCACCGGCGAACGCGTCGCCTTCGGTTCACCGTCCGCGCCGGACGCGAGTATCGGTGCGGCCCTGCGGGCTTCGTGGGCCGTACCCGGCTGGCTCCCGGCGGTGTCCATCGACGGCCGGGAATTCATCGACGGCGGCGCGGCCTCCACCGCCTCGGTGGACCTGCTCATTCCCGCCGATCTGGACGAGGTCGTGGTGATCGCACCGATGGCTTCCACCGGCCGCGTCCCCGCCACCAGCGCCGGGCATTTCGCCGAACGGCAGCTGCGAAACCGCATGAGCGAGAAGCTCGATGCCGAGATCGATCTGATCCGCGCCACCGGCGTCAAGGTGCTGCGCATCGACGCCACCGCCGACGACCTCGCCGTCATGGGCCCGAACTTCATGGACGGCCGCCGTCGTCTCGCCACTTTCGAACACAGTCTGATCAGCGTCCGCAAACAAGTGGAGCAGGGAGCCTTCGCATGAGCGTCCTCGGAACCAATTACCCGGCAATCGATCTGAACGGAGCGCGGGTGCTCATCACCGGCGCGGGCCGGGGCATCGGGCAGTCGGCGGCGGAGCTGTTCGCGAGCAAGGGCGCGGAGATCGCCATCGCCGATGTGGACGTCGCCGCCGGGCAAGCCGCCGCGGCCGCCCTGGGCGCCAAGGCTTTCGAGCTCGACGTCCGCAATCGCGAGCAGTGGGACCGGGTGGTCGCCGACTTCGGCCGCATCGACATCCTGGTCAACAATGCCGGTGTCATGCCCGCCGGCGCCTTCCTGGACGAGCCGGACGCGACCGGCCACACCACCATCGACGTGAATGTCTGGGGCCTGATCCACGGTATGCGCGCCGTCGTGCCCGGTATGATCGACCGCGGCAAGGGGCATGTCGTCAATGTGGCCTCCCTGGCCGGCAAGATCCCGATCGCCGGACTGGCCGTCTACAACGCCAGCAAGTTCGCCGCCGTAGGGCTCTCCGCCGCAACGCGTCTCGAATTCGCCGAACACGGCGTCAGCGTCAGCTGCGTCATGCCCTCCGCCGTCCGCACCCGCCTCTCCTCGGGCCTCAAACTCGGCAATGGCCTGCCCACCGTCGACCCCGAGGACGTGGCCGCCGCCATCGTGCAGACGGTCCGCACCCGCCGCGCCGAGGTAGCCGTCCCCAACTACCTGGCACCGCTGGACGTGGCCCTCGCCGCCGCCCCCGAACCGGCCGTCCGCCTGGTCCGCCGCCTCTTCAACGGCGACCGCGCCCTGCACCCCGCGGACGAGTCCACCCGCGCGAAGTACGAGGAGCAGATCCGCTCCATCGCCGTCGAAAAGCAGGACTGATCCGATACGGCCCCACCCGAAAACCGGTTGGGGCCGTTCGGCTTCCGCGCTAGAGTTCGAACCGCGAGCGCCCGCCGCCGCTTCGATCTCGGGCGTCGCACCTCACTCGAACCGGATGCCCTGCGCCAGTGGCAGTTCCGTCGAATAGTTGACGGTGTTGGTGGCGCGGCGCATGTAGGACTTCCAGGAGTCGGAGCCGGATTCGCGGCCGCCGCCGGTTTGCTTCTCACCGCCGAACGCGCCGCCGATCTCCGCGCCCGAGGTGCCGATGTTCACATTGGCGATGCCGCAGTCGGAGCCGTCGGCGGCCAGGAAGCGTTCGGCCTCGCGCTGGTTCTGGGTGAAGATGGCGGAGGAAAGGCCCTGGGGGACGTCGTTGTGGATAGCGATGGCGGCGTCGAGCTCCTGATAGGTGAGCACGTACAGGATGGGCGCGAAGGTCTCCTCGCGGACCACCGCGGTCTGGGCGGGCATGCGCACGATGGCGGGGCGGACGTAGAAGGCGTCCTCGCCGAAGCCCTCGACCCGCTCACCGCCGCAGATCAATTCACCGCCGTCGGCCACGGCGCGATCCAGGGCATCACGCATGGCGAGATACGACCGCTCGTTGATCAGCGGCCCGACCAGGGTGCCGTCCTCGAGCGGATTGCCCACGCGCAGTTGGCGATACGCCGAAGCGAGCCGATCCAGCAGCGGGCCCACCACGTCGGTGTGCACGATGAGCCGGCGCAGGGTGGTGCACCGCTGGCCCGCCGTGCCGGCCGCCGCGAACACGATGCCCCGCGCCGCGAGATCCAGGTCGGCGGAAGGGGTTACCACCGCCGCGTTGTTGCCGCCCAGCTCCAGCAGGCAGCGGCCGAAACGCGCGGCCACCCGGGGTGCGACCAGCCCGCCCATCCGGACCGAGCCGGTGGCGCTGACCAGCGCCACGCGCGGATCGTCGACCAGGCGTTCGCCTACCGTCGCATCGCCTTGAATCAGCTGGTGCACTTCGGGATCCGCGCCCACGTCCCGGGCGGCGCGGCGCAGTAGCGAGTGGCAGGCCAGGGCGGTCAGCGGCGTCGTCTCCGACGGCTTCCACACCACGGTATCGCCGCAGACCAGCGCCAGCGCGGTATTCCACGCCCACACCGCGACCGGGAAATTGAACGCCGAGATCACCCCGACCACGCCGAGCGGATGCCAGGTCTCCATGAGCCGGTGCCCGGGTCGTTCCGAGGGCATGGTCCTGCCGTACAGCTGCCGGGACAGCCCGATGGCGAATTCGCAGATATCGATCATTTCCTGCACTTCGCCCAGCGCTTCCGGCCCGATCTTGCCCGCTTCCAGGGTGACCAGTTCGCCCAGATCCGTCTTGTGCGCCACCAGTAGTTCGGCCAGCCGGCGCACCACCGCGGCCCGCTGCGGCGCGGGCACCGTGCGCCAGGCGAGGAAGGCGTCGGCGGCGCGGGCGACGGCCGCGTCCACGTCCGCGACGGTGTCCGGGCGCAGGGTCGCGAGCTCACCGCCGGTGATCGGCGTGCGCACCGACAGTGCGCCCGGTTCGGGCGATTCCACCCCCAGCCGCTGCAGCAGCGCGGCGGCGCGCGTGTGCAATTCGCGGGTGTTACGGGCGGTCAGGGTGTTGGTCATAGACAGCTCCAGACTGGGTTCCGGCCACGAGTTCTCTTTGCTGCGTTAGCCTTCGCTGATGGCGGATACACCGGCGAAACCCGTACTCGACGACATCGATCGACTGCTGATCCGTGAGCTGATTGCCGATGGTCGCGCCACCCTGTCGAATCTGGCCGAGAAAGCGAACCTATCGGTGTCCGCGGTGCAGTCGCGGGTGCGCCGGCTGGAAGCTCGTGGCGTGATTCGTGGCTACACGGCCAATGTAGATCCCGAAGCGCTCGGACAGATGCTGTCGGCATTCGTGGCGATCACTCCTCTCGACCCGTCGCAGCCCGATGACGCGCCCGCGCTCCTGCAGCACATTCCGGGCATCGAGGCCTGCCACTCGGTCGCGGGGGACGAGAGCTACATGCTGCTGGTGCGGGTGGCATCCCCCCGGCACCTGGAACAGCTCTTGCAAGAGATCCGCGCGACGGCAAATGTCCGGACTCGAAGCACGATCATTCTGCAGACATTCTATGACAAGTAGGCAACCTTCGTAATCTTTCCGGACTTTCCGGGCGTGCCCGTAAAAATTCATTTACGCTGGGCGGCGTGACGCTCGAAGTCGATCGGCTCGGGGCGGTTGCCGAAACGCCACTGATCACCCCCGCCCGGGTGCATGACATCCTGTCCGCGAGCATTCTCGCGGACGGTTTCGATCTGGTGCTCGACCTGCGCAAATCACGCGGCCGACGGCTCGTGGACGCGCGGGACGGCACCCCCTACCTGGACATGTTCGGGTTCTTCGCCTCCTCGGCGCTGGGCATGAACCATCCGGCGCTGGCCGGGGACCGCAGGTTCCTGTCCGGCCTCACCGCCGCGGCGCTGAACAAACCCAGCAACTCCGACGTCTACACCGTCGAGATGGCGCGCTTCGTCGAGACTTTCGCGCGCGTCCTCGGTGATCCGCGGCTACCGCACCTGTTCTTCATCGACGGCGGCGGGCTCGCGGTCGAGAACGCGCTCAAGGCCGCGTTCGACTGGAAGTCCCGGCACAATGAAATGCACGGCCGCCCAGGCGAACTCGGCACCAAGGTGCTGCACCTGACCGGCGCCTTCCACGGCCGGACCGGGTACACGCTCTCGCTCACCAACACCGATCCGGTGAAGACCGCGCGTTTCCCCAAGTTCGACTGGCCGCGCATCGACACCCCGTACCTCGGGCCGGACCATCCGGATATCGAGGCGGCGGAACGGCACGCGCTGGACCAGATCGAGCGCGCTTTCGCCGAAAACCCCCACGACATAGCGTGTTTCATTGCCGAGCCGATCCAGGGCGAGGGCGGTGACCGGCATCTGCGGCCGGAGTTCCTGCTCGCCGTGCAGCGGCTGTGCCACGCCAATGACGCGCTGTTCATCCTCGACGAGGTGCAGACCGGCGTCGGCATGACCGGCACCATGTGGGCCTACCAGCAGCTCGGCCTGGAACCCGATGTGGTGGCCTTCGGCAAGAAGACCCAGGTCTGCGGGATCATGGCCGGCGGCCGGGTGGACGAGGTGCCCGACAATGTGTTCCGGGTCAGCTCCCGGCTCAACTCCACCTGGGGCGGCAATCTGGCCGATATGGTCCGGGCCCGGCGCGTGTTCGAGGTGATCGAGCACGAGCACCTGGTGGATCGGGCGCGCATTCTCGGCCCGCATCTGCTGCAGCGGCTGATCGAGGTGGCGGAAAAGCATCCGGAAGTGAGCGATCCGCGCGGCCGCGGTCTCATGTGCGCGGTCACCCTCGAATCCGCGCGCCTGCGCGACAGCGTGGTCACGGCGCTGCGCGAGGAAGAGCACGTGCTGCTGCTCGGCACGGGGGAGCGGGGCATTCGCTTCCGGCCGCCGCTCACGGTAACCACGGCGGAACTGGACGAGGCGGTGGACGCGCTGGAGCGCGTATTGCCCTGAGCCACAAGGCAGTCGGTATATGACGGAGTCGCCCGGATTGCACGGGTTACGGCATTCGCCGGAACCGCGTGCCGCCGGGCGACACTCCGTCGACCCGCCACCGAATCCCATGTCACCGCTTAGAGTTCGACGGCATGTCAGCTCACCGCCATGACGGTCTGACACGGTGCATCGCGTGATCGCGCATCGTGCTCGGCTGGGTCTGATCCTCTCGCTACTGCTGCTGGCCGGTTGCTCCGGAAGCAATGCGGGCACCGTGGACAAGACGACCACGGCCGCGCCGGCCACCACCTCCACGGCGGCCGCCACCACGACCGAACAGCCCGCGCTGCTGCCCGGCATGCCGCCGCCGCTCTCGCCGACCGACGTCTACGCGGGCACCCGCGAACTCAGCCCGGCGGTCGCCGATCATCTGCCGCGCGTGTACGTGCCCAACAGCGAGTCGAACACCATCACCGTCATCGACCCGGCCACCTTCGAGGTCGTCGACAACTATCCGGCCGGCGGGCACGAGCCGCAGCACGTGGTGCCGTCCTATGACATGCAGATGCTGTACGCCAACAACGACCTGCCCATCGGCAGCGGCAGCCTGCTGCCCATCGACCCGCGCACCGGCAAGGCGGGCGAACCGATCCCGGTCCGCGATCCGTACAACATGTACTTCACCCCCGACGGCAAATACGCGCTCGTGGTGGCCGAAGCCGATCGTTCGCTCGACCTCTACGACCCGCACAGCTGGCAGAAGGTGAACGCCATCGCGGTGCCGGACTGCGGCGGGGTCAATCACATGGACTTCACCGCCGACGGCCGGTTCGCGCTCACCAGTTGCGAATTCAGCGGGCGGATGGCGGTGGTGGACATCGCGAACCTGGCGCTGGTCCGCATGATCGATCTGCCGGGCGGGCGCAACGGCAAGCCGCAGGACGTGAAGCTCTCGCCCGACGGCCGCACCTTCTACGTCGCGGACATGGTCGCCAACGGCATCTATGTCTTCGATGCCAAGACCTTCGACAACACTGGATTCCTGGAGACCGGGCACGGCACCCACGGCCTGTACGTCACCCGCGACTCCAAGCAGATGCTGATCACCAACCGGCACGAGGGCAGCATCTCGGTCTGGGACTTCGCCGCGAACCGGCTCGTGCACAAATGGCAGATCCCCGGCGGCGGCAGCCCGGACATGGGCAATATCTCCGCCGACGGCCGCGTGTTCTGGGTGTCGGGGCGCTACCACGGCGAGGTCTACGCCATCGACATCGCGGAGTGGAAGCTCTTGGCGCGCATCAAGGTCGGCAAGGGCGCACACGGGCTGACCGTCTGGCCGCAGCCCGGCCGATACTCCACCGGCCACACCGGCGTCATGCGCTGAACGCTCCAAGGATGGGCGCGGCATTTTGGAACCGGGGTGAATCCGGCCCCGATTCGGTGCTCTACCAGGGCGTTTTAACTGGCGGGCAGCCAATAACCGTACTCGCCAGTAGCGGATCCGGGATTACAAAGGGGCTCTGGTACTGGTTACACTCCCCGTCATGACGAGTGTCCAGCAGCAGCCTACGCCGGGGTCGGCGGGCGCCCCTGATATCCACACCACCGCCGGCAAGCTGGCTGACCTGCGCAATCGGCTGGAAGAGGCCAAGCACCCGATGGGTGAGGCCGCTGTCGACAAGGTGCACGCCAAGGGCAAGATGACCGCCCGCGAGCGCATTCTGGCCCTGCTGGACGAGGGTTCCTTCGTCGAGCTCGACGCGCTGGCTCGCCATCGCAGCGTGAATTTCGGTCTGGAGAACCAGCGTCCGCTCGGCGACGGCGTGGTGACCGGTTACGGCACCATCGACGGCCGCGACGTTTGCATCTTCTCCCAGGACGTCACCGTCTTCGGCGGTTCGCTCGGCGAGGTCTACGGCGAGAAGATCGTCAAGGTGATGGACCTGGCGCTCAAGACCGGCCGTCCGCTGGTCGGCATCAACGAGGGCGCGGGCGCGCGCATCCAGGAGGGCGTCGTCTCCCTGGGCCTCTACGGTGAGATCTTCCACCGCAATATCCAGGCCTCCGGCGTGATCCCGCAGATCTCGCTGATCATGGGCCCGGCCGCGGGCGGCCACGTCTACTCGCCCGCCCTGACCGACTTCGTGGTCATGGTCGACCAGACCTCGCAGATGTTCGTCACCGGCCCGGACGTGATCAAGACCGTCACCGGTGAAGAAGTGACCATGGAGGAGCTGGGCGGCGCCCACACCCACATGGTGAAGTCCGGTGTGGCGCACTATGTCGCCTCCGGCGAGCAGGACGCTCTGGACTACGTGCGCGATCTGCTGAGCTACCTGCCCAGCAACAACCGCGCCGAGGCCCCGCGCTTCCCGGCCACCGCCAATGCGGGCGCCATCGAGGAGAACCTCACCGAGGCCGATATCGAGCTGGACACCATCGTCCCGGACTCGCCGAACCAGCCCTACGACATGCACGAGGTGATCAAGCGCCTGGTGGATGACGAGGAGTTCCTGGAGGTGCAGGCCGAGCGCGCGATGAACATCATCGTCGGCTTCGCCCGCATCGACGGCCGCAGCGTCGGCTTCGTGGCCAACCAGCCCTCGCAGTTCGCGGGCTGCCTGGACATCGACGCCTCGGAGAAGGCCGCGCGCTTCGTGCGCACCTGCGACGCCTTCAATATCCCGATCATCACCCTGGTGGACGTGCCGGGCTTCCTGCCGGGCACTGGCCAGGAGTACAACGGCATCATTCGCCGCGGCGCGAAGCTGCTGTATGCCTACGGCGAGGCCACTGTGGGCAAGATCACAATCATCACCCGCAAGGCTTACGGCGGCGCCTACGACGTCATGGGCTCCAAGCACATGGGCGCGGATGTGAACCTGGCGTGGCCGACGGCTCAGATCGCCGTCATGGGCGCGTCCGGGGCGGTCGGTTTCGTCTACCGCAAGCAGCTGCAGACCGCCGCCGCCGAGGGCAACGACGTCGACGCCCTGCGCCTCGAGCTGCAGAACGAGTACGAGGACACCCTCGTGAACCCGTACGTGGCGGCCGAGCGCGGCTACGTCGACGCGGTCATCCCGCCCTCGCACACCCGCGGCCAGATCGTCTCGGCGCTGCGGCTGCTGGAGCGCAAGATGGTCTCGCTGCCGCCGAAGAAGCACGGCAACATTCCGCTCTGATTCAGCGATATGCGCGGCATGGGGCGCACACTGTCCAATAGGACATGTGTCTCGTACCGCGCACGAACGCCTCATCCGAGCAAAGATGGTCAAAGGAATGGCCCTCGATTTCGAGGGCCGTAACGAATACCGTTTCGCGGACCCGGGAAGATCTTCCGGTCGCGGACCAGCCGCCCCGGCGGTGATTGGACAGGAGGACTGGCGCTGTGACGACCATGGCTGACGAAGAGGTACTGCGCGCCGCCGAATTGGATCTGGCGGTCGACGAATTGGACGCGGTGGACGCCGCCGTCGCCGTCGAGACCACCGAACCGTCGAGCATCGGACCGGTCATCCAGGTACTCAAGGGCAATCCCAGCGATGTCGAACTCGCCGCGCTGGTCGCCGTGTTCGCCGCCGCGTCGGCGAGCGCCGGTGCGCCCGCCGACAACGGCCCGGCCGATATGTGGGGCCGCCCCACGCTGCTGCACCGCGGCTCCTCCCCGTTCTCCCCGTACGCCTTCCCGGCGCTGTCGCACCTGCGCGACTGACGGGCGTGACGGTCTTCGTACTGGGGTCCCAGTCCCCGGCACGGCTCGGTGTGCTGCGCAACGCGGGCATCGAGCCGGTGGTCCGGGTGTCGAAGGTGGACGAAGACGCGGTGGCCGCGGCACTGCCCGCCGGTACCGCGCCCGAGCAGATCGTGATCGAGCTGGCCCGGGCCAAGGCGCGGGACGTGGCGGCGACCATCGCCGCCGCGGGTCCCGCCGCCGCTGATTACTCCGATTCCATTGTGGTGGGCTGCGATTCGATGCTGCTCGTGGACGGGGTGCTGCAGGGCAAGCCGCACACCGCCGAGGTGGCTCGCGCGCGCTGGGCCGAAATGGCCGGGCGCAGTGCGGATCTGCTGACCGGGCATTCGGTGCTACGGTTGCGCGACGGCGCGATCGTCGGCGAGTCCGCCGATTGCAGTGCCACCACCGTGCATTTCGCCAAACCCGAACCCGCGGAACTCGACGCCTATATCGCGTCGGAGGAGCCGCTGCAGGTGGCCGGCGCGTTCACCCTGGACGGCCGCGGCGGCTGGTTCGTGGACCGCATCGACGGTGATCCGTCCAGCGTGATCGGGATCGGGCTACCGCTGGTTCGTCGACTGCTTGCCGAGGTGGGCGTCGGCATTGCGGAATTGTGGGTCCCCGCCCCGTAATTGGGGATCGCCGCTGCGCAGCTGCGGCGCGATGCGATTGGTGGAGGCCGCCAATCGCGGTTCGCCGCTCTCCTCGCCCGGGCCGGTGGGTGCGGCCTGTTCCGCGCTCGACTGTGCTTCCGCCGGACGGGCTTTCAGCAATTCCAGTCGTGCCACGCACAATTCGGGTTCCACGAACGGGTGCAGCCGGACGCTGACGTCGTCGCGAGCGCCGTTGCGGTCCAAGACTTCTCGCATGAGTCCCAGATGGACGCCGCAGACCACTTCGGAGTGGGTGCGGGCGAGTTCGCGCAGCGGGCAGGCGGTCATCCGGATCATGACCGATTCCTCGGTCTCGGTGGCGTGATCGCGTTCGGGCGCGAATCCGAGTTCCGACATCAGCGTGACGGTCAGGTCTTTCGCGTCTTCGAGGGTTTCCACCGGCTGATCGATGGATTCCATTTTCGCGCCCCAGACCCGGCCCGCGGCGACGGCGGCATCGGAGCGGCGGCGCGGATCACTGCCGAGCTGATCGGCCAGGACCTGTGCCAATTCTTGATAACCGACGGATCGCTGAACCGCGGTATAGCCGATTCTCGGACGGCCTCTGCCGCGCGGCGGCTGCTGGAATTGGCGGACCAGGGATTCGCGGGTGAGCACATCCAAATGGAAACGGACGGTAGTCACATGTTGGCCGGTGACGCGCGCCAGTTCTTGCGCGTCGAGAGGCTCGCTGGCGCCGCGTAGGATCGCGAGCAGTCGTCGTCGCGGCCAAGAATCGGACATAGCTCACCCCTCCTCTCGGGAGACTTTATCGGATGAAGCTGCGCTTAATTCGCCCAATCATCCGATTCGTGATCTGAAACGAGTTTCGTTACCGCCATCTGCCTACGATCGGTGTTGAGATTCGAACCGCTGAATGCCATCCAGCCAACCCAACCACGCGCTAAGGACCACACCGTGCCCGTCGCTCCGGATCCACATCACTCGTTCGGCTCCTACGCACATCCTGAACGACTAGTAACCACAGAGTGGCTGTCGGCAAACATCGGCGCGCCGGGTCTCAAGATCATCGAGTCCAACGAAGACATATTGCTATACGACATCGGCCATGTCCCGGGCGCCATCAAGATCGATTGGCGAACCGAGTTGATCGATCCTCGCACCCGCGACGTGGTGGACGGGGCGCGCTTCGCCGAACTCATGCGCGTCAAGGGGGTTGGACGCGACGACACGGTGGTCATCTACGGCGACAAATCCAATGGCACGGCCGCCGCGACGCTGTGGGTCTTCGAACTCTTCGGCCACCCCGACGTACGCCTGCTCGACGGCGGGCGCGACGCGTGGATCTCCGAGGCCCGCGACACCGCCTTCGAGGTGCCCGCCGCCGGACTCGGCGAATACCCGACGGTCGATCGCGACGACAAGACCGCCCGCGCCTTCCGGGGCGACGTGGTGGCGCACCTGGGTCGTCCGCTCATCGACTCCCGCGTATTCGACGAGTACACCGGCGAACTCGTGGTGCTGGACCGCCCCGAGGAGCAGGCGCTGCGGGCCGGGCACATCCCGACCGCCGTGAACATCCCGTGGACCTCCTCGGTCGGCGCCGACGCCCGCTTCCGCCCGCGCGCCGAACTCGACGTCATCTACGGCGGCGTGAGCGAGGGCATCGCCCCGCTGGTCTACTCCCGCATCGGCGAACGCTCCGCCCTGACCTGGTTCGTGCTGACTCATCTGCTCGGCGTGACCGGCGTGCGTAACTACGACGGCTCCTGGACCGAATGGTCCAATGCGGTCGGCGCTCCGATCGTCACCGGCGAAGCCCCCGGCGCGATTCCCGAATCCCTGGTTCGCCCGTAGGCTCTCCGCTGGAGCAGGACTAGAGGGCGTGCGCTTAGGCTTCCAGCCGACGCTACGACAGTTGTAGAGTGCCCTCGGTCACTCTTGCGTGCTACCGATCGGTAGCCCTATCCCCGTTCGGTGGTTGTTGGCAGACTGCCTACACTGCCCAAGACGAAGTTTTCAGAGCACAGGAGGCTCAGTGCCCAACCATGCCAACGCGCAGATCACAAAGGTCCTCGTAGCCAACCGAGGCGAGATCGCCGTGCGCGTGATCCGGGCCGCCAAGGACGCCGGCATCGCCAGCGTCGCCGTGTACGCGGAGCCGGATGCGGATGCCCCGTTCGTGAAGCTCGCCGACGAGGCGTTCGCGCTGGGCGGCCAGACCTCGGCCGAGTCGTACCTGGTGTTCGACAAGATCCTCGATGCCGCCGCCAAGGCCGGCGCCGACGCGATCCACCCGGGCTACGGCTTCCTCTCGGAGAATGCCGATTTCGCGCAGGCCGTGATCGACGCGGGCCTGATCTGGATCGGCCCGTCGCCGCAGTCCATTCGCGACCTGGGCGACAAGGTCACCGCGCGGCATATCGCCGAGCGCGCGCAGGCCCCGATGGCCGCGGGCACCAAGGACCCGGTCAAGAACGCCGACGAGGTCGTCGCGTTCGCCAAGGAGTACGGCGTTCCGGTGGCCATCAAGGCCGCCTTCGGTGGCGGTGGCCGCGGCATGAAGGTCGCGCACACCATCGAGGAGATCCCGGAGCTGTTCGAGTCCGCCACCCGTGAGGCCATCGCCGCCTTCGGTCGCGGCGAATGCTTCGTCGAGCAGTACCTGGACAAGGCCCGCCACGTCGAGGCGCAGGTCATCGCCGACAAGCACGGCAATGTGGTCGTCGCCGGCACCCGCGACTGCTCGCTGCAGCGCCGGTTCCAGAAGCTGGTCGAGGAAGCCCCCGCCCCGTTCCTGTCGGACGAGGTGCGCGGCAAGATCCACGAGTCGGCCAAGCGCATCTGCAAGGAAGCCGGTTACTACGGCGCCGGCACCGTCGAGTACCTGGTGCAGGGCGAGACCGTGTCCTTCCTCGAGGTGAACACCCGCCTGCAGGTGGAGCACCCGGTCACCGAGGAGACCGCCGGTATCGACCTGGTGCGCCAGCAGTTCCGCATCGCCGAGGGCCATGAGCTCTCCATCAAGGAGGATCCGACCCCGCGCGGCCACTCCTTCGAGTTCCGCATCAACGGTGAGGACGCCGGCCGCGGCTTCCTGCCCGCGCCCGGCCCGGTCGTCGTCTACAAGGAGCCCGCGGGCCCCGGCGTGCGCGTCGACTCCGGCGTGGTCGAGGGCTCGGTCATCGGCGGCCAGTTCGATTCCATGCTGGCCAAGCTGATCGTGACCGGCGAGAACCGCGAGCAGGCGCTGCAGCGCGCTGCCCGCGCCCTGGCCGAGTACCAGATCGAGGGCCTGGCCACGGTCATCCCGTTCCACCGCCACATCGTCGAGAACCCCGCGTTCATCGGTGACGGCACCAAGTTCGACGTCTACACCAAGTGGATCGAGAACGAGTGGGACAACCCGATCGAGCCCTACACCGGCGCCGTCGCCATCGAAGAGGACGAAGAGGCGCCGCGTCAGAAGGTGGTCGTCGAGGTCGGCGGCCGTCGCCTCGAGGTGTCGCTGCCCGGCCAGTTCTCGGTCGGCGCGGGCGCTGCCGCGGGTAACGGCGCGGGCGTCATCCGCAAGAAGCCGAAGCCGCGCAAGCGTGGCGGCGGCGCCGGCGGCGCTGCCTCCGGTGATGCCGTGACCGCGCCCATGCAGGGCACCGTCGTCAAGGTGGCCGTCGAAGAGGGCCAGTCCGTCGAGGCCGGCGATCTGGTCGTGGTGCTCGAGGCCATGAAGATGGAGAACCCGGTCACCGCCCACAAGGCCGGCGTCATCACCGGTCTCGCGGTGGAGGCCGGCGCGGCCATCACCCAGGGCACCGTGCTCGCCGAGATCAAGTAAGGGATACCGGCTCTCCGGCAATCGCTTTCGAACGGGCCGCTCACTTCGGTGAGCGGCCCGTTTCGTCTGCGGCGGCCGGTCCCGGTCCGGGAAAACCCTTACGCCCGCAGGCGTGCGCCGCACTACGCACCGCGGCGGACGCGGGCCCCGACCGAGCGCGATAAAGTCGGATCATGGCTGAACCACCGGAGATTCGTATCGGCACCGCTGAGCGTGAGGACGCCATGCAGCGCCTGTCCGATCATTTCGCGGCGGGCCGGTTGAGTGTCGCGGAGTTCGACGAGCGCAGCGGGGTCGTCGCGGCGGCTTTGACGCGCGGGGATCTGGCCAAGGTGTTCGTGGATCTGCCGGAGCCGGTGTCCATGGCCAAGGCGGTGGAGCGGCCGCGCGAATCGCGATTCAACGGACTGCCCGAGCGGATCATGCCGGTGGTGCCGATCCTGGCGGTGATCCTGTTCTTCGTCACCCATCAGTGGTGGGTGTTCCTGTTGATTCCGCTGGCGGGCGCGGTGTTGTTCGGCGGGGCGAATCAGGCGCGGCAGCGCGGCAATCGGCGCGAGCGCAGGCGGGAGCGGTAGTGGAACCCATCGAGATCAATGCCGGTAGTTGGTATCTGCGCGCCCTGCGCGCCGACGAGCGCATCGACGATCGCCCGGCCCTCGCCGACGGCGGCATCACCGATCCGGACTACGTGACCAACCGCAGCGCGGGATGGGCTGCGGAGACGGTCTTTTCATGGGCGGTGTGCGTGCCCACCACGGCCGAACTGGTCGCCGAGATCGTGGTGACGCCGGCCGCGGACGGCACCGCCGAGGTGACGGGCTGGGCCCGCGACGGCTATCGCGAAGCGCTCGAGGACAGCCTGCCCACCGTGCACCGATTCACCGCCGGCGCACTCGGACTGACCCCGCACCCCGCCCCCTGAACGCGCCCGATCCGGCTGGACGGAGACCGGGGCGGGTGGGGGAGTAGCGTGCGGGGCATGGAGCGGGCTGCGCTGGATGCGGAACTGTTGCGGCGGAATGTGGTCGAGGGGCCGGAGAAGTTCTTCTGCGGGGTCGACGTGGTGGAGTCGACGGGGTCGACGAATGCCGACCTGGTGGCACGGGCCATGGATTCGGACGCGGATCGGCTGGTATTGATCGCGGAGGCGCAGGAGAAGGGGCGGGGGCGGCACGAACGGCACTGGGTGAGCCCGGCGCGGGCGCAGATCGCCATGTCGGTGCTGGTGCGGGCGCGTGGGATCGATCCGGCGGTGCTGGGGTGGCTGCCGCTGCTGACCGGGGTGGCGGTGGTGGACGCGGTACGGGCCGAGACCGGGGTGCCCGCGGTGCTGAAATGGCCCAATGACGTGCTGGTGGACGGGCGCAAGCTATCGGGGATCCTCGCCGAGATCGCGGCCGCGGGAGCGGACCCGGCGGTGGTGGTGGGGATCGGTGTGAACGTGAGCCTGACCGAGGCGGAACTGCCGGTGCCGCACGCGACTTCGCTGACGCTGGCCGGTGCGCCGGACGCGGATCGGACGGCGCTGGTGACGGCGATCCTGCGGGAGTTCGCGCGGCGCTTCACGGCGTGGGAGGCGAGCGGCTGGGATATCGGTGAGCTGGCGGCCGCGTACCAGGAGCGTTGTTCCACGATCGGCGCGCAGGTGCGGGCCGAGATTCCGGGCGGCGAGGTGCTCACCGGAATCGCCACCGGGGTGGATGAATTCGGCCGGCTGCTGATCGGGGATCGCGCGGTGTCGGCGGGTGACGTCACGCATCTGCGCGCTGAATATTGATCCCGCGCAGGGTTTTCGGCGGATGATCGCCGGTTAGTTGTTCGGCTTGTTCGGTTTGGTCGGCTTATCGTGCTTGTCCTGCCCGTTGCCGTTGTTGCCCCCGTTCCCGTTGCCGCCGTTTCCGCTGTTGCCGGGCCTGTTCTCAGTCGATGGCCCGGCATACCCCGACACGGTCGGCAGATTCGGAATGGGGAACGGGATCGTGACCTGCGTCGTGGTGTGCGCTGTCGGCTCCGGGCCACCGGTCTCCGAACTGGCCGGTGGCGGAGCGGGATTGACGGTACGAGTCGACCCGTTGCCCGTGACCCGGGGCGCTTCCGTTGCGGCAGAGGTCGGTTCGGCCACGCCCGGCGGCGCGGAAGCCGGAGTCGTCTCGCTCGGTGGCGAATTCGAGTCCTGCCCCGCGCGCCACACCGCGAATCCCGTCCCCGCCCCGGCGAGCAGGGCCGCGACGGCGACGAGCGCCGCGAATCGCCGCGGGAAGCCCGGCGCGGGCACGGCCGTGATCGGTGTCCTGCGTTGTGCGCCATCACTATCCGCGACGGTCGGCGCGAGCACTCCGGTCCCGGCGGCGCGGCCTCGGGAAATCCCCACCAGCGGTGTGGTCGGTGCGGCCCCGGCCGCGACGAGCGGAGTGGTCGGCGCGGTCCCCGCCGAGTCCAGCGCATTACGCGCCGCCATCGCGAATTCCCCGGTGCTGGAATGGCGTTCGCCCGGATCCTTGGCGAGCGCCCGCGCCAGCACGTCGTCGAGAGCGGCGGGCAGCGCCGGATCCGATTCCGACATCCGCGGCGGTTCGGCCGTGAGATGGGCGTGCATCTGCCCGGCCGGATCGGGCGCGGGGAAAGGTCTGCGCGCGGTGAGCGATTCGTACAGCACGCAGGCCAGCGAGTAGGTGTCCGACGCGGGAACCGCCGCCCCGCTGAACCGTTCGGGCGCCATATAGGCCGGTGTCCCGATGACGGTCCCGGTCCCGGTGAGCGTCGCTTGCCCGGTCAGCTGCGCGGTGCCGAAATCGATGAGATGGGTGAAACCGTTGGGCGCGATCACGATATTGGCGGGCTTGACGTCCCGGTGCACCAGACCGCGCCGATGCGCCTCGTCGAGCGCGGCCGCCGCCTGCGAAATGATGTCCACAGCCCTTGACGGCGGGAGCGGGCCGCCGGCCCGCAGCAGCAGTCCGAGATCGGTCCCGTCCAGGTAGGCCATATCGATGAACAGTCGACCGTCGTATTCACCGAAGGTGTGGATGGGCACCACGTGCGGTTCCCGTAACTGTGCCGCGGCCCGCGCCTCGCGCTGGAAACGCTGCCGGTAGATCGGATCGTCGCCCAGTGCGGGCGCCAGGATCTTCAACGCCACGGTCCGTTCGGTGTGGGTGTCGTGCGCGCGCCACACCTGCCCGGTTCCGCCGTTGCCCAGCAGTTTTTCCAGCCGATAGGGACCGAATTGCCCGTCCCCCATGAGAAGTAGTCCTTTCGTACCCGGATGCTTCTCCTCAGGGACTACCCCCGATCGCGGAAAGTCCTCAGTCCGGGCCCGGCCGATTCCCGCCGGCGCACCGGTACCGCGAACGGCTCCGCGCTATTTCGGTTTGCCCGGCTTCTCCGCCTTCTGCTCTTTGCCGTGACCGTGGTGGTTCGGCGCGGGGCCGTCCGGCGAATCGCGCGGGCCGGGCGCCGAGTCGGCGGGGATGGACGCGGGCGGCACGGGGACGGTGTCGGGATGCGACGGCTCCGCGCCGGGTGCCTCAGGTTCCGGCGTCACGGCCGGCAGCGGCACGGCCGGAGAAAGACTCTCCCGCACAGTCGATTCCGTCGTCGGCACGACCTGCGGCGCCGGTTCCGGCGTCGACGAGGCGGTATGCCCGGCGAACCACGCCACCCCGATGATCAGCATGATGACCGACCCGGCCAGCGCCACCACCGCGACGGCCGTGGCGACAATGGCCGCCACGGTGGGTTTGCACTGATCGGCGGACACGTCCTGCCCCGTGGCGGTGGTGAGCACCACCGTGTCGTCGGATTCCGCCGCTCGCAACGCGGCCTCCGCGGCGGCGGCGAATTCACCTGCGCTGGAATGCCTTTCCGCCGGATCCTTGGCCATGGCCCGCGCGATGACTCGATCGAGCGCCGCGGAAACCGCCGGAGCCAGCGTGGATGCCGGGGCCGGAACGGTTTCCAGCTGCGCTCGCATCAGCTGCGCCGGGTTCCCGCTCCGGAAAGGCCGCTGCCCCGTGAGGCATTCGTACAGTACGCACGCCAGCGAGTAGATGTCCGACCGCGCGGTCGCGATCCCCGAATACCGTTCCGGCGCCATGTAGGCGGGCGTGCCCACCAGCATCCCGGTGCGCGTGACCGCCGCCTGCCCGTCTTCCAGCGCCGCCCCGAAATCGATGAGGTAGGCCGTATCGTCGGGCGCGACGATGATGTTCTGCGGCTTCACATCCCGGTGCACCAGCCCCGCCGCGTGCGCCTCGTCGAGCGCCACCGCGATCTGCCCGATGAGCCGGACCGCGGCGGCGGGCGCGAGCGGCCCTTCCCATTCCAGCAGTGCTTCGACGTCCAGCCCGTCGACGAACTCGGACTCGATGTAGAGCCGTCCTTCGAGTTCACCGTAGGCGCGCACCGCCACCACGTGTGGACCGTGCAGCAGCGATGCGGCCCGGGCTTCGCGTTCGAAGCGCCGCCGGTACTCCGGGTCGCCGGTCAGTACCGGCGCGAGCACCTTGAGCGCGACGGTGTGGCCGGTGGCGGTGTCGTGCGCCCGCCACACCTGTGCCGAACCGCCGCTGCCGAGTAGTTCGTCGAGGCGGTAGCGGCCCAGGTAGCCATCCACCACTGAAGTCCTCTCGTTTCACCCGGGGCCCACCCTAGCGTCACGAGAGATAGAACCGGTCAGACGGTTTGCAATTCGCCGCGGGCGGCTTCGCGGGCCAGCAGGCGGTCGCGCTGCTCCTCGAACTTGAGCACGTCCTGTTCGAGCTTGGCGACATAGGCGGCCAACTTCTCCCGCGCCGCCTCACCACGCGCCCCGAAGTCGTTGCGGTCGAAGATGTTCCAGTTCTTCAGCACCGGGTTCACCACCTCCTCCATGTGCTGGCGCAGGTCGTAGATGCCGTGCTTGGCCATCAGCACGCCGTTGCGCCGCCAGTTCGGCATCCCCGATCCGGGCATGACGAAATTGGTCAGCACCTTGGTGATGGCCTCCAGCGCCTGATCCGGCACCAGATCCAGCCCCGCCCCGCACAGCGTCCGATAGAAGATCATGTGCAGGTTCTCGTCCGCGGAGATGCGCTGCAGCATGCGGTCGGCGATGGGGTCGTTGCACACCTTGCCGGTATTGCGGTGCGAGATGCGGGTGGCCAGCTCCTGGAAGGTCACGTACGCGACGTTCTCCAGGAACCCGCCCCAATCGTCGGGCGATTGCGCGCCATTGGTCATGTGGATCATCCGCGCCTCTTCCAGGGCCACCGGATCCACGCCGCGGGTGACCACCAGGTAGTCGCGCATGACGATGCCGTGCCGGTTCTCCTCGGCGGTCCAGCGGCCCACCCAGGTGCCCCAGGCGCCGTCCTGGGAGAAGTTCTCGGCGATCTCCCGGTGGTAGGAAGGGAGGTTGTCCTCGGTCAGCAGGTTGGTGACCATGGCGATCTTGGCGACCTCGCTCAACTGCGATTGCGAGGGGTCCCAGTCCTCCCCGCCCATGGCGGCGAAGTTGCGGCCCTGATCCCAGGGCACGTAGTCGTGCGGATGCCAGTCCTTGGCCATCGACAGGTGACGGTTGAGGTTAGCCTCCGCCACCGGCTCGAGTTCTCGAAGTATCTGCAGCTGGGTCAACTCTCGGGTCACACACGCCTCCTGTGTCATGCAGGGCAAGAATGGTGTTGCGCGGGGACAGCTCGGCGGAGATGGCAGATCGTGATCGCCGATGTTACGCGCGGGCCGCACGATTGTGCGTCACACCGCTTCTCGGCGTCAGGCATTCTGGCATCTCGGCGCGGTAGCGTATGCGCATGGGTTATCCCGAGGAGGCGCTGGCGCCCGAGGAGCGACTACTCCTGCACCGTCATCCGCATTGGAAGATGTTGTTCTGGCCCGCCGTGACTTTCATCCTGATCACCGCATTGGCCGGATTCGGCGCGGGGGTCGCATCGCGCAATACCGAAGGTGGGCTGCGGTCCGGGCTGCTGCTCGCGATTCTGGTGGCGTGGCTGCTGATCGTGTGGTGGCGGTCGCTGGTGCCGCTGATCCGTTGGAAGTCGACGCATTTCATCATCACCGACCGCCGGGTATTGATTCGCCAAGGCGTATTGACCCACACGGGCATCGACATTCCGATGAACCGGATCTCGAATGTGCAGTTCCGCCATGGCCTCTTCGACCGCATGCTGGGCACCGGCACGCTCATCATCGGATCGGCGTCGGAGGATCCGCTCGAATACGACGACATCCCGTACGTGCAGCAGGTGCACGCCATGCTCTATCACCAGGTTTTCGATGTGGTGCAGAACAATCCGAACAACGGCGGCGGCTACTACGGATCCGGTGCTGCTTACCCGTAGGCTTACTGCGTGACCGCCGTATTGCTGGCCGAAGACGACGAGGCCATTGCCGCGCCGCTGTCGCGGGCGCTGGGGCGCGAGGGCTATGCGGTGACCGTGGAGAGCTACGGTCCCGCGGTCCTGGAACGGGCCCTGGAAGGCGGTCACGACCTGCTGATCCTCGACCTCGGCCTACCCGGTATGGATGGCCTGGAGGTGTGCCGTCAGGTGCGCGCCCGCGGGGCCGATCTGGCCGTGCTGATGCTCACCGCGCGCACCGACGAGGTCGATTTCGTGGTCGGCCTGGACGCCGGCGCCGACGACTACGTGGGCAAGCCCTTCCGGCTCGCCGAATTACTGGCCCGGGTGCGGGCGCTGTTGCGGCGCAGCGGAATCGGCGACGAGGCCGTCGAGGTGGGCGGTATCCGGCTGGAGCCGGCGGCGCGCCGGGTGCTGGTGAACGGCGTCGAGGTGAACCTGGCCAACAAGGAGTACGAGCTGCTGAAGGTGCTCATCGACCGTGCCGGGCAGGTGGTCTCGCGTGAGACCATCCTGCGCGAGGTGTGGGGTGACGCCGATCTGCGCGGCTCCAAGACCCTGGACATGCACATGTCGTGGTTGCGCCGGAAGATCGGCGACGAGGGCCCGGTGGCCGAACGCCGGATCGTGACCGTGCGCGGCGTAGGCTTCCGCTTCAACACCGACTAGCTCGGCCGCTCGAACCGATCGATCTGTGCTGTTCCGCGCGCGTATCCCACCCGAAAGCCCGGCGAAGCGAGGCATCTCGACGATGAGACGCAGGATCCTGCTGTCCATGGTGGCCGCGCTGACCCTCACCACCCTGGTGCTGGGCGTGCCGCTGGCGTTCACGGCGTGGCAGTGGGTGGAGGACATCACCCGCAACGAACTGCGCAATCGCCTGGACCGGATCGCGGTGGAGGTGGTGGCGCAGGAGAAGGACGACGGGCTGGTGCACGGCGAACTGGATCTGCGGTCGGTGCGGCCGCTGATCCCGGCGGGCGGGCGTTTGACCATCGTGTATCCGACGCCGCAGGACAATGCCTCGCGCCTGGATGTCGGACCGGACGCGGTGGCCGATCCGCTGGTGGAGTCGCTGGCGATGGGCACCTCCGGGTCGCTGCGCCTGGAAACCCCTGCCGCGCCGATGCATTCGATGCAGCGGCAGGCGCTGGGCGCGGTGGTCGGGCTGGTGCTCATCTCGCTCGGCGCGGGCATCGCGGTGGCGGTGGTGACCGCGCGGCGGGTGGCCGATCCGCTGCGCGATGTGGCGGCGCGCGCGGCCCGGCTGGCCATGGGCGATTTCCGCGCCGATTCGCGCCGGCACGGCATCACCGAACTGGACCGGGTGTCGGACGTACTCGATTCCGCCACAGTCGAAATCGCGGGCCGCCTGCAACGCGAGCACGCCCTGGTCGCAGACGTCTCGCATCAGCTGCGCAGCCGCCTCACCGCGGTCCGACTACGCCTGGACGAACTGTCCACGCACAACGATCCGGAAGTGGTGCACGAGGCGGAAGAGGCCATGGCACAGGTGGATCGGCTCACCGACGCCATCGACGAGCTGGTGCGGGCCTCCCGGGACGAGGGCGCGGCCGAACGCGATCCGGTGCCGGTGGTCGCGGAATTGCGTGGCGTGGTGGCGGAATGGCGGCACCCCTTCGCCGAGGCGGGCCGCAAACTGGTGCTGCTCGGCGACCCGACCTTGAAAGCGCCCGTGACGGGTTCCCGGCTGCGCGAAGCGGTCGCGGTGCTGGTCGACAATGCCCTCATGCACGGCGGCGGCACCTGCACGGTCTCGGTGCGCACCGTGACCGGCGGCCGCCTCGACGATCGCGAGCCGCTGGTGGTGGTCGAGGTCGCCGACGAGGGCGACGGCGTCCGCGACGAACTCGCCCCGCACATCTTCGACCGCGGTTTCTCGGCCGCCGGCTCCACCGGCGTCGGCCTGGCCCTGGCCCGCGCGCTCATCGAGGCCGACGGTGGCCGCTTGGAACTGCAACGCCGCCGCCCCGCCCTCTTCGCGGTCTTCCTGGGCTCCTCCGCGGGCCCGTCGCGCCCGCCCGCCGGACCGGCCGCCGAACCGCGCTGAACCGCGGCGATCTTCTATCGATTCCTTAACCATCGGCTAGTTCTGGCTGAAAAGTGGCTTCCTACTGTCGGTTTCGTTGTGAGGGAGCGATGAGCGCCTCCTCGACGCGAGGACAGGAGTGGTTATGCCGAAGTTCACCGTGCGCCGGGTGGTCGGAGCGGGCCTGATCGGAGCGACCGGGCTGGCCCTGCTGGCGCTGCCGGTCACCGCCAATGCCGCCGAGCCGGCCGCCCCGGCCGCCCCGGCCACGGCGGCCGAGATCGGCCTGGACACCGGGAGCGCGGGCGGCCGCGCCGAACCCGAACGCGGCCGGATCGTCATCCAGGATCGGGACGGCCGGGTCACCGAGTACCGCGACGGTGAGCTGCCGCCCGGCGTCCCGGCGCTGCCGGCGATTCCGCTGGAGCCGGGCCGCCCGCTGCCGGACGGCGTCATCATCCAGCGCGATCCTGGCGTGTCGGATGGACCGGGCGCGCCGCAGGTCACGATCGTGCGCCCGGTTCGCTGAGAGTTGTCCGGTCGCCGCGATCAGTATCGTCGGTGGATGTGACGAGTCCCCGGATTCTGGTTGTGGACGATGACGTCAGGGTGCTGACGTCGGTGGCGCGGGGGCTGCGGATGTCCGGTTTCGAGGTCGAGACCGCGGCGGACGGAGCCGCCGCGCTGCGGCATATCGCGGCCGGTGCGCCGCAGGCCATGGTGCTGGATCTGAACATGCCGAATCTGGACGGGGTGGGCGTGGTGACCGCGCTGCGCGCGCTCGGCAACGACATCCCGATCTGCGTGCTCAGCGCCCGCTCCGAGGTCACCGACCGCATCGACGCGCTCGAAGCCGGCGCCGACGACTACCTCACCAAACCCTTCGATCTGGGCGAGCTGGTCGCCCGGCTGCGCGCCATGCTGCGCCGCGCGCCCGCGCCCTCGCACGCCGCCGACGATCGCATCGTGGTCGGCCCGCTCACCATCCATTCCGGTGCGCGCCGCGCGCTGCTCGACGGCAGTCCCGTGGATCTCACCAAACGCGAATTCGATCTGCTCGCCGCCCTGGCCGCGTCCCCCGGACAGGTGCTGTCCCGGCCGCAACTGCTGGATCGGGTGTGGGGCTACGACTTCGAGACCCAGACCAAGGTGGTCGATGTGTTCGTCTCCTATCTGCGCCGCAAGCTGGAGGAATCGGGCGGACCGCGGCTGATCCACACCGTGCGCGGCGTCGGATTCGTCCTGCGGGTCGAACCGTGAGGCGGGCGCACGGGCGGCCGTTCTCGCTGCGCACCCGGGTGGCGCTGGCCAGTGCCGCGACCGCCGCCATCGTGGTCGCCGCCATCGCCGCGGTGCTGTTCGCGGTCGCGCCGAACGATGCGAACAACCAGGTGGGACGGGTGGTGAAGGCCATCGCGCTGGAACCCGCGACGGTGGACGGGCGGCCCGCCGAACGCCTGCCCGCGCTGCCGACCGGATCGCCCGGCGTCATCATCCGGACCACACCGGATGCGCCGGAAATGGACTTCTCGCGCACCCTGGCACTGGACGGGACCACCGTGACGGTCGCGGTGCCGCACGATGTGGCGACGGATTCGGTTGTCCAGCAACGCATCCGGATCGTGCTGGTCGGGGTCGCCGCCATCGTGCTGGCCGCCGTGCTGGGCTGGTTCTTCGCCTCACGCGCCGTGGCGCCGCTGCGCCGGCTCACCACCGCCACCGCCGATCTGGGGGACGAGCTGTCGCTGCGCACCCCGCGCGGCCCGATGGCCAGCGAGACCGGCGAACTCGCCGACGCCATGAACACCATGCTGACCCGCATTGCCGCCGAGCGCCGTCACACCGACGAAGCCCTGGTCACGGCAAGGGATTTCGCCGCCACCGCGGCCCACGAACTGCGCACCCCGCTGACCGCTATGCGCACCGATCTGCAGGTGCTGCGGTCCATGGAACTCTCCGACGCCGATCGCGACGAGATCCTCGACGAGGTATTGAGCAGCCAGCGGTCCATCGAATCCACGCTGTACGCGCTGGAGCGCCTCGCCATGGGCGATCTGACCACGGAATCCGATTGGGAAGACCTGGATCTGGGGCAGCTGGTCGATCAGGTGGTGGAGGACGCCCGGCGTTCTCACCCGGACACCCAAATCTCCGCCGAAGCGGTCGAACCGGTCCGATTGCACGGTCTCGCGGCAGGTCTGCGGTCGGTCATCGACAACGCCATCACCAATGCGATCCGGCACGGCAAGGCCGGGCATATCGAGATCGCCGCGCACACGACAGCCGATCTGGTGACGCTGACCATCGACGACGACGGCACCGGCATCCCGGAAGCCCAGCGGGAGAAAGTCTTCGAACGTTTCTATCGCGGCGGATCCGAACCCGGCAACGGCCTGGGTCTGGCGCTGGTGGCGCAGCAAGCGCGACTGCACGGCGGTACCGCGCGCATCACCGAATCCCCGCTCGGTGGTGCGAGATTGAGCGTGACGCTCAGCTGTGTCCGAGCTGTTCCTCGTTGACCAGGTCTTCGAATTCTTCCTGGAGCTCCTGCATTTCGTCCGGAAAGACCCATTTGCGCATGGCCCAGAACCGGAACACCATCTGCAGCAGATTGCCGATGATGAACGCGCTGAAGAAGTCGGCGATGTTCTCGACGGTGAAGCTCACATTCGGCTGCCGCAGGTCGAACACGTAACTCGACACCCACAGCGGTAGCGAAGCCAGCAGCACGCCCACGCCGCTCACGGCGAAGAACAGCAGCGCCTCGTGATGCTTCTCGCGCCCGCCCCGCTTGTCGAAGGTCCATTCGCGATTCAGGATGTAGGACGCGATCACCGCGATCACGCCCGACATGATCCGCGCGATGGTCGGCTTGGTGTCGAGAATGGTCCACTTCAGCAGATAGAAGATGCCGATGTCGATGACGAACGTGGTCGCACCGACAATAGCGAACTTGAGCAGTTCGGAATGGCGGTCTGCGAGGTCCCGCAACGGCTTGGGCAGGACGTTTATCACGTCGTCGACAAATGACACGAAGGCGAGTCTACGGCTCTTCCCGATGCGGTGAGCAACCCGCACGGTAGCCCCCGGTGGGTGTCATGACAACATTGTCGAACGTGAGCGCCCGTGCCTTCGACTCCTCCGCGATGCCCACCGTCACCATGATCGGCGGCGGTCAGCTCGCGCGCATGACCCACCAGGCGGCCATCGCACTGGGCCAGCGGCTGCGCGTCCTGGCGGAAAACCCCGGCGACCCGGCCGCGCAGGTTACGCCGGACGTGGTGCTGGGCAGCCATAACGACCTGGCCGCGCTGCGCAAGGCCGCCGTCGGCTCGCACGCGGTGACCTTCGATCACGAGGGCGTGCCGACCGAACTCCTGGAAGCCCTGATCGCCGAGGGCGTGAACGTGCAGCCGCCGCCGCGCGCGCTCATCTTCGCCCAAGACAAGCTGGCCATGCGCCGCAAGCTGGCCGAACTCGGCATTCCCATCCCCGCTTTCACCGAGGTGACTTCCGCCACGGATGCCATCGCCTTCGGTGACGAGCACGGCTGGCCGTTCGTGCTCAAGGCCGTGCGCGGCGGTTACGACGGCCGTGGCGTGTGGATGCCGGCCGATGCCGCCGAGACCACGAAGATCGTCGAAGACCAGCTGGCCCACGGCGTCCAGCTGCTCGCCGAGGCCAAGGTCGACCTCAAGCGCGAACTCTCCGCCATGGTCGCCCGTTCCCCCTTCGGCCAAGCCGCGGCCTGGCCCGTGGTGGAGACCGTCCAGCGCAACGGCCAGTGCGCCGTGGTGATCGCGCCCGCCCCCGGCCTGGAGGAGGCCAAGGCGACGGCCGCCGAGGCCCTGGCGTTGCGCCTGGCGGCCGAACTCGGCACCACCGGCGCGATGGCCGTGGAACTCTTCGAAACCCATTCCGGCGACCTCCTGGTCAACGAACTCGCCATGCGCCCGCACAACTCCGGCCACTGGGGCATGGACGGCGCTTGCACCGGCCAGTTCGAGCAGCATCTGCGCGCAGTCCTGGACTACCCCCTGGGCAGCACTCGACCCCTCGCGCCGGTCACCGTCATGGCCAATATCCTCGGCGCTCCCGAAGCCCCCGCGATGTCCATGGACGAGCGCCTGCACCATCTGGCCGCCCGCATCCCCGACGCGAAGGTGCATCTCTACGGCAAGGGCGAACGCCCCGACCGCAAGATCGGCCACATCAACATCCTCGGCGACGACGTCACCGAGACCCGCGAAAGAGCAGAGCGTGCCGCGCACTGGATGTCGCACGCCATCTGGACCGACGGATGGGATCCCCACCATGACTGATACCGCACAGGTCGGCCTGATCATGGGCTCCGACTCCGACTGGCCCACCATGGAGGCCGCGGCGGAAGCCCTGGCCGAGTTCGGCATTCGTTTCGAGGTCGGCGTGGTCTCCGCCCACCGCACCCCGCAGCGCATGCTCGACTACGCCAAGTCCGCGGCCGAGCGCGGGATCAAGGTCATCATCGCGGGCGCGGGCGGCGCGGCCCACCTGCCCGGCATGGTCGCCTCGGCCACCCCGCTCCCGGTGATCGGCGTCCCGGTTCCGCTCAAGTACCTCGACGGTATGGACTCCCTGCTGTCGATCGTCCAGATGCCCGCGGGCGTCCCGGTCGCCACCGTCTCCATCGGCGGCGCGCGCAACGCGGGCCTGCTCGCGGTCCGCATCCTGGCCTCGTCCGACCCCGAACTCCGTTCCCGCATGGAGGCTTTCCAGGCCGGCCTGGAAACCATGGTCCTGGAGAAGGACGCCGCCCTCCGCAACAAGCTGATGGGCTGATCAGCCCACCGACTACCGTTGACGGATGCCCTCCGACCTGAACGAGACCGCCCGCCGCCTGACCGTCGTGGATCAGGCGTTGCGGTTGTTCGCCGAAAAGGGTTACGAGGCAACGACGGTCGACGAGATCGCCGAAGCGGCGGGCATCTCCCGCCGCACCTTCTTCCGCCAGTTCCGGTCGAAAGAGGACGTCGTCTTCGCCGATCACGAATCGCAGCTGACGCAGGCGCGAGCGTTTCTGGATGCGGCGCACGGAGATCCGTGGGACGCCGTGTGCGAGGCCGTCGTCGAGGTGTTCGAGCGATTCACGCAATGGCGTGAGCTGGCGGCCCGCCGCTACCGGGTGGTCCGGCAGGTGCCCACCCTGCGCGAGCGCGAGATCGTGACGGTGTTCCGCTACGAGCGCCTCTTCACCGATTTCCTGCGCGGGCGGTCGCATGGCGCCTCGGATCTGGCGTTGGTGCAGTTCACGGCGGCGGTGACGGCGACCCACAACTACATGCTGCGCAGATTGGTCCGCGGGGAATC
The DNA here is from genome assembly GCF_001613325.1 of Nocardia yamanashiensis NBRC 100130. Classification (GTDB taxonomy): domain Bacteria; phylum Actinomycetota; class Actinomycetes; order Mycobacteriales; family Mycobacteriaceae; genus Nocardia; species Nocardia yamanashiensis. Next base: position 20,105 of record NZ_BDCD01000027.1, on the reverse strand, counting down.
GGATGCGAGTCCGGCGGATCTGCGCTCCGCGCTGTTCGCGATTCCCCGGGCGGGCACGGCCGCCGCGCCCCGGCCGAATTCGGACGAAATGGTCGTCGCGGTGTTCCCGCGTGACCTTTCGGCTCGGCAGGTCGCCGATCTTCTGGCCCGTCGGCTGGATACCCTCTAAACGGCTCGATCGCCCGGCTTCCGGGGGTTCGAGGGCGCTGCCCCCGCGATCTCCACGGTTCCGGCACCCGGCTTCCCGGGGGTTCGGGGGCTTGCCCCCGAGATCTCTCCCTCCGCAACCGCGAAGCGGTTGTGACACTCGGTGCCAGTGGCATGTGACGAAGTACCCGCACGTGGCCGCACTATTGCGGCGTATAGTTGGCTGCAACTGGCACTGAGTGCCGTACCGACGACCAGGAGAGACACCTCATGGCGGGCAATCCCGACTTCAATCTGTTCCAGCTCGAGGACTTCCATCACGAGCTGCGCGAGGCCATTCGCGGCCTGTCCGAGAAGGAGATCGCCCCGTACGCCAAGGACGTCGACGGCAACGCCCGCTTCCCCGAGGAGGCGCTGACCGCCCTCAACGCGGCCGGCTTCAATGCCGTGCACGTGCCGGAGGCCTACGGCGGCCAGGGCGCCGACTCGGTCGCCACCTGCATCGTGATCGAAGAGGTCGCGCGCGTCTGTGGTTCGTCCTCGCTGATCCCGGCCGTGAACAAGCTGGGCACCATGGGCCTGATCCTGAACGGCTCGGAAGAGCTGAAGACCAAGGTGCTCGCCGATATCGTCGCGGGCAAGATGGCCTCCTACGCGCTGTCCGAGCGCGAGGCCGGCTCCGACGCCGCCTCCATGCGGACCCGCGCCCGCCAGGACGGCGACGGCTGGATCATCAACGGCTCCAAGTGCTGGATCACCAACGGCGGCAAGTCCGATTGGTACACCGTGATGGCCGTGACCGATCCCGACAAGGGCGCCAACGGCATCTCCTCGTTCATGGTGCACAAGGACGACGAGGGCTTCGTGGTGGGCCCGCTGGAGCACAAGCTGGGCATCAAGGGTTCGCCGACCGCCGAGCTGTACTTCGAGAACTGCAAGGTGCCGGGCGACCGCATCGTGGGTGAGCCGGGCACCGGTTTCAAGACCGCGCTGCAGACCCTGGACCACACCCGCCCGACCATCGGCGCGCAGGCCGTGGGTATCGCGCAGGGCGCGCTGGACGCCGCGATCGCTTACACCAAGGACCGCAAGCAGTTCGGCAAGACCATCGCCAGCTTCCAGAACACCGAGTTCATGCTGGCCGATATGGCCATGAAGATCGAGGCCGCCCGCCTCATGGTCTACACCTCGGCCGCGCGCGCCGAGCGTGGCGAGAAGAACCTCGGGTTCATCTCCGCCGCCGCCAAGTGTTTCGCCTCCGATGTGGCCATGGAGGTCACCACCAACGCGGTGCAGCTCTTCGGTGGCGCCGGCTACACCACCGACTTCCCGGTGGAGCGGATGATGCGCGACGCCAAGATCACCCAGATCTACGAGGGCACCAACCAGATCCAGCGCGTCGTCATGTCGCGTCAGATCCTGCGCTGAGCCGCACGCCGAAAACTGTTCGGTAGCTAAGGGATTGCTCCGGGACTCCGGGGGCCGCGGTTGGGGCGGCCACGGGGGTCACCGGAGCTTTTCTTTGCGTCTGCCGCGGGTAAAGCAGTGGTTTCGGGGCTGTTTGTCCGTGCATGCGAGGAGCACTATGGACTCATGGCCGGAGTCGAAATCACCGACACCTTCGTCCGGCGCACATTGGCCGACGGACGGGTGGAAGAGGTCGCGTGGACGGAACTGACAGAGGTGCGGATCATTACGACGGCCGACGGGCCGTTCGCCGAAGACGTGTTCTTCGTATTGATCGGGGCCACGGGTAAGGGTTGTGTGGTGCCGCATTCGGCGGCGGACCGGGCGTTCCTGGCGAGGTTGCAGGCGCTACCCGGCTTCGACAACGAGAAGGTGGTCGAGGCGATGGTGAGTGTCGCCGACCGGCAGTTCCTGGTGTGGCGGCGGGCGCAGGGTTCGCGCTACGACAGCCGCCATCGCGCGAATTAGGCGACCAGGTCGGCGTATTCGGGATGCGCCGCGATGTACTTCTCCACGTACCAGCAGGTGGGAATGATCGAAAAGCCCGCCGCGCGAGCGTCGTTCAGCGCGAACTCCACGACCTGGGCCGCGACGCCGCGGCCCCGGAACTCCGGAAAAGTCATGGTGTGCTGGATGTCGCGGATCTTGACGTCGCCGTCGATGCGCTCCGCGTAGTCGGCGTAGCCCGCGAGGGTGTCATCGAGAAAGATCTCGTAGCGGGTCGCGTCGGTGTTGTGCTCCAGCCTCGTGCTCATGATCGTTTTCAACTCCGTTGTGTGGGGGATTGTTCCGCCCCTTCGGGGCGAGGAGGGGATGGCGGGGGCAGAGCCCCCGGACCCCCTTGTTCGGACCGCTTCGCGGTGCGGGGCCGCGTCGCCGCAGGACCGACCCTTCGGACCGCGTGTTCAGAGGACCGCGCCGGGATTCAGGATGCCGTGCGGGTCCAGGGCGTCCTTGATGCGCTGCGTGAGCGCCATCACGTCCGGGCCGAGCTGGTCGGGGAGCCAGGCTTTCTTGAGCCGGCCGACGCCGTGTTCGCCGGTGATGGTGCCGCCGAGGCCGATGGCGAGGTCCATGATCTCGCCGAAGGCCAGGTGCGCGCGTTCGGATTCGGCCGGGTCGTTGGGGTCGTGCACGATCAGCGGATGGGTGTTGCCGTCCCCCGCGTGGGCGATGACGGAGATCAGCACCTGGCGATTCCGCGCGATCTCGGCGATGCCGTCGACCAGGTCGCCGAGCCGGGGGAGCGGCACGCCGACGTCCTCCAGCAGCAGCGGCCCTTTGCGTTCCACCGCCGGGATGGCGAATCGCCGTGCGGCACAGAAGGCTTCGCCCTCCTCCGGATCGTCGGTGCGGAAAGCCTCCGTCGCCCCGGCCTTTTCACAGGCGGCCAGCATGATGTCGGCTTCGTGCCCGGCGAACTGACCGGGCGCGTCCGACCGCGCCACCAGCAGCGCGGCGGCCTCGCGATCCAGCCCCATGCGCAGTTCGTCCTCGACGGCGTTGATGGCCACCGCATCCATGAATTCCAGCATGGAGGGCCGTAATTGACCGGTGATGGCCAGAATCGCCTCGGTCGCGGCGGTCATGGTGGGGAAGGTCGCGACCACCGTGGACTGCGGCGGCTGGGCGGGCAGCAGGCGCAGCGTCAATTCGGTGATGATCCCCAGCGTTCCTTCGCTGCCCACGAACAGCTTGGTCAGCGACAGCCCCGCCGAATCCTTCAATCGCGGCCCGCCGAGCCGCACCGCGGTCCCGTCCGCCAGCACGACCTCCATGCCCAGCACGTAATCGGTTGTGACGCCGTACTTCACGCAGCACAGCCCGCCCGCGTTGGTGGCCGCGTTCCCGCCGATCGAGCAGATCTCGAACGAGGACGGGTCCGGCGGATACCACAGTCCCTGTTCGGCGACGGCCCGCTTGACCTCGGCGTTCAACAGCCCCGGCTGGACCACGGCGGTCCGGGTGACGGTGTCGACGCTGATCTCGCGCATTTTCTCGGTGCTCAATACCAAGGCCCCGTGCTGCGCGGTCGCGCCGCCGGACAGTCCGGTTCCCGCTCCACGCGGCACGATGGGCACACGATGCTCGTGTGCCCATCGGACGGTGATCGAAACCTGCTCGGTGGTCAGCGGCCGGACCAGCGCCAGCCCGATCCCGGCCGCCGGATCCAGCGCCCGGTCCTGCCGGTAGGCGCCGAGGATGTCGGGATCGGTCACCACCATTCCCGCGGGCAGCAGTTCGCGAAGGGAATCGACGTCGGGTGTGTTCGGGTCCACACTCCGAAGTTAGTTCGTCGCGCCGATTTTGTCCGGAACCGGCCGGGTGAGCACGAAGGCCGAAACCAGTACGACGGCGATGATGCCGAGCGCCGCCAGTCCGGCGACCTCCATGCCGTGCACGAAATCGCCGACCCCGTGCGCGTTCGCGACGGCCCCGAAGAACACGGTCCCCAGTACGGTCGCCCCGATGGCATTGCCGAACTGCTGCGCGGTGGTCAGCACCCCCGCCGCCATCCCCGACTGATGCACCGGAATGGTCCCGCTCGACAGCACCGCCCCGAGCGTGGACGGAATCGAGAGCCCGTTGCCCGCGCCGACCAGCATCATGCCCGGAATCAGCACGGCCGCGCTGATGGCGGAGCCGTACCAGGCCAGCGTCGCCATGGTGACCAGCATCCCGGTCAGGCTCACCGAGGCGCCGAGCAGGATCACCCGATTCCCCACGCGCTCAGCCACTTTGCGGGCGAAGAACGAGGTGGTGGCGAAGGTCAGCCCGAGCGGCGCGAAGGCCAGCCCGGCAGCCAGCGGCGACATCCCCAGCCCGTTCTGCAGCAGCAGCGTCAGGCAGAGCATGAATCCCGCGAAGAAGGCCAGGTAGCCGCCCGAGACAATCATGCCCGCCCCGAACACCCGGTCCCGCACCAGCGTGGTGTCGAGCACCGGTTCCCCGCCCGCGCGCAGCAGCCGGTTCTCGTAGCGCAGGGTGAGCAGCAGCACCGGCAGCGCGGCGGCCATGGACACCCAGGTCCACACCGGCCAGCCTTCGGGCCGGCCCAGGGTGATGGGCACCAGCACCAGGGCCAGTGCGGCCGAGATGCCCAGCGCGCCTACGGGATCCATCTTGGGCCGGCGCGCCGGTTCGTGCCGCGGCAGCCAGCGCGCGGCCAGTACCGCCGCGATGACGCCGATCGGCAGATTGATGAAGAAGATGGTCCGCCAGCCCCAGCCGAACAGGTCGAGGTCGAGCAGCACGCCGCCGAGCACCTGCCCCGACACCGCGCCGAGGCCGACGGTGGCGCCGAATCCGGCCATGGCCTTGGCGCGCTCCTGGACCGGGAACATGGTGTTGATCAGCGCCAGCATTTGCGGCACCAGCGCGGCGGCGGTCATGCCCTGCAATACCCGGAAGCCGACGAGGGACCAAGCGTCCCAAGCCAATCCGCACAGCAGCGAGGCGATGGCGAAGGCGATCATGCCGATCAGGAACATGCGCCGGTGCCCGAACTTGTCGCCGAGCCGCCCGCCGGTGATGAGCCCGGAGGCGTAGGCGAAGCCGTACCCGCCGACGACGAGTTCCAGCGCGGCCTCCCCGGCGTGCAGGTCGTGCTGCAGCGACGAGGCCGCCACATTGACCACGAAGTAGTCGAACATGGCCATGAACATGGCGGTGAGGATGACCGGCAGGGCGCGCCAGCGATTCGGGTCGATGCCGGGTGCGGAAAGCGCCGGGGCGGGCCGGGTTTGGGTGATTGTCACGAAGTTCTCCCGAAAGTGGGCCGAGGGAGGGAGCGGTGCGGCGTTGCACCCGGGATTTGTAACTAACCGGTTGGTTGTTGATATTCCACCCGCTCGCCCCGCTTGTCAACCAGTTGGTTGGTTAAGATGAACGGCATGGCCGGCACCCGCGATCCCGAAGCGACCAAAGCGCGCATCTTCGAGGCGGCGACCGCCGAATTCGCCGCCTACGGCATCGCCGGCGCCCGCGTGGACCGCATCGCCCGCACTGCCCAGGCCAACAAACAGCTCATCTACGCCTACTTCGGCGACAAGGAGAAGCTCTTCCACAAGGTCCTGGAACGGACCATGCTCGATGTCGCGGGCTCGGTCACCACCGAGATCGAGGACCTCGACACCTGGATCGACGAGCATCTCGACTACCACATCCAGAAGCCGGAATTCCTGCGCCTGCTCATGTGGGAGGCCCTCGAATTGGGCGCGGAGAAGGCCACCGCCGACGAACTGCGCTGCGGCCGCTATCTGGAGAAGCGCACCAAGGTCGAGGCCGCCCAGGCCAAGGGACTGATCCGCGACGATCTGCCCGCCGGCGTCATCCTGCTCCAGCTCATGAGCATCATCAACTACCCCATGGCGCTGCCGCAGGTTGCCCTGTTCACCCTGGACCAGGCCGCGACCATCGACCCGGAAACCCTGCGCGCCTGGACCAAGGACGCCATTCGCCGCCTGGTCGCCCCGCCCCCGCCCGCCCCTGATCCGCGCAGTACACTGCCGCGGTGTCCGATGCCAAGCTAGAGATCCAGATGCTGCACGACCGGGTCATGGTCAAGCTCAGCCCGGAAGTGGGCGAGCGGCGCAGCAGCGGCGGCATTCTCATCCCGGCCACCGCGCAGGTGGCCAAACGTCTGTCCTGGGGCGAGGTTTGCGGCGTCGGCGCGCACGTCCGCGCCGTCAGCGTCGGCGATCAGGTGCTCTTCAGCGCCGATGACCAGTTCGAGGTGGAAGTGGGCGCGCAGGCGTATTACGTACTGCGCGAACGTGATCTGCACGCCGTCGCCAACACCCACCCCGAACACGGCACCGGTCTCTACCTCTAGATGGTCTTGACGGTCCCGCCGTCGATGACGAAGTCCGCGCCGACGATATTGCCCGCGCGCGCCGAGGTCAGGAAGGTGACCAGCGCGGCCACCTCGTCGGACTCGGAGACCCGCCCGGAGGCGATGCCGAACTGGGCGGGCGCCGCGGCCAGGAACTCCTCCTGCGTAACGCCGTTCGCCGCCGCCAGTTTCGCGCCGATGCCGTCGGGCCCGTGCCAGATCGAGGTGGCGACCACGCCCGGCGAGACCGTGTTCACCCGTACCCCGGCGGGGCCGAACTCCTCGCTGAGCCGCTTGCTGAACGAGCTGAGCGCCGATTTGGCCTCGCTGTAGCCGACGGGTCCGACCGCCGGGATCCGTGAGTTGATGGACGCCACGTTCACCACCGCGCCCTTGCGCTCGATGAGGCTCGGCAGCGCCGCGCGGGTGGTGGAGACGACTCCGAACAGGTTGAGATCGAACATGTTTCGCCACTGCTCGTCGGAGATGTCGAGGAACCCGCCGAGTGTCAGCTTGTCCCCGTCGCCGCCGCCGACATTGTTGACGAGAATATCGAGCCCGCCGAGTTCCTCGAGCGCCCGCTCCACCGCCGACACCGCGCCCGCGGTCGTGCTGAGATCGGCGGAAACGGTTGCCGCCGCGACTTTTTCGAGCTCCGGGGTGATCGTGCGCGCGACGCCCGCCACGCGGACGCCCTCCGCCGCCAGCGCTTCGGCCACGGCCAGTCCGATGCCGCGGCTCGCTCCGGTGACCAGCGCCGTCTTGCCGCTCAATCCGAGATCCATGATGCGTACCTTTCTTGAACTACAGGTCAAAAACTAGGGCAGAAGAAAAGGCCGCCGGGTGCGGCCTTTCATGTCAGAGGGTGGACAGTGTGGTGTCGATGATCCGGTACAGGCTCTCGGCCTCCGATACCTTGGCGCTGATGCGAAGTCCGCCAATGGCATTGATCAGATACTCCGCGTACTCGCGCGCATCGAGATCGCCCCGGACGTCGCCGTCCCGCTGCCCCTGCGCGATGCGCGCCACGAACGCCTCGGTCATGTGGTCGTAGGCCTCCCGCACGGCCTTGGCGGCGGCCGGGTCCTGCCCCGCCATTTCCATGGCGGTATTCACCATCAGGCACCCGCGCCGGGCGGGAGCCTCCAGGTCGCGGTCCACCAGGAACCGCATCCAGGCGCGCAGCCGCTCCTTCGCGGTGCCCGGCTGGGACAGGACCTCCTGCACGAGTTCCACTCCGACCCGGTCGTACTTCGCCATCGCGAGATCGAACAACTCCCGCTTGCTCCCGAAAGCGTTGTACAGACTGCCTTTCCCGATGCCGGTGGCCTCGGCGAGCTGCGCCGGTGAGCAATTCGCGTACCCATGGGTCCAGAACGCCTCCATCGCCGCCTCCACCACGGAGTCGGTCTCGAAGTTGCGCGGCCTGCCCATGGGAACGAACCTACCCCGTTCTAGACCTTGAGGTCAAGAATTATGGGAAAGAAGCGGCCCGCGCCCTGGAAGGGACGCGGGCCGAATCATCTTGCGTGAGCCGCGCTTACAGCGCCTTCAGTTCCTCGGTGACCGCGCCGACGGACTTCTTGGCGTCGCCGAACAGCATGGAGGTGGTGTCGGCGTAGAAGAGCGGGTTGTCGATGCCGGCGAAGCCGGAGTTCATCGAGCGCTTGAGCACGATGACCGACTTGGCCTTGTCGACGTTCAGCACCGGCATGCCGTAGATCGGGGACGAGGAGTCCTCGCGGGCGGCCGGGTTGGTGACGTCGTTGGCGCCGATGACCAGGGCGACATCGGTGCGGTCGAATTCACCGTTGATGTCGTCCATTTCCTTCATGGCGTCGTAGGAGACCTCGGCCTCGGCCAGCAGCACGTTCATGTGGCCGGGCATACGGCCGGCGACCGGGTGGATGGCGTACTTGACCTCGACGCCCTTGGCTTCGAGCAGGGCCGCCATTTCCTTGACCGCGTGCTGGGCCTGGGCGACGGCCATGCCGTAACCCGGGACCACGATGACCTGGTTGGCGTAGGCCATCTGGATGGCCGCGTCGGCCGCGCTGGTGGCCTTGGCCTGCTTCTGCTCGCCGCCGGAAGCGCCGGGAGCGGTTCCGCCGCCGCCGAATCCACCGGCCACGATGGCGGGGATGGAGCGGTTCATGGCCTTGGCCATCAGGTTGGTCAGGATGGTGCCGGACGCGCCGACGATCATGCCGGCCACGATCATGGCGGTGTTGTTGAGCGCCAGGCCCGCCGCGGCGGCGGACAGACCGGTGAGGGCGTTCAGCAGCGAGATGACCACGGGCATGTCCGCGCCGCCGATGGGCAGCACGACCATCAGGCCGAGAATGCCGGCCAGGACCAGTACCAGGATCATCCAGTACTGCGGCACACCATCGTTGGTGGCGCCGATGCCGATCACCACGGCCGCCGCGATGGCGCCCGCGAACAGCAGCAGGTTCAGCGGCTGCTGCAGCTTGCCGATGCCGATCGGGCGGCCCGGCAGGGTCTCCTGCAGCTTCAGGAACGCGATGATCGAGCCCCAGAACGACACCGAGCCGATGATGGCCGCGAACAGCGAACCGATCACGATGTGCACCGACGGCTGCTCGTGCAGCGCGGAAAAGCCGTCGCTGTCGAGGAATTCGGCCCACGCGATGAGCGCCACGGTGCCACCGCCGACGCCGTTGAACGCGGCGACCAGCTGCGGCATGGCGGTCATCTTGGTGAACCGGGCCGGCGGCACGCCGAGCGCGATACCGACGATCAGACCGGCCGCGATGATGATCCAGTTGCTGGTGTCACGAATGGAGATGAAGGTCGCGATAACAGCGATCACCATGCCCGCCGCGGCGATCCAGTTGCCGCGCACTGCCGTCTTGGGACCGGTCAGTCCCATCAGGCCGTAGATGAACAGCGAGAAGGCGACGATGTAGAGAATATTGACCAGGTTGTCCATGGCTTACTTGCTCGCCTTCTCTTGCGCGGCAGGCTTCTTCGCCTTGAACATGCCCAGCATGCGGTCGGTCACCACGAAGCCGCCGATGACGTTCAGCGTGCCGAACACGACCGCGACGAACAGGATGATCTGCATGAGCACCGACGGGTGCTCGACCTTGCCGAAAACCACCAGCGCGCCCAGCACCACGATGCCGTGAATGGCGTTGGTGCCCGACATCAGCGGGGTGTGCAGGGTATTGGGGACCTTCGAGATGACGGCGAAGCCGACGAACCCGGACAGCACCAGGATCGCGATATTCGCCAGCAGTTCGGTGTACATCAGGCTTTCACCTCACGCGTGACGCAGGAGTCCGCCAGCACCTGATCGGAGAAATCGGGCGCCAGCGCACCGTCTTTCAGCATCAGTTCGAGCAGGGCGGCGATGTTCTTGGAGTACAGCTCGCTGGCGTGCTCCGGCATGGTGGCCGGGAGGTTCAGCGGCGAGGCGATGGTGACGCCGTGGCGCACAACGGTTTTGCCGGGTTCGGTCAGCTCGCAGTTGCCGCCGGTCTCGCCGGCGAGGTCCACGATCACGCTGCCGGGCTTCATGCCCTCGACGGCGGCGGCGGTGACCAGGCGCGGGGCCGGGCGGCCGGGGACGAGCGCGGTGGTGACCACCACGTCGAAGCCCTTGATGGCGTTCTCCAGCGCGACCTGCTGGGCGGCCTTCTCCTCGTCGGTGAGCTCGCGGGCGTACCCGCCCTCACCGGCGGCGTCGATGCCCAGATCCAGCCACTGCGCGCCCACGGAACGCACCTGGTCGGCGACCTCGGGCCGCACGTCGTAACCGGTGGTGCGGCCGCCGAGGCGCTTGGCGGTGGCCAGGGCCTGCAGGCCCGCGACGCCCACGCCCAGCACCAGCACGGTGGCCGGCTTCACGGTGCCCGCGGCGGTGGTCAGCATGGGGAAGAAGCGAGTGGATTCGCTGGCGGCCAGCAGCACGGCCTTGTAGCCCGCCACGTTCGCCTGCGAGGACAGCGCGTCCATGACCTGGGCGCGCGAGATGCGCGGAATCGCCTCCACGGCGAAGGCCTGCACGCCCGCGTCCTTCAGCGCGCCGATCTTGTTGTCGGCATTGCGGGGCGCGAGGAAGCCGATCAGCGTCTGCCCGGAGTGCAGCTTGGCGATCTCGGCATCGTTCGGCGGGGCGACCTTGACGACGACCTCGGCGCTCCACGGATCGCCCAGCGTCGCACCGGCTTCGGTGTACGCCTCGTCCGGAATCAGTGCGCCCAGACCGGCACCGGCTTCGACGACCACTTCCACACCCTGCTTGAGCAGGGCCGGAATGATCTTCGGCACCAATGCGACGCGTCGTTCGTCCGGGTTCGTCTCACGAACCACGCCGACGCGCGCACCGCGGGGCGCAGCAGCCGTCTGTGCGCTCTGCGTTGTGTCCACTTGTCAAACTTCCTTCTCGTGGTGAGCCCAGGCCACCCTGGTTCTGCTTGATGGGCCGCGTCACCGGTCCAACGATGGGCCGAACTTACTCTTGAGTAAGTTCGTGAGAATTCTCGCTACTGTACCTGGTCCGCGGTGAGGATAGCGGAGATGGACATCACATAGTGGAACGAAATTTCTCCACATCTCAATGCTCGGACACCGCCCGTGCCGGCCACAAGTACCAACGAAAATGTGCGATACCAACCGGAAGGTGTGTATGCAGCTGGGGCCCTAGGGGGATTGCCTCCGGGGTGTCGCGTATCACTCTTACGCCGTAATGTCTGCAGCGTGAGCGGCTGCATCTTCTGCCGGATCGTGGCGGGCACCGCGCCCGCCACCAAGATCCACGAGGACGACATCCTGATGGCGTTCCTCGACATCCGTCCCATCACGCGCGGGCACACCCTGGTTATCCCCAAGTGGCACGCCACCGATCTGGACGAGCTGAATCCCGCGCTCGGTGCACAGCTGTTCGCTTTCGGGCACCGGCTCGCCAAGGCCATGCGGCGCAGCGATCTGGCCGCCGACGGCGCCAATCTGTTGATCAACGACGGCAAGGCGGCCTTCCAGACCGTGCATCACGTGCATCTGCACGTGGTACCCAGGCAGAAGGGCGACACCCTGACCTTCGCCAAGGGTTTCGTCCTGCGCCGGCCGCACGATCGCGAGGCGACGGCGGCCGCTATCCGAACCGGTTTGGACCGGCTCGCCGCCGAAGAAAAGGCTGTCTAGATGAAAGAAGCGAGCGCATGACCGACACGGTGCCCGACCACGCCGTCATTACCGCCGCCTTATCCGACCAGTGGGACGCGCTCACCCGGCTAGTGGACGGCCTGGATGAAAAGGGCTGGCGCACACCCTCGGCGCTGCCGGGCTGGACCGTGTTCGATGTGCTCGCGCATATCGTCGGCACCGAATCGCTGCTGCTCGGCGAGCCCGCGCCGGATCTGGACGTGAGCGGATTCGGGCACGTGCGCAATGACATCGGCGCGCTGAACGAGAAGTGGATCCAGGCGCTGCGGCCGCTCGCCGGGGCGCAATTGCTGGACCGGTTTCTCGAGGTCACCGGGCGGCGGTTGAAGGCGCTGCGCGAGATCGCCCCGGCGGATTGGGCCGGGCTGGTGCCGACCCCGGTGGGGATGGCCCCGTACGGGCGGTTCATGCGCATCCGGCTGTTCGACTGCTGGATGCACGAGCACGATATCGCCGATGGCCTGCGCGTCTCCGTCGACGAAGGCGGGCAGCGCGGCGAGCTCGCGTTCGAGGAACTGCTGCCCGCGCTGGGCCGCGCGGTGGTCAAGGGCGCGAAGGCGGCCGACGGCTCGCGCATCACCCTCGAGGTGACCGGTCCGGTAGTGCGCGCCGTGCACATCGCGGTGGCGGGCGGCCGGGCTGACCTGGTCGAAACCCTGGACGCTCCGGCCACACTCGTGCTCACCCTCGGCTCGGATCTGTTCGCCCGTCTGCGTGGCGGCCGCACCACCGCCGACGCCCATCCCGGCGAATACACCGTCACCGGCGACACCGATCTCGGCGAGCGCCTGGTGCGCGCGCTGGCCTTCACCATCTGAGTCCCGGTGCGACTCTTCCTGTCCAGCTACCGTTTCGGCGCGCACCAGCAGCGGCTGCTGTCCCTGGTCGGCACGCCCGGCCGGGTCGCGGTCATCGCCAACGCCTGTGACGCCTGGCCCTCGGCCTGGCAGAGCGCGGTCACCAGCGATCTGGTGCCGCTGCGCCGCTTGGGTTTTCAGCCCGAGGTGCTCGACCTGCGCGAATATGTGGATCGCCCGGACGAGGTCGCCGCGGCGCTCGCCGGTTTCCCCATGGTCTGGGTGCGCGGCGGCAATACCTTCGTGCTGCGCGCCCAGCTGGCCCGCAGCGGCGCCGATCTCGCCCTGACCCGCCTGCTCGCCGACGATGCCCTGGTCTACGCCGGCTACAGCGCCGGCGCCTGCGTGCTCACCCCGGACCTGCACGGCATCGAGACCATGGACGATCCGGCGGAGGTCCGCACCGCCTGCGGCATCGAACCGCGCTGGGACGGACTGGGTCTGGTGGACCGCCCCATCGTCCCGCACCTGGACTCACCCACCGACCCGGACGGCCTGTCCCGGAAACTGGTGCGCGCCTACATCGCCGCGGGCACCCCGCACTGGGCGCTGACCGACGATCACGTGGTGGTCGTGGACGGCGAACGCCTGGAAGTCCTCACCTGAACGAAACCGGCCCCACCGCGGTACGCGGTGGGGCCGGAATCCTCTTTGCTCCGAAGGAGCGTCAGCTCATTCGCCCTTGTGACGCAGGCCGTGGCCGACGGCGACGGCCGCGGTCAGGAACGCGCCGACCGACAGGATCGCGAAGCTCGCCACGTAGGCGTTCACCGAAGGCACCTTGGTGCCCGCGATCAGATGCGCGGACAGGATCGACGCGGTCACCGCACCGGCGATGGAACCACCCGCCGTACGCACCAGCGAGTTGATGCCCGAGGCGATACCGCTCTCGCTCATCGGCACGTGCTGCACCGCCAGGGTGCCCAAAGCCGCGTAGCCGATACCGAATCCGGTGCCCTGCAGGATCTGCGAGATCACCATGTCGTACCCGTGATCGTGCGAGATCGCCAGCCACGCCATGGAAGCGCCCGCGAACGCCGCGCCGATGGCCAGCGTGTAGGCCGGTCCGATCTTGGCCGCGATGCGCCCGGTCCGGAAGGAGAAGAACGTCATCAGCGCCGCGCTCGGAATACCGTAGAGACCCACGGCCAGCACCGATCCCGACAACCCGTACCCGACCTTGTCGGCCGGGGTCTGGATGAAGTTCGAGATCAGCGTGAACGACCCGAACATGGCGAAACCGAGCAGCGCCGACGCCACGTTCGCCGACAGCGACTGCGGCCCGACCAGCAGCGGCAACCGCACCAGCGGCTGGGAAACCTTGAGCTCCACCAGCACCCACACCACGGTGAGCACGGCGGCGGCCACGAACAGCCCGATCACCGAGCTGGAACCCCAGCCCCAGCGCGGCCCTTCGCTGATGCCGAGCAGCAGGCACACCAGCAATCCGGCCAGCAGCGCCGCGCCGATGAAGTCGGGCTTGCCGCCGTGCCGCACGCCATTGTTCTTGGCGCTCACCTGGATCAGCACGGTGGCGACGACGCCGAGGCCCGCGGTCAGCCAGAAGACGGGGTGCGGATTCTGGGTGTGATCGGCGATGAGGCCGGTCGCGAGCAGGCCGACGGTGCCGCCGACGCCCATGGTGCCCGACACCACGCCGATGGCCCCGACCAGGCGCTCCGGCGGGAAGGTATCGCGAATGATGCCGATGGCCAGCGGAATCATGGCCGCCGAGATGCCCTGCAGCGCGCGGCCCACGATGTAGACGCCGAGCGTGGTGGCGAAGGCGCAGATCACCGAGCCGAGAATGAGCACGCCCATGGCGGTCATGACCATCGGCTTCTTGCCGTACATGTCGCCGAAGCGGGACAGCAGGGGAGTGCAGACCGCGCCGGTGAGCAGCGAGGCGGTGAACAGCCAGGTGACGCCGGAGACGTCGGTGTGCAGCTGGACGATCATCCGCGGCAGCAGCGGGATGACGACGGTCTGTTGCAGCGAGACGACCAGGCCGGCCGCGCAGAGAGCGAGCAGAGTCAGGCCGAGGTGGGCCTGCGAGCGGTCGTCGGGTTTCGTGCCGACGGCCTGACCGACTGAGGTCGTTGTCATGGGAGCGCTGATCCTTACGGTTTACTTTCCCTTTGGATTACTTACCAAAATTAAGTAAATGGGTTTCGTAAGATAACCACATGCCGCCCCCGGAAGCCATCTCCGTGCCCGAAGTTGACGCAGGTCACATCGTGGAACTGGAACGCGCGCTGGCGCGAGTCGCCTACCTGCTGACCCGCGTCCGCCGCCACGACCGCGCCATGACGCAGTGCGGAATCACCATGGACCGGGCCAGCGTGCCGCTGCTGCGCCTGCTCGCCGACGCCGAGGAACCCATGCGCCTCGGCGAACTCGCCACCCGCCTCGATGTGGAGGCTCCGCACGTGAGCCGGCAGATCCAGCGCCTCGAGAAGGCGGGCTACGTCGAACGCGTCGCCGACCCCGACGACCGCCGCGCCCAGCGCGTGAAGCCGACCGAACGGGGCCGCACGGCCGTGGACGCGGTGCGGGAAGTCTTGCGCGGCTGGATGGCCGACGCCCTCGCCGACTGGACCACCGAGGACCTGCAAGCCCTCGCCATCCTCAATCACCGCATGGTCGACGCCTTCCTCGACCACGCCGAAAGCATCGGCGACTTCGTCCCGGGCGCCCGCGACCGCCGCCCGGCCGGTACCGACCGCTGAAATCGGGCGGTCGGCCGAGACCGGGAACTACTGGCGCGAAACCGTTTTCGCGGGTTCGACCGAGCGCGCCAGCCATGCGCACAGCAGCAGGCCGGCGCAGGGCACGAGCATGGTGGTGGTGAGCGGGACGAGTTTGTTGAGCCAGCCGATGATGGCCGGGCCCGCGAGAAGGCCCACGTAGCCGAGGCCGAACACGCGTGACATGTCGGTGGCGGCGGTGGCCGAACCGAGATTTCCGGCGGCGGTGAAGACTTGCGGTACGCCACCGGAGAGGCCGATGCCGCAGAGCGCCCAGCCGAGAATGGACAGGGGCGTCCAGGCCGAGACCAGCACGATCGCGAAACCCGCTGCGGCCAGCAGGGTTCCGTAACGCACGATCGCTACGCGGCCGAAGCGCCCGCTGACCCGGTCCGCGACGAAACGGCCGAGGGTCATGGTCAGGGAGAAGGCCGCGAATCCCAGTCCGGCGGTACCGGCGTCCGCGCCGAGCCGGTCGCGCAGTTGCAGCGCGCTCCAGTCCGCCGCCACGCCTTCGGCCATCAGCAGGATGAACGCGATAACGCCCAGCAGCAGCACTTTTCGCGTGAGTCCCGAGCCGGAGCCGGGCACCGGCGCTGCGTCCACATGCGTGTCGAGTGGCGGGTTCGGGGGCGTGCCGGGGGAGGGAGTCTCGGCCGGGGCTTCCGGGGAATTCGTGAGCGCGGCGGCGCGGTGCGGCAGCAGGTGCGGCACGCTGAGCGCCACCACCGCGAGGCCGGCGGCCCCCGCCAGCGCGAAGGTCAGATGGATGTTCCACCCCGCGCGCTGGGCGGCCGCGCCCACGACGGAACCGGCGAAGCCGCCGCAGGAGAAGAAGGCGTGGAAGGCCGACATGATGGGCCGGGGATAGGCGCGTTCCACATGGACGGCCTGGGCGTTCATCGAGACGTCCAGGGCCCCGTTGCCGAAACCCCAGGCGGCCAAGGCGATTGCCAGGGTGAGCGGCGAGCCGGCGAAGCCGGGGCCGAGCAGCGCCAGCGACATCTCGGTGGCGGCCAAGGCGGTCAGCGCGCGACTGCCCAGCCGGTCCGCCAAGGGACCGGCGGTCTGCATCCCGGCGATGGCGGCCGCCGCCATCAGCAGGATGAGCATCCCAAGGGTGGTGTGGGATACCCCGGTGCGCTCGGTGACGGCCGGGATGTGGACGATCCAGATGGCCGCCAGCATTCCATTCAGGCCGAACACCGCGAACAGGGCGAGTCGCGCTTTTCGGATCGGAGGAGCGGGCGTCGCGGCGGCCATCGGCACGACGCTACCGAAGATCGGTGGCTCCTCGTCACCCCCTGCCGGTGCGGCGGCGTCGACGCGCCCGATCGGGGATCCGAATCCTGTGACTTCCAAGCTCTTTCGTATTCATTGTATGCCCGGGCACCGACAGATTAAGCCGGCGCTGTGACCGACCAGACACCGGAAAACGCCACGTCGCGGGCATAGTCCGCGAAGTCCCGGGGCGCGCGGCCGAGGGCCCGGAACACCCCGTCGGACAGGTGCGAATTGCGGCCGTCGAGCACCGTGCCGAAGAGATAGTCGAGCAGGCTCACCTCGTCGCCGGGCACGCCGTAGGAGGTCAGCGCGGCCACGAAATCGGTGCGGGACAGCGGAACGAAGGCGATCTCGCGTCCGGCGGCGGCCGCGATCTCGGCGGTCGCCGCGGCGAAAGTCAGTGCGCGCGGCCCGGTCAGCTCGTAGACCTCGCCGGTGTGCCCGGCCTCGGTCAGCGCCGCCACCGCCACGTCGGCGATATCGTCGGCATCGACGAAGGGCTCCGGTATGTCACCGGACGGCATGGCCACCTCACCCGCCAGGATGTAGTCGGTGAACGCGCCCTCGCTGAAGTTCTGGGCGAAGAATGCGCACCGCACCACGGTCCACTCCAGCCCCGAATCCCGCACGATCCCTTCGCATTCCAGCGCCTCGGGTTCGCCGCGCCCGGACAGCAGCACCAGCCGGCGCACCCCGGCGGCGACCGCGGCGGTGCACAGCGCCTTGATATCGGCGGGCGCGCCCGGCACCGCCAGATCGGGTTGGTAGGCGATGTAGACGGCGTCGACACCCGCCAGCGCGGCGGCCCAGCCGTTCCGGTCCTGCCAGTCGAACGGGATTGCCGCCGAGCGCGACCCGTGCCGCACCGGCACGCCCAGCGCCGTCAACCGGCTCACGATCCGGCTACCGGTCTTGCCCGTGGCGCCCAGCACCAGAACGGTATTTTCGCTGCTCACAATGTCTTTGATCGTCATGTGACAAGTACATCCCGAATACTCGAGACGAAACATGGTTGAGAAGCGCGCTCGCATTTGCCATCGTCTTCGGTATGGATGCGCTGGCCAGCCTGCTCGAAGGTCCACGCGCGCGGGCGGCATTCGTCATGCGCTCATCGTTCGATCCGCCCTGGTCCCTGCGGATCCGGGACGAAGCGCCGCTGACCCTGGTGGCGGTGGTGCGCGGCGGCGGCTGGGTAGTGCCGGACCCCAAGAACGGCAAGCCGGTCGCGCCGCGCCAGTTGCGCGCCGGCGATATCGCGATCTTCCGCGGGCCCGATCACTACACCATGTCCGATGATCCGGGCACGCTGCCGCAGGTGATCATCCACCCGGGTCAGGTCACCACCACCCCCGAGGGCGAAGTGCTGTGCGAGACCCTGAGCCTGGGCGTGCGCAGCTGGGGCACCAGCGCCGACGCCCAGACCGTGCTGGTCACCGGCACCTACGAGCAGGAGTGCGCGGCCAGCCGCCGACTATTGCGCGCACTGCCGCCCATCGCCGTGCTGAATCGCGGCGATATCGACAATCGGGTACTGGATCTGCTGGTCGACGAGGCCGCCAAGGATCTGCCCGCCCAGGGCGCCATGCTCGACCGCCTGCTGGATCTGCTGCTGATCGCCTCGCTGCGCGCCTGGTTCTCCCGCGACGACGCCCCCGCCTGGTATCACGCCTACGGTGATCCGCTGGTCGGCAAGGCCCTGCGCCTCATGCAGCACAATCCGGCGCACGGCTGGACGGTCGCGCTGCTGGCCACCGAGGTGGGCGTTTCGCGCGCCGCGCTGGCCCGGCGTTTCACCGAACTCGTCGGCGAGCCGCCCATGGCGTTCCTCACCGATTGGCGGCTGGCGCTGGCCGCGGATCTGCTGCACGAATCCGACGCCACCCTGGAGTCCATCGCCCGCCGGGTCGGGTACGGCAGCGCGTTCGCCCTGAGCACGGCGTTCAAACGCCATTACGGTGTCAGCCCGCGCGATCATCGCAATGGCGCGGACCAGCGCTCGGCCTGATCTTGTGCCCGGCGTACAGCCCGCGCCCCGGGTATTGGACGCCCGCACCAAAAAAGCGGCCCGCCCGCGCCGGGGCCCGGGCCGCCGCTAGAGTCCGGCTGGTGACTCAGGATTCGGGATACCCGGTGCTCTGGCCCATGCCGACGCGCTGGGCGGACAACGACCACTACGGGCACGTCAACAACGTGACGTACTACTCGTACTTCGATACCGCCGTGAATGCGTTCCTGATTCACGCCAGCGGCACCGATATCCGCGACCTACCCGCGATCGGCGTGGTGGCCCAGACGTCCTGCAAGTTCGTCGGCTCGGTCAGCTTCCCGGATCAACTACGCGTGGGCATCCGGGTGGCGCGGCTGGGCAACTCCAGCATCAGCTACGAGCTCGCCATCTTCCGGCTCGACGGCGTGGATCTGGAGCTGGCCGCGACCGGCACCTTCGTGCACGTCTACGTGGACGAGACGACGCGCAAGCCGGTGCCGATCCCGGATGTGATCCGCGATGCCGTCGAACCGCTGGTCGTGACGGCGGCCGCCGACGGCTAGACCCGGCCGAGCAGGGTGAGCGGATCCTCCAGCAGCGCCGCGATATTCGCCAGGAACCGCGCACCCTGTTCGCCGTCGATCAGCCGGTGATCGAAGCTCAAACCGAGCGTGGTCACCCACCGCACCGCCAATTCGTCGCGATGCACCCACGGCTTCTTGCGGATCGAGCCCAGGCACAGGATCGCCGCCTCGCCCGGATTCACCAGGGGCACACCGGCATCCACGCCGAACACCCCGACATTGCTGATGGTGAACGTGCCGCCGGTGAGGTCCGCCGGCGTGGCGGTCCCGGCCCGCGCCACCTCCGCCGCCTTGCCGATCTCCGCGCACAGATCCCGCAGGCTCAGCGCCTGCGCCTCTTTGAGATTCGGCACCAGCAGCCCCCGCTCGGTCGCCACCGCGATCCCCAGATTCACGTAATGTTTGGTGACGATCTGCTGATTCGCCTCGTCCCAATACGCGTTCAGCTCCGGAAACTCACTGAGCGCCACCAGCGTCGCCTTCGCCACCAGCGCCAGCGGCGTGAGCGTCAGCCCCGCGAACGAGGTCGTCGCCCGCAGATGATCCAGCAATTCCATCGACCCGGTGAAGTCCGTCGTCACGAACGCACTCGCCTGCGGAATGTGCTGCGCGCTCGCCACCATGGCCGCCGCCGTCCGCTTGCGAACGCCCGCGATCGGCGTACGCGTCTCGCGCTCACCGGAATTCGCCCGCTCGCCGATCCCGCGCGCCGGATTGATCGGGGGCGCAGTGTGAATGGGAATGTGGTCGGCGCGCGGCTGCGGTCGCGCGCCTGCCAAATCCTCCACCCGGACCGCACCGGCGGGCCCCGAACCGGGGATGGTGCCCAGATCCACGCCCATCTCGCGGGCGAGTCGGCGCGCGGCCGGGGTCGCGGCCGGTCGTACCGAATCGGCTTCGCGTGCAGCCGAACTCGTGTCGGTGGCGAAGCCCGCTCCGGCCGTCGCGGAGTCGCTTGCCGCCCCGGCGCCGCCGATCTCCGGCGTGTCGGCCGTTCGGCCGGTGTCC
>NZ_BDCD01000026.1 GCF_001613325.1 Nocardia yamanashiensis NBRC 100130 | reverse complement strand
GCGCGGCGGTACCGGCTGCTGCCCGGTGGGCCGGCGCAGGATCGGCCCGGATTCGGGTTCACGCGCCGGATTCAAACGCGGACCGGACGGTTGACCGGGTTGTTGACGCCCCGGTGCTCCCGGCGGATTTCCGGTCGGCACGTTCCCTCCTCCTGCTCCGGGCCGGCGGCCGGGTTGCCGCGCGCCACGCTCCCACGGTGCCGACGGCGCGCGCCGCGGCGGCGGTCCGTCCGGTCCTTCCCGCCGCCCCGGCACCTCGGGACGGCCACCCACCGAGAACCGCGGCGGCACATTGCCGGGCCCGCCGAAGAGCTCGGGATCGTCGTAATGGCCGGGTGCGTCGTAGTCGTCGGGCCCGTCGTAGCCCGGATCGGCGTCCCCGGACCACCCGGAGCCGCGACCGGAGTCCTCGGGACGACCGGGACGGCCCGGTTGCCCCGGACCTTCCGGTCGGCCGGATGAGCGCGGCCCGCCGTACTCGCTCACCGTGTCTCCTGTCGTTTCAACTCCTGCTTCCGCGCGCGCCGGTACCGGTTGACCCTGCGACGTGTTCCCGGGTCCAGCCCTTCGTCGGCCGGATCGGACTGCCCGCGGAAGCGGTGCCAGAGCCGGCGACCGGCCAGCAGGAGCAGCAGTACGAAGGCGCTCGCGGTAATTATCGCCA
Source organism: Nocardia yamanashiensis NBRC 100130 (assembly GCF_001613325.1). Taxonomy (GTDB): domain Bacteria; phylum Actinomycetota; class Actinomycetes; order Mycobacteriales; family Mycobacteriaceae; genus Nocardia; species Nocardia yamanashiensis. The sequence continues at coordinate 157,710 of NZ_BDCD01000026.1, read as the reverse complement.
ACACCTGACCGTAGGCGTTGGACCGCACCGATACCGAAACCTGATTGCCGAGCGGGACCCCGTCGGGGGTGCTCAAGGCAATGGGAATCACCAGGTTCCGGCTGTCGGACACCTCGGTCGGGACCTGGAACGAGCGGGTTCCCTTGGCGGGCAGCACCTGTTCGCCGATATCGGTGATGTTGGTCTCGGCGGGCGCGTCGATCCGGAACTCGACCCGGATGGCGACCGGCAGATCATTGCGCGCCACCAATAGCAAGGGGCTCTGTTCGGAGGCCAGGGTGTACACGCCGCCGGGCGGCAGCACCGTCACCGACCCGAAGAGCTTGTCCAGCGTCCGCCCGGTCTGATCCAGCCGCCGCTGCGCCGAGGTATCGGCCTGCGCGCCGGAGGCCCGCCGATCGGACAGGCTCAGCACCCGGATCAGGTCGTCGCGCAACGGATTCAGGAACGCGCGCGGGCTCAGCTCCTGCTGCGGCACCTCGACCAGCGCGTTCATCATCTCGGTAATGCGTTGCGCCTGTTGCCGCACCGGTTCGACGAAATGCGCCGGCACCGCCTCGCTCGCCGCCTGGGACAGGTAATCGAGTTCGTACGGCTGCGGATCCGGCGCCTGCGCCAGCAGATCGGTGAGCGCGCGGGGCGCCGCGAGATTGGTCCGGAACAGCAATTGCAGCTGCCCCAGCAGCGCCGTCGCCTCCTCTTTGTTGGCGCCCCACTGCTGCGGCGGCATGAGCAGCGCCGAACGCGGCCGTCCCGGTTGCGGATTCAGGGCCGTCCAGGTGATGGCGCCCAGCGCGTCCTGCAGGCGCGCGGCCCGCGAATCGTTGGTCAGGTCGTAGCGCACCTTCTCCGGCGTGAAGGGCGGCGTCGGCGGATGTGAGCCGACCGCGGCGAGCGCGGTGGCCGCCCAGATATCGAAGGTGGCGGCCCTGAGTTCCGGTGCGCCCGGCGCGGTATCGCCGATTCCGGCCAGCCGCACCATATCCGGGCTCACCGGCTCCGGCGTCGCGGCCGCGGGGGCGCCCGGCGTCTTCGTGCTGACCAGATTGGCGCGGCCCTCGCCGGTGGTCACCGCATTGTCGGCCAGCACCGCCGTCGTGTACCCGTGATGGGCCAGCAGCGCCCCGGCCTCGTTGTCGATGCTGCCCGCGTCCGGTATCGCCACCCCGCGTACCGATTTCACCGCCAGCAGCGAATCCACCAGTTCCGCGGGCGCGTTCAGCGCCCGGTCGGCGAGTGTGACATCGCCGGTCGCGGCCAGCGCGCTCGGGTCCACCTGCGCGAACGGCAAGGCCACCACGCACATGCCGGAGGCCAGCGTGCGCAGTCGTTCCAGCCAGGTCTTGGCGGCGTGCGCGCCGGTGCCGGAGCGCGTCGGCCCTTCCGGATCGGACGGACTGGCCAGCACCCGGTAGCCGTCGATCATGGACGACACGGTGATCAGCAGATCCGGATCGACGGCCAGGCAGAGCGCGCTGTTGAGCACCTTGTCGCGCTGGCCCTCGGTCTTGAGCGAGCTCTCCAGCGCCGCCACCAGCTGATCGAGCCGTCCGCCGGAGGCGAGCGAACCGGCCAGGTCGTCGTCGGTGAGCAGCGCCTGCCCGTCCGGCGCACCGGGAATCCCGGCGACCAGGCGCGGCCGGTCGGCCAGCGGCCACAGCATGGTGGTGGCGACCGGCGCGTCGGCGGGCGGGGTAACCGGCGGGGCGGCAGGGGTTTTGGCGTCGGCCGCGGCGGGCACGCCGAGCACCGGCAGCAGGAACCGCGCGTCGTCCAGGCGGGCCTGTCCGCCGTAGGCCGGTTCGCCGTTCACATTGAGCAGCAGCGGGTAGATGCCCGGCGCGGTGATGTCCAAAGCCGAGACGCCGCCGGGCAGTTCGCCGCCGGCCTGCAGAGCGACGGTGAGGCTGAACTGTTTCCGCTGGCCGGGCGTCAATCGTTCGGCCACGTCCTGGAATTCGCCGGTGACGTCGTAGTTGATCTGATCGAGCCGCAGCGTGGAGCGCAGCCCGCTGGGGGTGCCGACCGCCGCGGCGCGCTGGATGCGCACCGCCACATCGTCCACTGGCCGGTCGCCGATATTGGTGATGGTCCCCGACACAACGAAGTACGGATCGCTGGTGGCGGTGATGGCATTGGGCGTCACCGAATCCAGCGACAGCTTCAGGAATTTCGGCGTGCTCGGCGCCCCGGCGCCATTGCTGCCGCTGGGTTGCGCGGACGCGGGCAGCCCGCCGGTCAGCACCGTCAGCAGCACCGCGATCAGCGACAGCACCCAGCGGTGCAGCTTCCGCTGCGTTCGATTCGGTGTAACCGCCGCGGTGTCTCGCCCAGCACGCTCGGACCCCGCACGCGTCATTGTCTGCCGTTCTCCATCCGGTCGATCAGCCGGTTGGCGACCTCGGCCAGCCTGCGCTCGTCGGCGTAGGCGAGCCGGGAATCGAGTTCGCTCAACGGAACCCACGCCACCTTGGTGACTTCCACGTCGGCGTCGGATAATTCCCCGCCGAGCGATCGCATCAGATAATGGTGCACCGTCTTGTGTACCCGCCGGCCCTCGGTCACGAACCAGTAGTCGATGCTGCCCAGTTCGGCGACCACCGTGCCGTGGATCCCGGTCTCCTCCTGGACCTCACGAATGGCGGTCTGCTCGGCGGTCTCGCCCTCTTCGATATGGCCCTTGGGCAGCGACCACAGCAACCGTCCGCGCCGGTCGGTACGCCCGATGAGCGCGGCGCACCGCTGCTCGCTGGGCCCGTCGAGACCGTCCACCACGAGCCCGCCCGCGGAGGTTTCGCGGACCGTGCGCATGCGTGGTTTCGGGGCACCGGCGGGTTTCGCCGCACTACCGGCCGAACCGCGGCGCCGGGGCTGGCGGCGGCGATTGTTCGCGCGATCGGCCGGGGACACCGCGCCAGTCTATAGGGGAGACCCGGCGCTCCCGCTCATCCTCCGCACCGGCCGCCGCAATGGATTTGCCCGCTCGACTAAGCTGCGTATTCGTGGTTTCGCCGAAGTCCGAGGAAGCAAGCGTGGATCGCCGTACCCGATTGCTCGCCGCGGCGGCGATAACTCTGGGACGGCTCTCCGACGTGTTGACCCCATTGGGTGAGCTTTTCGCCGCCCATGGCCATCAGCTGTATCTGGTGGGCGGGAGCGTGCGCGACGCGGTGCTCGGCCGGCTCGGCACCGATCTCGACTTCACCACCGATGCCCGGCCCGAGGTCGTGCAGGAGTTGATGCGCGGCTGGGCCGACAATCTGTGGGACACCGGCGGGCTCGCCTTCGGCACGGTCAGCGCCTCGAAGGACGGCCAGCAGCTGGAGATCACCACCTTCCGCGCCGACGCCTACGACCGGGTCTCCCGCAATCCCGAGGTGACCTTCGGCGACACCCTCGAGGGCGATCTGGTGCGGCGTGACTTCCGGGTCAATGCCATGGCCGTGCGCATCGGTGAGCTGGGCGAACTCGAATTCGTCGATCTGCTGGGCGGTGTCGAGGATCTGCTGGAGGGCGTGCTCGACACGCCCGCCGCGCCGGAGGACTCGTTCCAGGACGATCCGCTGCGCATGCTGCGTGCCGCGCGGTTCGTATCGCAGCTGGGGTTCACCCTCGCGCCGCGCGTGCGGGCAGCCATCACCGCCATGGCCGGCGAGATCGACCGGATCACCGCGGAACGCATTCACACCGAACTCGACAAGCTGATCGGCGGCGAGTACCCGACCGACGGCATCGACATCATGGTGGAGACCGGGCTGGCCGAACGGGTGCTGCCCGAGGTGCCCGCCATGATGCTGGAGATCGACGAGCACCATCAGCACAAGGACGTCTACCAGCATTCGCTGACCGTGCTGCGGCAGGCCATCGACCAGGAAGAGGGCGATCCGGACCTGGTGCTGCGCTGGGCGGCGCTGCTGCACGACATCGGCAAGCCGCCGACCAAGCGCAACGAGCCCGGCGGCGGGGTGAGCTTCCACCATCACGAGGTGGTGGGCGCGAAGATGGTGCGAAAGCGCATGCGCGCCTTGAAGTATCCGAAGCAGTTCACCGAGGATGTGGCGCGGCTGGTGTATCTGCACCTGCGGTTCCACGGCTACGGCAAGGGGCAGTGGACGGATTCGGCGGTGCGGCGCTACGTGACCGACGGCGGCGACCTGCTGCCCCGGCTGCACAAGCTGGTGCGCGCGGATTGCACGACCCGCAACAAGCGGCGGGCGGCGCTGCTGCGTTCCACCTACGACGATCTGGAAGTTCGCATCGAGCGGCTGAAGGAGCAGGAGGATCTGGATCGGGTGCGTCCGGAACTGGACGGTAACGCGATCATGGAATTGCTTGGCCTGCAACCGGGTCCGGAGGTCGGCAAGGCGTGGCGGTTCCTGAAGGAATTGCGCCTGGACCGCGGCCCGATGGAGCCGGAAGAGGCGAAGGCAGAGCTGCTGAGTTGGTGGAACGGGGGTTCGGGGGGCGAAGCCCCCTGAGAGTTACGAGAGTTGTCTCCGCACTAGAAGACGATGAGCGTGGTTCCGGCGACGATGGCCGACCGGATCTGCGCCAGATCGAACGACCCGGTCAATCCCGGTAGGTCGGCCGCGAATTCGATCACGTCGCCCTTGCGCTCGGCGCGACTGATACGGGCTTGATTCGGCAACTGCGTCAACGGAATCGGCTTCAGCATCGTCATCCGCTTGGGCGCCCGCACCTTCCGCCAGTGCGCACTGTGCACCTTGACGACCAGCACATTGTCGACGATCTCGGCCTCGGCGAGCGCCCGGATCCGCCGCTGCCGGTGCTTGGCCAGCACCATCCCGTTCGCCGCCGGCTCCAGCTCCCAGTCCGGCTGCCAGGTATTGATCCAATCCAGCAGCGCGGCAACGGAGATGACGCCGCTCAGCTCGAGCTGCTGACTGCGCAGTTTGGTCGGCACGCCCGGGATCAACCGCACCCCGTGCGCGATCACCGTCAATTCCTGAATCGGATGCGTATTCCAGAACAGTTCGGTGAGCACGGTTTTCGATTGGAAGTGCGCCCCGCGCCTGCGCACCTTCAAGGTGTGCAACGTGGCCCGCAGATCATGTCCCAGGAAGGTCGCGCTGACCTCCTGCCCGCCGAACTGACTGAGAATCCCCTCCGACAGCAGGGTCATGAGCACGTCGGGCATGAGCGCGGTGACAGTCCCGGCCCCGAAATCCGCCACCGGATCCAGCCAGGCGGTGGTGAAGCTGGTCCACTGGTCGACCCAGGTCTGGTCGAACAGCCGTTTGCCCAGGTCCATCCCCAGGTCCACCGCCCGCAGTGGAGACCAGGACTTCGGATCGAAATACGTGGCCATGATTGGTTCGAGCGTAGCGGTCGCAGATGACATCTCCAGGCTTCGCCCTGCGATCCAGGTCACATCCCGGGGACCGGTGCGCTCGGGTCAGGCGGCGGCCAGCGCGCGCAGGCCGTCGGCGCAGGAGGGATATTGCGGTTTCCAACCGAGTTCGGCTTTGGCCGCGGCATTGGCGACGCGCATATTCACCTTGGTCATGGTGTGCAGGTAGGACATGGGCAGCAGCGCCCAGTTCGGCACGGTGATGGGCTTGGGGGTGCGGAAGATATCGGCGACCAGCCGCAGGTGCTCTCCGAAGCCGACCGGTTGGTCATCGACGATGTTGTAAGCCGCACCGGGAGTGCCGTTCTCGACCGCGAGCGCCACCGCCCTCCCCGCGTCGACCAGATTCACCCAGGGCAGCACCCGCCCGTGATCGTTGATCCCCGGCATCCGTTTGCGCAGCATATCGACCACGGCCTCGGTGCCGCCGGGCCCGTAGAACAGCCCGTACCGCAGTGAAATCCCTTCGATACCCGGCGTATTCAGCATGAGGTGCTCCTTGACCCGCATGCCTTCCAGATGCCGGGCCACGGATTCGTCTCCGTCCCGGCCGAATTCGTCCTGTTCGGTGCGCAGGCGCTCGCCGAAGTCCCGATATCCGTATCCGAGCACCATGGATTCGGCGATCATCCGCCGTGCCCCGACCAGCTTGGCGGCTTCCACCAGATTCCCGGTGCCGGTGATCCGCAGATCATCGGTGGCGAACATATCGCGATGCTTCATGGGCGCCTTGTGCAGCGCGGTGGCGGCATGCACCACGGTGTCCACCCGCAATCCTTCGACGGCCCGCAGCAGCTGATCCCGATTCATCAGATCCGCCGTGACGTCGGACCCCGCGCCGCGGCCCAGGGTGATGACGGCATACCCCTGCTGCCGCAGCGCGTGCGTGATGTGGCGGCCCAGGACTCCGCTCGCCCCGGCCAGCAGTACCTGCTTCGTCTCGTTCATGTCCATGGGACAGGTGTTGCCCCGCATCCGTGACACCACGCCCCTGTGAACCAGGTCACGATCCGGCCGCTGAACGGCGCCTGTTGTCGCCGTCCGCCGTCGCGACCACAATCGAACCTGCGACCGGGAACGACCAGCGGCTGGGAGAACATATGCCCGTGGATCTGAACAGCGACCTAGGCGAGGGTTTCGGCGCATACCGGATGGGCGACGACGCGGCCATGCTGGACGTGGTCACCAGCGCCAATATCGCCTGCGGTTTCCACGCCGGCGACCCGTCGATCATGCGCCGCACCTGCGCGCTGGCTGTCGAGCGGGGTGTACGCATCGGCGCCCACGTCGGCTACCGCGACCTCCCCGGCTTCGGCCGCCGCGCCATCGCCATCGCCCCGGCCGACCTCCGCGACGAAACCCTGTATCAACTCGGCAGCCTGGATGCCTTCGCTCGCGCGGCCGGCGACCGCGTCCGCTACGTCAAACCGCACGGCGCTCTCTACCACGCGGCCGCCGCCGACCGCGCCCTCGCCGACGCCGTGGTGACGGCCCTGCGCGAATTCGATTCCACCCTGGCCCTATTGGGCCCCGCCGGCACCGAAATGGAAGTCGCCGCCACCACAGCCGGAACCCCCTTCATCGGTGAGGGTTTCGCCGATCGCGCCTACACTCCCGATGGCCTGCTCGCGCCCCGCGGCTTGCCGGGTTCGGTCCTGAACGCGGATGACGCGGTATCCCAGGCGCTTTCGATCGCCCGCACCGGCAAGGCCGCCACCGTCGACGGCGGCACCGTCGCCGTGCACGCCACCAGCATCTGCGTCCACGGCGACTCCCCAGCCGCGGTGGAAATGGCCCGGCGCATCCGCGCGGCCCTGGACGAGTCGGGCGTCCCGCTGCGCCCGTTCGCCTGATGTCCCGCCCGCGGGTCCGCGCCCGGACGCGAGACGGCGGCCGCACCGGCTGGTTCGCCGCGCTTGCGGATGATCGCATCGTGATTCGATATGCCGTCGAGGTGAGTGCGGGGCCGGTTTCGACGGCCACCCACGGTGGCGCATCGCCGGTCGCTACGGGTCGGCGGGCCGACGACCGGGTGCTGTCGGCTTTTCGACGGTCGCGAGCGGTAGCCGTGGAATCGGTGGTTCGGTGACCGGGGCGGCGCGGAGTTTCCCGGCCGGGGAGATCCGGGCGGCGGGTGATCGTGCGCTGCTGGTGATTCCACCGGCCAGGGAGCTGGTGGCGGAGTTGGTCGCCGCGCTGCGGCAGCGGCCCGAGGGTGTGCTGGATGTGCTTCCCGCGGCCGAAACCGTGCTGGTCACACTGGTTTCGGCGGCCGCGGCGGAGCCGGTGCGACGGCAGTTGGAAGCCCTGCTGGACCGGTCGACGGCGCGGGCACGGGTGCCCGCCGGTGCGTACGGTCCCCGGGATCGGCAACCCCAGCGGATCGACCGGATGGAATCTTCGGTGGGCGGCAATGGTTTCCGCTCCGAGCCGGTGCTGATCCCGGTGCGCTACGACGGAGCGGATCTGGACGCGGTGGCGGACCTGCTCGGGTTGACGCCCGCGGAGGTGATCGCACAGCACACCGGGACGGTATGGCGCTGTGCCTTTGTGGGTTTCGCGCCCGGATTCGGTTACCTGGAATCTCCCGACGGCCGGCTGACGGTGCCACGGCGAGCCCAGTCCCGCACCGCGATCCCGCCGGGCGCGGTGGCGCTCGCGGGCGGCTACTCGGCCGTCTACCCGCGTCGGAGCCCAGGCGGCTGGCAGTTGATCGGCAGCACGGAATCACCCATGTGGGACGCGGAACGGGATCCGCCCGCGCTGGTGCGCGCGGGAACGCGGGTGCGGTTCGTGATCGCCGAGGCGGCGCGATGACGGCGATCAGGATCGAGCGGGTCGGCCCGCTGGCCACGGTGCAGGATCTCGGGCGCCCGGGCTGGTTCGATTCCGGGGTCGGAATGTCCGGTGCGGCAGATCGTTCCGCCTTGCGGCTGGCCAACCGGTTGGTCGGCAATCCGGAGGGCGCGGCCGGTATCGAGGTGCTGCTGGGCGGGCTGGAACTGCTGGCCGAGCGGCATCTCACGGTCGCCCTCACGGGTGCGGCGGTTCCCATCACCCTCGACGGCCGCCCGATGGGGATGGCGAGCGTGCTGCAAGTCGAAGAGGGACAACGGCTTCGGCTGGGCTATGCGACCGCGGGCTTGCGCAGCTACTTCGCCGTGCGTGGCGGCCTCGACCTGCCGCCGGTGCTGGGTTCACGCAGCCGGGACACGCTCTCGGGTATCGGCCCCGAACCGCTGCGCATCGGCGATGTCCTCCCGATCGGCGCGCCACCGCGCGTCCATCCCATCGTGGATGTGGCTCCGGTGCCTCCGCCCCCGGACGGCGAACTGCTCGTGCACGCCGTGCCCGGCCCGCGCGACGACTGGTTCACCGATGCCGCTGCGCTTTTCGCGGGCGAATGGCTGATCTCCTCCGATACCGACCGGATCGGGGCCCGGCTGGACCGGCGTTCGGGACCGCCGCTGGAGCGCCGCGTGCAAGCCGAACTGCCCACCGAGGGTATGGCTCTGGGGTCGGTGCAGGTCCCGCCGAGCGGACAGCCGGTGATCTTCCTGGCCGATCATCCGATCACCGGCGGCTATCCGGTCATCGCGGTGGTGGTGGACGCGGACGTCGATGCGGTGGCGCAAGCCCGGCCGGGTCAGGCGCTGCGGTTCCGCCGCGCCTCGTGACCCGGATTCACTTCAGTGCCACGTGCATCAGATAGACGTTGTAGCTGTTCCAGGCCGACATGGTCAGGTACAGGTCGGTGCTCGTCGACCACGGGTGGATGAAGCCGCCGTACGCGGTCGGATAGTCGTCGGTGTCGATCAGCGGCACCGGGTCGCTCCACGCGCCCTGTGGTTCCGCGGCGGTGCGCAGCACGATGCGGTGCGCCGTCACGTCCAGATACACCATCTGCCAGCGCCGCGAGGCGGCGTCGTAGCGGATCGACAATTCACCGACCGGTCCGGAAACCAAAGGGCTGACCAGTAATTCGCTCGCGCCGTTGGCGGACACCCAGGTCCCGCCGATCCAGTACTGGTAGGCCGATTTGTTCAGCACCTCTTCGGCCCGCACCCGCCCCAGCCCGATCGTCCCGTACCGGCCGTTGGGCGTGCCGAACATGTAGATGTAATCCCCCTGCGGCACCATGGCCGACACCTGGAAGCGCGCCGCGCCGAGGAAGTTGTCCCATTGCGCCCACAGCGATTTGGTCCAGGTGCGGCCGTTGTCGTCGGACCAGGCCAGCCCGCCGCGATTGGTGACCCACGCGCCGGGCAGCCGGCTCCAGGCATTGATCGACATATAACTCAGGTACTGCCGCCCGCCGAGCGTGAACCCGGAGGTGGGAATGGTGGTGACCTCGAAGTTCTCGATCTTGCGGCTGTCCAGGATCTCGGCGGCATGGCAGCGCGAATCCTGCACGAAGCTGTCCAGGGTGAGACCGTCGGCCAGATTCCGGTCGGTGCTGTAGGCGAGGGTGTTGCTGCGCCAGTCCTGGTCTCCGGTGCCCGCCCCGGGCGGTTCCCAGCCCTTGCCGAAGGTGTCGCCGAAGACCACCGCGACCTGTCCGGGGCCGGTCTCGTAGATCAGCCCGAGGTCGGTGCCGTCCACCGACCAGCGCATATCGGTGCGATTCTCGGACCCGTGCCCGGTGAGCTGTCTGACCAGGTCGACCGATTCGACCTGCGGCAGCGGGATCGGCGCGGCGGCCGGACCGGGTTCCCACGGTTGTGGATTCACCGCCGGGCCCGGCTGCGGTTCGGGCGGATCGCCGCCGGGCACGGGGATGGGAACGGTCTCGGTCCTGGGCTCGAGTTCGATCTTCGGGAGTTCGATGTTCGGGAAGATTCCCGGCGGGGTGGTCGTAGTCGCCGGAGGCGGCGCGGCCGTAGCGGTTGATTCATCCGGATTCGCCTCGGGTGCGGTGATTTCCGGCGCGCTCGTCGCCGGTGCGGGCTTGGGACTGTCCCGAATATCCGGGCAGGGATTGTCACACGGATTCGCGGGCAGCGGCGCGGGATCGATCCGCGTATTGTCCGGCCGCGGACCGGGTACGGGGACCGGCACGAAGCTCGGCACCGGGACCGTGATGCGAATGGTCGGATCAGGTTGTGCGGGTGCGGGTTCCGGGGCCGGTTCGAGCGGTTCGCGCAGCAGCGGATCGAAACCGGTTTCCCCGCAACTGTTCACGGGCGGCGGCGCCCAGGGATGCGGCGCGCCCCGCGCCGGGGTCACCGGCAACAGTCCCGCGCACACGGCAAGAGCACCCGAGAGGGCCAGTGCGGCAGGGATTCCGATACGCGCGGGCGGGCCGAGCGGGCGGAATCGCATGCGTCGTGAGCCTCCTCATCGGGCTGAGACCCCCACCGTATCCGTTCCCTCGCGACACGCCCGGCCGTTCACCTCGCTGTCGGCCGGATGTGATCGACCCGAGACCGGCTACCGGCCGGCATGCCGCCGCGAATTGGCCGCGATGGCGGCGATCCCGCAGCCGTAGACGCCCGCCGCCACCAGCACCAGCACGGGTGAGCGCCCGTCCTTCGGAATCCACAGCGCCGTCCCGGCCAGCGCCAGCACGTAGGTGATGTTGAAAACGGTGTCCTGCAGCGCGAACACCTGCCCGCGATGCGCGTCGTCGATATCGATCTGCATGGCCGCGTCCCCGGTCAGCTTGATGGTCTGCCCGCACAAGCCGAGCAGGAAGGCCGCCGCCAGCAAGCACAGTTCCGCCCGCCGCTCCCCCGCCCCCGTGGCGATGGTGATCGGCGTGACCAGCGCCAACTGCACCACGATCGCCGTCACCAGCCCGGCCACCACCGTCCGGGACCGGCCCAGCCGCGGAATCAGGAAGGGCGCCACGGCGGCCGCCACCAGCATCCCGGCGCCGGTCGAGGTGATCGCCGCGCTGAACTTGGCCAGATGCTTCCCCACCGCGGCTCCGTCGCCACGCCGCAATACCAGCACCATCAACAGCGTGTCGGCTCCGAACACCATGCGGTGCGCGCCGATTCCGATCATGGCCGTGGTGACCTCGCGCGACCGCCAAGCCGCCGTCGCCCCCGATTTCAATCCCGCCGCCAGCGCCCGGAGCGTGCTGGGTTCGACGGTCCCGGCATCGGCACTCGCGCCGGGCGCGGTACCGCTGTTCGCGCTCGTGCCCGAGTGGGATGGCGCGGCGGCCACTACGGTGGGCTCGCGTTCGGGGCCGAGTGCGCGCGGCCGGAATCCACTCGTCACGACCGCGCCGATCGCTGATCCGGCGGCACTCACCGCGACCGCGAGCGCGGAGCCGAGATCACCCGCGCCCGCCACGCCGATGATGCCGAACCCCACGCCCGCGCCCAGCACCGCGCACCCGGACGCGACGGTGGCCAGGATCGAGTTCATCGGCACCAACCAGCGCTGGGCCAGCACCTTGGGCAGTGCCGCCGACACGCCCGCACCCACGAAGCGGCTCACCCCGACCACGGCCAGCGCGAACACCAGCAGCAGCCGATTGCCCATCCCGGCGAGCAGCCCCACGGCGGTGACCGCGATGAGCACGGCCCGCACGATATTCGCGACCAGCAGCACCGTCCGCCGGTCCCAGCGGTCGAGCATGGCGCCCGCGTACGGCCCGATGATCGAGTACGGCAGCAGCAGCGCCGCGAAGCCGCCCGCGATGGCGAGCGGATCGGTTTCGCGTTCCGGGTTGAACAGGATCGCGCCCGACAGCGCGGCCTGGAACATGCCGTCGCCGAACTGCCCGGCCAGCCGGATGACGCTCAGCCGCAGCGTGCCCGGGCTCTCCCGCACGACGGTGCGCACCGTCGCGAGCACGGCGCGGGGCGTGCGGCGGGGCGGCGAACCTGGTCCGGATTCCGGGGTGTGGTCGGTGGCGGGTGTGCTCACCGCGCGGGATGCGTGGTGACGAGGGCGAATACGGCCGCGCGCATATCCTCGGCCATGGGCAGATTGTCGAGACTGTCGGCATCGACCCATTGGAATTCGTCGTGTTCACCCGGATCGAGCACGATCTCCCCGTCCAGCGCCTCCACCACGAAGCTGTATTTCCGCACCCGGGATTTGGTCCGGGTGGCGTAGTCGAACCCGCCCAGCACATCGGTGATGCGGGTGATCCGCAGTCCGGTTTCCTCGAAGAGTTCGCGTTCCACGCATTCGGCGAAACTTTCCCCGGATTCCACACCGCCGCCGGGCAGTTCGTACATCCCCCCGTGCCAATCGTCGGCGACACGCCGTACGACCAGCAGTTTCCCATTGCGGAATACTGCCACCCCGACCACGAAGTGGACGATGCCCTCGTCTTCGGCCTGCTGCCGGAGTTCGCGTTCGATGCCCGCGAGTACTTCGGGTCGCATCCCCCTGCTCTCCCTCCGGTTTCACTTGCGGCACATCATGATACGGTCGCCGACCGAATACCGCTGGCGGGGCACTCGCGATAGCGGATGGTCGCCGGGTATTTGCCTGTTCGCCATGCCGATATCGAAGTGCCTGGTCGGCGGCGTGCAGGGCGGTGCTGCTCTCACGATAGAATTTACCGGGAATTCAGCTGAAGGCGCGGATTGTGCCCCTACCCTGGATTCTGATCGGTGCTCGCCGGTGAGAGGAGTACGGCGGTGTCCACCCTCACGACACCACACATCGATGTCCATCGCGCAGGCGATCGTATGAAAACGCGTGTGGCATGGCTGGATTCGAAGCATTCGTTCTCCTTCGGGGAACACTACGATCCCGACAACACCCATCACGGCCTGCTGCTGGTCAACAACGAGGACATAGTCCTGCCCGGCGAGGGTTTCGAAACCCATCCGCATCGGGATATGGAGATAGTCACCTGGGTGCTCAGCGGCAGCCTGGTGCATCAGGATTCGCTCGGCCACAGCGGCGTCATCTATCCGGGCCTGGCCCAGCGGATGAGCGCGGGCGCGGGCATCCTGCATTCGGAGAAGAACGATTCCTGGCGCATCAGCACGGCTCCCGAGCACGAGGAGCCGGTGCATTTCGTGCAGATGTGGGTGGTGCCGGACGAGCCCGGCCTGACGCCCGGCTATCAGCAGCTGGAAATCGACGACGAGCTGGCCGGCGGCGGGCTGGTGACGGTGGCCTCGGGGCTGCCGCGCTATCGCGACCGGACCGCCATCGCCATCAACAGCAGTCATTCGGCGCTGCACGTGGCGCGCATGGCGGGCCCGGCCGAGCCCGTGGAGGTACGCCTACCCGAAGCGCCCTACCTGCATCTTTTCGTGGCGCGCGGTGAGATCGACATGGAGGGCGTGGGCACCCTGTACGAGGGTGACGCGGTGCGCATGGCGCGCAGCGGCGGGCAGCGGGTGACCGCGAACATCCCGTCCGAAATCCTGGTGTGGGAGATGCATGCTCGCCTCGGCGGGCAATAGCATCTGGGCATGGCACAGTACCCACCTCCCGGACAGTACGGCCAGAATCCACCACCGCCCCCGGGCGGTTATCCGCCACCGGGTGGCGGCGGCTATTGGCAGGGTGAGCCGAAGAGCAAGGGTCTCGCGATCGCCGCGCTGGTCCTGGGCATTCTCGGCATCCTGACCTTCTGGACCGTGATCTTCACGATCCTCGGCATCATCTTCGGCCTGCTGGCCATGATCTTCGGTCTGATCGCGCTGTCGAAGGTGCGCGCCGGGACCGGGGACGGCAAGGGGATGGCGCTGAGCGGTCTGATCCTCGGGGCCATCAGCCTGATCGGCGGCATCATCGCGGGCATTCTGGTGTGGTTCGTGTTCTCCGAGACGGGGACCACCGACTACATCAGCTGCATCAATGACGCCAAGGGGAATCAGTCGAAGATCGACCAGTGCGAGCGGGACTTCCAGCAGCGGGTCGAGGACCGGTTCAGCATCACCTTCACCCCCGAACCCACTTAAGGGGGTTTGGGGGCCCAGCCCCCAATTCCCTCTTCCCGGTTGAGAACTGGGTCAGCTTGCCGCCGGGCGGCATTCGCGGGTAGCCGCGAGGACTTCCGCGAGTTCCGGCCGAAAGTCGCCGTCCGGCGGGCAGATCCACGTTCGATAGGCGGCGTGTTCATCCGTAGGCGACGGTAGAACAATCTGGCTACCGGGCAGCGCCACGGCGGCGCAGTCCCGGAACAGATCCGAGAACAGCGTCATGTCCAGATACGAATCGTCGCTGGGCCCGGTCAGGAACGTCCATCGCCCCGAGCGCGGGTGGGCGATGACGGGCCCGCACCGGCGCTGCGCCAGCAACCGATCGCGCACGCGCTTACCCAGTTCAGCGGGCATGGTGACGGCCCCGACGGACCCGACTTCCAACATGATTCGGCCCAATACCGAATCCACCACTCCGTACAGACCGTTTTCCTTGCGGTAGCTACGGCACCGCGCCAACGCCTCCTGGGTGGCGGTGTACGAGGACGGGTCCAGCGCGCTCATGGCGAACCTCCTGCTAATGACCCTAAGGCCCCGCAATCGGTATGACAATAGTCACACGCCGGGGGATTTCCGGAGTAGAGTCCGTCGGCATGGGCGAACCCAACTCTCGGGGACTCGCTGGGGCTTCGCCCCCGAACCCCCAGAAGCACAAGCCCGCGCCGGTCTCTCCGACCGTCGCGCGTTGGGAGCTGGTCCTGAGGCTTCGGGAGCTGCGTGAGCAACGCGGTTTCGATTCGGCCACTTTCGCCAAGCGGGTCGGTTTCACCCCGGCCAACTGGTCGCATGTGGAGAAGGGACGGCGCGTCCTCACCGCCACCACCATCGGCCCGGTGCTGGAGCTGCTGGAGGTGGAGGGCGAGGAGCGCGAGGAACTGCTCGAATTGCTCACCGCGAGCAAGGAACGCGGCTGGTGGACCAAGTCCTCGGCCTTGATCGGCGCGGAATTGCAGCGCTACTACGGCATGGAATTCGGCGCGGAGGCCATTCGCAGCTACGACAGTCTGGTGGTGCCCGGCCTGCTCCAGACCGAGGAGTACGCCAGGGCACTCATCAGCGCCGACGTCATGATCCGGCCCGTCCAGGTCGAGCAATTGGTGGCCGTCCGCATGCGCCGGCAGGAACGCCTGCGCGCGGACGGGGAACGGCTGGAACTGACCGCCGTGGTCGGCGAGGCCACCCTCCTGCAACAGATCGGCGGCCCCAAAGCGCTCCGCCGGCAACTCGAGCATCTGGCCGATTTGATGGACGAACTGGATTCGGTGACGGTGCGGGTGATTCCGTTCAGCGCCTCGCACGGCGCGATTCTGGGCGGCTCGAGTTTCCACCTGCTCGATTTCGCGTCGGAAAATCTCCCGACTTTCGGCTGGGTGGAGAGCGCTGTTTTCGGCGGCGCGGTGGACGATCCGGACCAGGTCCGCGACTTGAGTTTCGCATTCGTGCGCGCGCTCGACCAATCACTCGGCCGGACAGAGTCTTTGGCGATGATCAAACGTTATTCGCAAGGGTAGGAGACACATGTCCGACGGTAAAATACCGCCCATGCTTACCACCGCGAACTACCAGCCGGATTCCACCGGCTGGTTCACATCGACCCGCACCAATAATGGAAATCAGTGCGTCGAGGTCCGTTTCGACGGTGCCGTGGTGCTCATTCGCGACAGCAAGTTCCGGCGCGATCCGGAACGGCGTCACGAACCGGAGCCCGTTATCACCGTCACGGCACCCGAATGGATGTCCTTCCTCGGCGTAGTACTCGGCTGCGGCACGGACCCGGTCGCCCTGACCGCCCGCACCCGCCCCGACGGGCATACCGTGCTGCGCCACGGTGAGACCACTCTCGTATACACCCCTGGAGAATGGGACGCTTTTCTGGCCGGCGCCCGCGATGGCGAGTTCGACCGCATTCCCGTGTTCGCCTGAAGGCGAGCGCCCGCCCCGCGCGGGCGGAAGTGGGCATACTGGGGATCGTGACTTCGCAGCTGAACGCTCCCTCCGGTATCGACCTGTCTTTCCGTAATGACGGTGTGCGAGTGCAGGACGACCTGTTCGCGCACGTCAACGGCAAATGGCTGGACACCTACGAGATACCGGGCGACCGCGCGGTCGACGGCGCCTTCCGCACGCTGTACGACCAGGCGGAGCGGGACGTGCAGGCGATCATCCAGGCGGCCGCCGCCTCCGATGCCGCGCCCGGCAGCGAAGAGCGCAAGATCGGTGACCTGTACAACTCGTTCATGGACACCGCGGCGGTCGCGGCGGCGGGCCTGACCCCGCTGGCCGAGGAACTGGCCGCCGTCGCCGCGGTCGGCAACAGCTCCGATTTCGCCGCGCTCATCGGCCGCCTGCAGCGCACCGGCGTCGGCGGCGCGCTCGCCTTCTACGTCGACACCGACGACAAGAACTCGCAGCGCTACCTGGTGCACGCCACCCAGTCCGGCCTCGGCCTGCCCGACGAGTCGTACTACCACAAGGACGAGTACGCCGAGATCCGCGCGAAGTACCTGGCGCACATCGGCCGCATGTTCGAGCTGGCGGGCCTGGACTACGACCCGCAGCGCGTCTTCGACCTGGAGGCCAAGCTGGCCGGCGGGCATTGGGACGTGGTGCGCCGCCGCGACGCCGAATTGAGCTACAACCTCACCACTTTCGACGCCCTGGCCGCGGAGAACCCGGAATTCGACTGGGATGCCTGGACTTCCGCGCTGGCGGCCGGCCTGGACCGCTCCGGTCGTGAACTGTTCGCCGAACTGGTGGTCCGCCAGCCCGATTACGTCCGAACCTTCGCCCGGCTCTGGGCCTCGGAGTCCATCGAGGATTGGAAGGCCTGGGCGGCCTGGCGCATCGTGAAGGCCCGCGCCCCCTACCTCACCGACGATCTGGTCGAGGCCAACTTCGACTTCTACGGCCGCACCCTCACCGGCGCGCCCGAGAACCGGGAACGCTGGAAGCGCGGCGTCTCGGTGGTTCAGGATCTGCTCGGCGAGGCCGTCGGCAAACTCTATGTGGCCGAGCACTTCCCGCCGGAAGCCAAGGCCCGCATGGTCGAACTGGTGGAGAACCTGCAGGAGGCCTACCGCCGCAATATCGCCGACCTGGAGTGGATGAGCCCCGAGACCCGTCAGGCCGCGCTCGCCAAGCTGGAGAAGTTCACCCCCAAGATCGGTTACCCCGACGAGTGGCGCGACTACTCCGACATCACCATCGATCCCGCCGATCTGGTCGGCAACTACCGCAACGGCTATGCCGCCGAACACGACCGCGACCTGAACAAGCTCGGCGGCCCCGTGGACCGCAACGAATGGTTCATGACCCCGCAGACGGTCAACGCCTACTACAACCCCGGCCTCAACGAAATCGTCTTCCCCGCCGCCATTCTCCAGCCCCCGTTCTTCGATATGAACGCCGACGACGCCGCCAACTACGGCGGTATCGGCGCGGTCATCGGCCACGAGATCGGCCACGGCTTCGACGATCAGGGCTCCAAGTACGACGGCGACGGCAACATGATCGACTGGTGGACCGAGTCCGACCGCACCGAATTCGGCAAGCGCACCAAGGCTTTGATCGACCAGTACAACCAGTTCTCCCCCAAGGACCTGGCCGACGAGCACACCGTCAACGGCGAGTTCACCATCGGCGAGAACATCGGCGATCTCGGCGGCCTCTCCATCGCGCTGGAGGCCTACAAGATCTCCCTCGACGGCAAGGAAGCCCCCGAACTCGACGGTCTCACCGGCCTGCAACGAGTCTTCTTCGGCTGGGCGCAGGTCTGGCGCACCAAGGCCCGCCAGGAGGAAGCCATCCGCCGCCTGGCCGTCGACCCGCACTCCCCGCCCGAATTCCGTTGCAACGGCGTGGTCCGCAACCTCGACGGCTTCCACGAAGCCTTCGCCGTGGAACCCGGCGACGCCCTCTACCTGGATCCGGCCGAGCGGGTGAAGATCTGGTAGCCGGGGCCGTCTATCTGATCACCGGCATTCAGGCGGCCGGGAAATCGACTGTCGCGCAGGCGCTCGCGGAGCGCCTGCCGAAGTCGGCGCACGTGCGGGGCGATGCCTTCCGCCGGTTCGTGGTGAACGGGCGGGAGGACATGCGGCCGGATCCGCCGGAGGCGGCGCTGGAGCAGTTGCGATTGCGCTACCGGCTGGCCGCCGCGACGGCGGATGCCTATGCGGCCGAAGGGTTCACGGCCGTCGTGCAGGACGTGGTGCTCGGGGATTTCCTGCCCTGGTTCACGGAGCGGATCCGGACCCGCCCGCGCTATGTGGTCGTCCTGGCCCCGCGGCCGGACGCCGTCGCGGCGCGGGAGGCGGGGCGCGCGAAGAACGCGTACGGTGCCTACACCGTCGAGGATCTGGACACCGGACTGCGCGAGACCACGCCCCGGATCGGATTGTGGCTGGACTCTTCGGATCTCACGGTCGAGGAGACGGTGGACGCGATTCTCGCGCAGGCGCGGCCGCTGCCCTGAGTGCGAGCTCAGGACAGGCGCTGCTGGGTTTCGGCGTCGAAGAAGAAGATCTCGTCGGTCTTCGGGGTGAGGTAGAGGCGTTCGCCGAGGGTGATGCGCAGGCGGCGGTCCACCCGGGCCACCACCCGGCCGGATTGGCTGGACCACTGGTCGGTGATGCCGTGGGAGTAGAGGAAGGATTCGGCGCCCAGCTCTTCCAGGAGTTCCACTTCGACGGCCAGGGCGTTGGCGGGATCGGTGGTCAGTTCCCAGGATTCGGGGCGGATACCGATCACCACGCGGGAGCCGGAGGTCTGGTGCGGGACGGGGATGCGGAGATCGTTGAGGACCGCCGCGCCGTCTTCGATGGGGGCCGTCAGCAGGTTCATGCCGGGAGAACCGATGAAGCCGGCCACGAAGGTGTTGACCGGGTTGTCGTAGAGCTCGCGGGGCGAGGCGATCTGCTGGAGCTGCCCGTCTTTGAGGACGGCCACCCGGTGGCCCATGGTCATGGCCTCGACCTGGTCGTGCGTGACGTAGACCGTGGTGGTGCCCAGACGCTTCTGCAGGGCGGCGATCTGGGAGCGGGTGCTGACGCGGAGTTTGGCGTCCAGGTTCGACAACGGCTCGTCCATGCAGAAGACCTGCGGACGGCGGACGATGGCGCGGCCCATGGCGACGCGCTGGCGCTGGCCGCCGGAGAGCTTGGCCGGTTTGCGGTCCAGCAGGTCCTCCAGCTCCAGCATGGCGGCGGCTTCCTTGACCCGAACCAGCGTGTCCGACTTGGACATTCCGGCATTGCGGAGCGCGAAGCCCATGTTCTCCGCGACCGTCATATTGGGGTACAGGGCGTAGCTCTGGAAGACCATGGCCACATCGCGGTTGCGGGGAGCCAGGCCGGTGACGTCGAGTCCGCCGATGCGGATGCTCCCGGTGCTGACCGCCTCGAGACCCGCCAGCATGCGCAGACTGGTGGACTTGCCACACCCCGAAGGCCCGACCAGCACCAGGAATTCGCCGTCGGCGATATCGAGGTTCAGGTCGGACACGGCCGGGGCGGGCGCACCCGGATAGGTGAGGGATACGCCCTCGAACTGCACAGTCGCCATGCGGCGGGTCTCCTAGCTCGGTTACCGGGTATTACTTGGGCAGCTTCGGCGCGATCTGCTTGTCGTAGATCGACTGCAGCTGGCTGGTGATATCGCCGAAAGCGGCTGTCACATCGCGGTTCTGGTTGCCGATCTGCTCCATGCCCGCGCCGATGATCTGGTCCGCGCCCGGCAGGAAGACGCGCGCGTAGTCCTGCGACTTGGTGACCGACAGCTGTTCGATGGCGGTCTTGTTGTTCGGGTTCTTGGCCAGGAACTCGATCTCGGTGGGATCCTGCAGCGCCGACTTGCGCACCGGCATGTACCCGGTGGCCTGCGAGAAGTACGCGGTGTTCGCGGCATTGGTGACGAACTCGATGAACTTGAGCGCGTTCTCCTTGCGGGCGTCGGAGATCCCGGACGGAATCGCCAGGCCCGCGCCGCCGGTGGTGGCGCCCGCCCCGTTCGGGTGCGGCAGGAAGGCGGTGCCGAATTCCAGCTTGCCCTCGGCGCTCTTCTTGATGCCCTTGAGATCACCGGTGGAGGCGATGGCCGAGGCCACCACGCCGGTGCCGAAGTCCACCGCCACCTGCGGGCTGATGGTGGCGTACTTCTTGTCGTTGATCATGGCCTTGAGGAAGTTGCCGGCCTCGATCGACTTGGGCTCGTTGAACTTCAGCTTCCACTGATCGGAGTAGCCGCCGCCGAAGGTCCACATCGGGCCCTGGAAGGTCCAGCCCAGGTAGTTCTTGGCGTCGCCCCAGCCGTGCGCGAACTTGCCGCCGCCCACCACGGACTGCAGCTTGGGGCCCCACTCGTCGAATTCCTGCCAGGAGTTCGGGCCGCGGTCGGGCAGCCCGGCCTTGGACCACGCGTCCTTGTTGTAGTAGAAGACCTGCGTCGAGCGCGCGTACGGCAGCGCGTAGTGCTTGCCGTTGAACAGGTAGTCGGCGGCGAGGGAATCGACGTAGTCGTCGAGTTTCACACCGGCGGAACCGAAGTGGGAGTCCAGCGGCTCGATCTTGCCGGTGAGCGCGTAGTTGAACCACCACACGTCCGACAGCACCACGATGTCGGGCAGTTCACCGCCGGACAGCGCCGCGTTGAACTTCTGCGACACCTCCTCGTAGTTCTTGCCCGCGTCGACCAGTTCCACCTTGATATCGGGGTACTTGGCCTGGAAGCGGTTGATCAGCTCCAGTTCCTGATCCTTGGAGGTGCCGGGGTGGTTGGACCAGAAGGTGAGCTTGTTGCCGTCGCCGCCCTGCTTGCTGCCGCCGCCACCGGTGCCCGCGCAGGCGGTCAGCGCCAGCCCGGCCGCGGTGGCGCCGGCCAGCCCCAGGAACCCGCGGCGGGACAGGTTCGGGAATCGTGAATCGGACACGTGAATCTCCTTCTGGGACTTAGCCCTTGACCGCACCGGAGGTGAGGCCCTTGATCATGTGACGCTGCAGGGCCAGGAAGACGATGAGGATCGGCAGCATGGTGAGCAGGGTGCCGGCCATCACCGGCCCCCAGTTGGTGATGCTCGGGTTCTCGGTGTTCTGCAGCAGGGTGAGACCGACGGGCAGCGTGGCCACTTCGGAACTGTCGGCCATCAGGAACGGCCACAGGTATTCGTTCCACTCGTTGACCAGCGTGACGACCGCGAAGGCCACCATGGTCGGCCCGGACATGGGCAGCACCACCCGGGTGAGCAGCCGCCACCAGCCCGCGCCGTCCATGCGCGCCGCCTCGATGACCTCGTTCGGCAGCGACAGGAAGTGATTGCGCATCAGGAAGGTCCCGAAGGCCACCCCGCACAGCGGAACGATGATGCCCACCAGCGTGTTTCGCCAGCCCAGCTGCGAGACCAGCGCGTAGTTGGAGATGACGGTGATCTGATTGGGCACCATGAGCGCCGCGATGATCACCAGGAACAGGATGTTCTTGCCCGGGAACCGCAGGAACACCAGCCCGTACGCGCTGAGCACGCCGAGCACGAACTTCACGCCCGCCACCACGCCGGTGACGATGAGCGAGTTCCGCAGGAAGGTCCAGAACGGCAGCGTGGTGGTGGCTTCCTTGTAGTTCTCCGGATGCCAGCGGTTCGGCCAGTACACCGCGCCCTGCCCGGCCTGCACGTAGATGTCGTCGTGGTCCTTGAAGGAGTTGACGACGATCCAGAACAGCGGCACGCCGACGATGATCAGTACGCACACCATGGCGAGGTAGCCGAAAACGTCCGCCCAGAAAGCGCTGTCGCCGCGCTTGAACTTCATGACCGCTCGGCCCGATCCATGATGCGCACCTGGAGCAGCGTCACGATCAGCAGCACCACGAACATGATGGTGGCGACCGTCGCGCCGTAGCCGGCCCGGAAGTTGACGAAGGATTCGCGATAGACCTGGACCACCATGGTGGTGGTGCCGGTGCCCAGCGGCCCGCCGCGGGTCATCGTGTAGATGATGTCGAAGACCTGAAGCGAGTTGAGCAGCACGGTGATCGACAGGAAGAAGGTGGTGGGCCGCAGCTGCGGCATGAGCACCCGGGTGAAGGTGGTCCACCGGCTCGCGCCGTCGATCTCGGCGGCTTCCATCAGATCCTGGCGGGTGCCCTGCAGGGCGGCCAGGTAGATGACGAAGGTGTAGCCGAGGTTCTTCCACAGGTAGGTGACGGTCACCATGAACATCGCCCAGTGCGGATCCTTGTAGAACTGCGGCACGTTCTCCACGCCGAGCTTGTGCAGCAGGTCCTGCACCAGGCCGACCGTGGGGTCGAAGACGAATTGGAAGGCCACGCCGATGGCCGCGCCGGAGATCACGAACGGCGCGAAGATGGCCGAGCGGACCACATTGCGCCCGAACAGCTTCCGGTCCAGCAGCAGGGCGAGCGCCAGGCCCAGCACCATGCTGCCGACGACGGCGAAGAGCGTGAAGACCAAGGTATTGCGGACGATTTGCCATGAATCGTCGCGCCCCCACCACTCGACGTAGTTGTCGAAACCGACGAAGGTGGACTCGGTGTCGGAGATGTTCCAGTCGAAGAACGACAGCCGGATATTGTCGAGCAGCGGCCGATACACGAAGACCGACAACAGGATCAGATTCGGCAGCACCAGAACGGTGAACAGCGCGTAATCCGGCCAGGGCCGCTTGCGCCAGCCCCTCCCAGGTGGCTGCGGCAGTACTCGTTCGGGGCTCGATCGCACCCGCGCAGCCTGACGGTTGCGAGCGAATAGCCGGTGACGTATGGATGCCAACCCGTTGAACTGTGGGCGCGCAAGCGCCACCTCGTGTTCACCGGGATCACCCGCAGGCGGCGCGGACATGCGCCGAATAGTACGGATGCCCAGTCTCTTTCGAGCCAGAATTCACGTGAACGGGTGGCCAACACGGGACATCGGCCCGCCTGGTCCGAGAACGCAAGCCGCTCCGCCCGAAACGCGAGGACCCCCGCCCGGCAGGGCGAGGGTCCTCGAATATCCGTCTGCTGGAGGGGTTACCCCTTAATTCCAGTCGCCCCAGCCGTCGCTGGTGGACAGGGTGCCGCCCTTGGTGTTCTTCACGATCACCGGGTCACCCTTCTTCACGTTCTCCTGGAACCACTTGGCGTCCGCGGTGGACACGTTCAGGCAGCCGTGCGAGGTGTTCGAAACACCCTGCTGCGCAACGCTCCACGGCGCGGCGTGCACGAAGATGCCGCTGTTGGACATGCGGGTGGCGTACTCGACCTCGAGCTTGTAGCCCTCGGGAGCGGTCACCGGCACGCCGTAGGTGGAGGAATCCATGATCATCTTGCGATTGCGCTCGCTGACGATGTAGGTGCCGTTCGGGGTTTCGTGCCCGGTCTTGCCCATGGAGGTGGGCATGGTCTTGACGACCTCGCCGTTGCGGGTCACCACGATCTCGTGGGTGGTGTCGTCGGCGGTGGCGATGAACTCGTCGCCGACCTCGTAGGCCACATGCGTGCCGCCGGCCTCGACGGTGATCTTGGAACCGGCCGGCCAGAAGTTCTCGGGCCGCCAGCGGACCTGCTTGTCGCCCATCCAGTAGAAGTGGCCGTCCACCTTGTTGGTGGAGGTGATCCGGATGGCCTTCTCGGCCGTCTCGTGATCGCTCACCGGCTCCTTGAAGTTGATGATGACCGGCTGGGCCACGCCGACCACTTCCCCGTCACCGGGGCTGATGTTCGGGGCCGTGAAGTTGGCCGGCGGAATCGGCGACTTGGCGTTCGGATCGGTGGGCAGCGAGCCCGGCGCGGGCTGCGGCATCACGGCGGAGGGCACGCCCGGCACTTCGGGCCCGCCCGGCCATAGCGGTCCGGCTGATGCTGGTGCTGCCAACACGGCTCCGGTCGCCGCGAGGGCGGCAAGGGTGATCAGTCCCGTCTTCCGGTTCCGGCGGGTTAAGCGCACAGCAGTGGTCCTCTCGATCCTCGTTCACACGCAGAGTGCGAGCACGGTTCACTCGCGTAGGTCCCAACCCCGCATCCATTAGTACCCGGCAATGGATGGCACGCCAATCGCGTTCTGCCAGTTATGCATACCGACTCCCTGGTGTGTTACGCGTCACAACACCTGCGGCAGGCTATGCACTGACTGCGAATATGCCGATGGCGTCGGCGATTCCTCTGTACCCCCACATACTCCGAAGCGACCGGAGTGTTTACTTCCTCAAACCCGGTTGTGATCGAAATCACGGACGTCGCATCAGGCTTCGCGTACTTCGAAGCTGATGGCCGCATGCGGACCGGTCGCAATATTGTGCGGCACCGTCATCGGTATCCGTCCCCGTGCGAAACGCGGAGACAATTCCAGCCGCACTGTCTCGAGCACCGTGGCGAGCACGATGCGTAGTTCGTAATCGGCCAGCGCCGCCCCGACGCAGCGCCGGTGCCCGCCGCCGAACGGGACGAATTCGAATGGGCCGTACCGGCGTTCGAGAAACCGCTCCGGCGCGAAGTCCTGCGGTCTGGACCACACCTCGGGGTGGGAGTGCAGCAGCGGCACCGCGATGCCCATGGTGTCCCCCGCCACCAGTGCCGCCCCGCGCAGCTCGAAATCACCGGTGAGCCTGCGCAATACGAGCGGCACCGGCGGGTGCAGGCGCAGCGTCTCCTGGCAGACCGCGTCCAGATAGGGCAGTTTCACCAGTTCGAGCGGATCGAGCCCCGGTCCCGCCGCGGTCAGCTCGTCCCGTAGTCGCGCCAGTGCTTCCGGTTGCCGGTGCAGCCGGTAGAGCGCCCACACCAGCGTGGTCGCCGTGGTCTCGTGCCCGGCCACCAGCAGGGTGCGCAATTGGTCGCGAAGGTCGGAATCGCTTACGGCACTGCCGTCTTCGTAACGCGACTCCAGCAGCAGGCTCAAAATATCCTGTCCGGCAACAGGATTCGCCCGCCGCCGCGCCACTTCCGCGTCGATGAGCCGATCGAACCGCTCCCGCGCGGCGGTGAATCGCTCCCAGCCCGATATTCCGTGCATATTGCGCCGCAGCACCGGAATCAGGAAAAGCGAAGTGCCATAAGAATTCAGGAATTCGGTTGTGGCAATGGTGAATTCGGACCGCCGCGCCGGATCGTCTATTCCGAATACCGCCGCCAGGATCACCCGCATGGTTATCGCCCGCGCCGCGGCCCGCGCATCCACTCGCCGCCCCGATAACCATGCGCGGCCCTGATGATCGTCGTGTAATTCCGCCAGCGCCGCCTCGCGAATTGTCTTGCCGTACGCGCTGATCCGATTCCGGTGAAAGGCCGGCGCCAGCAACGCCCGATCGCTCCGATGCTGCCCGCCCGCCTGGAGAATGAGCGAAGCCGGCCCCACCATCGGCTCGATCGGATTGGGTAGCGGCGGCGTCAGCAGCTCGACCGGCGCCCGCAGCAACTCCCGCGCTCCGGCCGGCGTCCCGGTGAACACCGCCGAGCCCAGTCCGGGGAAACGCACCAGGAACGGATCCCCGTCGCGCCGGCGCCGCCACCGGAAGTACGCGGCCAGGTCGGCGCCCGCCGCGAACGCGTCCAGCACCGGCAGCCGTGGTTCCCGGAGCCGGACCGGTGTGCTCGGATCGGCGGATTCGCTTGCCGTGGTCACCCTCTCCTATACGAATCGAGCCGGGCGCTGGTTCGAGGACGTGTGATATGCATGGCGCAAAGTCAAAGCTACCTGTTTCTCAAATCTTAGGACTGTTGTGTTGCGCCAGCGGATCTCCGCCCGGATCGCCCTCCCCGCGATCTCCGCCGTCGCCCTGCTGCTCGCGGGCTGCGGCGCCACCATTTCCGGAAACCCGCAGGCCGCCCCCGGTGGCCCGCAGCCCACCTCGACCGGCAAGCCGTCCGCGGCGCCGACCGGCGGCGGCAAGCCCTCGGCCAAGCCGAGCGCCAAGCCCTCGAATCCCAACGGCGGCGGGAAGACCGACTTCAAGGCCAATATCGGTGACTGCGTGAAGCTCGGCGGCACCACCGACAACGCCATCATCAGCAAGGAGACCTGCGGCGGCAAGGAAGCCAATTACAAGGTGGTGGCCAAGGCCAAGACCAACGCGCAGTGCCCGGCCGATATCGATCAGGCGTACTACGAGACCACCAATGGCGTCGAGACCGGCGCCATCTGCCTGGACATCGACTGGGTCGTCGGCGACTGCCTGGATCTGGGCGGCGAGGACCCGCACCGGGTCTCCTGCACCGGCGCGAATGCGACGGAAGGCGTGAAAGTGCTGTCGATCCTGAAGAACACCAGCTCGATCGACGACTGCACCAGCGGCGACAAGGGCTACGCCTACGAGACGCGCCAGGTCGTGGTGTGCCTGGCGGCGCTCTGAGCGAGCGGCCCGGAAACGCGGAAGAGGCTGCGATCCAACCGGATCGCAGCCTCTTCCGTCCTCGTCGCTAGATGGGGTAGTACCCCGAGCCGACGCCACCGCGCCCGTTGATATCCGCCATGATGCTGCTCATATTGGTCCCGACCTCGGGACCGAAGCAGGCGACGGCGAGATAGGCGTTCACCATGCCGACCAGCGTGGAGCCGACGACGACCGGTGCGCCCGAATCGCCCTCCACCACACACATCTGGCTCCAGGTCTCGATGTTCGTGCCGAACACGTCGCCCCAGGAGATGCCGCAGGTGTTGCCGGTGGTCCGGCCTTCCTTACAGACGATCATCGGGAATCCCGGCGGACCGCCGACCCCGGTGATGGTCACATTGCCGATGCGGTTGACCGGGATGGTCCGGCTCGCATCGAATTCGATGACCGCGTAGTCCAAGTCGTGATTGGAGTACACGAACCGGCCGATCTGGCCGGATCCACGGGACGCCTCGGCATAGACCTTGGCGCCCGGATCGCCACAGTGCCCGGCGGTGAGACCGACCAGGCGGCCCGCGCCGTCGTGACCGATGGTGGTCACGGTGCACTCGAACATGTCGTCGATGATGATGCCGGAGCCGCCGCCGATGACCGCCGGAGCGTCCGCGCTCGCGATCCCCGCGCTCCCGACCAGCGCGATACTCGAAGCGACGGCGAAAGCGCCGGCCACACCGGCGAGTTTCCTGATCATGATCCTCCAGATGTCGGAAGCTGATCTACCTATCAACTTGCTGGGTACTCATCCTGTCAGTATTCGGTCCCGGCTTCAGCTTGTACTGCCACATGTTGCCCAAGCGTGTTGTTACGCAGGCGAAGGGCGCTTGCTCCGGGTGTCGCGGGGATGTTGCGGTCGATACCGACTTGGATAGGAGATATGGGAACAATGCACATTCGCTATCGATTTCCGATAAATTCATTCCTACAAATTGTTACCGGGTGGGTCTTCACAATCCCGGCGATCTTGAAAAACTAGAACAAGTTCTAGATATCTGCCTGCTTCTTTGGCTCGTAAACCAACCGTGATGTGGCTGTTCACAACGTTTCAGGGAAAGTGATCCGGCTCTATGACCGGAACCACAGAGCGTGATGTGTTTTTCCTAACTCCGTAGTAAGGTGCGTCAAGCAAACAGTCGCCGGAGGCGGGTAACCGGCGTCGAGAGGGGTAGTCAGTGCAGTTGACCAAGAGCCTCGATGGGCAGGGGAGCCCACCGGAGTCACGGATGAATGCGGCCGTCGACTGGGCCAAGGCCTACTGGCAGGACCATCCCAAGCGGTCGCTGGAGACCGGCGGCCGGATGATGTCCATGGGCGTGTCCGCGGTCGCCGAGCTTTTCATCGCGATTTTCCGGAAACGATTCCCCTTCGCCGAGTTCATCCGGCAGTGCGCATTCATGGCGAATGTCGCGGCGGCGCCCACGCTGCTGGTCGCCATTCCCATCGGCGTCATCGTCTCGATTCAGGTCGGCTCGGTCGCCGGACAGGTCGGCGCGACCTCGTTCATCGGCGCGGCCAACGGCCTGGGCATCATTCAACAGGGCGCGCCCCTGGTCACCTCGCTCATGATCGCGGGCGCGGTCGGCTCGGCCATCTGCGCCGATCTCGGCTCCCGCACCATTCGGGAGGAGATCGACGCCATGAAGGTGATGGGCGTCGACCCCATGCGCCGGCTGGTGGCCCCGCGCCTGGGCGCGGCCATGCTGGTGTCGGTACTGCTGTGCGGTTTCGTGGTCTTCGTCGGCTTCCTGACCGGCTACATCTTCAATATCTTCGCCCAGGGCG
Source organism: Nocardia yamanashiensis NBRC 100130 (assembly GCF_001613325.1). Taxonomy (GTDB): domain Bacteria; phylum Actinomycetota; class Actinomycetes; order Mycobacteriales; family Mycobacteriaceae; genus Nocardia; species Nocardia yamanashiensis. Next base: position 129,271 of record NZ_BDCD01000026.1, on the reverse strand, counting down.
GAACGCCGGGCTCCTACATCGGCACCTTCGCATCCTTCGCGGTCACGGTGGATCTCTTTGTGGCGCTGCTGAAGTCGCTCATCTTCGGCCTGCTCGCCGCCATCATCGCCTGTGATGCCGGGCTGAACGCCAAGGGCGGTCCGGGCGGTGTGGCCAATGCGGTGAACACCGCGGTCGTGATGTCCGCCGTGATGCTCTTCGGGGTCAACCTGATCATCACGCAGCTGTACAACTCCTTCTTCCCCCCACAGATGGTCTGAAGCCGTGTCAGCAACGTATGTTCCGCCGCTGCTGCGGCCGTTCCAGAAAATCCGGGGCGCCGCCTCCTCGCCGCGCGACTGGCTGGCCCGCATCGGCCATCAGGTCTTCTTCTTCCTGCGCTCGGTCGGCTCCATGCCGATGGCGTTCAAGCACTACCCCAAAGAGGTCTGGCGGCTGCTGCGCGACGTCACCTGGGGCAACGGCAATCTCGTGGTCGGCGGCGGCACCATCGGCGTGGTGCTGATCCTGTCGGCGTTCGGCGGCATGACCGTCGCCATCCAGGGCTACACCTCGCTCAACCTGCTCGGCCTGAGCCCGCTCACCGGCGCCATCTCGGCCTTCGCCACCACCCGTGAACTCGGGCCCATGCTCGCCACCCTGGCCTTCGCGGCCCAGGCCGGCTGCCGCTTCACCGCGCAGCTGGGCGCCATGCGCATCTCCGAGGAGATCGACGCGCTGGAATCGGTTGCCATCCGGCCGCTTCCGTATCTGGTGAGCACCCGCATGATCGCGGCGATGATCGCGATCCTGCCGCTGTACTGCCTGGCGCTGCCGCTGGCCTACATCTCCTGCTCGCTGACCGTGGCGTTGATCGGCGGCACCGCGACAGGCACCTTCCAGCATTACTTCTATCAGTTCCTGATCCCGCACGATGTGCTGTACTCACTGCTGAAGGCGGTCATCTTCGTCGCGATCACCACGTTCATCCAGTGCTACTACGGGTTTTTCGCCTCGGGCGGCCCGGAGGGCGTGGGTGTCGCGGCCGGCCGCGCGATCAAGCTCTGCATCATCGCGGTCGTCTTCGCGGACCTGTTCATGACCTTGGCGATCTGGGGCGTCAACCCCGGCATCCGGATCTCGGGATAGGGGGCGCACACCATGATCATCGATCCGAGCGGGCGTGGCCCGACCATGCGTCAGCTGCTCATGGCGGGTATCGCGGGGCTGACGGTTTTCGCCATCATCCTGGGCTTCCTGATGGCCCGGTACAAGGGCTACTTCATCGAAAAGGTCAATGTCACAGCCAATCTGACGACCACCGGTGACGGCCTGCCCGAGAACGCGGACGTGAAGTTCCGCGGCGTGCTGGTGGGCGCGGTCAAGGATGTGTCGGTGGCCGCCAAGGGCGAGCTGCAGCAGGTGCACATCGAGATGAAGCCGGAGTACAACACCGGCATCCCGGCGAACGTGACGGCGCGCGTGGTGCCGTCCAACCTGTTCGCCGTCACCTCGGTGGAGCTGGTCTACAACGGACCCGACAGCGCGCACCTCGCCGAGGGCTCGCAGATCTCCGAGGACAAGTCCAAAGGCACCATCGCACTGCAGGACACGCTCACCACGGTGCGCAATATCCTCGGCAAGATCGACCCGATCCAGTTCGGCCGGGTGCTGGGCACGCTGTCCTACGCGCTCGACGGCTCCGGCCGCATGCCCGGTTCCAGCGTGGAGCGGGTGGACCGGTGGCTGCAGTCGGTGGACGACGCCATCCCGAATCTCGGTGTCATGCTGAACGATTTCTCCAGCTCCTTCCACGCGCTGAACCAGTCGGCGCCGGAACTCATGGGCGTGCTGGCGGAATCGGTGAAGACCGCGCAGACCATCTCCGATCGGCGGGCCGAGCTGGTGTCGCTGCTCGCGGGCAGCTCCGCCACGGTCGACAAGATCAACGCGCTGTTCGCCCGGAATCCCAACGTGGGCAAGGAAGTCACCACCGGCACCAGTGCGCTGTTCGGCGCGCTGTCCGACGACCCGAGCGCGATTCCGCAGTCGATCGCGAACCTGAACGAATCGGTGCGCAAGCTGACCACCACCTTCCACTGGGGTTCGCAGAAGCAGATGATCTGGAACGTGGGCATCAACCTCACGCCGTTCAAGCCCTACGCGGCCGGCGATTGCCCGCGCTACGGCGAGTTGGCGGCCCCGAGCTGCGCCACCGCGCCGGCGGAATCCAGTGTCGGCACCCTGCCGGAGGCGATGAAGCCGAAGGCGCTGGCCTCGGCGGCCGGACTGCCGACCACCGGGCTGCCGAGCATCCCGGGCCTGCCCAGCATTCCGGGTCTCACCACCGGTGAGTCCACCGCTCCGGGCGCGCAGAATCCGCAGGCGGGCAATCCGTTCGCGGGCACCCCGCTCGCGAATCTGTTCCCGAACCTGGGGGCGCCGCAGCCGGCCGCACCGGCCGGCCCGGATGCCGGGCAGCAGACCGTGCCGCAGGCGGGCGCCATTTCCTACGCGGGCGACGACGCCATCACCGCCCTGCTGGGCCGGCGTCCGACCGCTGGTGAGTACCTGCTGCTGAGCTCGATCCTGAGGGGTGGAACGTTGCAAGTTTCCCAGGGGGCGGCCAAGTGAGCATTCGCAAGCCGCTGATCGGATTCACGATCTTCGCCATCGTGTCCGTCCTGGTGACCGCGGTCATCTGGAACACCTTGGCGCGCACCGTGGACGGCAAGACCAACACCTACTCGGCCACCTTCACCGATGTGCTCGGCCTGCGTGAGGGCGATGACGTCCGCATGGCGGGCGTGCGCGTCGGCAAGGTCGAGAAGATCGAGCTGGACAAGAAGAACCAGGCCCTGGTCACCTTCGTCGTGCAGAACGACCAGACGCTGTACGGCGACACCAAGGCGCTGGTCCGGTACCAGAACCTGATCGGGCAGCGCTATGTCGCGCTGGCCCCGGACAAGAAGGGCGGCAGCCATCTGCCGCTGAAGAACAATGGTTCGATCCCGATCGAGCGCACCGAGCCGTCCTTCGACATCTCCGGTCTGCTCAACGGTTTCCAGCCGCTGTTCCAGGTGCTGCAGCCGGAGCAGGTGAACAGCCTGTCCAACACCTTCGTGCAGGCGCTGCAGGGCGACGGCGTCTCGCTGAGCGCCTTCATCACCCAGTCGGCGCAGCTGGCCAGTGACTTCCAGCGCCGCGATGCCATCCTGTCCGATGTCATCACCAACCTGTCGGGTGTGATGGCCGGTCTGGCCAAGCGCGGCGACGAGCTGGAAACCCTGGTGACCCAGACTCGTTCGCTGATCGGCGGGCTCTACGCCCAGGGTCAGTCGCTGCAGGCATCGACGGTGCAGATCGCCGACGCCACCACCGCGCTGACCAACATGATGGGCCTGATCCAGCCGAAACTGGCGCTGGCGCAGAGCTCCACCACCGATGCGCTGACCCTGCTGATCGCCAATGGCGCCAAGCTGGACCAGGCCGCGGTGGATCTGCCCGCGATTCTCGCGAACGTCGGCAAGTTCACCCAGAACGGCGCGTACGCCAACGCGTACGTCTGCTCGCTCGACGTCTCCCTGTACGGTGTCCTCTTCCCGCGCGGTCTGTTCAACCAGATCGGCGGCAACTCTCACTCGGCGGTGTGCCGTCCATGATCGCGAAACTGAAGTCCCGCATCGCTTCCAACCGTCACCTGTGGCTCGGCGCGCTCGGCCTGCTGGTGATCGTCGGCCTGCTGGTCGCCTCCAGTCTGTACAAGCAGATCGGCATCGGCGAGAAGACCATCAAGGCCGAATTCGTGCAGACCGCCGGCATCAAGACCGGTGACAAGGTGTCGGTGGCCGGCGTCAAGGTCGGCACCGTCTCCGGCGCCGAGCTCGAGGGCGATCACGTGCTGATCTCGCTCTCGGTCGACAACGACCTGAAACTCGGCCCGGACGCCAAGGCGTCGATCAAGATGGCCACGCTGCTCGGCGCGCGCTATGTCGATCTGACCCCGGGCGACGGTTCCGGGCTGAAGGGGAACCGAATCCCCAAGAACAACACCGTCGTTCCGTACAACCTGGCCGATGTGGTGCAGCAGGGCACGCCCAAGTTCGAGGCCCTCGACACCAAGAAGCTGGCGGAATCGCTGAACCTGATCAACCAGCAGTTCGGCGACACCCCGCAGCTCACCTCGCAGGCGCTCGATTCCATCGGCGCGCTGGCCAAGACCATGAACGACCGCAAGGATTCGGTCGATCAGCTGCTCAAGGATCTGGACAAGGTCACCAAGATCCTCGGCGACAACCGGAACTCGGTGCTGCTGGTCATCACCCAGGGCGAGGCCATCGCCAGCCGGGTGATGGAACGCCAGGGCCTGCTGAAGAACCTGCTGGACAATATCGCCACGCTGAGCAAGCAATTGCAGCAGATCGGCGCGGAGAACAATGACCAGTTCGGTCCGACGCTGACCCAGCTCCAGACCATGGCCGAGGGCCTGCAGAAGAACAAGGACAACCTGGATCGGCTGCTGTCGATCATGCCGGTGTCCGTGCGGACGTTCAACAACGCCTTCGGTAACGGCCCCTACGGCGAGGTCGCCCTGCCGTGGCTGTTCCCGGACAACTGGTTGTGCTTCGCGCAGGTGAACGAGGGGTGCCAGTAATGCAGTTGAAAGCATCGATTCTGAAGCGCGCCAACCTCGCTCGCTTGTCCAAGGCGGCGGTGATCGGCGCGGCCACCCTGGCGGTCGGCTCGTGCTCGCTGGTGCCGCTGGGCGTCAAGGACGCGGCCGGGCAGACCCAGCACATCACCGCCGACTTCGAGAACATCGCGGGCATGTTCGAGGGCAACCCGATCACCGTGCTCGGGCTCGAGGTGGGCCGGGTCGACAAGATCGTGCCCAAGGGCACCTACGTCGAGGTCCACATGACCGTGGACAAGGGCGTGAAGCTGCCCCGGAACGTCGAGGCCGCACTGGTTTCGCCGTCCATCGTGACCGACCGGCACATCGAGCTGACCCCGCCCTACACCGGCGGCGACACGTTGCCGGACAAGTCGCACCTGACCACCGAACAGACCCATACGCCGGTCGAGCTGGACACGATGATCAAGACCATCGACGCCTTCTCCGCCGCGCTGTCGCCGCAGGAAGGACAGGAGGGCATCGGCCCGCTGTCCGGCCGGGTGCTGTATCCGATGATGAACGGCAACGGCGCCAAGATGCGCGACACGTTGAACGCGTTGTCCGGTGCGCTGAAGGTCGGCACCGACAACAAGGACGCGGTCTCGACCATCATCATCAAGCTGAACGAGCTCACCACCATGCTGGCCGACAACGACCAGTCGGTGCGCGACTTCAGCAACAAGATGACCCAGATGTCCGGGCTGCTGGCCGATCAGGCCCCGGGCCTGCAGGCCACGCTGGATCAGCTGAATGCGTTCCTGGCCAACACCTCCGGCGCGTTCTCGCAGTACAGCGATCAGCTCAACGGCACCCTCACCGGCCTGACCGCGGTCACCCAGCAGTTGCGCGACAATGCCGCGGGCGTGGTCGAGATCGTCGACGTGGCGCCGCTGCTCATGCAGAACCTCGACCGGTCGGTGAACCGGCAGGGCAACTTCATCCGCCTGCACGGGCTGATCGGCACCTCGCTCTCCGGCGAGATCGTCAGCCTGTTCTGCGAGCGCATCCAGATGAAGGCGGACGGCTGCCGCACCGGAAAGATGGAAGACATGGGCCCCGACTTCGGGCTCACCGCAGCGATGTTGGGGCTGACGCGATGAGCAACCGATCCCTTCGTGACCTCTGGGCGGGGACCCGGGCGCGCCGCGCCGCCATCGCCGTGGCCGCCATCGCGGCGGTCACCGTGACGGCCTCGGGCTGTGGCGTGACGGTGGAGAGCCTGCCGCTGCCCAAGCCCGGCGCGGGCAACGACACCTATACCGTGCACGCGGTCTTCGACAATGCGCTGAATCTGCCGGATCAGGCCAAGGTCAAGATCGGCGGTTCCGACGTCGGCGTGGTCACCAAGATCACGACCAAGGATTTCAAGGCCAATGTGGACCTCGACATCCGCACCGATATCGAACTGCCCGTGGGCAGTACGGCGGAACTACGGCAGGCCACCCCGCTCGGCGACGTATTCGTGGCGGTGTCCAAGCCCAAGACCGAACCCGGCGCGCAGATGCTGAAAAACGGTGACACGCTGACCAATACGTCGGCCGGCGCCACCGTGGAAGAGCTGCTGCTGTCGGTCTCGCTGCTGTTCAACGGCGGCGGCGTCGCGGCGCTGTCCAAGCTGACCTCGGAAATGGACTCCATCGTGGGCGGCAAGGGCGAGACGCTGGCCCATCTGCTCACCGAGATGACCGGCGTCATCGGCAGTCTCAATGCCAACAGCCAGCGCATCGACTCCACGCTGGCCGGATTCTCGGCGCTGTCCAACACCATTCAGGCCAATCACGATCAGCTCGGCCAGGTGGCCGACAGCCTGCCCGGCATGATCGGCGCCATCGCCGAGAACAACCAGGCCATCGGTGAATTGCTGACCAAGGTCTCCACCACCAGTGCGGCCCTGGGCGATTACGCCAACACCACCTCCGATCAGCTGGCCAGCCTGCTCGACAATGTGCACAAGCTGATGAACGCACTGTCCCAGACCGAGAACACCCTGGGTCCCGCGCTCGATGCCCTGCACGAGATCCGTCCCATGGCGGACGCCTCCTTCAAGGGCAACACCCTGGCCGTCGCGGCCACGGCGACCCTGCTCGACATCGGCCTGCTCACCGATCCGGCCAACAGCAAGTTCTACGATCTGCGCGACCTGAACGACTTCGGGGGCAGCCTCATCCAGGTCCTGCAGATCATCTACGGCCGGGTGAACGGGGGCCACCGATGAACTGGGTGAAGAACCACAAGAATCTGGTCTCGAACCTCGCGCTGGGACTCATCCTGGTGGTGGGCGCGACCTACCTGGCCATCAGCGTCATGCGGGTGAATCCGCTGCGCGAAACCTACCGGGTCACGGTCAATCTCGATCGCTCCGGCGGTCTGCAGGCCGGCAACGACGTGACCCTGCGCGGCTACCGCGTCGGCAAGGTCACCGATATCAAGCTGGTGAACAGCGGCGCGGCCATCGCCGCCACCGTCGAGATCGACAAGAAGTACCGCATCCCCACCGACACCGTGATCTCGGTGGGCGCGCTGTCCGGCGCGGGCGAGCAGTACATCGACTTCCGGCCCAATACCGAGAACTCGCCCTACCTGGCCAATGGCTCGGTGGTGCAGTTCGACAAGGACAAGGTGCGCACGCCCACCCCGGTGTGGTCGGTGCTGGACAACTCCAGCGCGCTCATCGCGCAGATCGATCCGGACAAGTTCTCGACCATCCTGACCGAGCTCGACACCGCGCTGTCCGGCGGGCAGGACCAGCTGCGGTCCCTGATCAACGGCATCAGCCTGGCCACCACCGGTCTGGACAATCTGCTGCCGCAGACCACCAACCTGATCAAGAACCTGCAGACCATCACCGGCACCACCGCCCTGGCGCAGCCGGATCTGGGTACGCTGACCCGGAATTCGAGTGTGCTGTTCCAGCAGTTCAACGATGCCAATGCCGAACTCCAGAAGATCCTGGAGCAGGCCCCCGGCCAGATGGAAACCCTCGGCGCGGTGCTCGACAAGACCGCCGACCCGATGACCAGCCTGGTCACCAACTTCGCGGCCATCACCAAGGCCGCGCAGCTGCGGGTCCCGGCGCTGCGGGCGCTGTTCCCGTCGCTGGTGGTCGGCTCCTCCGCGATGGGCGTGCCCGCGCACGACAACGAGTTCTACACCATCGTCGACATCTGGCCGCGTCCGTTCTGCGACTACGCTGTCAAGAAGGTCCGCAACGAGGCCGTCACCGAAGCCACCATGCCGAAGTGGACGACCTACTGCACCAATCCGCCTGCCGACCAGCAGATTCGCGGCTCCGGCAATGCGCCGCGGCCGGACGTTCCGGATAACGGCCAGTACGCTCCGGCCGGGGCCGACCCGAACGAGCGGACCCTGCCGCCCATCAAATGACAGGTCCGGCATACTCGCTGACCGAACCGATACGGTGCGTTCGCAGCGCACCGAGAAAGCGTGGGGATCGATCCAATGTCGGATGACGCCGCCCAGGACAAGACAACCGAAGAGGCCGCCAAGGCCGATGCCGTGCAGCCCGGGGGCCAGGCCGACAGCTCAGGTGACGCCGCGACCGAGAAGATCCCGGCCGCACCCGAGTCGAGCGAGGCGAAGCCGGATCTGAGCAAGAAGAGCGAGCCGGAGACGCCGGCCGCGACGCCGCCGGTTCCGCCCGCCGCGCCGAAGCCGAAGGCGGGCATCCCTTCCGGTGGCGGCGGCAATGGCTCGGCATTGCCGATGATCGCCGCCTTCGCGGCGGGCGTGGTGGTCGTGGCCGCCATCGCCGGCGGCGCGGTGCTGTGGAAGAAGTCCAGCGACCGGGCCGACGAACTCGACGCCCGCGATACCGCCACCGCCGCGGCCTGCGATTTCGGCAAGGCCATCTCCAATTACGACTCCAAGCACCTGGACGACTACTTCAGCAATGTGAAGGCGCTGTCCACCGGGCAGTGGGAGAAGGACTTCGGCACCGCCACCGACTCGCTCAAGGAGCTGATGGTCAGCGTCCAGGTGAAGACCAACCTGGACGAGATCCACTGCGCCTGGGAGTCCGGGGACGAGAACAAGGCCAAGGTGGTGCTGATTCTCAGCCAGACCCGCACCAACTCGGTGAACCCGCAGCCCGATCAGCTGACCGTGCCGGGCATCGCCAGCATGGAGAAGGTGGACGGCAAGTGGAAGGTCTCCGCCTTCGACTCCCCCGCCACCCGCGGGCTGTTCACCGGCGGCAGCGGCTCCCAGGGCACCACCGTGACGCCCTCCGCGCCCGCCACCCCGGCGCCCAAGCCCGGCAACTGAGCACTGCCGCACCAGCTTCCGTGCCCGCTGCCCCGATGGCAGTGGGCACGGTCGTTTGATCAGAAAAGCGTGAGGGCGTCGGCCGCCGGGGCTTTGGCGGCGGCCCGCCGGCGCGGGGTGGCGGGCGCCGAATGGGTGGCGGCGGGCTTCTCCGGCGGGGCGACGACCGGAATGGGTTCGGTCTTCGGTTCCACCGGAAGGGGTTCGGTGACCGGATCGAACGGTTCCAGGGGATTCGGGTCCGAGAGGCTGGGATCGGCGGCGACCCGGCGCGCGGCCTGACCGCAGAGCTGGTCGGCCTGCTCGTTGAAGTAGTTGCCCACGTGCCCGCGCACCCAGCGGAACCGCACCGGCCCGGAGCGCACGTTGATGGCGTGGTCGATGTGCCGGATCAGCTCCAGGTTCTTGACCGCCCCGCCCGAGGAGGTCTTCCAGCCATTGCGTTTCCAGCCGTGAATCCACTCGGAGGCGCATTTGATGGCGTAGAGGGAATCGCTCTCGATGAGCATCGGTTCGGATCCGGGATGAGCGCGGACGGCCTCCAATAGCGCGCGTAGCTCCGCGATCTGATTGGTGCCGCAGGACGCGCCGCCACTGCCGGTGCCACCGGCGTGATTCACCCATGCCCAGCCGATCGCCCCACCCGGGTTACGCAGGCACGATCCGTCGGTGCTCACGATGATCATGCTGGTTACCCTACGCAATCCGGCCGACAAGATCCGTTCCGTGGAATTCCTCTATCTCCCTTCGCAATTGCGACTCGGTCCGCCGCACCGCCGATTGTACGGCCGCGGCCAGCAGCTTCGAGAGCAGCCGGCCGGTGAGCCCCGCCGGCGCCCAGTACTCGGTTTCCGAGGTCAGCACGGCGCGGCCGTAGCCCAGCGGGTCGAAACGCAGGGTGACCACGCAGAGCGGGGAGCACGCAGACGCCGGCTTCCCCTTCCGGCGTCTGCGCAGCGTGTATTCGATGACCGCGTTGCGGCGGTAGTCGGTGATCTCACACTCGACCGTGGGATGCCAGAAGGCCACCCGCAGGGTCGCCGCGAACATCGCGCCCGAACCGTGGTCGGTGTCCCCGACGGGTTCGAACTCGGCGACCGCGAACGCCCAGTCGGGCACGAACTGATGGTTGTCCGTGTATGTGAAGGCGACTTCCACCGGCGCGCCGACGTCACTCGCGTACTTGAAATGGCCCATAGGCTGCTCCCTGTCCCACGGCTGCCATTAAAAGTACTACAGGACTCCTATTTATTGCACGAATAGCCCGAAGTGGGCAATGAGGGGGGCTCGGGGGTGAAACCCCCCGAACCCCCTTTTCAACTGCCGTTCGGCAATTAGGTCAGTCGTCCAAATTAGCGACGATATGGTCGGCTATGGGGAGTGCCGAGGTGGCTGCCGGGGATGGCGCATTCAGAACGTGGACCGATCGCGGGGTGCGCTCGATGAGGAAATCGTGGACCAGAGTTCCGTCTCCCAATACCGCCTGAGCGCGAATGCCCGCTTCCCGCGGCAGTAGATCGGACACGGTGAGTTCGGGACAGTAGCGGCGGCATTCTGCGAGATAGCCACGCTTGAACAGCGAATTCCGCATTTCCTTGAGCCCGGTCCGGACGTTGGCCTTGGCTACCTTGTGGAAACCTGGGAACCCCAGGATCTCTCGGGCGTCGCGGAGGTTCACGCTGCCTTTGCGGTAGCCCTCGCGCGCCAGGCCTAGCACGGCGTTCGGGCCGACGGTCAGCTCGCCATCGATGGTCGGGCTCAAATGCACACCGAGGAACGGCAATTCGGGGTCGGGAATCGGGTAGATGAGCGTGCTGACCAGGTCTCTGCGATGGGAAGGGAGCTGGTAGTACTCGCCCCGGAACGGCACGATCCGGAAGTCGACCTCCAGCCCCGCGATCCGCGCCATCCGATCGGCCTGCAATCCCGCGCACACCACCAGGTTCCGCGCCCGCCACTGCCCCGCCGGTCCGGAAACGATTACCTCGGTATCGGTTTCGGAGATCCCCGTGACCTCGGCCCCGAGCACGATCTCCCCGCCCGCGTCCCGCACCCGCTGCGCCAGCGCCCGGGTCACCTTCCCGTAGTCGATGATTCCGGTGGCCGCCACGAACAACGCCCCCACCCCGGTGATCCGCGGTTCCCGCCGCCGCAGTTCGGCGGCGTCCAGCAGTTCGACCTCGACCCCGTTGGTCACCGACCGCTCGTAGAGCGCCAGCATCCGCGCGTGCTCCGCGGCATCGGTCGCCACCAGCAGTTTTCCGCATTCCCGGAACGGAATATCGTGCGCGGCAGCGAACTTCTTGGTCCATTCCGCCCCGGCCACGCACAACCGCGCCTTGAGACTGCCGGGTTCGTAATAGATCCCCGAATGAATGACCCCGCTGTTGTGACCGGTCTGGTGCGTCCCCGGCTCCGCCGCCTTCTCGACCAGCACCAGACTGGCGCCCGGATGCCGGTCGAGCAGACGGTGAGCGGTGGCCACGCCGACGATGCCGCCGCCGATCACGCAGTAGTCGTACACATCCTGAAGTCTCACACAGCGGTGACGTCGGCGGGCGCGGGATGCCGCGCCACCTGCACCCCGAGCCGTCCGATGCCCGGATCGCTGAGGGTGAGCGTGACTTCGCCGCGCCGGGTGTCGACCTCGGTGCGGAGCTGGGTATTGCCGGACGGATCGGTGACGATGCCCAGCTGTTCGCCCAGCGGCGTGTGCAGCACGTAGTCGGCGAGCGTGGCGAAGAGATTGGTGTCCACGGTCACGCTGACCGAATTGCGCTGCGCCGGAACCACTTGCGCGCCCACATAGGTGTCGCCCAGCCGGACCTGCCCGGTGTAGCCGCTCGCCTGCGGGCTGCTCGCGGCGTGGGTGCTGCCGACGATCGGCAGTTCGCTGCGCACCGTGAGTTCGGGATCGTGGTGACTGACGAAGGCGACGAGCCCGACGTGCTCGCCGCTCGCCACCGGGATGTCGAGTTCGGCCGCGCGGGGCGCGCCGGGTTCGACCCGTGGCGGTTTCGCGGCCGGAGCCGCGGTGATGGCCTTGCCCGGATACTGGTTCCCGGCCATGGCATTGGTGATGTAGGAGCCGGCGGCGACGGTCAGACCGATGCTCGCCATTCCGGCGGTGACGATGGCGCTGTAGCGGAGCACCTGGGCGGTGCGCCGGGCAGACCGGTGCGCCTGCGTCGCGAGTTGATGCGACATATCGGTGCGTTCCTTTCCCTCTCCCCTGGTCCCCCTGCGTCTTTCGACGCCCACGACCCGCACCGTTGAAAGTCGTACGCCCGTCCAGGTTACGGTGGCGTGCGGTAACAGTTGCCGCGATCGAGATCAGGATCACAGGTTCGAGCGCGCGGAATCAAGAGGTTTCCGGCTCGAAAGGATGGGTAATTAGCTTCTAGCGGCGAGCACTAACTCGACTGCCATCGAATCTTCCGGCCAACGGCGTCCGGTCGGCACCAGGCACGGCGCACCCACGTTAGTGCTCGCTCGCTCTGAACCCTGTGGGAATAGGGGAACAAGGCCGAAGGGCCGGGAGTGACGGCAGGTCAGGCGAACTGACCTGCCGTCCGGCCGGTTCCGGGCGGCCCCGCGAAAGCCTGTGCCAGACCGAGCCATTCGGCCGCCTCGTCGCCGGTCACCGTCAGCGCGAGATCCCCGAGATGCCGGCGCTGGGTGACCAGCAGGCAGAAGTCCAAGGCGGGGCCGGAGATTCGCTGCGCGGTGTCCTCGGGTCCCCAGCTCCAGACCGTGCCGTCGGGCGCGGTCAGTTCGATCCGGAAGTCCTCGGCGGGCACGTCCTTGCCGTGCGTCAGGTACGCGAAATTGCGGGTCCGCACGCCGAGATGGGCAATGTTTCGCAACCGGGCAGTCGGTTCGCGCGGCACGCCCAGCGCATCCGCCACATCCTGCCCGTGCGCCCAAGTCTCCATGAGCCGCGCGGTCACCATGGAGGCCGCGCTCATCGGCGGCCCGAACCACGGCAGCTTGGTCCCGGCGGGCACCGCGCGCAGCGCCTCGACCAGCGCGATCCGGTCGCGCCGCCAATCGGCGAGCAGTTCGGCGGCGGGTTTCTTCGCTTCTTCCTCGGCGGCCTCGTCCACGAAGGTGAGCATCTTCGGCAGTGCGGCCTGCACCTGCGCGGCGAATTCCTCGGCATCGGTCGCGGCGATCACGGCCACCCGATCGGTCCAGGTCAGATGCCCGATCTGATGTGCGATGGTCCAGCCCGCGGCCGGGGTGTCCCGATTCCATTCCGCGGCGGGCAGATCCGCGATCAGCCCGTCCAGCTCCTCGCATTCCGCGGTGAAGTCAGCGAGCAAAGCCTCGAGATCCACAATTCCGCCTCTCCGCGACTTCAGCGCGCAGCCGAGAGCCGTAGACCGTTCCGAACGCGTGCCGGCGGTCGGGTGCCGAACCAATTTCGGGCGTTCCCGGTGAGTTACCCCCACCTTGCGAAATCAGCTGTCGCGTCTCGTTCCAAAGCATTGCAGCGCCTCCGGAAAAATGCAAGCACGCGTGCTTGTTTATTGGTTCACCAGCCGAAGAGCACCAGGTGCACCGCGCCGACGGCCAGGCCGAGCAGGGCGCCGTGCAGGTAGAGCAGCCAGGCGTCCTGTTCCACCGACGCGTAGAACATCTCCATGAACTCGCCGGGCGTGAGCTGCTGGAGTTTGCGGGCGGCGAACTCGTCGATCTTCTTCGCCTGCGCCGCCGCGAATTCCGGATCGTCGGCCAGGCTCGGGGCCAGTTGCACCGCCGCGGTGGTCGCCCCGACCTTCAGATTGTCGAACTGGCGCTTGCCGAAGAAGGTCCGCACCACGGTGTGGGTCGGGCCCAGCTGGCGGTGGATCTCGGCGGCGATGAGCCGCTCCAGCAGCTGCCGGGTCTTGTCCCCGTTCGGGCCTTCCAGCAGTTCCCTGGCCAGATTCGGCAGCGTCAGCACCTGGTAGGCGAGGATGTGCGAGAGATCGGCGGCGGCTTCGGGCTGGCGCTTGGCCAGCAGCGCCTGCTTCCACAGGTACTTGTAGCGCGGCTGCGGATCGCCCGGTTCGAACACCATCTTGACGGCGATGACGTTCACGATCACGCCGATGAACGCGGTCACGGTCAGGATGACGAACCAGCCCGGCAGCCAGCCCAGCACCGGAATGTCGTGGTGCACATGCATGTACAGCGCCAGCAGCAGGCCGAACGGCGCGCCCAGCAGGCCGATGCGCACCATGAACTTGAGCTCGGGCGCGGCGATGGTGGTGGTCAGATCCTTGAGGATGTGCGGGTTCTCCCGCAGGTACCGGATGACGAAATCCTTGATGTCGATGAGCTGATCGACATTGTCGCCGAGCTGTTCGAAAGCCTTGCGCGCCAGGACCGGAAGCTCCCGCTCCACCCGCTGGTAGAGCACGGTGCGCACGGCCTGCGGGACCGCGTTCCAGATATCCGGGTTCTCGCGCAGCATGATCTCGTTGACCATGGCCGGGACCTGTTTGCGCCCGACCTCGGCGATGTAGTCGGCGATGCCCTCCAGATCGAGTTCGTGAATGAACTCCTTGGGGCTGCCGATCCGCATGATGGCCCGGTCCACGCAGATGCTGGCCATCTTCTCGGCGCGGGCGGGAATGAAGCCCTGGAAGCCGAAGCGTTTGCCGTCGCCGGAGAACAGCGGCAGCACCTGCACCCGTCTGGGCAGGTAGGGGTAGAGAATGTCCAGCCCGGGAATGCGGACGCCGCGAAAGAAGACCGGCCAGAACAACATCAGTACGCCGGTCCAGTTGGTGAGCCAACCGGCGATGCCGCTGAAGATGGGGAAGCTGATCAGATCGACGACGAGCTTGGACTGGCCGGTCAGCTCTTCCCAATCGAGGAAAAGTCCCGCGCCCAATATCGTCATAGCTGCGTCCCCCTGTGGCCGAGCCCGGTGAGTGAGCCGGTGTTGCTCCAATGAAAATGGACACACCACGTTCTCACCGCGAAGTAACCGTGTCAAAAGGTCCGCTGCCTCGAATAACGCGGCGTGTCGGCTGGGTAGGGTGAACCGGCATTCGCCCTTGTCGTGCGCGGTTCGAACCGAGCGGGAATACTGGTCAATCGACCAGAATGGAACAGGAGATCTGAATGACCGTGGATCGTCGCGGCTTCCTCACCGGAGCCGCCGGAGCAGCAGCCGCCGCCGGCCTGACCACGGTCGCCGCCGCACCGGCCCGCGCCGACGCCCCGCAATCCGCGGGCGTCACCAAAGCGGCCTTCCCCGGGTCCACCGACCTGCGCATTCTCGTCACCGGCGATGCCGGCACCGGCGCGCGGCCGCAATGGCAGGTCGCCGACGCCATGCGCGCCCTGCACGCCCGCGAACCGATCTCCTTCGCCCTCGGGCTCGGCGACAATGTCTACGAACAGGGCCCGTGGGCCGATGACGACGCCCAGTTCAGCGCCAAGTTCGAGGACCCCAATCACGATCTCGACTTCCCCTGGATCATGGTCCAGGGCAATCACGACAACAGCTCGATCCTGCCCGGTGACGGCGGCTGGCTGCTGCGCGGCGATCACGAGGTGAACTATCACCAGCGTTCATCGCGCTGGTTCATGCCGTCCCGCTACTACTCGGTGCGCGTGCCGCACGAGCAGCCCATCGTCGAATTCTTCGTGCTGGACCTGAATCCCATCGCCGCCTACCTGCCGCCGCTGTTCGCCCCCTACTGGGCGGCCGACGGGCAGTTCATGACCGAGCAGGCCGCCTGGCTGGACCGGGCCATCGCCGAATCGCCCGCCAAGTGGAAGATCGCCTGCACCCATCACCCGTACCTGAACAACGGCCCGCACGGGAACGCCGGTGAGTACGAGGGCCTGAACATCGCCCCCATCAACGGCATTCACGTGCAGGATTTCTTCGAACAGCACGTGCTGGGCCGGTGCCAGTTCATCCTGTCCGGGCACGACCACTCGCTGCAGGTGCTGGACCCGAACACGGCGTCCAAGGGCACCCGGCAGCTCATCTCGGGCGCGGCGGCCAAGTCCGTCGGCGGGGACAAGTCCAAGGGCACGCAGAATGCGGCGCTCTACGAGAACTACAACGATCTCGGCTTCATGGTGCTGGACCTGACCCCGTCCGCGGCCGACCTGCGGGTCATGACCGTGGATCTCGCGAACGGGGCGTCCAGTACCGCCTTCCAGCGCCGTTTGGCCTAGGGCTTCAGCACGATCCGGATCGGATTGCCTTCCTTGGTGTCCAGATCGTGCACGGCCTTGGCGGCGTCGGCCAGCGGCACCACCGCGCTGACCGAGCGCGCGAAGTCGATGCGATGCAGCCCTTGCAGTTTCACCAGTTCGGTGACGTGCTCGGGCTGCGAACCGTAATGTCCGCGCACCTGCTGCTGGAAGAAGCTGAACGCGGTGCCGCCGGTAATGGTGATGGGTTTGTCGGTGAGCCCGACCAGCACCAGCCGGCCGCCGGGGCCCATGCAGACCACGGCCTGTTCGCGCACCGCCGCCACGCCCGCGAAGTCGAAGGCGGCGGCCAGACCGGTGCCGGTGGCGGCGAAGATCTTGCGGCGCAGGTCCGGATCGGCCGGATCGAAGGCGAAGTCCGCGCCCAGTTCGAGCGCGCGCTCACGCGCGGCCGGCAGCGGATCGACCGCGACGATCGGGGCCGCGCCGACCATGCGCAGCAGCTGCACGCCGTGCGCGCCCAGCCCGCCGACGCCCCAGACGCCCACCGGCTCGGCGGCTTTCACCTGGGCCGTGGCGGTGATGGCCGCCCACGGCGTGGAGACCGCGTCCGGAATGAAGCACGCCTGTTCGAAGGGCAGATCGTCGGGAATCGGCACCAGGGTGTCGACTCGCGCCAGGGCGTATTCGGCCCAGCCGCCGTCGTAGTCCACGCCGCGCGTGTAGACCGCGGCCCCGCGGGTCTCGCCCGCCTGCAACAGCACCCGGTCGCCGATCCGCGCGGTGGTGACATCCGGTCCGAGCGCGTGCACGGTGCCCGCCACCTCGTGCCCGAGGGTGACCACGTCGCCCTTCAGGAACAGCGGATTGAGCATGCCGTCGATGAGGTGCACATCCGACAGGCACACGCCCGCCGCCTCGACCTTGATCAGCACCTGGTCCGGGCCGGGCTCCGGAATCGGCACGTCGTCCAGTTCCAGTCGGCGGTTCGTTCCCAGATGCAGTCGTGCGGCCAGCATGGTCATCGCTCCTCGGGGGTCGTGCGGCAGTGCTCGTCCCCCGCCACTCTAAGCGGCGCTGAAGCCCGTTATGCCCGTCTTCAGTACCCGGTCGTGGCGAAGCGCTGCCGGTAGGCGGTCGGGGTGGTGTCGAGATGGCGGGCGAAGACGCGCCGCAGTGTCTCGTCGGTGCCCAGCCCGCTGCGCTCGGCCGCCGCCGTCACCGAATAGCCGTCCAGCAGCAGCTGTTTCGCCCGATCGAGCCGCACCAGCTCCACCCAGCGCGCCGGGGTGAGCCCGAACTCGGCCTGGAACAAGCGGGTCAGATGCCGCGTGCTGAGCACGGCCCGATCCGCCAGCGCCCCGAGACCGTGCTCTCCGGCCGGATCGGAAAGCACCGCGGCGGTGAGCTGCCGGAGCACCTCGCTGCGCGCCGGCGGGATGGCCAGCGCCGCCGAGAACTGCGACTGCCCACCCGGCCGCTGCATGTAGACCACCAGTTCCCGGGCGATGTCGCGGGCCACCGCCGCGCCGTGATCGTGCTCGACCACGGCCAGCGTCAGATCGATTCCCGCGGTGATACCCGCCGAGGTCAGATACCGCCCATCCGCGATATGAATGGCATCCGGCTCCACCCGGATCGACGGATACCGCGCCGCCAGCGTGCGCGCGTGCCGCCAGTGCGTGGTGGCCCGCCGCCCGTCCAGCCAGCCCAGCCGCGCGGGCACGAACGCCCCCGTGCAGATCGCCGCCACCCGCCCGGCGGTCTCCGCGAGCGCGGCTGTCGCCGTGAGCAATTCGTCCTCGATCGGCCGTGTGGCCAGCCGTTCGCCACCCGACACGATCACCGTGTCCGCCGGCCCGGCCGCCGCGGCGGCGCGAATTCCGCCCAGCACCAGCCCATCCGCCGTCCGGACCGCACCGCCGCGCGCCGACACCAGCGTCACCTCGTATTCGAATCCCCGCCGCGTCGCCTGGTGCAGCACCTCGGACGGCCCGCTCACATCGAGCAGCGTGCACCCGTCGAACACCACGAACGCCACCCGATGCGTCATGTCCGGATCTGTGGTTTTCTCGTCATTTCAGACATGGCCCGAGCCTACCTCCGGAGACGAAGCTGATTCCAGGCAACGATCACCGGAAAGGTGCGAGACGATGACGGAAAAGATTGCGGGAGTACGGATCCCGGACAGCGACCTGGCGCGCGCGGCCACCGAACTGGTGCGCGAGGTGGCCTCACCCCTGCTGTTCGACCACTCCCGCCGGGTGTATCTGTGGGGCGCGCTGCACGGTGAACGCCAGGGCCTGGATTTCGACCCGGAACTGCTCTACGTCGGCGCCATGTTCCACGACCTGGGCCTGACCGACCGCTACCGCCGCACCGATCAGCGCTTCGAGATCGACGGCGCGGACGAGGCCCGGCGCTTCCTGCACGCCCACGGAATCGACGGCGCGCGTGCGGAATTGGTGTGGACCGGCATCGCCCTGCACACCACCCCGGAGATCCCGCTGCACATGGCCCCCGAGATCGCCCTGGTCACCCGCGGCGTCGAACTGGATGTGCTGGGCCTGGGCTACGCGGACGTGTCCGACGAGCAGCGCGCCGAAGTGGTCGCGGCCCATCCGCGCCCGGATTTCAAGAACAACATCCTGGCCGCCTTCACCGACGGCATCAAGGATCGCCCGGACACCACCTTCGGCAATGTGAA
Source organism: Nocardia yamanashiensis NBRC 100130 (assembly GCF_001613325.1). GTDB lineage: Bacteria > Actinomycetota > Actinomycetes > Mycobacteriales > Mycobacteriaceae > Nocardia > Nocardia yamanashiensis. The sequence goes on along the minus strand of NZ_BDCD01000026.1, from coordinate 110,459 downwards.
GGCCGATGTCCTCGCCCACTTCGTCCCGGGCTTCGAACGCGGCGATTTCGTTCAGGTCATCCGGAATTCGCCCTGGCCGGAGTGATGCGCGAGCGCGGTCTCGGTATCCCGGCGGGTGCCGACGACCTGCACCCAGTCGACGAGTTCCCGCTGCCGCCGCCGCGTCGTCCCCGCCGGACCGGGGTGGGCTCGGCGGGCGGCGCGGCGGGCGCGGCCCGTGACCAGGGTGTCGAGTTCGCCGGGCGGAGCCAGCTGCGAACGCACCGCCCAGTCGGAAGCCGCACGGAACCAGCGCCTTTCGTCGCGCACCACCACCCGCAGGTAGACGATGGCGAACAGGGTGATGTACACGAGCATCTTCAGCCCGATGCTCCACAACCCGGCCTCCTCCGGTTGCGGTGCGTCCCAGGCGAAATGCAGCGCCGCGCCCAGCAGGTAGAGGCCCAGGAACCACGAGAAGCGCTGTCCGGTCGAACGATCCGAGGCGGCCAGCGCCACCACGATGCCGATGCCCGCCAGCGCGGTGAACATCCAGTGCGAGGTGAGACCGGTGACCAGGCGCAGAATGCCGACCAGCAGCGCCGGACCGGCCGCGCCCTGGGCGGAATTGATCCCGGCATTGGCCGAATAGGTGATGTTCTCCACCACCTGGAAGCCGAGCCCGGTGAACCCGCCGAGCAGCAGTCCGTGCATGGGGCGCTGCAGGATCGGGCGGCTCAGCCACGCCACCGCGAACACGCCCACCCCCTTGATGCCCTCCTCGACGATCGACGCCGAGATCGGGGCCTGCCAGTTCTGCGCGAATCCGTCCCCGGCCACGTTCTGGATGAAGCGCATGTTCTTGTCATTGGCGAACATGGCGATGCCGGTGCCCGCGCCCGCACCCCACACGAAGCCCAGGGCCAGCCATTTGCCGATGACCCGGTGCGCGCGCAGCAGGTCCAGCCGGTGCAGGATGATCGTGACCATCGCGAAAGTGGCGACGGTGAAAGGCAATCCGACCAGGATGCCGCCCCAGGTCACCCGCGCCACCGGCAGCAATTGGATCAGCAGGGCGAACGCGCCCGTGCACACGATGAGGCAATAGACCCAGAACAGCAGCGATTTCGGCTGAATCCAGCTCATCACTCCACCACCCGCAAGGTCTCGATGACATTCTCGAGCGCGGCCCCGGAGCGCTCGCCGGTGAGCATGAGCGAGACGATCAGATTGTGATTGCCCATGATGGCGCACACCCCGACGTACTTCTCACCGCGACAGGTGGGTCCGGCGAAACCGTGCTGATTGCTGATCTCACCGCCGTCGAAGGCCACCGGGAAGGCTTGCAGCCCCAGCACTTTGCGCCGCCATTCGGCCGCTTCGGGGAAATCGGTGACTCCGTTGACCACGGTGATCAGCAGCACCCCGCCGTCGGGGCTGTTCAAGACCGCGGAGGTGGGATCGCCGGTGGGCAGGGACGTCCAGCCGTCCGCCCGGATATCGACGGCGATGGTGTCGGGCTCCTCACCCGCGGCCGTCAGGGTGATCTCGGCGCCGCCGGGGACGATCTCCTCGCGCACCGGCGCCATTCGGGCCAGGGCGGCGGGGATCGCGGTCAGCGCGATGACCGCGCCGAGCACCACCCCCGCCTGTTTCCAGTCGTTCCCGCGACGTAGCTGCACGCACGTGCTCCTCTCCACAGGGAACCCCTGGTGATCGGCCGTGCGGTCCACGTTAGGGCCGGAATCCCCCCAATTCCGGCAGCAACACGGGCGAGATCAGCTACCCGGGAAGCCCGCGGGCAGCGGCGTGAAAGCCGCGAAGAACTTCGGCCCGGGCGCGAGACCGCGCAGCAACGCACTGGTCCAGGCCACCGCGGGCGGCCAGCCGGTCACCGCGTTCACCACGTGCTCGGGCACCGGCACCGTGTAGAAGCGCAGGTCCGCCCCGCGATCCCAGTAGGACTGCACGGTCGGCAGCACCACCTTCACCGGCGGGATCAGCTCGTCCCACATGCCGTGCCACCACAGCACCGGGGTGTCGGGGATGTACTTGCCGAGGCTGTTCTCCTCCAGCACCCGCACGACCTCCGGCGAGGACTCCAGCGACTTGCCCGGCTGGTAGTACTCGCTGATCGGCCGGTATGCGCCGGACAGCGCGATGGTGGCGTAGCAGCGGCTGCCCATGTCCCGCACGATCTGCTGCCCCGCCTCGGTCAGCAGTTCCTCCGGCTTGAACACGTCCGGGTATTCCCGTGCCAGCGAAGCGAATCCGAGCCACATGGTGAAGTTGCTGATCCCGGTCAGGCCCGGCTGTTCTTGCGTGGCGTACCGCGCCTGCTCCAGCAGATTGCCGGGCGCACCGCCGATGGTGGTGCCCAGAATCCGCACGTCGGGCGCGTAGGACTGGCGCAGTTCGGCCGCCCGGATGGAACCGGAGCCGCCGCCGGAATACCCGTAGAGCGCGATGCCCGAATCGGTGAGGCCCAGGGCCGCATCGTTTTTCATGGCGCGCAGGCTGTCGAGGACCATCTTGCCCTCGGCATAGGTATTGAAGGTGTTGAACTTGCCGTCGAAGTCGGGGACGTTGATGGCGAAGCCCTGCATGAGCCAGTACATGCTCAGCGTGGACTCCTTCATGGTCCCGGTCTGCAGGGTGTGCGACGGATTGCAGGCCGAGTCGGTGGAGTCGATGGCCTCCTGGAACGACACCACCGGCCGCGCGCTGCCTTGCCACGGAATACCGGGCACGATCACGGTGGTGGCGGTGACGATCGGATTGTCGTGCACATCATTGGACCGGTACAGCAACTGCTTGGTGTAGACCGGGATCGGCAGCCCGAGCAGGCGCGTCTGCACCTCGCGGCTGCGCACGATCTGCCCCGGCGCGTACGAGGCCAGATCCGCCGGATCGTCGTACCAGGGATCGTTGTCCGGGCTCGGAATCGGCAGCAGGTCGTAGAGCTGCGGTTCGGTGGGCAGCTGCGGCAATTGGTTCTGGTCCGCCGGGAAGGCCGGCGGATAGTCCGGATCCGCCGCCGCCACCCCCGCACTCCCCACGGTCACGCAGGCCGCCAGCGCCAATAGCGCCAGCCGTCCCCGGGACTTGGTCATCACATCCTCCGAATCACCGTTGATCTGGTGCCGCCGGTCACACCGCGGCGGCGGTTTCGTTCCAGCTCACAGGAAAGGCGGACCCGGCACCATTGACAGCGGCCAAAGGGTAGGACGACCCGTTTGTGCACATGCACGAACCGGGCGGTGGGGGCTGCGGTGCTGGTCAGACGCTTTCGGCCCGGTTCAGCCCGCGATCGATGAACCCGATCATCCACTCGAAGCTGGCCGGCGCGTCATCGCTCCACTGGAAGCCGTCGGAGGTCTGCAAGGTGGCGTAGCCGTGGAAGGCGCAGCGCAGCGTCCGCACCGCGTGCACCATCTCGCTCTCGGGAACGCCGTACCCGCGCAGCACCACCTGCATGGATTCCATCACCCGGAAACTGGCTCGGTACAGCGGATCCTCCGGTCCGCCCAGCGGCTCCCCCACCGTCGCGGCATACCGTCCCGGATGCTCGATCACGAAGTCGCGGAAGGCATTCGCGAAGGCCGCCAGGGCCTCCCGTCCGGTCTTGCCGTGCATGGCATCCCGCACCCGCCGGTCCAATTCGACACTGGCCAGCGTGGCGATCTCGTGCCGCAGCGCGGGCAGCCCGTCCACGTGCTTGTACAGCGAGGGCGTGCGCACCCCGACCCGTTCGGCCAGCCCGCCGAGGGTGAGATTGGCGAATCCGACCTCGTCGGCCAAGCGCGCCCCGGCGGCCACCACCTCGGTCTTGCTCAGTCCGGCCCTAGGCAACCGCGTGCTCCTTCAGGAACGGCAGGATCAGCTCGGCGGTCTGCTCGGCATTGCCCGCGTGCGGGTAGTGGCCCGCGTTCTCGATCATCGCCAGGCTGCCCAGCCCGGCCGGCAGTGCGTCGACGATGGCCTGCCCCTCGGCCCGCGGATTCGGGAAGTCCGGCTCCTCGGCGCCCATGATGATCAGCGCGGGCTGGGTGACGTGCGGCAGTTGGGCCTGCGCGTCGGCGGGATCGGTCTTGCCGGTCTTCATGAATTCGGCCAGCCGGCCCGGTTCGCGCAGCTTGGCGTCGAGCTCGCCCATGTACTGCTCGTAGTCGGCGGGCTTGACCGGGTAGGCCACATCCAGGTACTTCCGCCACTGCTTCAGGCTCTTGAAGATCATGGTGCTGAGCAGCGGGACCATGCCGCGCCGGAACCGCGAGACGGTGAGAAGCGCTGCCACGTCGAACTTCTGGACGCGGGTGAACGGGTTGATCTCCACGATGGCGGTGATCAACTCGGGGGCCTTGGCCGCCGCGATGGTGGCCGCGCCGCCCGAGATCGAGTGCCCGACCAGCACCGCCGGCCCGCCCAGCTGCCGGATGACCGCGATCAGATCATCGGCGATATCGGTGCGGCTGATGGCCTCCTGCCCCGTCACCGAAGTCCACCCCATGCTCGATTCGCCATGCCCGCGCACATCGACGCTGACCACCCGGTAACCCGCCGCGGCGAGCAGCGGGGCCAGGTGCCGGTACGCCTGCCGGCGGTCGCCGATGCCGTGCGACAGCACCACCAGCGGGCCCGCGCCGATCTCGTCGTATGCGATCCGGCCGCCTTCGATCTCGACGTACTCGGTCATTGGTCTCTCCTAGCGAGGGAAGCTAACTGCGATAGCCATAAAGCTAATGCAGTTAGCCTAACTCGTCAACCCCTGCCGAAGTAGTGGCCTTTCTCCAGGTCGGCGAGCAGTCCGGGGTGCATCGGCTCCCATCCCAGCCGCTCCCGGGTGAGCGCGTTGGAGGCCGGGCTGTCGAACCCGGTGAACGGCGCGAGCCAGCCGAAATGCGCCGCGGGATCGGCGACGGCGGCGACGGGGAGATTCAGCTGCCCCCCGATCACCTCGGCGATCTCCCGGAACGGGACGGCCGCGTCCGCCACGGCATGCCAGCAGGTTCCGGCCGGAGCCTGCTCCAAGGCCAGCCGGTACAGCCGGGCGGCATCCAGCCGGTGCACCCCTGTCCAGCGGTTCGAGCCGTCCCCGGGATATCCGGAAACCCCTGCCGCACGGGCGATCTCGATGAGCGTCGGCACGAATCCATGATCACCCACATCGTGCACCGACAGCGGCAGCCGTACCACCGCGGCCCGCACCCCACGCTCGGCGAACGCCAGCGCCACGCCCTCCGACGCACCGCGCAGCGCGCCCAGCGGACTGGTGTCGGGTGAGTCGGTCTCGATGACGAAGCGGCCCTTGGGCAGTAGCGCGGCGGCGGAGGTGACCACCAGCGGCCGATCCGATCCGGCCAGTGCGGCGCCCATGACCTCGATGGCCTGCCGGTCCAGCGCGCACGAGGCCACCATGTCGGTGTGCGCCGAGATGTTCTCGAAGGCCAGGTGCACGACGCCGTCGGAGGCGGCGGCCCCGGCGTGCAGGCTGTCCGGATCGCGGAGCGAGCCGGGATGCGGTGCGGCCCCGGCCGCCGTCAATGCCGCGGCGGCGGCTTCGGATCGAACCAGGCCGAGCACCTGATGCCCGGCGCCGAGCAGCTCCTCTACTACCGCCGAGCCGACGAAACCGGTTGCCCCGGTGACGAATACACGCATGAAGAACTCCTGAACGGATGAGGGATGCGCCCGCATCGACAGCCGGGCGCCGGCCTCCACTCTCGATCCGGCGCTCACCCGTCGTCCAAGACCTGTTTCGCACGGCGCAATACGTTCGAGGCATCGCCGCAGGTGAGAGCGCTCGCACCGCATCATCGCCGCCGCTCGTGGACTAGGATGCGGCTATGTCCGATGCCCCGCCGCCGGTGGATCTCGAACTGCGGCTGGTGCGCTATTTCCTCGCCGTCGCCGAGCACCGCCACTTCGGCCGCGCCGCCGCCGAACTGCGTATCGCGCAACCCTCGCTGAGTCGCCAAATCCGAAGTCTGGAAAAGCAATTGGGCGCGCGCCTGCTGGATCGCACCCCGCAGGGCACCCGCCTCACCGCGGCGGGCGAGGTCTTTCGCCCGCGCGCCGAATCCCTGCTGCGCGCCGCCGCCCAGGCCGCCGCCGAAACGCGCGCCGCTGCCCGCCCCAGCCGCATCGTCATCGGCTACACCACGAACATCATCGTCACCCCTGCCGTCCGGGAACTGGCCCGGCTGCATCCCGACGCCGAAATCCACACCCGCCACCTGGATCTGGGCGAGCCGGCCCCCGCCCTCCTGGACCGCCGGGTGGACGCCGTCGTCACCCGCCTGCCGTTCCCCACCGCCGGCCTGCACGTCACCGTCCTCTACGACGAACGCCGGGCCCTCCTCATCCCCCGCGACCACCCATTGGCCACTCGTGCGTCTCTCACCCTCGACGACATCGCCGACGAGCCCCTCACCCGCCTGTCCGACCCCGATTGGAATGCCTTCTGGCGCATCGACCCGCGGCCCGACGGCCGTCGTGCCCCCGACGGTCCCCTGATCGAAACCCTGGAGGACAAGCTGGAACTGATCGCTGCGGGCAAGGCGGCGACCATCGTCCCCGCCACCGCCGCCGTCTTCCGGGCCGACCTCATCACCGTCCCCCTCACCGGGGTCGATCCCAGTCATGTCGTCCTGGCAACTCGTGCCGGCGAGCGCGGCCGGCTGGTTACGGCCTTCGGAAAGTTAGCCGCGGATCTGCTTCCGGGTGGGCGATCGGTGCAGGAACCGCCGGAAACATAGCGACCGTATTGCCCGTCTTTGGAGGAGTGCTGCGCCTGGTTCGCGCGACTGTTCAACGGTGACAAGGTCTAAAAACTCCGTTGTTCACAGCATGTATCCATATTGTGTAACAACGTATTAGGAAGCCTCTGACGCAAACGCTCAGGCGTAATTCGTATTTGAAGTCAGAGCGGGCGAATCACATTGGTAATCAGTTGTTTGTGGAGTGCCGGCGGCTTCGCGTCGCTAGCAGGCGGTCCAAGTTCAGCTCAACCGGACTGGCATCGATCGAAGGCTTGGACGCTTCATGTTCTGTCAGAATCTTTCATAACAACTGCGTCCATGCCGAACCGTCAATCCATGCCCCTGCCGAGCCCCAGCACCGCGAGCCGGACCCGGTTCGATGCCCCGGTCTTGGCCATCAAATTGGTGATGTGGGTCTTCACCGTGGTCACGCCGACGTGCAGGCGCTGCGCGATCTCGGTATTCGACAAGCCCTCGGCCACCAGCCCGAGCACTTCCCGCTCCCGCGCCGTGAGCCCCGATTCCCCGGCGGGAGCGGGCATTTCCGCACCCGCCCGGGCCGTCACGGCGGATCGCACCACCCGGCGCAGCACCTCGGGCGAGAACGGATGGTCACCGGCCGCGGCCCGGCGGATCCCGGCCAGCAGCTCTTCGGGTGAAGCGTCCTTCAGCAGGAACCCGTACGCACCCGCGGCCAGCGCCGGATACAGGTGATCGTCATCGTCGAAGGTGGTCAGCACCACCACCCGGGCGGCGGGCCGAGCCGCGAGAATCCGCTCGGTGGCCCGGATTCCGTCGATCCCGGGCATGCGCAGATCCATCAACACCACATCCGGCCGCAGCCGCGCATCCATGCGCACGGCATCGCCGCCGGTGGCGGCCTCGCCGACGACTTCGAGATCGGCGGCGGTCTGGCAGAGCATGCGCAGCCCGGCCCGGACCAGCTGCTGGTCGTCGACCACGAGCACCCGAATCGTCATGCCGCCACCCGCGATCGGCTGGGCAGCCGCGCGCTGACCAGCCAGCCGCCCGGTGCCGCCCCGGCGGAGAAGTCGCCGTCGAGCAATGCGACCCGCTCGCCCAACCCGATCAAACCCACTCCGTGCGAAGAACTTTCAGGGTCGCCGCCGTGACCGCCGTAATCGGTCAGCTCGAAATCGACGGTGCTGTCCGTCATCCGAATCTCCAGGCGCGCTCGCACGCCGTCGCACGCGTGCTTCACCGTATTGGCCAACCCCTCCTGAGTGAGCCGCAGCAGCGTCAACGCGGTCAGCGCATCGACCTCGCCGACCGCGGCATCCACCTCGGCCTCGATCCCGACCCCCAGCCCGCGCGCCCGCTCCACCGCCGCGCCGATCGCCTCGGCCAAATCCGCAGGCGCGATGAAGGATTCGTCATTGCCGTTCGGATCTCGCAGTATCGTCACCAGCTTCCGCAGATCGGCCAGCGTCTGCCGGCCACTGGCATGAATTTCGTCCAGCACCTGCAGCACCGCACCGGGAGCATCGGGCATCGCATGCCGGGCGATCCCCACCCGCAGTACGGTCGACGACACGTGATGCGCGATGAGATCGTGCAGTTCCCGCGCGATGGCCGTCCGCTCCACCGCCCGCGCCGCCGCGACCTCCGAAGCCCGCCGCTGCGCGATCTCCCGGGCCCAGGCTTCGGCCCGGGCCGCGTTCGCCCGCGCGGTGAACAGCAAATGCCCGATCAGCAAAGGCAATCCGGCCATCACCACCGCCCGGTACCCGGTCGCCGCCGCACTGTCCCCCGGATGCAGCAGATAGGCCCCGGCCAGTGCCGCGGCCCCCAGCCACGGCGCCCGCCCGCTCCGCCGCGCGGCCAGCTCGGTGAGCGCGATGGCCGCCCCGACCTTCGCCACCACCGGACCGGTATGCCCGAATTCGAATCCCAGCAGCAGCACTCCCGTGGCGGCCAGCGAGGTGGCGAGCGGATACCGGATCCCGCCCACGGTCACCACCACCGAGCTCATCGCGATCACCCAGTCGAGCGGATCGCCCGTGCGGGTCAGCAGGATCAGGCATCCGCTCGCGAGCACGGTGAGCACCGCCAACCGCGCCGGGATCGATCGGGCGCTGAGCAGCCATTCGATACCACGGCTCATTTCCGATGACTCGACCACGACTCACATGATGCCCGTCGCGCCCGGTTGCCCGTCTCCTCCCGAGGGAGGAGACGAGTCCACCCGCAGGCCGCGAAATCCAGCCGCCGGTCGGATCCACTGGGTTCGTTCGCTCACGACAGTGAACGTCATGAGCAATGACACGGACAGCCCGTCCACTCCCGAACCGGTTCCGGCCCCCGAACCCGAGTCCGCCAAGGCCCCCAAACCTTCCCGCCGCTCGCTGATCGGCTGGACCGCGGGCGGTCTGGCCGCCGGCGCGGTCGCCGGACTCGCGGGCGGCATCGCACTCGGCGCCGACTCCAACCCGCCCACCCGTCCCACCGGTCTCCGCCGCTTCGAGCGCAAGGTCGTCCTCATCACCGGCGCGACCTCCGGCATCGGCGCGGCCGCGGCCCGCCTCTTCGCCGCCGAAGGCGCCCGCGTGGCCTTCTGTGGCCGCCGCGAAAACCTCGGCCGCGCACTGGAATCCGAGATCCGCGCCGCCGGCGGCGAAGCCACCTACATCCGCGCCGACGTGCAGATCGAATCCGACGTCCGCGATTTCGTGGCCGCCGCCGTCCACCGCTACAACGGCCTCGACGTCGCCTTCAACAACGCCGGCATCACCATCCAGAAGAAACTCCACGAATACACCGCCGAAGACTTCGACCGAGTCCTGAACACCAACCTGCGTGGCGCCTTCCTGGCCATCAAATACCAAGTCCCCCACCTGATCCGAGCCGGTGGCGGCGCCATAGTCGTCACCTCCTCCAGCAACGCCCTCGCCACCGACGCCGGCCGCGCCGCCTACACCGCCAGCAAACGCGCCCTGGTCGGCCTCGTCCAATCCGCCGCCCTCGACTACGCCCCCCACAACATCCGCGTCAACGCCCTCATCCCCGGCACCACCGACACCGAACTCGTCTGGCGCGCCGCCGGCCTCGAATCCATCCCACCCGACGCCCGCCAGGTCTTCCTCAAACAATGGGCCGCCACCAACGTCCCCGGCCTAGGCCGCCTCGCCACCCCCGAAGAAATAGCCGCCTTCGCCCTGACCCTCGCCTCCCCCGAACACCCCTACCTGACCGGAGCCCAACTCGTCATAGACGGCGGCAAAACCGCCCACGCCTGACCCGGAACGGCGTATTTCCGCCGGTAGAGACGTGTTCGCCGGGGGCGAACAAGGTCACGGAATTAGTTCGGGAGGTGGGGAGTTGACTGGGTATCGCTCAACCTGAGTTGAGTAGGAGACGCTCAATGTTGGAAGAGGTAGAGAAGTGACCAACCCTCAGAACCTGCCGGTGCTGTTCCTGACCGATCCGATCGTGCTGCCCGGCATGGTCGTGCCGATCGAGCTCGACGAGTCCAGCCAGGCCGCTATCGATGCCGCCCGTGCGGGCAAGGTCAACCAGGTGTTGGTCGCGCCTCGCCTCGACGAGGGGTACGCGAGTTACGGCGTGGTGGCCACCATCGAACAGGTGGGCCGGATGCGGGGCGGTGCGCCCGCGGCGGTGTTGAAGGCCGAGAGCCGGGCCAAGATCGGGCACGGGGTGACCGGGCCGGGTGCGGCGCTCTGGGTCGAAGCCGAGCCGGTGGAGATTCCGGCCTCAGATGGCCGGACCAAAGAGCTTGCCGCCGAATACAAGAAGCTGGTCGTGTCGGTGCTGCAGCGTCGCGAGGCGTGGCAGGTGATCGACGCGGTCAATCAGATGAACGACCCGTCCGCGCTGGCCGACGCCGCCGGCTGGGCGTCGTACCTGAGCAATGAGCAGAAGCGCGAGATCCTGGACACCCCGGACACCGTGGCGCGGCTGCGCAAGCTGATCGAGTGGACCACCCAGCACATCGCCGAGACCGAGATCACCGAGAAGATCAGTGAGGACGTCCGCGAGGGCATGGAGAAGCAGCAGCGGGAATTCCTGCTGCGCCAGCAGCTCAATGCGATTCGCAAGGAACTGGGCGAAGGCGAGCCCGAGGGCGCGGAGGACTACCGCACCCGGGTCGAGAACGCCGACCTGCCCAAGGATGTGCGCGAAGCCGCCCTGCGCGAGGTCGATCGCCTGGAGCGTTCCAGCGATCAGAGCCCGGAGACCGGCTGGATCCGGACCTGGCTCGACACCGTCCTGGAACTGCCGTGGGGCGTGAAAACCACCGACAGCACCGATGTTTCGGCGGCGCGCGCGGTGCTGGACGCCGACCACCACGGCCTGGACGAGGTCAAGGACCGCATGGTCGAGTACCTGGCCGTCCGTTCCCGCCGGGCCGCCCGCGGCCTGGAGGTGGTGGGCGGACGCGGTTCCGGCGCGGTGCTGGTGCTGGTCGGCCCGCCCGGCGTGGGCAAGACCTCGCTGGGTGAATCGGTCGCCCGGTCCTTGGGCCGCAAGTTCGTTCGCGTCGCCCTGGGCGGCGTGCGCGACGAGGCCGAGATCCGCGGGCACCGGCGCACCTACGTGGGCGCACTGCCCGGCCGCATCGTCCGCGCCATGAAGGAGGCCGGTTCCATGAACCCGGTCGTCCTGCTGGACGAGATCGACAAGGTCGGCTCGGACTTCCGCGGCGATCCCGCGGCGGCCCTGCTGGAGGTCCTGGACCCGGCGCAGAACCACACCTTCCGCGACCACTACCTGGACCTGGATCTGGACCTGTCGGACGTGCTGTTCATCGCGACCGCCAATGTCATGGACACCATCCCCGGCCCGCTGCTGGACCGTATGGAACTGATCACCGTGGACGGCTACACCGAAGCCGACAAGGTGGCCATCGCCCGTGACTTCCTGATCCCGCGCCAGCTGGAGCGCAATGCCCTGACCGCCGAGGAGGTTTCGATCACCGAAGCGGCCCTGCGCGAGATCGCCGCCAACTACACCCGGGAAGCCGGCGTGCGGCAGATGGAACGACTGGTGGCGAAGGCGCTGCGCAAGGCGGCGACCAAGCTGTCCGAGGGCGCGGATCTGGCCGATGCCGAAAGCCGGGTCATCGCCGGGGAGTTCGTGCCCGAAAGCCTGGGCTACGACGCCGAACTGGGTTACGACAAGCAGGCGCTGTCCGAAGCGAAGTCCGGGTCGCTGACCATCGACCTGGACAACCTGAAGGACTACCTGGGCCGTCCGCGCTTCACCCCCGACGGGGTGGAACGCACCGCGGTCCCCGGCGTGGCGACCGGCCTGGCCGTCACCGGCGCGGGTGGCGATGTCCTCTACATCGAGGCCAATGCCGCCGAAGGCGACCGCTCCCTGACCCTCACCGGTCAGCTGGGCGACGTCATGAAGGAGTCCGCGCAGATCGCCCTGACCTACGTCCGCTCCCACCTGGAAGAAATCGGCATCGAGCCGAAGGTCCTCGACCGCAATATCCACATCCACTTCCCGGCCGGCGCGGTCCCCAAGGACGGCCCGTCCGCGGGCGTCACCATGGTCACCGCCCTGGTGTCGCTGGCCCTGGGCCGCCAGGTCCGCTCGGATGTGGGCATGACCGGCGAGGTCACCCTGAACGGGCGCGTCCTCCCGATCGGCGGCGTCAAGCAGAAACTGCTGGCCGCCCAGCGCGCCGGTTTGAAGACCGTCTTCATCCCGGCCCGCAACGAGCCCGACCTGGACGAGGTGCCCGCCGAAGTGCTGGCCGCCCTGGACGTCCGCCCCGTCGCCGACGTGGCCGAAATCCTGGCCTACGCCATCGAACCGGTCATCGAGGATTCCCTCGACCGCCCGGCCTTCGCAGCCACCGCCTGACCCTCCGCACCCGAGTGCCCCCGCGCCTTCCCCGGAAGACGCGGGGGCACTCGGCTGTCCGGAGCCGGGTCCGTCAGAGCTTGCGCACCTTCTCCACCTGCCCGGCCAGCGCCTCGTCGGCGAAGGCGAGCAGCTGCTCCGGGAGCGGGAAAGTGCTGGACATCAGATCACCCGAGACGAACTCGACCACGGTCCGCTGTCCCACCGAAACGAACCGCACCGTAGAGGCTTTGGTGTACGGCATGAATCCGGCCGATCCCGCATCCCGGATGTAGTCCATCTCGATCACCGGGCCCACGCCCGCCACCTCGACGGTGCGCGGAATCTCCAAGGGCGTGACATCCCAGCCCCCGCTGCCGTTCTTGACCTTGATCGTGTTCATCGGGCATGCCTGCATGGTGGCGGCCAGCGCCGCGACGTCGACCGGATGATCGAGCATCAGGATCTGGATGTCCTTGTTCGAAACCAGGTTCATCGCAGCGGAATCCGATCCCTGCGGCACCAGATTGATCACCGTGTTCCGGGTGACGCACTCCGGCCGATCCTGGCCCGTGTAGTACTTGCCGAGCCGGGCCAGCTCGATCGCGCCCGCCACGGTCGCGCGGCTGACCGAAATACCCGGGTATTCGCCGTCCCCGAGCAGGTAGTCCGTGAGCGGCCGGGGTGGGTCAGGCGTCGTGGTCACCGGCGTGGACGTGGCGGTCGTCGCCGTCTTCTCCTCCGCCCCGCACCCCGCCACCGCGACCGCCAAAGCCGCCAGCCCGCCAATGAATATCCGACGCGGTGACATACCCGCCCCCAATCCTTCGAACCGATGCCCGCCGCGCGAGCGACTCAGCCTATCGACCGGGCACCGCTATCGGGCAGCGAATCAACGGTGCATGTTTCACATGAAACGAATCCTGCACGGGGCGTGGATATCTCGTACAGTTCGCTGCGTGATCACTGTCGCCACCTGGAATGTTCTGCATCGGACCCATGCCAATAATTGGGCGAGTGAGGTGGCGGAGCGCTGGCCCAGGGAAGCTGATCGGATCGGTGCGGTGACGGCCGCTATTGTGCAGCGAACGGAGCGGGTGATCGCGCTGCAGGAGGTCAGTGGTGATCAGCTCGCCAGTCTGCGGGATGCGCTTCCGGGGAGGAACTTCCATGTGCTGCGGTATCCGCGGGTTCCGAAACCTCGGCGGCTGGTGCCGTCGCTCGCGGCGGCGGTGGTGGATGGCACGGAATCGCTGGTGCTGTTGGTCGACGGCGATTCGCGGGAAGTGCGCGGCGAGGTGTTCGCCAACGATCCCGGAAATGGTTCGCTCACCGTCGAAGTGGACGGGGTGCTGGTCATCGCCACCCATGTGACCGGTGACGACCGTCGCGATGCGCAGTTCGCCCGGCTGGCGGAACTGGCCGCCGCGGGCGAAAAGGCCGTCATACTGGGGGATTTCAATGCCGATCGCCAAACGGTGGCCGCTGGACTGGGCGACGGATTCACGGTTTCCGAAGTGCCCGAGGCAATTCCGACCCGTCCGCGCACCAAGGGTTCGAAATCGCAGTACATCGATCACGTGGTGGTCCGGGGAATCACGGTGCGCGACAGCTTGGTCGAGGATGTGGCCGGGGTTTCCGACCACAACCTCGTCCGGGCGATCATCGAATGAGGGAACCGAAGAATGCGCGGATATCGCCGGCCAGCAGCTCGGGCACTTCCAGGGCCGGGAAGTGGCCTCCGGAGCGGAATTCCGACCAGTGCACGATGTTGTGGGCCTTCTCCGCGAACGGGCGGATGGCGAAATCGGCGGTGGTGAAGACCGCGACGCCAGTGGGCACGGTGCCCTTCGGCTTGGGCGCGAACATGCTCGGGTCGCTGAACCGCTCGAAGTAGTAGTTGGCGACGCTGCGCGCGGTGTCGGTGAGCCAGTAGATCGCCACGGTGGTCAGCAGCTTGTCCCGGTCGATGGCCTGCTCCGGCAGCTCGTACGCCGCATCGGTCCACTCCTTGTACTTCTCGATGATCCAGGCCAATTGGGCGACCGGGGAATCGGCGAGCAATTGGGCGAGGGTGTTCGGCCGCGACCCGGCCAGGTTCATGTAGGCCGAACCGTTGTCCTGGAACCGCTTCATGGCGCCGAGGCGCTGCCGCTCGGCCTCGGTGAGCGCGGCCATATCCGCCGGGTCGCCGGTCGGGAAGGTGACCAGCGCATTGGCGTGCACGCCGAGCACGTGCTCCGCGTGCTCGCGGCCCAGGCGCGGGGCGATGAACGCGCCGTGATCCCCGCCCTGCACCCCGTACCGGTCGTAACCGAGCCGGGCCATCAGCTCGGCCAGGGCGTCGGCCACTTTGCCGTCGTGCCAGCCGGTTTCGGTGAGCGGACCCGAGAAGCCGTGCCCGGGCAGCGTCGGAATGACCAGGTGGAAGGCGGGCGCATTCGGTTCGCCGTGCGCCGCCGGAGCGGTCAGCGGTCCCGCCAGATCCAGGAAGTCGGCGGCGGTGCCGGGCCAGCCGTGGATCAGCAGCAGCGGGGTGGCATCGGCGCGCTCGGAACGAATGTGCAGGAAATGCAGCCGCTGCCCGTCGATGACGGTGGTGAACTGCGGGAAGGCATTGAGGCGGGATTCGACTGCGCGCCAATCGAACTTCTCGGCCCAATAGGTGGCGAGGTCACGCAGGTACTCGGTGGGCACGCCGCGCTCCCAGCCCGCACCCGGGAGCTGATCGATCCAGCGGGTGCGGGTCAGGCGGTAGCGCAGCTCGTCCAGGTCGGCCTGCGGGATATCGATGCGGAAGGGGCGGATCTCCGTGTTGCTCATGACATTTATGGTTCCGGTAAAGAGGGGACCGCCACATCATGAGAACTCGTTATTCGCGCAGCGTAGAGCGCCTTTACCGGCTCAGAACTCGCCCGCCACACCCAGTACGGTGCGCCCGGAATGGGTGCCGTCCAGGATGGAACGCAGCACCGATTCCGCCTCGGTGATCGGCGCGTAGTTCTCCAGCAGCGCGAGATGCCGCGGCTTCAGGTCCTTGGCCAGCCGGGCCCACAGTTCACGGCGCGCGGCGATCGGGAAATGCGCCGAGTCGATGCCGAGCAGGGACACGCCGCGCAGGATGAACGGCATCACCGTGGTGGGCACGGCCGGTCCGCCGGTGAGCCCCGAAACCGCCACCGCGCCACCGTATTTGATCGCGGACAGAATATGCGCCAGCGACTGGCCGCCCACGCTGTCGACCGCCGCGGCCCACTGCGCCTTGCCGAGCGGGCGCAGCTTCTCCCCCTCGCCGGGCAATCGCCCGATGACCGAGGAAGCGCCGAGCGCGGTGAGCAATTCCGAAGCCCCGAGCTTCCCGGTCGAGGCGACCACTTCGTAGCCCAGCCCCGCCAGAATATCGACGGCCACCGTGCCGACGCCGCCGGTCGCGCCCGTGACCAGCACCGGACCGTCGTCCGGGGTCAGCCCCTGATCGAGCAGCGCCTGCACGCTCATGGCCGCGGTGAACCCGGCGGTGCCGAGCGCCGCCGCCTCGCGCGGGGTGAGCCCGTCCAGCGGCACCACCCATTCGGCCGGCACCCGGGCGTATTCGGCGAACCCGCCGTGATGCGCCACCCCGATGTCGTAGCCATGCGCGACCACCAGCTGGCCCGGCACGAAATCGGCGTCGTCGGAAGCGAAGACCTCACCGGCGATATCGATGCCGGGGATCAGCGGATAGTTGCGGATGACGCCCCCACCCGGGGTGATGCCGAGCCCGTCCTTGTAGTTCGCGCTCGTGAAATGCACCTTGATCGTCACGGTGCCGGGTCCGAGGAAGTCGTCGCCGACCGTCTCCCGGATCAGGCTGATGCCGTTGTCGGTTTCGTGGGCCACCATCGCCTGGAACTCCATTCGTCGAGCATAGGTCGCGCACCCGCCCGGAGGTGGGTCTTCCTGCGTCGATGGGGGTGTGCGCGGGGCTTTACCCGACGGGTAATCGCTTTCGTTCCCGAGCGCTGCGAAGGTTTGTTCCAACAGCGAAACAGCAAGGAGCGCAGCAGCTATGCCGAACTTCCGGACCACCGACGGCACCACCCTCGCCTACCAGGATTACGGCACCGGCGCGCCGATCGTGTTCGTGGCGGGGTGGTCGCTCTACAGCGATATGTGGGAATACCAGTTGCCGTACTTCGTCGAGCGGGGTTACCGCTGCATCCTGGTGGATCGCCGCGGGCACGGGCGTTCGGACTGGTCGCCCGCCGGATACGACATCGACACCCGTGCCGACGATCTGGGGGCGCTCGTCGAGCACCTGGATCTGCGCGAGGTCACGCTGGTCGCGCATTCGGCGGGCGGTGGTGAGGTGGTGCGGTATCTGAGCCGGCACGGGCAGGACCGGGTGTCGCGAATCGCGCTGCTGGCGCCCGCGATTCCGTTCATGTGCCGGACCGCCGACAATCCGGTGGGCGTGCCGATCGAATTCCTGGATGCCTCGAACGCGGAGCTGCGGGCCGATCGCCCGAAGTGGTTCGCCGACCGGCTCGAAGGGTACTTCGCCACCCAGCTGGGCGTGCGGGTCTCGCGGCCGGTCATGGAAGAGGAGATGCGCCGCTGCCTGTCGGCCTCGCCGTATGCCATCGACCTGATGCAGCGGGAACTGTTCACCAGCGATCACCGCGCCGACGTCGCCGCGGTCACGGTGCCGATGCTGTTGCTGCACGGCATTCCCGACGAGTCCATCCCCATCGACGTGTCGAGCCGGCAGGCGGTAAAGCTGGCCCCGCACGCGGTCCTGAAGGAATACCCGGATGCGGGGCACGGCCTGTACATCAGTCATGCGGCGCAGGTGAACGCCGATATTCTGGAATTCGTGAAGGGTTGAAAGGCGCTGGGGGCCAATGGCCCCCAGCCGTCACGCGTACTTCGGTGCGCGCTTCTCCACGAACGCCGCGATGCCTTCCGCCCCGTCGGTGGATTCGGCATTGCGGGTGATGAACGCCGCCTCGGTGGCCAGCTGCTCCTCGAGGGTGTGCTGCGAGGACACCAGCAGCAGCTTCTTCACGGCCGCGTTGGACGCCTTGGGTCCCGCCGCGAACTGCTGCGCCAATTCCTCGACGGCCGCCTCGAGTTCGGCGTCCGGCACCACCCGGTGCAGCAGTCCCCACTCCAGCGCCTCGGCCGCCGGCAGCGTGCGATTGGTGAGCATGAGCTCCTGCGTCTTGCGCACGCCGATGAGTCGCGGCAGGTAGTAGGAAGCGCCGCCGTCCGGGCTCAGCCCGATCTTGGTGTACGCCATGGTGAATGCCGCCGACTCGGCCGCGACCACCAGGTCGCCCGCCACCGCGAGGCTGAACCCGGCGCCCGCGGCGGTCCCGTTCACCGCCACGATCAGCAGCGCGTCCATCCGGGCCAGCGCCGACACCGCGTGGTGCAGGGTGCCCGCCAGCTTCTCGATGAACTTCCCGGCATCGTCGGCGGCCGCCATGGCGCGCACGTCGCCGCCGGCCGAGAAGAACTTCCCCGCCCCGGTCAGCACGACCACCTTGATCGCGGGATCCTCCGAGCAGTACTCCGCCGCCCGCACCAGCTCCTCCGCCAGCGCCTGATCGATCCCGTTGGCTGCCTTGGGCCGGTTCAGCGTGATGCGCGCGATCGGTCCGTCGTGCTCGAACTGGATGTTCTCGTAACTGCTCATCGAGAGGGTGCCTTCCGTCGTGTGCGTGCTCACAGCATCGCAAATTCGACCCGCACCCCGAGCAGGCGGATGGGGCGGTCCAGTTCGAAGGCGTGCAGGACGTCGAGGGCGGTGCGCACGATCTCGTCCACATCGGTGCTGGGCCGCGGGAGTTTCCGCTGCTTGGTGCGGGTGAAGAAGGTCTTGGTGCGGACGGTCACCCCGACCCGCCCGATGGCGCGGCCGTCCGCGAAGGTCTCCTCCGCGACCTGGGTGGCGAGCCGGGTGAGGGCGGCATCGAGATCGGCGCGTTCGGTCAGATCGACCGGAAAGGTCTCTGACCGGCTGTGCCCCACCGGTTCTCGCGGCTCGGCGATATCGGTGTCCCCCGCCCCGTGCCCCAGTACCCACAGGTAGGGCCCGGTATTCGGCCCGAACTCCGCCGCCAGCAGTTCCCGATCGGCGGCGGCCAGCTGGGCGACGGTGTCGATGCCGAGTGCGCTCATCCGTTTCGCGATCCGCGGGCCGATCCCCCACAGCGCACTGGTCGGCCGGTGCGCCATCAGCGCTTCCCAATTGTCCGCCGTGAGCCGGAAGATCCCGGTCCCCTGTTCCGCCGTTTCGGGCCCGTCCCCCTCCCCCGCCTTGCCCACCGCCTTGGCGAACCCGGTGGCCAGCTTGGCCCGGGTCTTGTTGTCCCCGATCCCGATCGAACAGGTCAGCTCCAAACCCTCGATGGCGTCCCGGATCTCGCGCGCGAGTCCTTCCGGATCATCGGTGTCCACCGCGAGAAACGCCTCGTCGAACCCCAGCACCTCGACGCGCTCGGTGAACCCCCGCAGCACCTCCATGATCTCCCCGGAAGCCTCCGCATAGGTGCCCAGATCCTGCGCCAGAAACACCCCCTCCGGACAGATCCGAGCCGCCGTCCGCAACGGCATCCCCGCCCGCACCCCGAACCCCCGCGCCGCATAGGAAGCACAAGAAACCACTTTCCGAGGCTCCCCCGGATCCCCGTTCCCACCCACGATCACCGGCTCCCCCCGCAACTCCGGATGCCGCCGAAACTCGACCGCGGCCTGAAATTGGTCGAGGTCCACGTGCAACACCCAGCGCCCCACCCCTCCGTCATACCGCATGGTCTGCACAAACGCCCGCAAATCCACCACCGCAGTCCCCCGCGCAGGCCCGGGTCGGGCGGGGCAGTCGCTGACGGCTGTTCAGCGGTCCGCAGGACTAAAGGGGTCTGGGGGCTTAGCCCCCTTTTCCTCTTGTGCGGCCTGCAAAACAGAACTAAATTCTGGATATGAAGATTCGAGATCGGTTGCTGCTGGCGGCCGAGCGGCAGTTCGCCGAGCAGGGGGCGCTCGATGCCACGCTCACGCAGATTCGTGATGCCGCGGGCGCGAGCGTGGGCGCGCTGTATCACCATTTCCCGGACAAGGCGGACCTGTACCGGCAGGTGTGGGTGAACGCGCTCGAGGACTATCAGCGGCATTTCTGGGCCGCGGTCGGCGAGAGCACCGGCGCGGAGGAGGGCGTGCGCGCGGGCGTCACCGAACATCTGCGCTGGGTGACCGAGAACCAATATCGCGCAAAGGTTCTCACCTCGGCCCGCCCGCCGGGCGTCCGCGACAGCGACGGCAATCGCGATTTCATGCGCGCGGTGCTGCGCTGGTGGCGGACGCACGCCAATTACGGCGCGGTCCGCGAACTCGACTTCGACCTGCTGTACGCCCTTTGGCTGGGCCCGGCGCAGGTGTACTCCCGGCATTGGCTGGGCGGCGAATTCACCAAAGCGCCCAGCGAGGTGGCCCCGCAATTGGCGGATGCGGCCTGGCAGGCGCTGGGCGTTCCCGAGCACGAACGAAAGGCCGGCAAATGACCCTGGTACTGGACCTCGACCTGGCGCGGAAAGTGCTTGCGGCGCAGCCTTTCAGCCAATTGGTGGGCGCGGAACTCACCGCCTTCGGTGACGGCCGCGCCACCCTGGAGATCCCGATCCGCCCCGAACTGGGCCAGCAATTCGGCCTGGTGCACGGCGGCGTCCTCGCCTACGCCGCCGACAACGCCCTCACCTACGCGGCCGGAACCGTGCTGGGCGCGAACGTGCTCACCGGCGGTTTCACCATCACCTATCTGCGTCCGGCCGGCGGCGTCCGGTTACGCGCCGAAGCCACCGTGGTGGACGCCACCCGGCGCCAAGCCGTCTGCCGCTGCGAGATTTTCGCGGAGGACGCCGACGGCGCGGCGGTGGTGGTCGCGGTGGCGCAGGGCACCACGCGCAGTGTGGAACGCGAACTCAACGGGAACGGCGCAACCACGCCAGCGGCGACCGGAACGCATAACGCGCCTTGACCGTCCCGGTCTCGACCGCGCCTGCCACCCGAATCAGCGGCGCGCCCGGAAACCGCGGCAGTTTCACGCGATTCGACACCGTCCCACCGCTGTCATTGCGCACGCCGTCCATATCGACCCGCCAGCCGCGCGGCACGATCAGCACGATAGCGCCCGCGCCGGCTTCGACCCGCAGCTCGATTTCCCGGCGCGTGCAATGCGCGGTGGTGAAATCGATCACGAGTTTTCCGGAAACCGCTTCGGCGGTAATGTTTTTCGGCACCGTCCAGGATTCTCCGGTGCGCTGCGTACCGCCGTTCACCTGCAGGTGCAGTGGCGGGACGTCGGCCGGCTGTTTACGCCGGGCACCGAACATCCGCTCGAAATCATCGTTGCGGACGGCGGCCGTGTGCCGCTGTTCCTTGGTACGGGTCACCGAAAACTCCTCCCCCGGCGAATGAAACGACATGACTTGGGTTTAGCCCGGGGAAGTCGAATTATGCCGTATAGCAGGATATTTCGGACCGCCAGATCGGCCCCTGCGGCC
The DNA here is from genome assembly GCF_001613325.1 of Nocardia yamanashiensis NBRC 100130. Lineage (GTDB taxonomy): Bacteria > Actinomycetota > Actinomycetes > Mycobacteriales > Mycobacteriaceae > Nocardia > Nocardia yamanashiensis. Next base: position 89,344 of record NZ_BDCD01000026.1, on the reverse strand, counting down.
ACAACACGGTGACGGTTGGAGCACGGCCAGATTACGGGGGTGTTCAACTCTCGAAACTCTCCGGGGCCGCGCCCCCGAACCTCCCGGAGCCGAGCTCCAACCGATCGCTGGTGGACCGGCGGTGGATCAGCGGCGGCCGATGAAAACGGTTGTGGCGCCGAGCATGTAGATATCGTCGCGGTGGCCGAGGAAAGTGGGGGCGGCGGGGTCGAGGAGGGCGTCGAGGGTGGTCTTGTCGGTGTCGTCGAGGTCCACGGCGCGTTCGCGGAGGAAACCGAGCCAGGCGATGACGCTTTCCCGGACGTCATCGGTGGGCGGGGCCGGGTGGTCGGTGAGGACGCTGAACGAGGTGACGTCGGTGAGGCCGGCGCGGGACAGGGCCGTGTTCCAGCCGTAGGGCATGGGTACGCTGCCTTCGATATCGGCGCGCATCTGGGCGAAACCGGCGTCGCGGGCGGCGAGCAGGCGATCCTGCAGGCCGGGGCGGCCGAGCCCGAGTTCCCAAGGCAGGCAACGGATCGGCAGGCCGCCTTCGGCGAGCGCGAGCCAGCCGCCGGGGCGCACCACGCCCGCCAGGCCGGTGGTGCCGGCCTGCTGGTCGGGGAGGTGATGGACCATGCGGGAGGCCCAGACCAGGTCCGCGGCGGGCAACTGCTCGGCCAGATCGGCGGCCGCGGCATCGGCCTGGATGGTTTCGATGGTGACGCTGTCGCTGCCGTCCAGGGCGCGCTCGGCGGCTTCCTTTGCCACGTCCAGCAATTCGGGGGTGGCGTCCACGATGACCAGCCGGCCGCCGCCCCGCGCCGCCAGTTCCTTGGCGAACGCGGCGCTCTGACCACCGGCTCCGGCCCCGGCGTCCATGACGGTGGGGCGGTCCCCGCCGTCGTTGGGCAGCGCGATCAGGCGGCGGGCGATCTCCGCATTGGTGACCGCCGCCATGGCGTCGTCGCGGCGGAGGTTGTCCAGCAGCTGAGTCCAGTCGATCCCGTCGTGGGTATGACCCCCGTGCCCGTGGGAGTGCCCGTGCGAGTGTGCGTGCGAATGCTGTCCCTGCTCATGCGTGTGTGCTCCCATGCCCACGACGCTAGCGAGGGAACCGCGAAACCCGACACTTCTTTTGCCGGTTCGGCAAATATCGTGCCGGGTGTGCGGGCCTCAGGCCGCGGCGGGCTCGCTGTCGTCGGCGAACTGGGTCCGGTACAGCTCGGCGTACCGCCCACCGGCCGCCAGCAACTGGGTGTGATTGCCGCGCTCGACAATGCGCCCCTGCTCCAGCACCACGATCTGGTCCGCATTGCGAATGGTGGACAACCGGTGCGCGATGACCAGTGCGGTGCGCCCGTCCAAGGCTTCGGCCAGGGCTTCCTGCACCGCGGCCTCGGAAGTGGAGTCCAGCGAGGCGGTCGCCTCGTCGAGAATGACCACGCGCGGCTGCTTGAGCAGCAATCGGGCGATGGTGAGCCGTTGCCGCTCTCCGCCGGAGAGCCGGTATCCGCGTTCGCCGACCACGGTGTCCAGTCCGTCGGGCAGGCTGCTGATCAGGTCGTAGAGCCGGGCTCGCCGCAGTGCGTCCCAGATCTCGTCCTCGGTCGCCTCCGGCCGCGCCAGCAGCAGGTTGGCCCGGATGGTCTCGTGGAACAGATGCCCGTCCTGGGTGACCAGGCCGACCGTGGCCTGGATCGACTTGCCGGTCAGCTCACGCACATCCGCGCCGCCCAGCCGCACCGCGCCGCCGTCCACGTCGTAGAGCCGCGAAACCAATTGCGCGATGGTGGATTTACCGGCGCCCGAGGAGCCGACCAGCGCCACCATCTGCCCGGGTTCGGCGCGCAGCGAAATACCGTGCAGCACTTCCTCGCCGCCGCGGGTGTCCAGGGTCGCCACATCCTCGAGCGAGGCCAGCGACACCTTGTCGGCGGACGGGTACCCGAAGCGCACCGCGTCCAGCTCGACCGCGATCGGACCCTCCGGCACTTCGCGGGCGTCCGGCGCGTCCTCGATGAGTGGCCGCAGATCCAGGATCTCGAAGACCCGCTCGAAGCTCACCAGCGCCGACATGATGTCCACGCGGGCGCTGGCCAGTGCGGTCAGCGGCGAGTACAGGCGGGTGAGCAGCAGTGAAAGCGCCACCACCGCACCGGGTTCCAGCTTGCCCTGCAGCGCGAAGTAGCCGCCGAGCCCGTAGACCAGCGCCAAGGCCAGCGCCGACACCAGGGTGAGCGCGGTGACGAACACGGTCTGCAGCATGGCGGTGCGCACCCCGATATCGCGCACCCGCCCGGCCCGCGCCGCGAACTCCACCGACTCCTGTTGTGGCCGCCCGAACAGCTTCACCAGGGTCGCGCCCGGTGCTGAGAACCGTTCGGTCATCTGGGTACTCATGGAGGCGTTGAGTCCCGCGGCTTCCCGCTGAATGGTGGCCAGCCGCTCGCCCATGCGCCGCGCGGGCACCACGAACACCGGGAGCAGCACCAGCGCCAGCAGCGTGATCTGCCAGGACAGCCGCAGCATGACGGCGAGGGTGAGGACCAGCGTCACCACATTGGTGACCACCCCGGACAGGGTGGAACTGAACGCCCGCTGCGCCCCGATAACGTCATTGTTGAGCCGGCTCACCAGTGCGCCGGTCCGGGTGCGCGTGAAGAAGGCGACCGGCATCCGCTGCACGTGATCGAACACCGCGGTCCGCAGGTCGAAGATCAAACCCTCGCCGATGCGCGCCGACAGCCACCGGATGACCAGCCCGAGCCCCGCGTCCAGCACCGCCACCAGGGCGATCACCGCCGCGAGCACGACCACGGTGCGCACCGGGCCGCCGCCCACAATGGCATCGACCACCTGTCCGGCCAGTACCGGCGTGGCCACCGCCAGCAGGGCCGACACGATGCTGAACACCAGGAAGGCCGCCAACCGCCGATGATGCGCGTGCGCGAAAGCCAGAATCCGCTTAGCGGTGGCCAGGCGCAGCGGTCGCCGCTCGGTAGGCGCGTTCATCTGCCGATACAGCTGATTCCACGCCACGGATTCCATACTCATCCCGCACTCCTCACCGGTCAGGGTCCAGTGAACCCCAGGCCACCGACACTAAGACCTCAACCAAGGTTCAGATCAAGGGATTCCTCAACTCTCGAAACTCGCGGCCATACCTCCCAACGGCCGGGGCTCCGCCCCCGAACCCCCTCGGGAGGGGGAGAGCAACTCTCGGGACTCTCAGGGGCTTCGCCCCCGAACCCCCACCCCAGGTACCCGGATCCGGTGTTCGCACAGAGCGAACTGCCGCGAGGTACCCCCGGCCCCGGGGGTGGGGGTCCTTCAGAGCGGACCGCCGCGCGCACGTCCCCGGTGCCCCAGGTGCGGGAGGGGGTGCTGCTTCTAGGCTGGCGGGGTGACTGGATCGCTGGGGCGAGCGTTGGGGGCGCGGCTGGTTGGTGAGGTGGATGCGTCGGAGCGGCGGCGGGCCGAGTATTCGTCCGATGCTTCCAACTATCGGGTGTTGCCGGCGGCGGTGGTGTTTCCGCGGGGGGATGACGATGTGGCGGCGGTGGTGGAGTTCGCGCGGGGGGAAGGGCTTTCGGTTACGGCGCGGGGTGCGGGGACGTCGGTGGCGGGCAATGCGATCGGGGCGGGGTTGGTGGTGGACTTCGGGCGGTATTTGAACGAGGTTCTGGAGGTTGATGGGGAGCGGCGGGTTGCCCGGGTGCGGCCGGGGGTGGTGCTGGGGGAGTTGCAGCGGGCGGCGGGGGAGTACGGGCTGCGGTTCGGGCCGGATCCTTCGACTCAGAATCGGTGCACGCTCGGGGGGATGATCGGGAACAATGCCTGCGGGCCGCATGCGGTGGCGTGGGGGAGGACCTCCGATACTGTGCGTGAGCTGCGGATACTTGATGGGGCGGGGGTCGAGCGGCGGTTGGGTTCGGAACTTTCCGAGGTTCCGGGGCTGCCTGAATTCACGCTGTCGAACCTCGCGCTCATCCGGACCGAGCTGGGGCGGTTCGAGCGGCAGGCATCCGGGTACAGCCTGGAACACCTACTGCCGGAACGGGGTTCGTCGCTCGCGCGGGCGTTCGTGGGTACCGAGGGGACGTGCGGGCTGCTGCTGGAAGCGACGGTGGACCTGGTTCCGCTGCCCGCCGCGACGGTATTGGTGGTGCTCGGCTATCCCGATATGCCCACTGCCGCCGACGATATCGCCGCGGTGATGGCGGTAGGCCCGATCGCCGTGGAGGGGATGGATGCCCGCCTGGTCGATGTGGTGCGGACCCATCGGGGCGGGGTACCGGAGCTGCCCCGCGGCGGGGGATGGCTGCTGATCGAAATCGAAGGCGAGACAGCGGAACACGCGCGGGGTATCGCCCGGAAGCTGTGCGGCTCCGCCCACGCACTGGATTCGCGGATCGTCACCGACGCCGCGGAAGCCAAGGCGCTCTGGGGTATTCGCGCCGACGGTGCGGGCCTGGCAGGGCGGACGCCGGACGGTCATCCGGCCTGGCCAGGGTGGGAGGATGCCGCGGTCCCACCCGAGCGCCTGGGCGACTACCTGCGGGAATTCGCCGAGCTCACCCGTGAGCACGGCGTGGACGGCCTGCTCTACGGACATTTCGGCGACGGCTGTATCCATGTGCGCCTAGATCTTCCGATAGCCGATGCGCCGCAACGCTTCCGAGCGTTCCTGGAGGACGCCGCCCGGCAGGTGGTGCGCTTCGGCGGTTCGCTGTCCGGTGAGCACGGCGACGGCCGGGCGCGTTCGGAACTGCTGCGGTTCATGTACTCCGACCAGGCATTGGCTGCCTTCGCCGGGTTCAAGGCCCTGTTCGATCCGGACGACGTGCTGAACCCGGGCGTACTGGTCCACCCCCGCCCGATCGACACCGACCTCCGGCTCGCGGGCTTGCCCCCGCTGCCGCTCGCGGACGGCTTCAGCTTCCCGGCGGATCATGATCTGGCCGCCGCCGTGCACCGCTGCGTCGGAATCGGCAAGTGCCGCGCCGACAATCGCGCGTCCGGCGGTTTCATGTGCCCGTCCTACCTGGCCACCGCCGACGAGAAGGACAGCACTCGCGGCCGCGCGCGCGTCCTGCAGGAGGTGGTGCGCGGCGCACTCGACTGGCGTTCGGACGCCGTCGCCGAATCCTTGGACCTGTGCCTGTCCTGTAAAGCCTGTGGCTCCGACTGCCCGGCGGGCGTGGATATGGCGACCTACAAATCGGAGACCCTGCACCGCCGTTACCGGGGCAGATTGCGCCCGCGCGACCACTACTCCCTCGGCCGCCTCCCGCAATGGCTGGCCGCCGCGACCCGCTTCCCGCGCGTATTCAACGGCCTGACCGCCCTCGCCGGTCCACGCCGGCTCGGCCTGCGCGCCGCCGGCATCGATCCGCGCCGTCCGGTACCGGCCTTGGCGCGCAAGAGTTTCCGCCGCCAGTGGCGCGCATCCGCACGTTCTGTCCCCCCGGCGACCCCCTCGCCCCCGGTCATGCTGTGGACCGACACCTTCACCGATGCCTTCGATCCACAGATCGCTTGGGCGGCAGCCGAATTGCTCGAATCGCTCGGACATCGGGTGCGGATCCCGGAACGCCGGGTGTGCTGCGGCCTGACCTGGATCAGCACCGGCCAATTGGACGCCGCGCGCCAACGCCTGCGCGCCACCCTGGACGCCCTCGAATCGCATGTGCGCGCGGGCGGCGTCATCGTCGGCCTCGAACCCTCGTGCACCGCGACCCTGCGCGCGGACCTGCCGCGCCTGCTCCCGGACGACCCACGCGCCGCCGCCGTCGCCGCAGCGGTCCGCACCCTCGCGGAATTCCTCGAATCGGACCCGTCCTGGCAGCCCCCGGACCGTTCCGGGGCCACCGTCCTGGTCCAGCCGCACTGCCACCAGCACGCCGAATTCGGTTTCGCCGCGGACCGCAGAATTCTGGCGTCCACCGGCGCGACAGTGCGCGAAATCGCCGGATGCTGCGGACTCGCCGGCAATTTCGGCATGCAATCCGGCCACTACGACATATCGGTCGCGGTGGCCGGGAACGGCCTGCTGCCGGCGGTACGGGACGCGACCCCGGACACGATCCTGCTGGCGGACGGTTTCTCCTGCCGCACCCAGGCCGAGCAGCTGGCGGACCGCACCGCCCGGCACCTCGCGCAATTCCTGCGCGGCGATTGATTCGCGCACCATCGCTACTCGCCTGCCCAACCCGGCAGCGGCGCTCCGGCAGGCGCTGCAGGCGCGGAGCGGCGGATTAGCATGTGCGGGTGACTTCCGCGCCGACCGCCACCGCCTGCACCCGTACGGTGCGGTCCGAGCGCCCCATCGACCTGGCCGCCACCGTCTCGCCCTTGCGGCGTGGACTGGGGGATCCGTGTCACAAGGAGACCCCGGACGGCGCGCACTGGCATGCCTCCCGCATGCCGAGCGGGCCCGTCACCTACCGGCTGCGGCAGGCCGATCGGCATACGGTCGAGGCGCGGGCCTGGGGTCCGGGCGCGGCGGAGTTTCTCGAGCGCCTGCCCGTCATGCTCTGCCTGGACGAGGACCTGGACGACTTCGCCCCGGACCATCCCAAGATCGTGGAGGCGCATCGCCGGAATCCGGGTCTGCGCATGTTGCGCACCGGTCTGGTGTGGGAAGCGGTGGTCCCGGCCATTCTGGAACAGAAGGTGCACACCCGCACCGCGCACGCCTCCTGGCGAAAACTGGTGTGGCGCTACGGCTCTCCCGCGCCCGGTCCCGCCCCGGACGGTCTGCGCCTGATGCCGGACGCCGAGACCTGGCGGCACATCCCGTCCTGGGTGTATCACCGCGCCAATGTGGAACCGCAGCGCTCGAAAACCATTGTGCTGGCGGCTCGTATCGCCCCCAAGCTGGAGGAAGCCGCCGCCCTGAGTCACGCGGACGCCGCCGCTCGGCTGCGCACGGTGCCCGGCATCGGCGTCTGGACGGCCGCCGAGATCGCCCAGCGCGCCTTCGGCGACCCGGACGCGCTCTCGGTCGGCGATTTCCACCTCGCCGCCACGGTCGGCTGGACCCTGCTGGGCCGGCCCATCGACGATGCCGCCATGGTCGAATACCTGGAACCCCTGCGCCCGCACCGCTATCGAGCGGTCCGCCTGCTCGGGCTGGCGGGTTTCGCGCGCAAACCCAAGTTCGGCCCGCGCACCCCGTTCACCGATCACAGCCGCATCTGATCAGCCGGTCACCGCTCGTCCAGCACGTCGTTGCCCGCCCGCTGCGCGCGTTCCAGTCCCGCCGCCACCGGTATCCGGCCCAGGAACATCTCGTCGAACACCGGCATGATCGCCTCGAGCGCCGCCGGGAACCCCGGCCCGCCGCCCGCGGATATCTGCCGCCCGCGCAGCACCTCGAAGAACGGTGAGACGTCTACGCCCTGCCGCGCCCAATAGTCGCGGTAGACCTGCTGTTCCGGCACCACCGCCGGAATACTCGCCCCGTCCAGCCCCAGATACCGGTTCCCGGCCGCGCTGCCCAGCCAGCCCAGCACCCGCCGCACCGCGTCCGGGTGCGCCGAGGCCGCGTTCCCCGCGACCCCGATGGAATTGTTCGCGCTGACCCGGCCCGCCGGACCCGCGGGAATCATGGCCACGCCCCAGCGGAATCCGGCGTGCTGCCGGATGGTGGCCAGATTGAAGGTGCCGGATTGGAACAGCGGCAGCCGCCCTTGCAGGAAGGCGTTCTTCGCGAAATCGCTGCTGCCGTTGGTATCCGCCGCCGACGGCGACAATCCGGCCGCGATCAATCCCACCAGATAGCCGAACGCCGCCTGTCCCTGCGGGCTCGCGAAGGCGAACCGCCCGTCTTCCTGCACCTGCCCGCCGGCGGACCCGACGTATGGCAGCAGCAGTGACTGAAAGTCGTTGGCCGCGTTGTACGGCCACGGCGCGACGCCCGTCAACCTGCGCAGCAGCGGGCGGAAGGTGTCGACCGACTCGTCCGTATCCCAGCGGGCCGCGCCGAGCTGTTCCGCACTCACCCCGGCGGCGTCGAGCAGGTCCCGATTGAAGTAGATCGCGCTCCCGCCGTCCACGAACTGCGGTACCGCCCAGAGCTTTCCGTTCCTGGTGAACTGCCCGACCGCGAACGGATCCCAGTCCCGCGCCGCCTCCGCACCCAATGCCGCGCGCACATCCACCAGGTGCCCGCCGTCCGCGAAGTCCTCGTACAGATTGGTCCAGAACAGATCGTCGGCGATCCCGCCCGCCACATCCAGCCGCAGCTTCTGCGCGTAGGACCCCCACGGCACCACCGAGATCCGCACCTCGACATCCGGATTCGCCCGCTCGAACTCATCCAGCGCAGACCGGTACGCGGCCACGAAACTCTGATCCCAGATCCGCAGCCGCACCACCGTCCGCCCCGACCCGTCCCCCTCCCGCCCCAGCCACAGCGCCGCCGCCACCAGCAGCGCGATCACCATCGCGATCCCGACCAGCACCCGAGTCGATTCCTTGACCCTCATTTGAGTCCCGTCCACGCGATCGACCGCAGCACCTGCCGCTGGAACACCACGAACAACACCACGAGCGGCGCGATGGCCAGCGTCGTGGCCGCCATGATCAACGTCCACTGCGCGTTGTACCGCGTCTGCATGTTCGCCGTGGCCACCGTGAGCACCTGCCACTTGTCCCCGCTGGCGGCGACCAGCGGCCACATGAAGTTGTTCCACTGCGCCACCACGGTGATCACCGTCAGCGTCGCCAGAATCGGCCGGCTCATCGGCACCACCACGTGCACCAGGATGTCGGCCGTATTCGCCCCGTCCATTCGCGCCGCGTCGATCAGTTCGCCCGGAATCGCCCGGAAGTACTGCCGCAGCAGGAAAACCGCGTACGGCGACCCGAACACGAACGGCAGCACCAGCGCCCAGAACGTATTCAGCCACCCCAGCTTCGCGAACATCAGATACAGCGGAATCAACGTCACCGCCCCCGGCACCATCATGGTCCCCAGGTACACCCAGAACAGCGCGTCCCGTCCCGGAAACTCGGTGCGCGCGAACGCATAAGCCGCCAGCACCGACGTCAGCAGCTGCCCGCCGGTGATGCACACCGTCATCAGCGCCGTCACCACAACGGCCCGCCCCAGCCCCTGATCGAGGACCGTCCGGAAATTCTCCAGCGTGACGGGATCCGGTGCCGCCGAGGCGGATTCGCTCGCGAACTGCCGAGGCGTCTTCAAGGCCGTGAACACCCCCAGCACCAGCGGCGCGACCGTCACCAGCGCCCCCGCCACCAGCACGGCGTATGCGGCCCCCGCCCGCAGCGCGCCCCGCACCTCAGTACTCATAACTCGTCCGATCCCGGAAGTACCGGTGCTGCGCCACCGTGATCACGAACATCACCGCGAACACCACCACCGCCATGACCGCCGCCCGCCCCGGCTGCGCCGCCTCGAACGCCTCCGAATACATCCGCATCCCAACCACATCCGTCCGGTGATCCGGCCCGCCCCGAGTCAGCGCATACACGCTGTCGAACGTCTGAAACACACTCGAGACCCCGGTGACCAGCACGAAGAACATGGTCGGCCGCAACAGCGGCAAGATCAGGAACCGGATGCGCCTTACCCCCGTGGCCCCGTCCAGCGCCCCGGCATCCAGGAGCTCCCCGGGTATCGCCCGAATCCCCGCGACGAAGAACAAAGCGACATACCCGACATTCATCCACGCCGTCGTCACCGCCACCGCGGGCAATGCCAGCGCCGGCTCGCTCAACCACTCGATCCGCGTCCCCAGCAACCCGTTCAAGGCCCCGTCGGTCGGCACGAACAGCCATTGCCACAGCACCCCCACCGCCACCGGCGCGCACATCCACGGCAGCGCGTAAACCACCCGCAGCACCGTCCCGCCCCGCGCCCGCCGCGCCAGCAGGGCCGCGATGCCGAACCCCAGCGCGGTCTGTGCCGGTACCACCAAGGCGGTGAGCGCCAGCGTCACCAGGATCGAGTGCCCGAATTGCCGGTCTGTCAGGACTGCCCGCCAGTTGCCGGCGCCCGTGAAAGTAATGGGGCCCAACAGATTCCAACTGTGTACGCTCAACCACAGCACCACCGCGACCGGCGCGAGCAGGAAGCAGCAGACACCGATCAGGCTCGGTAGTAACAGCAGGTAGCTGACCGCGTGTCGGCGAACCGTCCGATCCATGGTTTGCGACGCTACCTGCATACCGCGTGCGGCTCGGTGACGCATGATAGTTTGTGCCGCGTCCAGCGGGGCGGCCACCATACGGCAGGGGACAGCGTCGATGCGGATTCAGCCACGGCAGCAGATTCTCGGAATATGGCGCTCGCTGTTGAACGCCTGCTATCTCGACGGCACCTGGACCTGGGGCGGGCGGGACGGCTCCAATTCCATCAGTGACGCCGAACAGCTGCTGTGCCTGCTGTATCCCGCCACGGTCATCGACGGCTTCGGGCTGCATCAGCCCGACGAGATCGCCGACGACATCAAGGTGGTGCTCGCCCCCATGGGCGCCGGCGCGCGGATCGGGGCGAATCTGGTCGGGGTGCTGGAGCAGTACATCGAGCGGTACACCAGGGTCGAGAAACTCGACGGCGAGCCGGAGACCAGGGAGGTCCCGGTCTTCTCCGCGGGCAGTTACCTGTCGGCGATGGGCGCGGACGGTCCGACCGAACGGCAGCTCGACCTGGATGTCGTCGACTCCTACTCGATGTCCCTGACCCTGTGCCTGGCCGCGCTGAAATTCCTGCGCGGATTCCAGCCCTTCGTGCTGTCGCAGGCCCGGCCCGAGGCGCGGGCGCTGGCGAAGCGAATAGACGTGCTGGACAAGCGAATCAACGACCGGCTCACCGCCGCCATGGTCGGCCTGGTGCGCAGCTTCGTGGTCAATACCGTGCGGCCCGAGGACCCCGACGGGCAAGCCATGCTCACCATGCTGAATCAGACCGGCGCGTCGAGCGAGACGGTGGTGGAGTCGGTGGCCCGCCGCCTGGAACGCGTGCGCATCCGGCTGCGCAACGACCTGACGCTGAGCCAGACCCCGGGCGTGGATCTCTACGACGAAGAGCTGCTGTTCGAATGCGGCTGGAGCTGGAGCCTGGTGCGGGAGGCCGCGGCCATCGACTTCGTGGACATGCCGATCGCCGCGGAACCGGGCTATGCCGTCGCCCGGCCGTACCTGCACTTCACGGTCGTCGCGCTGGACGGCATCAACGACCTCACCTCGGTGCGCACCCGCGAACTCGACCTGCTCGACGCGCAGCAGCGCCGCCTGGCCGAAGCCTTGCAGCTGCGCTGGGATCTGGCCCAGCGCTATTGGGCGGCGGTGGCGCGTTTCGGCACCGGCCGCTGGCCGCTGGAGGACATTCCGTGGCGGACCTCCGACGGCGAGGAGTCGGACTACTTCAGTCTCATCGTGTCCGCCGTGCTCATGCAGGACCTGCTCAATCGCGAAGCCAGCGACGACGATTTGACCAGGGCCGCACCGATTTTCGACGAACTGGCCCGCCGCGGCCGGATCATCCGCCGCCTGACCGAGGACGATCCGGCGCGCCACCTGCACACCCCGGGCGTTTCCCTGCGCCTGCACGGCAGCGGCGACGCCAATGGCGGCGGACCCCTGCTCACCTGGACGGTGTCCGATTACGCCACCGTGCTGTTGAAGCGCACCCTGCAGGCCGCGCGGCTGTCGGGCACCATGGAGACCCGCGATCGCCTGATGGCCCTGGCCCAGGCGACCATGGACCATCTGGACCGCCGCGCCTTCCGGGAAGGCCGGGTGACCGGCCTCTGGGACGATCCGGCCCGCATCTTCGGCGGCGCGGAAAACGATGCGCCCTCTTGGTATCTCACCGAACGCGTGGTGGAGTGCCTGGTGACCGCCGCGCAGATGTACGAGGATCCGCCGCTGCGCCCGCCCGGCCTGGTGGTCCGGGCCATGGAATTGCTCACCGAGGCCGAGCACCTGCTCAACCACGAGCTGCTGGAGTTGAGCGAGAAGGACGCCTCACCGCACCGGGTGGCGCTCACCCGCGCCGAGCGGCGGTTGCAGCGGGCCCGGCGGATCATCGACGAACGTCCCGGCACCGCACTGAGTCTCGCGTCCGAGGCTTTGCTGGAATTGGACGAACTGGACTTCGCCCGGCTCGACGCGACCAGGAGTATGTGACGACATGCTGGTGTTCTCCGCCTCCGACAAGGGTGGCACCGGACGCTCGGTGACCAGCTGCAATATGGCGTACTGGCTGAGCATGACCGGCAGCAAGGTGGCCTACCTGGACTTCGATTTCGGATCGCCCACCGCCGGTGGCACTTTCGAGATCGGCAAGGTGGATCGCGGCATCGCCGGCGGTGTCGGGCTGCACGAATTCCTGCTCGGCGAGACCGGTGAGGCCAAGCGCCTGAGCGTGCGCTCGGAAACCGATCGGGAGGAGCTGGCCGAGTCCCGCCACCCGTCCGGCCGCCTGGTGCTGTTCCCCGGCGACCGCAACGGCAGCGAGTTCACCGCGGTCGATCCGGACATGCTGGACCGCTGCACCACGCTGCTGACCAAATGCGAATCCGAATTCGACGTCACCTTCGTGGATTTGAGCTCGGGCCGCTCCATCGCCCTGGTACTGGCCATGCACGCGACCCGGCAGGAACCCCTGCGCGAGACGACGGCCCGCTGGCTGGTGTTCCACCGCTGGACCCGCCAGCACCTGATCGCCGCCAGCGGCCTGGTCTTCGGCGAGCAGGGCGTATTGTCCACCGGTATCGAGTGCGGCCACGACCCCGATGATCTGAAGAACTCGATACGCTACGTGCGCACCGCCGTGCCGGAATTGAACGAACCGATCGGCCTGCGTGCCGCGCAAGCCACCTGGCTGCAGAAGCAGAACAATCGATTGATCCGCTCCGCCAACAAGTTCGGCCTCGGCGATTCGGTCGTGCTGGGCCAGACGCCGATGGAACCGATCCTGCAGTGCCGCGAACAGGTGATCCTGGATGCCGACGTCTCCTCCGGGATAGCCAACGCGGAGACCGTCACAGCTTTCAGACAACTCGCCGACCGGCTGGTTACGGATGCGTTCTGGGAAGGGCTGGGGTGATCGGTGAGTCCCACGACCGACTACAGCGAGGCGGGTGAACGCCACCGCACCGCCGGACAGGGGTTGTCGCATCTCTCGGTGGAGGTCGGCCACTTCTACATGGACGATCTGACCAACGGCCCGGAGCGGATCGAGGCCCAGTTGCGTCAGGTCGCGCCGCTGCTGGATGCCTTCCGGGCGGCCGCGCGCGCCGAATTCGGCCCGGCCGCGCGGATCAGCACCTGCTTCCTGATCGACGACTACTTCGAACAGTTCAAGGATCGATCCCCCGGGGAGCCGTCGACCGCGCCCACGGTGATCCTGCCGAAACTGCTGCACGCCGCGGACGAATGCGGGGTGCAGATCGACTACCTGGTCCGGGAGGCCGGCTGTGCCGAGGTGCCCGCGTTCGTGGACGGCGAACCGTCCGGTCCGCCGCTGCGGCTGGCCGAGATGATGGCCGCGCGCATCGTGCCCGAACCCGGCCGGGGCGGCAACGGCCGCCGCCCGGCCGCCGTGGACAACGGCTGGCTGTGCAACGGCCGCCGGTCCTCCGAATTCGATCGCGGCCACGCCATGCGCCTGCAGCCGTGGCGGCCGCCCGAGGAGTTCGGCGCGCGCAATCATTCGATCTTCCTCGACGTGCAGCTGTGGAACGACGACGCCGAGACCGGGACCAGGCGCTGGTCCTGCCCGTTCCTGGCCTCGATCTGGCAGTTGCTGCGGCTCGGGATGATCCGGCACGAAGGGGAGGTGGTCGCGGCCCCGATGCCGTGGACCGAGCCCTGGCCCGACGAGTGGTCGAAACTGCCGTCGGTCATCCAGCTCCGGGCGGACGCCAAAGCCTTCGCCGCGTATCGGGCACTGTCGGTGCTGCCGCACAACTATCTCGGCATCGAGCATTCGGTGCGGGTGATCCTCAATCATCTGCAACTCGACGACGAGGTGCAGGCGCAGCTGACGGAACGCGGTGGGCGCGAGCCCGTTCCGGTGACCGTCCCGCTCGAGGTGCGCAAACGGCTGCGGCACGTCTTCCTCGAGGAAGACTGAGATGAGCGCCGGATGACCGAGGCACTGGCGTTGCTGGGCGAAATCCGCACCAACCTGCTGCCGAACGCGGACGCGCTGTCAGAGGCGGAGGTTTCGCGACTGCTGCCGCAGTTCCCGGGGCAGCGCATAGCGATCCGGGAACGTCCGCTGGCGCGCGCGACCTCACCCGGCCGGGCCATCGGCGTCGATTGCGATCTGGCCAATCACCGCGGCGCGGAGAGCCGGGCGGTGGGAACGGTCGATGCGCACGCCGTGGTGATCGGCGGCCGGGTGGCGCAGAGTTCGGCGCGCGTGCGGGTGGTGCGCGCGCTGGTCAAGGAGCGGCGGCCGTGGTCGCACTATCTCACCCGGGTGGGGACGCTGGAACTCATCCACAACAAACTCGGAAACGATGCCGCGACCGCCCTCGCCTTGGCGGAGGGCCACCTCGAGCTGCCCGGTGACGAGACCACCCTCGATCTCGGATCGATCTGTGAGCTGCTGCTGAACCAGGTGCTGACCGACCCCCGCCTGGAACGCCGGCAACCTCCGCTGCGCACCGCGGCCACCTGCCTGCGCTGGGTCGCCCGCGTGGTGCCGCCGGCGGGGGAGGAGCCGCCCGATCGGATCCACCTGAACTTCCGGCTCGAGCAGGACGGGCTGCGCAAGGTTCGCATCGAGGTGCCCACGGCCGCGGATCTGGCGGGCGTGCAGCACTTCTGCGAGGACCTGGCGGTGCACGACTGGCTGCTGACCACCTTCGGCGCCGCGCTGGGAGACGTGGCCCGCACCGGGCCCAACGAGGATCCGGTGGGCAAGCTCGCGCCCCTGCTGGAATCCCTGGCCCACCTGTGGATGCCCGGTGCGCATTCCCCGCGGCGCTTCCGGCGGTTCTGGGACGGGCTGGAAGCGGATCCCGGTTTCACGGCGCAGTGGACCGCCCAGGTCGGGCAGATGCGCGATCGGATGACCGCGGCGACGCTGGCGGCGCTGCGCAGCTCCAAGATCAGCACGGCGCGTTGGTGATTCGGCGACCACCGATGATTCAGAGCCGGAACCAGCGGCGCACCAGCAGGGCGAAGAACACCGACATGGTGACCGAACCCAGATAGGACTCGGTCACCATGAGGGTCCGCCCGCCCGTCCGCAGATGTTCGGTGTCGCCGGGGCCCAGCGGGTTCAGGTAGTTGACCAGCACCTGGTAGAAGTCGGTGTAGAAGGATTTGTCCGAGACCAGCGATACGGCGGCGGTGAACACCGCCAATTGCAGCGCGATCCAGAACAGCATCCGGAACGGCCGATATCCGTAGCCGCACACCAGATCCGGGAACAGCCCGCCCCAGCGCCGCCACAGCGCGGGCTGCGCCAGCCGGCGGGCGCGCGCCCGGGCCAGCCCGCAACGGTCCTCGGCATCGGTGTCCTCGTCGGCGCGGAACAGGCCCTGGGCCCGCTGAAACGCCAGGGCGGCATGTCCCGGCAGGCCGGCGTCGATCAACGGCCGGCCCAGCCGCTCGTAAGTGGCGGCGAGTTCGTGATTCTGGGTGCGGCTCAAGCGCAGTGGGCCGCGGAACTCGACCTCGGCCGCGATCAGCGCGGCCAGCAGGACCTTCAGTTCCGGCGCGTGGTCGGGTTCGGGCGGACGCAGGGCGAGGCCGTAGAGGTGGCTGAAGACCAGGCTGTCGCCTTCGCGCCGGATGCCCGGCGGATCGTAGGTGGCGAGCACGGCTTCGACGCGCCGGGCGAGGTCGTCCAGCAGTGGCTGCTCGGTGTGGTTGTGGCGCAGCCGGTTCGGTTGATCGAGGAAGGTCACGACGGGCTTGGTGTGTTCCGCGGCGTGCCGTTTGACGCGAGTACTCATGTCCGCCACGAATGGCGAGGACGGCTCCCCCTTTTCGAGCATGATCAATGATATAGCTTGTGCACCAGCACATCTCGAGGCTCGGCCAAACCGAAATAGCCTTGTTCGTGATGGTCCAGCTCGAATCCGACCGTCTGGTAGAGGTGATACGCGGTCCGGTTGTTCGGCTTCACGGTGACGAAGACCTGATCGGCCCGCACCGCCCGGCAGTGATCCAGGGCGGATTCCAGCAGTGCTCTGCCGTATCCGCGACCGCAGTAGCGTCTGGCGACGGCGAAGCCCATGAAGCAGGCGCGTTCGGTCCGATCGAGTGCGGTCAGGACGTAACCGCAGACCTCGCCCTCGAATTCGGCGACAGTCCAATCCGGACCGTGTAGTTCGAACAGCTGCCGCAGCACGAAGAATTCGTAGGCCAGGTCGAACTGCTCCTGCTCGATGGTGTGAATGGCGTGCAGATCTGTCACCAGTCCAGACCGGAACATCGGCATTCGAAATTCTCCGATGGCTGACAACGGTGTCCCCTTCACCGGCGCGAGTGCGTTGCCATCCAGGGTAGATGGCGGACCGGTCGGTGGGGTGCGGTTCGGCCGTCCGTCGTCTGTGGAACGGACGGCCGAACCGCGCTGCCTCACGCGGAAGGGACCACGGCCGAACCTGGAGGTTGGGTTCGGACGCTCGAAAGTACCGTGGGGCAGCGGTCTGGGCGGTCGGGGGCCTTCCCCGGGTCGTCTCCGGCCGCTTCTATGGCAGGGCGCGCTCGTCGAGCACGCATCGTCCTTCCTCCACCAGCGTCGCCCGGGCGCGGCGTCGGACCTTGCAGGTGTCGACGGTGCAATCGAGGTGCAATTGCATTGCGGCGTGGGCTTGTTCGACGCTCATGATGCCGGGGTCTGTGCGACAGCGCAGCAACTCGGCCACATGCATGTTCAAGGAGGTCAATTGCACGGTTCGACCTCCGCTTCGAACGGCTGGCAGGGGGTGACGACTTCGGCCATTACTCCTCGTTCCTAACGGTTCCTGAAGTGCCCGGAGCATTCAGGAAAGGAAAGGGGGCCTAGCAACACCGCTCCGGGCACATATCTAGCACACCACGAGCAGCCCTCCGGCGCAGGATTTTCGAAGATGAGAACGCAAAGTTGCGCGAATCGCCAGCACCGAATCCGCCTGGGGGAGGAAGATTCTCCATAGTGGACGAAGCCTTTGCCCGCCGATGATGTGTGTCCGGACGGGGAGCCGGTGCGAGGCAGCCTGACTCACGCGAACCGGTGACCCGTGCGCGCACGCTACGAGAACGGAGCGCGCTGTGTCAGAGAGTTCCGCCAGTGTGTCCTCGACCCTGCCCCGACGCCAGCTCGGACGCTATTTGCGGGACTGGCGGATTCAGGCGGGGCTGACTATCGCCGAGGCCGCGAAACTCATGGAATGGGGCGCCAGCACGCTACAGCGGCTGGAGAAGGGCAATGCCGATCGCATCCGCACCATCGACATCCAGGAGCTGTGCCGGATCTACGGGATCCCGGACGAAATCGCCGACGGGCTCAAGGGTTTGGCGCAGCAGGCGGCCGTCAAGAGCTGGTGGCACTCCTACGGCGACCTCATTCCGGAGAACTTCGACGTCTACGTGGGCTTGGAAGCATCCGCGCAGCAGTTGTCCTGCTACCAAAGCGAACTCGTGCCCGGGCTGCTGCAGACCCCCGACTACGCGCGGGCGCTGAACAAGCTGGGCTATCCCGGCGACGGTGCGGCCGAACTGGATCGGCGGGTGCAGCTGCGGATCCAGCGGCAGGCGTTGATCACCCGCCGCATGCACCCCGCCGCGGTCGCCATCGTGTTGCACGAATCGGTATTGCGCCGCCTGGTGGGAAGTGCAAGGGTGATGGCTGCGCAGGTGCGGCATCTGGCGGAGTTGAGTACCCGGCCCAATGTCGTGTTGCGCGTCCTCCCCTTCACTGCCGGTGTCCCCCTGGGACTTTCGACCGGCCCGTTCGTGATTCTGGAGTTCGGGGTCGACGGCAAGGGGCAACCGGTGGAGCCGCCCGTGGTCTACGTGGAGGGCTTCACCGGCGATCTGTATCTCGAAAGACAGGGCGACGTACAGCGGTATCGCCAGGCTTCGGAGTCGCTGGAACGCTGCGCGCTGGACGTCCAGGACAGCAGGAACCTGCTGCGGCAGGTGGCGAAGGAGTATTCGGCATGAGTGTGGATCTGGTCGGCGCTCGCTGGTTCAAGAGCAGCCGGAGCGGAGCCGGCAAGGAATGCGTGGAGGTGGCGTTCCTGGCCGATGCGGTAGGGGTGCGGGACAGTAAGAATCCGGGCGGTCCCGCACTGGTGTTCCCTAATTCGGCTTGGGAGTCGTTCCTGCGGAAGATCACGACTTGACAGCTGTTTCGCAACGAAAACATGTTTGCCCGGGCTAAGCATGGGTACACATATTTTCGTGGACCGAGGACTGAGGAATTCCCGTCCCCGGTACCGCCGAATAGGTCCGGATGATTGGGTGGAACGGCTGATCGTCGGGATGCTGTTCGCGGTATCGGCGGCGGGTGTATACGTACTCACCGGAGCATTGATGCCGGCGTTGGCGATCGGCGTACTGGTCGCCGTCGTGGCGATCGGTGTTGTCGCGATGCTATAGCTGCATCACAGCAAGAGGGGGTTCTTGGGGGATACCCCCAAGAACCCCCTTTTCTGTGCCCGGAAGGGCAGTGACGCGCCCGGGGCCTCTCGCTCAGCGTCGGAACAGCTTGTTCCCCAGCCAGACCAGGGGATCGTACTGACGATCCACCACTCGCTCCTTGAGCGGAATCAAGGCATTGTCAGTGATCTTGATGTGCTCGGGGCAAACCTCGGTACAACATTTGGTGATATTGCAGTACCCGAGTCCCGCATCCTCTTGCGCGAGTTCCCGCCGATCCGCCACATCCAGCGGATGCATTTCCAGTTCGGCTATGCGCATAAGGTATCGCGGCCCCGAGAACGCCTGCTTGTTCTCGTCATGGTCACGCACCACGTGACAGGTGTTCTGGCACAGGAAGCATTCGATGCACTTACGAAACTCCTGCGACCGTTCGACATCGGCCTGCTGCATCCGGTATTCACCGGGCTTCAAATCCACCGGCGGCGTGAACGACGGTACTTCCCGCGCCTTCTGATAGTTGAACGACACATCCGTGACCAGGTCCCGGATGACGGGGAAGGTGCGCATCGGCGTCACCGTCACCACCTCGTCCGGCGCGAACGTGGACATCCGCGTCATGCACAGCAGCCCCGGCCGCCCGTTCACCTCCGCCGAGCACGATCCGCACTTGCCGGCCTTGCAGTTCCACCGCACCGCCAGATCCGGCGCCTGCGTGGCCTGCAGGCGATGGATGATGTCGAGCACCACCTCGCCCTCGTTCACCTGCACGGTGAAGTCCTCCAGCCCGCCGCCCTCGGTATCGCCGCGCCAGACCTTGAATTTCGCGTCATAACCCATGGCTATTCGGCCTTCCCCTCGGTGCCGGCCCGCAACGGTGCGAGATCGGCAGGGCTGTAGTACTTTTCGAGCTCGCTGATTTCGAACAGGCCCAGCAGATCCGATCGCATGGGCACCTGGTCCTCGGGCGTGACCGTCACCGACGGCACGGTGAAGCCGACCTCGTCCGGATCCACCCGGCACACCAGCAGCTTGTTGCGCCACGCCGGATCCATGCCCGGATGGTCGTCGCGGGTGTGCCCGCCGCGACTCTCGGTGCGCAGCAGGGCCGCCTGCGCCACGCATTCGCTGATCACCAGCATGTTCCGCAGATCCAGCGCCAGATGCCAGCCCGGATTGAACTGCCGGTGCCCTTCGACCAGCACCCGGTCGTAGCGGTCGCGCAGCTCCGACAGCTTCTCGATGGCCTGCTTCAGCTCGCCTTCCTTGCGGATGATGCCGACCAGATCGTTCATCGTCTGCTGCAGATCCATGTGCAGGGTGTACGGGTTCTCCGACGCCCCGTCCTCGGTCGGATTGAACGGCGCCACCGCGGCTTTCGCGGCATTGGCGATATCGGTGTCGGAGATCTTGGGCCGGCCCGGCAGCTGCTCCACATAGGTGGCCGCGCCGAGCCCGGCACGCCGGCCGAACACCAGCAGATCCGACAGCGAGTTGCCGCCCAGCCGGTTGGACCCGTGCATACCGCCGGAACACTCACCGGCCGCGAACAATCCGGGCACCGTCGCCGCCCCGGTGTCCGGGTCCACCTCGATGCCGCCCATGACGTAATGGCAGGTCGGACCGACCTCCATGGGTTCCTTCGTAATGTCCACGTCCGCCAGCTCTTTGAACTGATGGTGCATGGACGGCAGCCGCTTCACGATCTCCGCGGCGGGCAGGCGCGAGGCGATATCCAGGTACACGCCACCGTGTTCGGTGCCGCGCCCCGCCTTCACCTCTTCGTTGATGGCCCGCGCCACTTCGTCACGTGGCAGCAGATCCGGTGTGCGCCGCGCGGAGTCGTTGTCCTTGAGCCACTGATCGGCTTCTTCCTCGGACTCCGCGTACTGCCCCTTGAACACCGCGGGGATGTAATCGAACATGAAGCGCTTGCCCTCGGAGTTCTTGAGCACTCCGCCGTCGCCGCGCACGCCCTCGGTGACCAGGATGCCCTTCACCGACGGCGGCCAGACCATGCCGGTCGGATGGAACTGCAGGAATTCCATATTGATCAGCGTCGCGCCCGCCCGCATGGCCAGCGCGTGCCCGTCCCCGGTGTACTCCCAGGAGTTCGAGGTGGTCTTGTAGGACTTGCCGATACCGCCGGTGGCCAGCACCACGGCCGGGGTCTCGAACAGGATGAACCGGCCCGACTCCCGCCAGTACCCGAACGCGCCGGAGATCTTGTCCCCGTCCTTCAGCAGTTCGGTGATGGTGCATTCGGCGAACACCTTGATGCGCGCCTCGTAGTCACCGGTGGCGGCGAAATCCTCCTGCTGCAGCGACACGATCTTCTGCTGCATGGTGCGGATGATCTCGAGCCCGGTGCGGTCGCCGACGTGCGCCAGCCGCGGGTAGGTGTGCCCGCCGAAGTTGCGCTGGCTGATCCGCCCGTCCTTGGTCCGATCGAACAGCGCCCCATAGGTTTCCAGCTCCCATACCCGGTCGGGAGCCTCCTGCGCGTGCAGTTCCGCCATGCGCCAGTTGTTGAGGAACTTGCCACCGCGCATGGTGTCCTTGAAATGGGTCTGCCAGTTGTCCTTCTCGTTGGCATTGCCCATGGCGGCCGCGCAGCCGCCCTCCGCCATGACGGTGTGCGCCTTGCCGAACAGCGACTTGCACACCACCGCCACCGACAGGCCGTGTTCGCGGGCTTCGATGACCGCACGCAGGCCGGCGCCACCGGCACCGATCACGACGACGTCGTACTTGTGCCGTTCGACTTCAGGCATGGACCGAATACTCCTG
The DNA here is from genome assembly GCF_001613325.1 of Nocardia yamanashiensis NBRC 100130. GTDB lineage: Bacteria > Actinomycetota > Actinomycetes > Mycobacteriales > Mycobacteriaceae > Nocardia > Nocardia yamanashiensis. The sequence goes on along the minus strand of NZ_BDCD01000026.1, from coordinate 67,990 downwards.
ACAGAGATGGGTTTTGAGGATCAGCCGATGAGCCGGGGATCGGAGATGGTGCCGCTCGCGACCAGCATCACGTAGAAGTCGGTCAGGATGAGCGTGCCCAGCGTGGTCCAGGCCAGCTGCATGTGGCGGGTGTTGAGCTTGGACACCACGGTCCAGAAGCGGTATCGCACCGGATGCTGCGAGAAGTGCTTGAGCCGCCCGCCCGCGATGTGCCGGCAGGAATGGCAGGACAGCGTGTAGGCCCACAGCAGCAGCGCGTTGACGGTGATGATGATCGTGCCGAGCCCGATGCCGAAGCCGCCGTCCTTGGCGTGGAAGGAAATCGCGGCGTCGTAGGTATTGATGACCGCGATAATCACTGCCACATAGAAGAAATAGCGGTGCGCGTTCTGGATGATGAGCGGAAGCCGCGTCTCGCCGGTGTATTTCGCGTGCGGTTCGGCTACCGCGCAGGCCGGCGGCGAGAACCACACCGACCGGTAGTAGGCCTTGCGGTAGTAGTAGCAGGTGAGCCGGAACAGCAGCAGGAACGGCAGCACCAGGAAGCCCAGCGGAATCCACATGGGCAGGCTGGGGATGGGCGTCCCGAGATGGCTCGACCCCGCCACGCACGAATCGCTCAGGCAGGGGGAGTAGAAGGGGGTCAGGTAGTGGTAGTCCTGGACCCAATACGCCGCGCGCGCAAAGGATCTGATGGTCGCGTAGACCACGAAGGTGCCGAGGCCCAGCACGGTCACCAGCGGCGGCAGCCACCACCGGTCGGTGCGTAGCGTGCGCGCGGCGATGGCCGCGCGGCCCTTGCTGAATACCCCGGTTGTGCTCGATTCGGGAGCCTTGATCGGTGCGGCGCTCACTACTGTTTGCCTCGCTGCCCTACCCCGTGGAACGTCATCGTTACCTCCGGCATCGAATGTGATGGTCAGCACCCTACGACAGGACAGCTATCACTCGAGCTGACTACAGCTATTTCGTGATCCCGTGATTTGCGCCACATTTCCGGCGCGCGACGGCGAGTCGTTCGATTGGTGAACAAACGGCAATCTCACGAACCAGGAACGTTCGCAGTGAGATTCGGATAGCGAGCCAGAGAAAACCGGACGAACGGCTCGAAAATCCGTTCGCGCGTCGTCACACAGCAGCAACAACCCTGTGGTGCTCTGAGTTCGAAGCTGATGAACCCCGTCCCGGGGTAGCCGGTGCTGAGCGTGAAGGGAGCCGGTGATGAGGAGAGCCGCGATAGTGATGCCGATGCGGACACCCGTCGGCCTGCCGGGGGGAGCACTCGCGGCGGTCTCGCCGCAACGCCTGATCTCGACGGTGCTCACCGCCGTGGTCGGTCGTTCCGGGGTGGATCCGAATCGGATCGAACACCTCGTCTCCGCGGTGCCCAGCGCCGAAGCCGTGCGCCCGGCCGCGCAACTCGCCGGATTGTCGCCCGTGGTGGGCGAATTCGCGGTCGACGCCGGTCCGGGCAGCGGGCTGCGCGCCCTGATCACCGCCGCCATGATGGTGCAGACCGGGTCCGCCGACGTGGTGATCGCGGTCGGCGCCGAATACTTCGGCGGGCCCGGGGGACCCGACGACTCGGTGTTGAAGACGGCCGAGGATCTGGCCTACCACTACAACATCACCCGCGCCGAGGCCGACGACTACGCCGCCGACAGTCACCGCCGGGCCGCGCGCGGCCGCCGGCAGGGTCTGTTCGGGGCCGAGACCGCGCCGGTCGTGGTGTGCGCGAATCCCGACGACGCGAATTCCGATGTGGTGCAACTCGTCGACCGCGACGAGGGCCTGCGCGACGACGTGTCCGCCCGCGCCCTCGGCGGGCTGATGCCGCTGCTACCCGGTGGCATCACCACCGAAGCCAATTGCAGCGCCCGCACCCTCGCCGCCTCCGCCTGCCTGGTGGTGGCCGAGGACCGGCTGGTCGATCTGGAATTGGAACCGCTCGGCTATCTGGTGGGCTGGGCCACCGCCACCCCCGAACCGGGCGCGCTGGTCCCGGCGGCCACGCCCGCGGTGGCGAAAGCGTTGTGGCGGACCGGATTCGACCTGTCCGAGGTGGATCTGCTGGAGGTCGACGAGAGCACCGCGGCTGAGGTGCTGGCCCTGACCCATTCCCTCGGCTTCGCCGATCCGGCGGGGGAGCGGCTCAATGTGCACGGCGGCGCGATCGCGCTCGGCGATCCGGGCGGTGCGGCGGGTCTGCGCATGGTCACCACGCTGCTGCACGAATTGGCGCGGCGGGACGGGGGATTGGGGCTGGCGGTGAGTTCGGCCGGGCCCGGGCAGGCGTCGGCGCTGGTCTTCGAATCCCCGAACGTGGAGCCGATCGTGCCGACGCCGCGCGGGGCCCGGTTCCACGGGAGCCGGACGCGCCGATCCGGCCGCCATCGCGCGTGAGGCGATAGCGGCCGGGGGATCGCCGGTTACTTGGTGCGGGGACGGGAGTGGAAGCCGAGGCCCTCGTCCTGGGCGCCCATCCAGGCGGCCTCGTCGGACTTGGAGTCCGGGACGTAGATGGTCTCCTGCTTCGACCCCGGGGACACCGGTGGTGGGGTCTGCTCGAACTCATCCGTGTCGATGGCGAGCCGTTCCAGATCGTTCTCCAGCCGGCGCACCGTGCTCGCGTCGCCGTAGTGGGAGCGCAATGCGGTGACGCACTGCCGGAGCTGGCCGACCGCGTAGCGGAGTTCCGCAATCTCGCTGCGTGTCATCGAAACCTCCTCGAGCCGTGTGACAGACCACACATCGTGATCTACAACACAGTACGCGAAGAATCCGGATCCGTCGCGCCACGCCGGTAAATTAGCAGGTCAGGGGCTCGCCCGCGCGCGGCTTCGGTGCCCGTCAGGGGCAGGGAAGGGGGAGATTGGGGGCAAGCCCCCAAACCCCCGAAAGGGATGAAAGGTGCCGCGCTGACATGCGCCCGGCCCCGCGGCCCGAAGGTCAACCGGCGATGGCGAATTCGGAGCCGGGGTCGTGGCCCGCGAGTTTCGCCTGCGCGCGGTCCACGAGGGTGACGATCGACCCGGCGACTTCTTCGGCGCGTTCGAGGATGACGCTGTGGCCGGCGCCGTCGAGGCGGACCAGTTCGGCGTCGTCGAGTTGGGAGGCGAGGACGACCGAGTGGGCGAAGGGGATGACTATGTCGGCGGAGCCGTGCAGGACCAGGGCGGGGATGGCGCCGAGGCGGTGCAGGTTCTCGGTTTCGTCGAAGCGGATGAGGGAGTCGAGGAAGCTCGACATGGTCAGCAGGGAGGTCTCGTTGAGCATGGTGGTGGCCACGGCGATCATGCGCGGGCTGACCTTGCGGGTGCCGAGCGCGGCCTCGCGCATGATGGGTTCGAAGAAGCGGCGGGTGAAGTGCTTGGAGGCCTGCATGGCCCGGGGCGCGCGGCGCATGGCGAAGTGCAGGGAGTTCACGGCGGGGCCGTTCAGCAGGCGGCCCAGGCCCACCCGGGTGACGCTGTTGGCCGCGCCGGCGATCAGGCCCACGCCGATGACGCGGGAGCCGATGGTCTCGGGGAACAGGCGGGCGTAGGCCAGGATCGTCATGGCGCCCATCGAATGCCCCACCAGCACAACCGGACCGGTCGGCGCCACCGCCCGGAGTACGGCGTCCAGGTCCAGCGCCAGCTGCTCGATGGTGTAGGTGGCCGGATCCGCCGCCCCCGAATCCCCGTGTCCCCGATGGTCGTAGAACACCAGGTGGTTGGCATCGCCCCAATGCCGGTGCAGATGCTCGCGCAGCAGCTCCCAGGATTCGGTGCGCAGGCAGTGCCCGTGCGCGAACACCACCGTCAGCGGCGCGCCGGGGGTACCGAACTCGCGCACGGCGATCGGCGTGCCGTCGTCTGCGGACACGGTGTGGTGATGGCCGTCGTGATCGGCCGCGGGACGCGTGAGCGTGGACATGACGTGCTCCTGAAGAGTTCGCCTTTTGCCCGGTTGTCGATGGGGATTGCCGTCGCGTTAACCGCTCACACCCGGTGTTATTGACAAGTTGTCCAACTGACGCCGTCGATCTATGCAGCCCGATCGGAGGATCTACCAGAGTCTCGGCGGATTGCTAGAACCCCGTAGAAAACAATGACGATCCGCCCATCATCAGAGTTCTCTACAGGTTTCTAGCAATCTCACTAGATTTCTCTAGATTCTTAGGTCGACGCGGATGCCCGGGTCGAGGGCAGGAACGGCCGCAGCACGTTCTCCTCCGTCGACGGCCCCGGCTCCCATTCCGCGATCCACGGCCCGGTGCCCTCGCTCGGATCCAGCGCCCCGCCTTCCAGCCACTTGTACCGGCCGTCCAGCACCCCGCGCGTCAGATCCACATCCGCGTCGTCGGTATTGGCCCACAGCGCCCCGAACAGCCGCTCCACCCGCAACCGCGCCTGCCGGCAGAACACGTCCGCCAGCTCCTCGGCCGCGATGCCGTCGGGATCGCCCGCCACACGCAGGGATTGGGCCCGCACGCAGGCCGCCGCCATCGCGAACAGCTCCGCGCCGATATCCACGATCCGGCCCAGGAAGCCCTGCTTGTACTCCAGCCGCGCCTGCCACCGCGCCATGCCGTACATGAGCGCGCGAGCCTGCTTGCGCGACATCCGCTCCACGAACCGCATATGCCTTGCCAGCGGCCCGAATTCGCTGAAACTCACCGGCGCGCTGCCCGAACCCACGGTCAGCTGCGGGAACCACTTGGCGTAGAAGCCGCTCGCGCCGACCGCCGCCTTGGCCTTGTCCTTCAGCTCCGCCTTGCGATCCACCAGCGCGCCCGCCGCGGCCATGTGCGCGTCGGCCATCTCGCGGGCGATGAGCAGGCGCATGATCTCGCTGGAGCCCTCGAAGATCCGGTTGATCCGCAGATCGCGCACCAATTGCTCGGCGCCCACGGCCCGTTCGCCGCGCGCCGCCAGCGAGGCGGCCGTCTCGTACCCGCGCCCGCCGCGGATCTGCACCAGCTCGTCGGCGATGGTGCAGGCCATCTCCGAAGCCCACAGCTTGGCCAGCGCGGCCTCGATGCGAATGTCGTTGCGGTTCTCGTCGCACATGGTGGCGGACAGATCCAGCACCGATTCCAGCGCGAAGGTGCTCGCCGCGATGAAGGAGATCTTGGCGCCGACCGCCCCGTGCTCGCCGACCGGCCGGCCCCACTGCACCCGGGTGCCGCTCCATTCGCGGGCGATCTTCAACGACCACTTGGCGGCGGCCGTGCACATGGCCGGAATCGCCAGTCGCCCCGCGTTCAACGTGGTGAGCGCGATCTTCAGGCCGTCCCCTTCGCGGCCCACCAGATTCGCCTTCGGAACCCGCACATCGTGCATGCGGGTGACGCCGTTCTCGATGCCGCGCAGGCCCATGAAGGAATTGCGCCGCTCCACGGTGATGCCGGGACTGTCGGCTTCCACGATGAAGGCGGAGATGCCGCCGCGATGCCCCTCGCTCTTGGGCACCCGCGCCATCACCACCAGCAGTTCGGCCACCACGCCGTTGGTGGTCCACAGCTTCACGCCGTTGAGCTCGTAGGCTTCGCCGTCGGCGGTCGGCACGGCGGTCGAGGCCATGCGCGCCGGATCCGAACCCACATCCGGTTCGGTGAGCAGGAACGCGCTCACCGCGCCCTTGGCGCAGCGCGGCAGGAATTCCTGCTTCTGCTCGGCCGTGCCCGCCAGCTTCAGCGGTTCGGGCACGCCGATGGACTGGTGCGCCGACAGCAGCACGCCCAGGCTGGCGTGCGCGGAGCCGACCAGCATCAGCGCCCGGTTGTAGCCGACCTGCGAGAGTCCCACGCCGCCATAGGATTCCGGGATCTTCAGGCCGAAGCAGCCGAGTTCCGCCAGCCCTTTGACGTACTCGTCGGGAATGCGCCCCTCGGCTTCGATGCGCTGCCCGTCGATGGTCTCGCAGAAGGACGCCAGCCGCTTCAGGTACGCCTCGGTCTTGGCCGCGTCCGCCGCGCTGGGTTGCGGGAACGGATGTATCAGGTCCAGCCGGAAGCGTCCCAGGAACATTTCCTTCGCGAAAGAGGGCTTGTTCCAGGTGGTTTCGCGAGATTCCTCGACCAGTGCCCGGGCCTGCTCTTCGGTGGCGTCGACTTTCGATGTGGTCGCCATGCTGTGCTCCTCGAGGTGATGCCAATCACATTCGAGTGTAGGAGCCTTTGTTACCCACCGGTAGACGTCAGCAAAGATCAAAAAGGCTTGTCGCGCAATGATCTTGGTGGTGCAGCGAACATTCCGCTATTGCACGCCGCGTAGATAACGCCCGAAATGCGGCACCGTGAAACCGATGGTGCCGCGCTCCGCCGAATAGATGAGCCCCTTCTTGATCAGGCCGTCGCGGGCCGGGGACAGCGAGGCCGGTTTGCGATTGAGCTCCTTGGCCACGGTGGCGGTGGCGACCGGTCCGTCGTCACCGGACAGATCGGCCATGGCGCGCATGTACTCCCGCTCCGCCGGGGTCGCCCGCTCGTAGCGGGAACCGAAGAAACCGACCGCTAGTTCTTCCTCGGCGTGCGGCGCGGCCACCTCCACGTCCTCGGCCGAGATCGGGCTCTGCGCCGCCACGTCCCAGGTCGCCTTGCCGTACGCCTGCACGAAATACGGGTAGCCGTCGGCCTTCTCGTACAGCGCCGCCAGCGCGGCGTCGCTGTACTTCACGTTCTCCCGCTCGGCCGGGGCGATCAGCGCCTGATCCGCCGCGCCCCGGTCCAGCCGGTCGATGCGGTGATAGGAGAACAGGCGCTCGGAGTAGCTGCGCGAGGCCGACAGCACCGCGGGCAGATGCGGCAGGCCCGCGCCCACCACGATCAAAGGCGCGGCGTCCTGGCTCAATTCGTGGCACGCGCCGCAGATCGCCGAGATATCCGCCGGGCCCAGATCCTGCATCTCGTCGATGAAGATCGCGATGCCCACCCCGATATCGCGGGCCAGCTGCGCGGCCTCCATGAGCAGCTCGACCAGATCGATCTCGATATCGCCGGAATCGGCGCGGCCGGTCACCGCCGGGACGTCGATGCCGGGATTCCAGCGCTCCCGCATGCCCTTGTCCGCGGTGGAACGCAGCGCGAAAGCCTTGAGAATGCCGAGGAAATCGTCCACCTGCTCCGGATTGCGATGCGCCACCGCGATCGAGCGCACCGCCATGTGCAGGGCCGAGGAGAGCGGGCGGCGCAGTTCCTGATCCGGGCGCGCCTCCAATTTCCCGGTGCCCCAACCGGCCGCGCGGGCCGCCGAGCGAAGCTGGTTGAGCAGCACCGTCTTTCCGACGCCACGCAATCCGGTGAGCATGACGCTGCGCTCCGGACGTCCGCGGGCCACCCGCTCCAGCACGATGTCGAAGGCGTCGAGCTGGCGATCGCGGCCCGCCAATTCGGGCGGGCGCTGGCCGGCGCCGGGGGCGTACGGGTTGCGGACGGGGTCCATGCGGCCCAACCGTAGCGCGCGAATCCCGGCCGCGTCGGGCGATGATTCCGGATTATCCGGCCGTATAGCGCTGGTCGTAGAGGTAGTTATCGATCGGCATACCCGCGCGCCGGCGTTCGCACCCCTTGCGTCCCTTGCGGTCTCTACCCTTATGTCGGGTTCGCGAACGATCCAGTCCAGGAGGGGTACATGTCGGAGGAAACGCCGCAAATGCCGCACACCGTCGCGGAGGTGGTGGAATCCTGGGACGTGCCCGCGCAGGCCCCCGTGGCCACCCTGATCCGGAAGAACATTCTGGTGGCCATCGAACGCGGTTACGACGATCCGCAACTGGTGGCCGATCTCGCGGTGGGACCGCTGGTGATGGCGCTGGGCAAGCTCGAGGTCGAGCTGGCCGACGCCCGGCGGCGCATCGCGGAATTGGAGCGCGCGGTGTCCGATCGGGGGTGATCGGCGCTGTTCCCGAACGCTTCTATAACGGCGATGTCGATCAGGTATATCGAGCCGTGATCCGGCGTCCCGAACCTGATTTCGCTTGGCGACCGGGGAATTTGAGCTACGACACAACACGCCCGCGCGTTGGGGTGGACAACACACTCGGGTCGTCGTAATCTTCTCGTGACTTAGCGGAGTCTGTTGCTTCATCGGAGAGGCAGCCCGCGACGTTACCGCCTAATCGAGAGCGATCCACCACATCGCGATCGAACCGGGGACCCAGTCTCGTTTGGGGTGAATCTCCCACGGCCGCAAGCCGAAGGAGTAGGGCCTACTTCCTGGCCCGAACCCGTCAGCTAACTCGGTCGGCGGCAGGCTCAGGAAGAAATGGAGAACGGCTCGGTGGGTAAGCACAGCTTGCAGCGGGAATCTCGGCTACCGAATTCCGTGAAGGGTGCCATCGTCATGGGTGCGATGGCCGCGACGACGACCGGCGCCTTCCCGGCGATCACCGCCACGGCGGCCACCGTGGATGTACCCGGGCTCGGCAGCTTCGAAGTGCCGGACGAATTCGCCCCGCAGGTCACCCAGTTCAACCAGGCGGTCAAGGACGCGGCCACCGCGCTCCAGGTCCCGCAGGGCGGCACCGTCGGTGCGGCCCCCGGTAAGGACTTCCAGCTGCCCAACGTCTTCGGCGGCCAGCAGCAGAACCACTCGGTCGGCAATATCGCGCTGGACGCGGCCGCCACCAAGGTCGGCGCCCAGTACTCCTGGGGTGCGTCGGGTCCCTACAGCTTCGACTGCTCCGGCCTCGTGCAGTGGGCGTACAAGCAGGCCGGAATCGACCTGCCGCGCACCAGCTTCGAGCAGTCCCACGTCGGCGCCCCCGTCGCCTTCGAGAACCTGCAGCCCGGTGACATCGTGATCACCAACGGCGGCGGCCACGTCGGCATCTACGCCGGCGGCGGCAAGCTGCTCAACGCGGTGCAGTCCGGTACCCCGGTCTCCTACACCAACCTCAACTCCGACCAGGTGGTCACCGCGCGCCGTATCGTGTAGCGCGTGCCCCCTGCTCCCACCAGCCAACCGGTCCAGGCCCGAGTCGATTCTTGGGTGTGGGCCGTTCGGCTTTTCAAGACCCGCTCCGCCGCCGCGACCGCGTGCCGCGCCGGGCATGTGCGAGTCAACGGGGTGGTGGTGAAACCGGCGCACGCGTTGAAACCCGGTGACGAGATCCGGGTCCGGGTCAATGGCGTGGAGCGCATCGTGATCGTGGAGCGGTTGATCACCAAGCGGGTCGGCGCGCCCGTCGCGGCGCAATGCATGATCGACAAGTCCCCGCCCCCGCCCGATCCCCAGCTGGTCGCCGCCCTGCCGCGCCGCGACCGGGGTTCGGGGCGGCCCACCAAACGCGAACGGCGCGAGACGGATCGGCTGCTGGGCAGGACGGCCGAATAGCGCCCGCCCGGGGACTATGCGGGGGACTTGGCGGCCGCGCGGCGCGAACCGATCGCCGCCGCGGCGATCGTGATCAGTGCGCCGAGCATCAGGGCCGCCGGTTCGCCCGGCTTCAGGACGTGCATCTGGGTGCCGACCGTGACCGCCGCGACCGGGACGCCGATCTGCGCGGAGGCCAACGCGCCCAGCGGAACCGGCTGCCGGAGCAATCGCATCGCGATGTGCGCGAGCACCGCCGCCGCACCGAGTGCCAGGCCCAGCAGGATCAGCGACGGGTGCTCGCCGAACTCGCGCAGGTTCAGGCGCGCGCCCAGCCAGATGAAGAACAGCGGCGCGAGGAACCCGTCGCTGATCGCGAACAGCTGCTTCGCCACCCGCCGGGGTTCGCCGATGCCCGCCACCGTGAGACCCATGGCGAAACCCGCCAGCATGATCGACACGTGGCCCCGGGTGGCGATCGCGCACAGCAGGAACAGCAGCGCCAGGCTGACCCGCAATTCCATGGCGAACTGCCGGTCCTCGGAGATCCTGTGCAGTCGCCGGCGCAGGCCGGACCGCTCCAGATAGCGCAGCAGGAAGAAGATGCCGACCGCCGCCGCCGACACCGCCAGCGCGCCCAGCGCCGCCCGGCCCGCGTGCGCGGTATCGATGACCAGCGGCAGCGCCACCACCGCGGCGGCATCGGCGATGGCGACCTGAGCGGTCAACTCCAGCACCGGTTTTCCGCTCAGCCCCTGCGAATCGATGATGGGCAGCACGATGGCCGCCGACGAGGAGGCGATGAGCACCGCGTACAGCAGGCCGTGCCCGGTATCGAACCAGGCCGCCACCGCGACCCCGAGCCCCACGGCGGCGACACCGACCAGGACGGCCCGCAGCGCGCCGATGCCCAGCGCCGAGCGGATGGCCGCGTCGCGGATCGGGACGTGCGTGCCCGCCACGAACATGACCACCGCGAAACCGACGTCGGCGAGGAAGGTGAAGGTCGGGTCCTCGGGGTGCAGGACGCCGAAACCGGTGGTGCCGAACGCGATCCCGGCGATCAGCTCACCCAGGATCACCGGCAGGTGCCAGGACGGCCGCCACGCCAGCAGCGGGCCCGCCAGCCCCAGCACGGTCACCAGGGCGAGAATCTCGAAATTCACGGCATCGACGCGATTTTCACCGGAATCTGGATGTTCTCGTCCGCATAGTGGATGGCGCACACCCGGTGGTAGCCGTCCGCGATCACCGCCGGGACGCCCTTACGGAAATCCCCGCGCACCACCAGGATCGGCGACAGAGCCTTGCCCGCCACGATCTTCTCCAGATCCCGCCGCACATACGGATTCGATGCCGGCGCCAGCTCCAGCCCGGAGGCGCGCAGGATGTCCTTGGCCTTCTTGTGCGCCAGCTTCACCTGCCGCAACTCCTCGACTACCGTCTCGATGACCTTCGGTTCCGCGAGCATCTCCAGATAGTCCGCGGCCGCCGGATAGTCGTGCTCGTCCGGCTCCGCCTTCCACTTCACCTGAATAGTCGGCTCTGCCATCCCGTCATCATTCCCGCGCCGCCACCCCATCCCCACCCGACACGCGGGGCATCCGCCGCCACCCGCCGTCCCCCAGCAGCCATGCGAACTCGACCGGATCGTCCGCCGTCAACTCCGCCAGATCCGCCACCACCCGTTCCCACAGCTCCGCCCGCGCGTAGACCACCCCCCGAATGGGCAACCCGCACTCCCGGATATCGTGCAGCGCCCCCGCCAGATCCCGCCGATCTCCCACATCACACCGCACCATCACCACCCGCTCCTCGAGCCCCTCGAGCAGCGTGGGCAGCGCTCGCGGCACCCGCGTCAGCACCACTACATCCCGCGCCCCCGCGTCCAGCAGCCAGCGCACCGCCGTGGCCCCGTAGACGCCGAGCCCGCCCGCGACCACGTAGGTCGCATCGGCCCGCACCATCACTCCGGGCAGGGGGCCGAGCCAACGCCCCTCTCCCGGAAGTGAATACGTGACTGCGGAGGCTTCCCGCGCGCTGTTCGGTTCCCCAGCGGTGAACGTCGCATCGTGCCGATCCGCGGGTTCCGTGGGGTCGGGACAACCCTCCGGTCCGGCCGGAAATCCGGGTCCGGCGGTCCGCCGCTCTCGCATCGACGCGTTCGAATGACCGGTGCCGCAAGGAATTTCCCCGCCGGAGATGATCGGGATGGCCGCCCGTTCGTGTTCCCGTGCCGTCCCTGAGCGTCGCCACAGGCGTCGCGGCGGCGTCGCCGCATGCGGTCCGAGCGCCGGCCAGTCCACCCGCCGGCCCTCCACATGCAACTGCGCCAGCATGCGCAGCAATGCTCCCGCCTCGTCGGTGGTCGACCCGGTCGAATAGGTGGCGTCCCGCAACGCTCCGTAATCCCGCACCGCGGACGCCAGTACCGGTTGGGGCGACAGTTCCACCACGGTCGAAATACCATCCGCCACGGCCATTTCCAGCGCCGCGGCCAACTCCACGGGACCGGCGGCATTCGCACCCCAGTAGTCGGCGTCCATTACGGCGGACCGGGTCTCCGGCCGATCGCCGTACTCGGTTCGGTCGCCGCTCTTCGGTGCGAGCCCGGCGGGATGGCCGAGCGTTCCGTATCGCGCGGTGCTGGAACGGGTTTCGTCGACCGAGGTCGGCACCGGGGCACCGGTGCGGCTGTCGCCGGGTCGGTGGCCGGTGGAAACGGCGAGCGGGCCGGCTATCAGCGCGCCGCGGTGGGTGGTCGAGTAGAGGGGGAGATGGGGGACGGCGGGGGCCAGCCCGGCGAGGGTGGAGATCAACTGTGGCGCGATGGTTCGCGCGCGCGGTATGTGGACGATCGTGGCGGCGGCGCCGTCCACATTGTTCGTGGCGATGCGCTGGGCGAAGATGGCGCGGCGGTGGGCGCGGCGGACGAGGGCGTCGATATAGCGCGGCTCGCCCGTGACGGTCACCGAGCTGGGGCCGTGGATGGCGGCCAGGCCGACCGCCGTGCGCATGGGCTCGACCAGGCGCAGGGCTTCGGCGGGGGTGGCTTCCAGCACGGCGGCGGCGCTTTCCTCGGCGGCTCGGTCCAGCAGGCGTCCGCGGGTCACCACGATGCGGGCGGCATCCGTGAGCGGCAGTGCGCCACCGGCCACCGCCGCCGCGAGTTCACCCGCCCCGTGCCCGGCCAGGGCGTCGGGCAGCACGCCCCAGAACTCCAGCAGCGCGGCCAGTGCCACCTGGTAGGCGAATACCGCGGGTTGCGTGAAATCCACACCGGTGGAACCGTTTCCGAAGCCGTGACGCGGCGTCCAGACGCGCGGCCCGCCCGCTTCGGCGATCGCGTCGGCCGCTTCCGTGAGGCGTCGTGCGAAGACCGGATATCGACCGGCCAGTCCTCGCCCCATGCGGGGATGAAACCCGCTGCCGGAGAACAGGAAAAGCATTCCGCCCGCCCGCTTTTCGGACGCGGGGCCGAAGATGTCCCCTTCGGCCGGTATCGCCCAGCGCAATGCGGGCAGTTCGACGCCTTCCCACCGGCCCGAGGCATCTTGAATCGCCGAATTGTGCTGCCGCACGGGGTGTTGCGGGGGCGCGACGGTGGTAGCGGGCGCCGCGGGGATGCGGGCGGCGAGGATACGGAGCTGGGTGGCGGCGTCGCCGGTGTCGCGGGCGAGGACGGCGGCACGGGTGGGTTCGGGGAGCAGACGGGCGGTGGCCGTGGCGAATTCGTGGACGCTGCGGTAGGCGCCGACGCGGCCGGCCCAGTGCAGGGCCAGTGCCCGGATGGCGGCGGCGTCGGGGCCGCCGAGGACGATGGGGAACGGGGTCGGCGGTGCTGGGCGGTGCGGTGCGGTGGGGTGGGTGGCGCGGGTGCCGCCGTCATCGGATTTGCCGGCGGCGGGGCCGGAGTTCGTGGCTGGGCTGTCGTCGTGCGTGCCGGTTGATTGGCCGGAAGCTATTGCCGCAGTGGGAGTTCCACCGTCCAGTTCGTATCGGTGCCGGGCCGGTACGGCGGTGTGGTCGTGCAGGACTATCCGGGTCAGCCCGCCTTCGGGCCGGGGGCCGGTGATGTCGGCGTAGCGGCGGGTGCCGGTGCGGGCGGCGTCGGCGGTGCGTTGCAGGACGAGGACGGTGCAGAGGGTGCCGTCGCCGGAGAGCCGGATGCCCGAGATGTCCGGCAGGACGGTGAGATCGGTGCCGCCGGCCAGCACGAAGGGGATGGCTTCGTCGGCGAGCAGGCGGACGGCGGTGTCGACGGCGATGAGCGGGGTGTCGGCTTCGCTGTCGACGAGCAGGCTGGGGCCGTGCAGGTTCAGGGCGCGGGAGAGCAGGCGGGCGGCATTGGGCGTGGTGAAGCCGGACGCGCCGAGAATGACCGCGGCGGCGGAACCCGCTGCCAGGCAACCGAGTCCGGCGTCGTCGATGGCCTCCACCGCGATCTCGAGACTCACCCGGTGCCGCGGGTCCAGGCCGGCGGCGTCGGTGGCGCTGATGCCGAACCAGTCGCGATCGAATTCGGTGTCGGCTGCCCGGCAGCCGACACCGACGATCGACACCCGCGGGAAGGGGGTGGAATCGTTGGACGCTGTCGTACTCTGCCGCACAGGGAGCCCCTCCCGTGTCCGGCGACGGAGGCCCGTCGCGGTACCTCCGGGAATTCTGCCAAGAATTCGCCGCGCTCAGAAGACCTTTCGGCCAGTCGGCTCGGCCGACTCGCCGACGGCGAGGGCGATCAGCGTCGTGCGCGGCCTACGCGGTGGCCGGCCGCGGATGGGGCCGGGCGTGTACGACCTCGTCGAAGTCGGCCGGTAGCGCGTGCGAGCTGAAGAAGCGCAGCGCCAGATTCACCGCGTCCTGTTCGCTGTACACCCCCGAGATGGCCATGGTCCGCCGCAGTGCGTCGTCATCGAGATAGATACGAGTGATTGCCATTTCGGCCACCTCCGCCATGTCCATCGGATAGAGAAAGCATGACGGATTTCGAGGGTGCGGATAACCGAAATGGAAAGAGCCCCGAGCACATTTGCCCGGGGCCCTGACGTTCCGGACATACCACGCCGGATTGCTGTTCGCGCCGATGCTTTTGCAACGGAGCCGAACGGTCGAGCGGTGAATCAGGCGAGCATGCCCGCCAGACGCGACGAGATGAGCGCCTCGGCCTCGGTCACCATGCGGGAGACCAGTTCCGCGCAGGTCGGGATGTCGTTGATCAGGCCCTGGACCTGACCGGCCGACCAGATGCCGGCGTCCAGATCGCCCTCTTCGAACACGCGGCGGCCGCGCGCACCGGCGACCAGATCGCGCACATCCTCGAATTTGCCGCCGGCCTTTTCGATTTCGACGACCTTGCGGCTGATCTCGTTGTCGGCCACGCGCGCGGTGTTGTGCATGGTGCGGAAGATCAGCTGGGTGGCGCGCTCGGAATTCGCCACGATCTGTTCCTTCACCGTCTGGTGAATGGCCGATTCCTGGGTGCACATGAAGCGGGTGCCCATGTTCACCCCGTCCGCGCCCAGCGCCAGCGCGGCGACCAGGCCGCGGGCGTCGGCGATACCGCCGGAGGCGATGACCGGGATGTCCAGCGCCGCGGTGGCGGCCGGGATCAGGATCAGGCCGGGGACGTCGTCCTCACCCGGGTGGCCGGCGCATTCGAAGCCGTCGATGGACACGCCGTCGACGCCGATCTTCTGCGCCTTGAGCGCGTGCCGCACGCTGGTGCACTTGTGCAGCACCTTGATGCCGGCCTCCTTGTAGTACGGGAGGAACGGCTCGGGATTGCTGCCCGCGGTCTCGACGATCTTGACGCCGGAGTCGATGATCGCCTTCACGTAGTCCTGGTACGGCGGCGGGTTGATCGACGGCAGGATGGTGACGTTCACGCCGATCGGCTTGTCGGTGAGCGCGCGCGCCTTCTCGATCTCGCGCAGCAGATCGTCCGGGGTGGGCTGGGTGAGCGCGGTGATGATGCCGAGGCCGCCCGCCTCGGACACGGCGGCGGCCAGCTCGGCGCGGCCGACCCACATCATGCCGCCCTGGACGATCGGATGCTCGACCCCGAAGGTCTCGGTGAACCTGGTACGCAGCATGACGCTTCCTCTCCCTGCCTCTCGCGGACGCCTTGATACTCGCATAGTTGCATATGGGGCGACAAGCCTCATGTGAGTCGGAGTTTGCAGCTATCACCCTGTCGTTGCAGGTTGCCTGGGGATAAACCAGTGAGACACGGACGGGCAAGAAGATCGGAACAGCCGCTCTGACCTGCTGAATGAATGAGTGAGAATTTCTCACTGAAACCTTCTCTGTAACCCTTGTCACGCCAAGAAGTTAGCGAGTATTCTCACGCTCGATCAGCATCGATCCTTTTGGGAGGACACAGCATGACCGCCGCATTCCAGTCACTCGACGAGCCGATCCGGTCGCGGCGCAATCACTGGGTCAACCAAGTCGCGACCCACGCGGCCATGCGCCCCGACCAGGTCGCCTTCCGTTTCCAGGGCGTGGACACCAGCTGGAAGCAACTGCACGAGCGGTCGGAGAAGTTCGCCGACGCGCTGGCCCGCCGCGGGGTCGGGTTCGGCGATCGGGTGCTCATCCTGGCGCTCAACTACACCGAGTACATCGAGGCCGTCATGGGCATCAACGCCCTCGGCGCCATCGCGGTCCCGGTGAACTTCCGGCTCACCCCGCCCGAGGTCGCGTACATCGTGTCCGATTCCGGGGGCAAGGCCATCGTCACAGACAGCGTGCTGCGGCCCTTGGCGGCCGGGGTGGCGGCGCAGGCGCCGGGCCTGGACACCATCGTGGTGATCAACGGCGAAACCGGCGACGGCGCCATCGGTTACGACGACTTCCTCGCCGAGGCCGGCGAACCCCATGCGCCGCTGGACATTCCCGAAGACACTCCCTGCCTGATCATGTACACCTCCGGCACCACCGGCAGCCCCAAGGGCGCGGTGCTGTCCCACGCGAACATGAACGCCCAGGCGCTGACCTGCATCCGCGCGCTCGAGGTCACCCCCGACTCGGTCGGCTTCTGCACCTCGCCGCTGTTCCACATCGCCGGATTGGGCAGTCTCACCCCGTATTTCCTGCTCGGCGGCAAGACCGTGCTGCATCCGCTGGGCGCGTTCAACGCCACCGCGTTCCTGGACGCCATCGAGGCCGAACAGGCCACCACCGCGTTCTGCGTGCCCGCCCAGTGGCAGCTCATCTGCGAGGACCCGACGCTGAAGGAGCGCAAGCTGGCCCTGCGCGGCCTGTCGTGGGGTGCGGCCCCGGCATCGGATTCGGTGCTGCGCGCGATGGCCGAATGCTTCCCGGACGCCTCGAACGTGGCCGTGTTCGGGCAGACCGAGATGTCGCCGATCACCTGCGTGCTGGAGGGCAAGGACGCGCTGCGCAAGCTGGGTTCGGTCGGCAAGCCCATCCCGACCATTCAGGCCCGGGTGGTCGACGACGAGATGAACGATGTCGCCCCGGGCGAGGTTGGCGAGATCGTGTACCGGGGCCCGACGCTGATGGCGGGCTACTGGAACAAGCCCGAGGCCACCGCGGAAGCCTTCGCGGGCGGCTGGTTCCACTCCGGCGACCTGGTCAAGCAGGACGAGGAGGGCTTCGTCTGGGTGGTGGACCGGAAGAAGGACATGATCATCTCCGGCGGCGAGAACATCTACTGCGCCGAGGTCGAGAACGTGCTGTTCGCGCACCCCAAGATCCACGAGGCCGCGGTCATCGCACGGCCGCACGAGAAGTGGGGCGAGGTGCCGGTCGCGGTGGTCGCGCTGGTCGAGGGCGCGGACCTGACGCTGGAAGAGCTCGAGCCGTTCCTCAACGATTCCCTGGCGCGCTACAAGCACCCCAAGGATCTCGTCATCGTCTCCGAACTGCCCCGCAATCCCAGCGGCAAGGTCGTGAAATTCGAACTGCGCAAGCAGTATTCAGCTTGATCGCAGTACCGAGCGGATCCGGTTGTCCGGATCCACCCGGCCGCGGAGCTCGGCCAGCCGCTGGTGATTGCCGCCGAAATAGCGCGACAGCGGATCGCCGGGCTCCAGGTAGTTGACGTACGCCCCGGCCGTATCGGCGGCGAGCGTGGCATGGGCGTCGGCGATCCAGGCCACCGCGGCGGCGCGCGGAATCGGTTCGTAGGCGCCCCATTCCACCAGGGCGGCATGCGCGCGCCACGGGAACGCGGTCGCCGTGGGGGACAGGTCCCGGACGGCGCCGTCGAGGGTGTTGAGCTGCACCCAGCCGGTGCCGCCGACGCTGGAGAACCGGGTGACGGCCTCCAGTACCCGGCCGATGACCTCGGGCGTGAGCGCGGCGACGATATCGGAGCCGTTGGTGAATTCGCAGCGCGGCGGCTCGATGGTGCCGCCCGCCAGGTACATGACGGTGTCCAGGTGGCCGAGCGTGCGGGAGTCGGTCTCGGCGGGCGGCTGGCCGATGGCCTCCGACAGCTCGGCCGTGACGGTTTCGCCGGTGCCCGCCGGGCAGACCAGCAGCATCCAGCAGGTCAGGCCGCCCGAGCCGTCGGCATCCACACTGACCTGGGCCCACCGATCGCGGGCGGCGGTGCGCAGCCAATCCTGCCAGCCCGTGATGACGCGTTCCGCGGCATCGCCCGGGAAGGCCAGGCGCACCACGTCTTTCGCCGTCGCCGGGATGGTGTCGAAGGTCATCGAGGTGACGATGCCCAGCCCCGGTCCGCCGCCGCGCAGCCCCCAGAACAGCTCCGGGCGGGAGGTGGCCGATACCTCGGTGACGGTGCCGTCGGGCAGCACCAGGGTGGCGGCGGTGAGCCGATCGCAGGTGAGGCCGTAGGCGCGCGATTCGATGCCGAGTCCGCCGCCCAGCGTGAGACCCGCGAGACCGACCCCGGGACACGAGCCGCTCGGCAGGCTGCGACCGGATCCGTCGAGTTCCCGGTACACCTCGTAGAGGTTGTGCCCCGGTGCGATGACGGCCTGCTGGCCGTCGGTGCGCACCCCGCGCAGCCGCCGGACGTCGATCACCAGCGTGCCGGGCGCGGTGGAGAGTCCGGCGTAGGAATGCCCGCCCGCGCGCGCCGACACCGTGAGACCGTGCTCGGCCGCGAACGCCAGCGCGGTCGCCACATCCTTCTCGTCCGCGACCTGCACGACGGCTGCCGGCAGGTCGTCGTCGAAGCGGGTGTTGAAGACCTGCCGGGCCGCCGGATAGTGCCAGTCGCCGGGGACCAGCACCCGGCCGCGCATCCTGACCCGCAGCTCGTGCCAGGTCGGATCGCCGCCGCCGGAACCGGAGCCGGAACCGGACGCGCTGCCCGCGGCGCCCGCGCCGGGCGCCGCGCCGGACGTGGCGATGCGGCTGATCCCGGCGAAACCCACGGCAGCGGTGGCGATTCCGAGTGCACCGCGCAGAAATACGCTGCGCGAGAAGGGGGATCTCATACCGCGATCATGCTGCAATCGCCCGGCATTCGTGAAACCTGTTGCAGGGTGTCGGCGGCGAGCGAGCGCTAGATCATGTCCTTGGCGGTGAGCCAGCGCATGATCGGCCAGCCGCAGAACACCGGCAGCCAGCAGGTCAGCACGCGGTAGAGCAGCACCGACGGCACCGCGATCCCCGGCGGCACGCCGAAGGCCGCGAGACCACCGATCAGCGCCGCCTCGACCGCGCCCACACCGCCCGGGGTGGGCGCCGCGGAGGCCAGCGTGCCGCCGATCATGGTGACGATGGTGACGGTCACGAATGTCGTACTGCCGCCGAAGGCTTCGATGCTCGCCCACAGCGCCAGCGCCATGCCGAGCGTGGTGGTGGCGCAGCCGCCGACGATCATGGCCAGCCGGGCGGGCCGCCGGCCCAGATCCTTGAGCTGCTCCAGCACTTCGGCCAGCTGCGGCCGCACCTCGGTGACCAGCCAGCGCCGCACCTTGGGAATGAACATGGTCGCGCCCAGCAGCCCGAGCAATGCGCCCGCCACCAGGTAGAGCACGGTCGCGTTCGGCACGAAATGCGACAGATCCGTCGAAACCCCCGCCGCCACACTGAAGAACAGCAGCAGCACCAGATGTGTGATGACCTGCACGGTCTGCTGCAGGGCGACCGCCGCGGTGGCCCGCACCGCCCCGAGGCCGCCCTGCTGCAGGAACCGCACGCTCAATGCCAGACCGCCCACACCGGCCGGGGTGGTGGTCGCGGCGAAGGTATTGGCCACCTGCATGAGCAGCAGGTTGCGGAACTTCACCGCTTCGGAGGCGCACGCCCACAACGCCATTGCCGCGCCGACGTAGGTGAGCGCCGACACCGTCAGCCCCAGCAGCGCCCACCACCAGTTGATATTGCGCAGCTCGGAGGTGAAGGTCGGCACCGCGCTGATGTACGGGTAGGCCACGTACACCAGGCCGATCAGCAGCACCAGCTGGATGATCTGATTGCGCGAGAACCGGGTGATCTGCGCGGCCTCGATCTTGTCCTGCCCGGTCTGATGCGCCACCTCGTCGCGGGTGGCCTTCATGACCTCGCCCACGTCCGGCACCGCCTTGCGCACCTGCGCGGGGATGGCGGTCTTGGTGAGCCGCCGGGAGGCGTCGAGCACCAGGTCCTCGCCCAGCACCTCCAGGGCATTGCGCACCGCCACCTCCGGTCCGAACAGCGCGGCCGCCGACAGCAGCAGCTGCGCGATATCGGAGTCGAAACGGGCCTGGTACGCACCGAATTCGGAGTGCACGAAACCGCCGAAGAGCACGGTGTCGTCATCGAGCACCCGGATCTCCTCGGCACGCAGATCGCCGTGCGAGATCTGGGCCTGGTGCATGGTGTGCAGCGCCTGCCAGACCTTGGTGAGCGTCTTCTCCCCGTCGCTCGCGGCCAGCGGCCGGCCCTGGGGCACGGTGTGCGCGTACAGCATCCAGCCGCGATCCAGGGCGGCGACGGTGAGCGGTTTGTTGCTGGCCAGCCCCAGATCGGCGATGGCGAAACCCATCAGCGCGCGATGCTCGACGGCGCGCCGCATGGACGCGAACGCCGCCGGATACTCGCCCTTGCGAATGGTCAGCCAGCGCCGGAACTGCAGCAGCACACCGCGGCTGCGCAGATTCGCCCCGTACATCTCGATGATCAGCTCGTCGTCGCGCCGGCCGTTCTCGGCCGCGGTCAGCACCGCCCCCGCCGGCTGTTCCCGTGCGCTCCCGCCGTCCGCCTCCGGGTTGTCCGGGGTGGCAATGAATTTCGAGGTCAGGCCCGGTTCCGGTGCGGCCGCCAATTCGGGCGCGGGGGTGGTCGTGGCCGAAATCACCAGCGGCCCACGGGCGGACGGGCGCAGCACCTTGAACGCGGTCACCCGGAAGCCGCGCTGCGCCAGCACCCGGACCGCCGCGTCCAGCGGCACCTCCAGCGCCGGGGTGCCCACCACCAGCACGATCACCGCGCCCACGAACCAGCCCACCGCCAGCCCGAGCATGGCCCGCGACGGCACCACCAGCGATACCACCAGGTGGATCGGCACGAAGGCCAGCAGCAGCGTCCACCACCAGCGCCGCCAGCCCGCGGGCAGCCACGGGCTCGCGACCGTCAGCACCGCGGCCAGCATGGCGATCCAGCGCGGATCGTCGAGGAACTGCGACAGGAAGGTATTGACCTGCTGCGGTTGCGACAGATGCCAGCGCGGCGCGTTGAACCCGGTGCCGGTGATGGAGAACAGCAGCACCGCGATCAGCCCGGCGGACAGGAACCCGGCCAGCAGTTTCCACTGCCCCCGCCAGATCAACCGGGCCAGAATCGTGAACGGCAGCGCCAGGATCGCGATGCCGTAGATGATGTAGACCAGGTTCGACTGTTCCGGCGTGAGGAAACCCACGATGCCGGAGACCGACTTCTCCAGGTTCTCCCACTGCGGGCGGGTGATGAGCGAGCCCGCGATGACCACAGCCACCAGTAGGGCGGACAGTCCGACACGCAAGATGTCGCTGGTCCGCCGGATCCGCGGCTGCAGCAGGCTGCCGGAGACGGGAATCTCCCGTCCGTCGACTCGCATGTCCTATAGGCGCTTTCGGATCGTGGGAACGGCTGCGGTCCCATGTCGGCTGGTCTGAGTATCGCGCGGGCGGCGGGAACCCCCGCTACCTGACACGCGGGTAACCGTAACCCGAGCCGGGCCCGCGGACGGATGTGCCCGGCTCACAGACCGGTACGGCGTGTCTGTTATTCCAGCTTGCCGCGGTGTCCGGGGTCGTGGCGGCGGGCCGAATGCTTTCCGGTGTCCGGGCCCAGCCACTGTTCCAGCATGGGCGCCAGCTGCGGCGCGCGTTTCTTGGCCAGGCCCGAGCCGACCAGCACGCCCATGGCGATGGCCAGCACCGTGAGCGCGGTGGTGACCAGCACGTGCAGGCCGTTCGGATCGGATTGGGTGATCAGCTGCGAGACCCCGGTCAGGCCGATGCCGCCGGGCACCAGCATCCAGAAGGCGGGCAGGAACGCCACCTGGGTCGGGGGCGCATTGTGATTGCGCTGCACCAGGTATGCGGCCGGCACCGCCACCAGGCCGCCCAGGAACGAACCGAGCAGGCCGCCGCCGAGCAGGGTGCCGATCTTCTGCGCGCCGAACGCCGCGTACAGCACCACCAGCAGCCAGGGCAGTGATTTCGGGGGCGCGCTGGAGCGCCAGGAATGCCCGAGGCCGATCAGCAGTACGCCGAGATACGGCGCCCACCAGCCCAATTGGTGCACGATCACCGGCGCCTCGGTCTGCCCCGGCCCGAGCAGCTGCAGGCCGATGAGAATGCCGAACGCCAGCAGGGCCAGCTTGTTCATGCCGTAGATGGTGCGGCTCGCGCCGGCCACCATCGATCCGGTGGCCAGTTCGATGGAGCCGTTGGTGAGCATCGAACCCGGCAGCAGCGTCGACACCCCCGGCACCAGCAGCTGGGAGGGATGCCCGCCGCCCAGCGCATCGGGAAAACCGAAGGCCAGCAAGGTCACCGCCGCGCCCGCCACCACCGGCAGGCCCATGGACAGCAGCGGCATCCGGTCCGCGGCCATGATGAGCAGCTGCACCACCAGACCGATCACGATATAGCCGGGCACCGCGTTGGCGGTCGGGTTCAGCATCAGCCCCAGGCCGATGGTCAGCACCACATTGCCCAGCAGCATCAGCCACACCGGCGTCGGCGGCGGCGCGGCCAGGATCTCTTCGAGTTTCGCGGTCGCCCTGGTCGGGGGCGGCACCTCCCGTTTGATCTGCGCGATCAGCTGATACAGGTCGGCGATCTGGTCCAGTCGCAGCGTGTCCCCGCCGGCCTCCAGCAGATCCACCGCCGACCCGCGCGAATCCTGCACGCGCACGAATATTCCGGTGGGCAGCACGAAGAAGTGCACTTCCTCGGCGTCGTAGCGGTGCGCGAGATCGTCGAGAATGGCCTGCACCTGATTGGTGGTCTCACCGGCGGACAGCAGCGCCGCCCCCACGTATCGCAGCAGATCCAGCAGCTCCGCCGAGACCGGCGGCTCCTCCGGTTCGGGCGCTTCGTCGGCGGGCGTCTCCAGCGGCGCGGTGCTGACCCGGCGCAGCCAGCGATCCATCGATCCGGCGGCCCGGCGGGTGGCCCCGTACAGGCGTCCGGCCAGCGGCCGCGGCGGGCGGCGATGCTGCGGCGGGTGCGGTGTCGAATTGTCGGTATCCATGCGCCTCCTCGATGGCGCCGCACGCGGGCGGCCGGGAAGCCGTTCAGCTAATTCCTCGCAACACATTGCACCCTAGCGCGCACCCGCGATCCGCCCGCGGAACGGACCGCGAACGAATATTTCGCGAGCGTTCGGCCCGCGTCCGCCCGCCCGCTCGGTCATGCTGGAGCCGGACCTATCGAAGGAGCGACCGTGCCGGCATCCCGCCTCGTGAAGCCAGGGGTGTGCCTACCGGTTGCCATCTTCTTAATCTGAGTGGCATGGATATCGACACGCGACTGCTGCGCTTTTTCATGGCAGTCGCGGAAACCGAACACCTGCCGCGAGCGGCACAGCGGCTGCACGTAGCGCAACCCACGCTCGCCACGCAGATCAAACAGCTGGAACAACAGCTGGGCGTGGAACTGTTCATCCGCTCCCGGGCCGGGTGGACGCTGACCGCGTCGGGCAAGGTACTGGCCGACGAGGTGCCGGGGCTGCTCGCCTCGTGGGACCGGATCCTGCGCGAGACCAAGAGCGATGCCAGCCGGGCGGCGCGGGTGCTGCGGCTGGGCTGCGTCAACAGCGCCGCCGACGGCTACATTCCGGAGATCATCCAGGTGTTCCACCGGCTGCACCCGGACTGGCAGATCGATATCCATCAGGGCGGCTGGACCGACCCCACCGCCGGACTCGACGAGGGGGACGTGGACGTGGCGCTGCTGCGGCTGCCGTTCCCGGGACAGCAGGAGTATCACGTCCGGGAACTGTTCACCGAACCGCGCTGGATCGCCCTGCCGGACAATCACTTTCTCGCCGAACGGGAGGACATCGCGTTCCGGGAACTGTGGGACGAACCGTATGTCGCCTCGCCCGCCGAGACCGGCTGGTGGCGCGACTACTGGATGGGCCTGGACTCGCGACCGGCCGATACCGCGATCATCGGGGCCATCGCGCGCAATACCGAGGAATGGCTGCGGGCCATCGCCAACGGTTTCGGGGTGAGCTTCACCCCCGCCTCCACCGCCGCCGCCTACGCGCACCCGGGCGTGGTGTTCCGGCCGGTGCACGGCATCGGGCCGACCCGGGTGGCCATCGTATGGCCGGACGCCTCCGAGGCGGATCCGGTGGTGCGCTACTTCATTCGCTGCTGCGCCGACATCATGGGACAGTCGGCGGGGGACGGCCGCCGCACCTCCTAGCCGCGTCCTTAACCTGGGGGGATGGACATCGATACGCGGCTGCTGCGGTACTTCACGGCGGTCGCCGAAGAGGGCCATCTGACGCGGGCCGCGGCCCGGCTCTACATCTCCCAGCCCGCCCTCACCAAGCAGATCCGGCAGCTGGAACAGCAATTGGGCGTGGAATTGTTCACCCGCACGCCCGCCGGAATGACCTTGACCGAACCGGGCCGGATCTTCGCCGAACACGCGCCGGGCCTGCTCGCCGGGTGGGATCTCATGCTGCGCGCGACCAAGGCCGGGGCGAGCCGGGCGGCACGGGTGCTGCGGGTCGGGTTCATCGCCAGTGCGGCAAACGAATTCACGCCCGCGATCGTGGCGGCGTTCCGGGCGGCGCGGCCCGGCTGGCAGGTCGATATGCGGCAGTTCGGCTGGACCGATCCCACGGCCGGGCTGGACGACGGGGAAGTGGACGCGGCGCTGGTGCGGCTGCCGTTCCCCGGGGCGGACGCCTATCGCACCGAAGTGCTGTTCGCCGAACCGCGTTGGCTGGCGCTGCCGGCCGGGCATCGGCTCGCGGACCGCGCCGAGATCGAGTTCGAGGCGTTGCGGGATGAGCCCTTCGTCGCCTCGCCGCCGGAAAACGGCTGGTGGCGCGACTTCTGGGTGGGCGCCGACGCGCGCCCCGCCGAAACCGTGGTGGTCGGGGCCATCGCGCACAATACCGACGAATGGCTCACCGCCATCGGCAATGGCTACGGCGTGAGCTTCACGCCGGAATCGTCGGCCCGCTACTACCCGCGGCCCGGCGTGGTCTACCGCCCGGTGCGCGGCATCGGCCCCACCCGGGTCGCGGTGGCCTGGCCGGGCAGCGCCGACGGCAACCCCGCGGTCCGCGAATTCGTGCGCTGCTGCATCGCCACCTGCGGCGGGGCCGCTGCCGCGGATCCCGGCTAGCTGCGATCATTTCGGTATGGGCGACCAGCACCAGCACTGGCAGCAGACCTACCGCAGCCACCCCGGCATGTACGGGGGCGAACCGTCGGAGGCGGCGGTGTACGCCGCGCGGCTGTTCCGGGACCGGGGCGCGCGCGAGGTGCTGGAACTGGGCGCGGGACACGGGCGGGACGCGATTCACCTGGCGCGCCAGGGCTTTCACGTGCGCGCCACCGATTTCAGCGCCGTCGGACTGGAGCAGTTGCGCGCCAACGCCGAGCAGGCCGGACTGGCCGATCGGGTGGACGCCTTCGAACACGATGCGCGCCATCCGATTCCGCTGCGCTACGACAGCGTGGACGCGGTGTTCGCGCACATGCTGCTGTGCATGAACCTCAGCACCCGCGAAATCCTGGATCTGGTGGGGGAGATCCGGCGGGTGCTGCGGCCGGGCGGCGTGTTCGTGTACACGGTGCGCAATACCGAGGACGCGCACTACGGGACCGGCAAAGCGCTCGGCGACGACATCTACGAGCACGGCGGGTTCGCGGTGCACTTCTTCTCCCGCGATCTGGTGAACACCCTCGCGCAGGGGTGGGAACTGCGCGATGTGCAATCGCTGGAAGAGGGCGAGCTGCCCAGGCGGCTCTGGCGGGTCACCCAGTCGCTGCGCTGAGCAGGGCCATGGCCGCATTGTGGCCGCCGATGCCGCTGACCCCGCCGCCGCGCACCGCGCCCGCCCCGCACAGCAGGATATTGGCGTGCGCGGTCGCCACGCCCCAGCGCTGCGCCGGGCTGTCGGCGGCCTCGTCGCGGAACGGAAAGCTCAAGTCCGCGTGGAAGATATGACCGCCGGGCAGCCCGACCTCCTGCTCCAGCTCCACCGGCGTGCGGGCCTCCAGGCAGGGATTGCCGTGCTCGTCGACGGCCAGGCAGTCGCGGATGGGTTCGGCCAGCACCGAATCCAGTTGTGCCAGCGTCGCATCCACCAGACGGTTCTTCACAGCCTGTGGATCGTTTGTGAAAAGACGTGCGGGAGTGTGCAATCCGAAGAGGGTGAGGGTGTGCATGCCGCGCGCGATCAGGTCGGGCGCGAGGATGGACGGGTCGGTGAGGGTGTGGCAGTAGATCTCCGACGGCGGAGCGGACGGAATGTTCCCGGCGGCGGCCTCGCGGTAGGCGCGTTCCAGCTGGGTCGCGGATTCGGCGATATGGAAGGTGCCGGCGAACGCGGTGCGCGGATCGATGCTCGCATCCCGCAACCGGGGCAGCCGGTGCAGCAGCATATTGATCTTCAGCTGTGCGCCTTCGGGTTTCGGCGCGCTGTCGCCCAGCAGCCGGGCCAGTTCGTAGGGCGCGGCATTGACCAGCACGTGACCGGCCGCCACCGCGCCGCCGTCGAAAAGGACTTCCGCGATGCGGCCGTCGGTTTCGATGCCGGTCACCGCGCACCCGGTCAGGATCTCCGCGCCCGCGGCCCGGGCGGCGTCGGCGAGCGCGTCGGTCAGCGCGCCCATGCCGCCGACCGGCACGTCCCAGTCGCCGGTGCCGCCGCCGATCACGTGATAGAGGAAGCAGCGGTTCTGCAACAGCGACGGATCATGGGCGTGGGTGAAGGTGCCGATCAGCGCATCGGTCAGCACCACGCCGCGCACGGTGTCGTCGGCGAAGGCGGCCTCCACGTATTCGCCCAGCGGCCGTTCGACGATCGCGTCCCAGGCCACGGAATCGTCCACGCGCGCACGCAGTTCCGCGCGGGTCGGCAGCGGCTCGGTCAGCGTCGGGAACACCCGCTCCGCCAGCCGGCCCGTCATGGCGTAGAACCGTTGCCACGCGGCGTAATCCCGGTCCGAGCCGGTGACCCGCGCGAAACTCTCCCGGGTCGCGGCCTCGGATCCGTTGTCCACCAGCAGCCCGCCGTCGCCCACCGGGGTGTAGGAGGAGATGCGCCGCTTACGGGTCTCGAACCGTAGCCCCAGCTCCCGCACGATCCGCTGCGGCAGCAGGCTCACCAGATACGAGTACCGCGACAGCCGGGCATCGACCCCGTCGAACACCCGTTCCGACACCGCCGCGCCGCCGGTGTGGTCGCGGGCCTCCAGCACCAGTACCGACCGCCCGGCCCGCGCCAGATACGCCGCCGCCACCAGCCCGTTGTGGCCGCCGCCGACGACCACGACGTCGTATCGCACCCGCGCCGGCACCGCTGAACTCCGCTGTGCGCTCATACGCCGACCTTATGCGGCGCGGGGGCCACCCCCTCGTCATCCCGGGCGGGGGTGGGGTCAGCGCGCCGCCATGTCCAGCGCGGCGAGGTGGCTGAACAGCACCGAAGCGCCGATCGGGTTGCCGCCGCCGGGATAGGTGGTGCCGCTGACCGCCGCCATGGTGTTGCCGGCGGCGTAGAGACCGGGAATCGGCGTGCCGGAGGTGTCCAGCACGCGGGCCGCGGTGTCGGTGCGCAGACCGCCCTTGGTGCCCAGATCGGAGATGCCGAACGCGGCGGCGTGGAAGGGGCCCTTCACGATCGGGGTGAGCGGGGGTTCGCCATTGGAGAAGGCGCGATCGTAGGCCTCGTCACCGCGGCCGAAATCGGGGTCGATGCCCTGGGCCGCGAACTCGTTGAACCGCGCGACGGTGGCGACCAGCGCATCGGCCGGAACGCCGATCTTCGCGGCCAGCTCCTCGAGCGTGTCGGCGGTGTGCCACAGCCCCGCGTCCACGTACTTCTCGGTCTCGACGACCGGCACGTTCGCGGCCTTCACCGGCGGCACCGTGCCCTCGGTGTCGTCGTAGATCATCCAGTACGGGAGCGTCACCGAACCGTCCTTCAGGCCCTCGATGACATCCCGGCCGAGCCGGTCGTACGGCGCTGACTCGTTCACGAACCGCACCCCCGACTGATTCACGAAGATGCCGCCGGTGAACCACAACGCGAAGGCCGCGCGCCCGTCCGGATGCACCATGCCCGGCGACCACCAGGCCTGATCCATCAGATCGGTATCCGCGCCGACCGCCAGCGCCGCCTCCAGGGCCTTGCCCACATTCCCCCACGGCCCCATGGTGTCTCGCGCGACACCCGGCACGCCGAAACGAGTGCGCAGTTCGTCGTTGCCCTCGAAACCGCCCGCTGCCAGCAGCACGCCCTTACGCGCGCGCACCGCCTTGCGCACCCCGTTGTCCTCGACGATCGCGCCGGTCACCGCGCCGTCCTCGACCACCAGCTCCACCAGCGGGGTGTTCAAACGCACGGAAGCATTGGGGTACTTGGCCATTGCCAGCAGGAACCGGCCGACCAGGGCCCGCCCGCCGATGAGCAGATCCGGTTGCGGTTCGCCGAGCCGGTCGGTGCCCAGCGGGCCGCGCACCGATTCGCTCAGCTCGCCCAGCTTGCCGGGCCGCAACGGCTTGGGCACGATATGCCGCTTGCCGTCCAGCCGCGCCTTGGGCGCCTTACCGAAATAGTCCGGCCACGGGAACATCTGGAAGGCGAGATCGG
This sequence comes from Nocardia yamanashiensis NBRC 100130, assembly GCF_001613325.1. Taxonomy (GTDB): domain Bacteria; phylum Actinomycetota; class Actinomycetes; order Mycobacteriales; family Mycobacteriaceae; genus Nocardia; species Nocardia yamanashiensis. The sequence continues at coordinate 39,428 of NZ_BDCD01000026.1, read as the reverse complement.
AATCCTGCTCCAGGTACTCGATCACCTTCGCGCCGTTGCGGATGAAGGTCTCCTGCAGCTCGGCGGGGGTGCGATCGCCGACCACGGCCCGGAAGTACTCCAGCGCGTCCTCGACGGTGTCGTCCACGCCTTCGCGACGCAGCACCGGATTGGCCGGGAACCACATGCCGCCGCCATTGGAGTACGAGGTGGTGCCGCCGAACTTCTCGGTCGCCTCCACCAGCAGCACCGTCAAATCCTCGCGCGCGGCCGTGTACGCCCCGGCCATGCCGCCGCCCGAGCCTGCGACCAGCACATCGACTTCTTCGTTCCAGTCCGTCACCGCAACTCCCTGAATAGTCCGCCCCGCCCGACGCTAAGCGCGCCGCGGACGGTGATGCATCAAGTGTCCCGGTGGGCAGGAAGGCGCAGGTGCGCGTCAGGCGGCCCAGGGGACCAGCACGAGCTTGCCACGGACCCGGCCGGATTCGCCGAGCTCGTGCGCCGCCGCCACCTCCGACAGCGGGAAGACGCGGGTGACCGCGGGACGCAGGCGGCCGGCGTCGGCGAGGGCGGCGATCTCGCGCAGATCCGCGCCGGACGGGGTGACGTAGTGGCGGAAATAGCGGGGGTCGTCGAGGGGTTCCTCGCCCTGGGCGTCGATGAGGCGGCCGTCCGGGCGCAGGACGGTGAGGGAGCGGGGCGCGTAATCGTCGCCGACCAGGTCGAACACCACATCCATATCGGTGAGCACCGAGTCGAAAGCCGTTGTGGTGTAGTCGATCAGCTCGTCCGCGCCCAGGCCGGACAGGAAGTCGTGATTGACCGCGCGGGCGGTCGCGATGACATGAGCGCCGCGCGCCTTGGCGAGCTGCACCGCCAGGTGACCGACACCGCCCGCCGCCGCGTGCACCAAAATCCGCTGCCCCGCGGTCAGTTCCGCGAGCGCCTGCCAGGCCGTGAGCGCGGCCGTGGGCAGCGCGGCCGCTGCGGTGTGCGGCAGCGTCCGCGGCTTCGGCGCGAGGTGATCCGCCTGTGCCACCACGTATTCCGCGTACGCGCCGGACCGCCCGAGCACCATCCCGTACACCTCGTCGCCCGCCGCGAACTCCGTCACACCCGGACCCGGCTCCGAAACCACCCCGGACACATCGAATCCCAGCGTGAAAGGCGGTGCGCCCAGCTTGTCGATGAGCCCCGCCCGCAATTTCCAATCCGCCGCGTTCACCGAGGTGGCGGCCACCCGCACCAGCACCTCGCCCGGTGCGGGGCGCGGCACGGGCAGCTCCACGGTCTCGAGTACATCCGGTCCACCGACGCTGCGCTGACTGATCGCTTTCATGGCTTCGATCCTGCGCTCGGTAGTATCCGGAGGGAAGAAGGCACTATTACGATCCCGAGGTACCCGATGGATACTGTCTCCGACTGGGCGAAATCCCCGAATCTGGTCGAGAGCTACCTTCAGCGCTGCCCGGCGCGGGACACCCTTGCCGTGCTCGCCGACAAATGGGTGATGCTGGTGCTGGGCGTCCTGCGCGCGAGCGGCGAGCCGGTGCGGTTCAACGAACTCCGGCGGCGGCTGGACGGCATCACCCAGAAAATGCTCACCCGCACCCTGCGCGATCTGGAACGCAACGGCCTGGTGCGGCGCGCCGTCTACCCGACCGTGCCGCCGCGCGTCGAATACTCGCTCACCGCCTTGGGCGCGGAACTGGGCCAGATCACCCACGCGATGGGGCAGTGGGCATTGCGGCACGCCGACGAACTCGATACCGCCCGAGCGGAATTCGACGAACGGCAGGCGGCGGAACCGACGCCGATCGGCTGAACTAGTTCCGGATGGCGATCAGCGCGCCCTGCGGGGTGCGCTCGTCGGGGCGGGCGACCCGGGCGAATCGGGACTGCACCTGGAAAGCGCTGCCGCCCAACACTTCTGCCAGGGTATCCGGCGCCCATCTGTACGAGAGGGCGACCTTGTGGTCGTACTCCTGCACCCCCTGTGCGGTGTCCGCACCCTGGAAACCCAGCAACAACGGTGCGCCCGAACGCATTACGCGCGCGAACTCGTCGAACACGGCGGGCACCCGCTCCGGCGGAGTGTGAATGATCGAATACCAGGCCACCAGGCCGCCCAGCGAGTCGTCGGCCAGCGGCAGCTCCTCCAGCGCGCCGAGCTCGAAGACGAGATCGGGATACTCACTGCGCGCGATCCGCAGCATCTCCGGCGAGATATCGACGCCGAACACATTGTGGCCCAAGCTGTTCAGGTAGCCGGTGATACGACCCGGCCCGCAGCCCACATCGGCGATCGGACCCGCCGCGTCATCGCTCAGCTCCGCGAAAATACCGAGCAGCGCGCGATCGTACGGGTTCTCACCCAGCAGCGGGCGGGCCATATCCGTGTACAGCTCGGCCACCTCGTCGTAAGCCGCCCGGGTGATCCGCACATCCTCGATCTCGTTCACCCCACGACTCTAGGCGCGCCCCCGGGCCCGGTCACACATTGCTGGTGGAACCCGTCGACGGGGTGCGCAGGCCCTGATCGGCGCCGTCCAGCCACACCCGCAGCACCGTGCCGGGACGCATCCGGGTGCACAGCGGCCACAGCGCGAACTCCACGTAGTAGCGGAAATCGCGGAACAGCACGGGTAGTCGCATACCGTGCCGCCAATGCGGATTCCCGCTGTCCGGGCGCGACCAGCCATTGGCCGTCATGAGTTCGGTGACGCGGGGCGGCAGCTCCTTGCCCGCGACGGCGTCCAGTCGCACCCGCACACCCTCCACATCCCGGTCGATGCGGGCGCCGCCGTCCAGATCCGTATCCACCGTCAGATGCCCGCCCGGCGCCAAATCGCCCGCCAGACAAGCCAGTTCGTCGAAGAACTGCCGCCATTCCCGATTGCCCGCCCGGCGCGCGGTGTGCTGCTGCTCCGGAATCAGCCGGCGGGCGCGCTCGGCCGGATTGACGATGTACAACTCGACCGTGTCCGGCCCGGCCACCAAACCCAGCGTCAGCCGGGCGTTCGCCCACACCGGACCGTGCGCCTGCCACAGCGTGCCGTGCACCGGCATGCCGAACTCCTCCCGCAGCCCCTCGGTCGCCCGGGTGTGCGCGGCCGTCAGCTGCTCCCGCACCTCCACCGGCAAACCGTCCTCGTACAGCGCGGATTCGATGCTGTCGCTGATGCTCACGCACACCGCCTCCAGCCGATCGCCGTCGAAACAGAACCGCGCCCGGGCGCCGTCCACCCGCACCTCGGTGACCGCGCGCACGATCCGATCGCGCGGCCAGGCGCTCACCGCCGCCGCGGTCCCGCGCTGCTCCCGCACCCCGGGACCGGTCAGGCCGCGCACCACACCCTCCCAGCGCCAGCCGGTCAGCTCCGCGAAACGATCCACATCGGCGCGGGTCCAGGTCCAGTCGAAATCGCGGGCGGCGCGGGCGATCTCGACGCCGGCGGGGATATCCACCCGCAGCGGGCCGGCATCGAATACCGAAATGGCGTGCTGGCGCAGGAATTCGGCGCGCTGCGAACGCGACGTCGGATGCGCGGGCACACCCAGCGGCGCGATATCGATATCCGCGCCGCCCTCCACCCAGGCGTCCGCCACCAGATCCGTCGCGGCCGCCACGCCCAGCGAACGCAGCGCCTCCACCGAACGCAGCGCGAAATTGCTTACCGCCGCCGTGCCCGAACCGCGGGGGAGAGTGCGCCACCAGTTCGCGTCGGGCGCATCCGACCAGCCGTGCGCGCGCAGCACCCGCTCCACCTCCGCGCCGTAACGCCAAGTGGGGTCGACGAATTCGCTGCGGCTCAGCTCGGCGTGCCAGACCGTCTCGTCCACCGCGAACTGCACATAACGGCCGCCCGGCGCGGTCAGCACCACGCGCGCGTCCACCGGCAGCCGCTCCAGGAACGCGGCCAGATCCTCGGCGACCCGGCCCCAGCCGCCCAGGGCGGCCCGGCGGCGCACCGCGTCGTGGCGGCGCTCCATCCAATACCGTTGCTCGATCGGATTCACCAGCAGCAGATCGACCGTGCCCGCGGCATCGGTCAACCCCACTATCAGGTTCGAGAAATTCCAGGACACCCCGTCGTCCGGGCCCGCACCCGGTTCCGGCTCGCCGTACAGGCGGGTGAACTTGTCCCGCAGCTGCGCAAACGCGGCCGACAGATGCTCCGCGCGGGCGAAGGCGTCCGGGGCCGGCGCGTCGGAAACCGTCACGCGCACATAGCGCAGGCCGTAACCGCTGCCCCAGAACATGGCCGAGTCGAACCACACCCCGAGCCCGGTCCGCGCGAACACCGGACCGCGGCGCATGGTGCCGACCGGTTCCGGCTTCCCCCAGCCCGCCCGGCGCGCGAAATCGCGCACATTGTCCGGTCCCCAGGACCATTTGAAGTCCCGGGCGGCCCTGACGATCTCGACCGCTCCCGCCATATCGACGTATACCGCGAAACCCACCTGGCGACAGTAACCCCGGCCCACCGTGCGGTCGATGGGTTCGTTCGCGCGGACGCGAACCCGGTCATTCGACAGAGGCGCGGCGCGGGCGGGCGGCCGTAGCGTCGCCGATATGACTGCGACACTTCGTGACCTGGACATTCGGCCCTTCGATCAGGACGCCCCGGCGGCGCTGGCTCGATCCGTCGCCGGCGCGGCCGTGGTGGGTATCGGTGAGACGACTCGGTTCTCGCGGGAGACGTTCGACGCCCGGGACCGGGTGTTCCGGGAACTGGTCCGGGCGCACGGGTTCCGGGTGCTGGCGGTGCAGGACAGCGCGGACGTCGGAGTCCGGCTGGACGAGTACGTGCGGGACGGCGGCAGCGCCGACGCAGCACTCGAAAACGCCTGGGGTCCTTGGCGAACGCGGGAGATGGCGGCGGCGCTGGACTGGCTCCGCGACTTCAATCGGGCGCATCCCGGCGATCGGGTCCGGATCATCGGGGTGAAACCGGCGCAGGCGCAGGTCGCGGACTACGACAGCGTGCTCGCGGCGATCGGCGAGCACGCGCCCGCGCTGCTGGAGGAAGTGCGGGCACCGCTGACCGTGATTCGCTCCGCGCACACCGTGGACGAGCATGTGCAGCAGGCGCGGGGCATGCACCCGGGTGGATCGTTCGCGGCGCGCGCCCGTGCGGTCGAGGCGGTATTGCGTGCGGCGCCAGGGCTGCCCGACGACGTGCTGCGGCGGGTGCGTTCGATCGTCGCCTTCCACGAGGGGAGCGTCGCCGGGCGCGGGAGTTTCGCCGCCGACGAGGCCGCCTGGGCGGAATCGATGCTCGCCGATCACCGCCGATTCGGTTCGCCCATCGTTTACTGGGATGGGATAGCGCACACCGCCGCGGCTCCGACCGGATACGGCGACAGCGCACCCGACCCGGCCGCCCCGAGCACGGGCAGCGTGCTGCGCCGGGAACTGGGGGAGCGGTACGCGTCCATCGCCGTCACCTTCCATCACGGCGATCTCGGACTGCACCGCCTGCCCGCACCACAGACCGGTCTGGTCGAGTCCTACCTCGGCGAATTCCCGCTACCGGCACTCTGGGCGGACCTGCGCGACCTGTCCGGGCAGCTCCCCGGACCCGAGGCCCTGCGCGTCGTCAGCGGGATCTACGACCCCGCCCAGGATGCCGCCGCCCGCTTGACCGTGCCCGCGCTGCCCGCCGCCTTCGACGCGATCATCCATTTCCAGGAGGTCGCACCGGTCCATTGGCTGCCCTGATCAGCGGCGATACCAGGCACCGAAACCTCTTGTGGCTAACACGTAGCAAAACTCTCGATGTGAACGATAGGGAATTCGAGCAAGCGCGACAGCGGCTTCCGGCCGCGGTCGCGCCCTCACGTGTCAGTCCGGTGCGGGGACCGGATCCGTAGTACCGGCGGCCGCTCACCCGGCCGCTCGAACGAAAGGATCGGTAGCGATGAGATCGGTTCCCGGTAGATCGAATTCGACCCAACCCAACCCGGGCAGGCTCCGCCGGACGGTGCTGCTGGTGGCCTTGACGCTGCTGGCGCCCCTGGTGAGTGTGCTCGGCGCGCCCTCCGCCACGGCCGCGTTCAATCCGGCCGCCTTCGACTTCTGGGTCGACTCACCGGTCATGGGCCCCATCAAGACCCGGATCATGCGCGCCGCCGACGGCAATACCAACCGCGTGGTCTACGCGCTGGACGGTATGCGCGCCCGCGAAGACCTCAACGGGTGGGAAATCGAAACCAATATCGCCGAAACCTTGGCGAGCTGGAACATCAATGTCGTGATGCCCGTCGGCGGGCAGTCCAGCTTCTACGCCGACTGGAACGCGCCCAGCTCCTTCTTCGGCATCCCGCCCGGAACCGGTTCCGCCAACACCGGATCCGGCGCCACCGACGCGCTCTCCGGCGGACCCGGCAAGAGCTACCGGTACGACTGGGAAACCTTCCTCAATCGCGACCTGCGCTGGGCACTGCGAGATCGGCTGGGCTTCAACCCAAATCGTAACGGCGTGTTCGGACTCTCCATGGGCGGCAGCGCCGCACTCACCCTGGCCGCCTACCATCCCGACCAGTTCAGCTTCGCCGGCTCCTTCTCCGGCTACCTCAACAACTCCGGACCCGGTATGCGCGAAGCCATCCGGCTCGGCATGATCGACGCCGGCGGCTACAACGTCGACTCCATGGCCCCGCCCTGGGGACCGCAATGGCTGCGCATGGACCCCTTCGTCTTCGCACCCAACCTGGTCGCCAACAACACCCGGCTCTACATCGCCGCTGCCAGCGGCCGGCCCACCGCCATGGACGGCCCCAATATGGGCACCGTCAACGGCATGGCCCTGGAAGCACTGGCCCTCGCCAACACGCGCGCCTTCCAAGTGCGCCTCGCCACCCTCGGCGGTGGTAATGCCGCCTGGTCGTTCCCCGAATACGGAATACACGCCTGGAACAACTGGCAGGACGAGGCCCACCGGATGATCCCCGACCTCTCCGCCAATATCGGTTAGTCGGCCATCCACCGGCAACGGGCCGGCCGGGTGTCCTCCAGCGGCATCCGGCCGGCCCGAGATCTAAGCGAGGAGCGCATCATGAAATGGCGAATCTGGCAGGTACGCATCGCCGTCACCGCCATGCTCATCGCCATGCCGCTATCGGTCATGGACGCGGTGCTCGGCGGCTGGTCCACCGCCCACCACCCGCCACCCGACTGGCCCACCCTGCTGTGGCTCGCCGGGACGCCCGTACTCGCCAACCCGTTCTGGTGGCTCGGCCTCGGCTTCACCATCTGCGACCCGCTGCTGCCCCGCCGCGCCGCCGCCACCTGGTACCTGATCACGCCCGCCGGCGCACTGCTCGCCTTCGGAATCGCCTGGTCCTCGGCGCATCTCGGCCTGCACGGGCCGATCGCCTGGACCGCCGGGGCGCTCATCGCCTTCGCCTGCCTGCTGGCGCAATCCTGGATCGTCGTCGACATGCCCGAAACCGATGCGCACGCAACCCATCCCGCGCGCGTCCGGCCCGATCTCTACGTCTCCGGCACCGCCCGCATCATCCCCTTCGGCCGCCCCGCCCCGCTCCGCCTGGTGCGCGTGCACGAAGCCTGACGCTCGCCTTGTGTCGGCGCGCTTACACAACGGATGTCGCTGCGCGAACAGTACTTTCGGCCGGAAAACCGAACAATTGCCTCCAACAGCCCGCAGCTCCCGAGAGGCAACCACCGTGACGACCCCCGCGCCGAAACTCAAAACCCTCCTCGCCACCGCGACCCTCGCCCTGGCCGCCACCGGCATCCTCACCCTCACCGCGACCCCCGCGCTGGCCGACACCGCCCCCGGTACATCCGCGACGCCGACCCCCGCCCGCACCCAAGGCTGGCTCAAGATCTACACCGGCACCGCTCCCGACGGCGTCAACGCGGTCCAGCTCAAAGTGGTCACCGACCCCAAAGTCGGCCAGCGCGTGACCGACCGCGAAGGCCGCTCCCTCTACCGCTTCGACAAAGACACGGCCAACCCCTCGGCCTCCAACTGCGCCGGCGACTGCGCCACCACCTGGCCCCCGCTCCTCGTCGCCCGCGGTCAAGCCCTCTACCTCGACGGAATCGACCCCGCCAAAACAAGTTTCATCGAACGCGCCGACGGCTCCTGCCAGATCACCATCGGCGGCTGGCCTGTCTACTACTTCTCGAAGGATCGCACCCCCGGCGACCTCAACGGCCAAGGCGTCGGCGGCACCTGGTTCGCCGTAGCCCCCACCGGCGCGAAAGCCCAAGCCAAATAATCCCAAGCACCGCATGCCCGCCCTCGCACAGGGCATGCGGTGCTCCCCCAAGAATTACTTGGTGGCGGAACCGGTCGACAGCGACTTCAGGATCGCGCCCAGGTTCTTCGACACCAGGTCGGCGGAACCAGCGGACGAACCGGTGGCCGGCACCGGCGCCGGATCGGCGGCATTGGCAACGCCGGTCGCACCGAAGATCAGACCGGTGGCCACAGCGGCCACACCGAGCACGCGCATCTTGCTCATTTGGAACTCCTCATCAACTGAACGACCGACTAGTTCGATCGAACGCTGAATGAATATCACGAACAGATATCACCGCAACACTGTTGTAAACATCACAGTCGAAACCATATACAGGACAACGGCATCTCGGTTCCGAGAGTTCACCTCGGATACACCGGTGCATCATTTACGGAAGGAATGGTGCACCGTTGCCATATCGAGGGTGGTTGTTATCCGCGAGCCATATCGACGAACCGGCTCAGGTGCAGCTGGTGTGCGACCGTGATCGTCGCTGTCGGGCCGTTTCGATGCTTGCCGACAATGATGTCGGCCTCGCCGCCGCGTGGGTCGTCGCGCTCGAACGCATCGGGTCGGTGGAGCAGGATGACCATGTCGGCATCCTGCTCGAGGCTGCCCGATTCGCGAAGATCTGACACCATCGGACGTTTGTCTGTTCGTTGCTCGGGACCACGGTTGAGCTGCGAGATTGCGATCACGGGCACCTCGAGTTCCTTGGCCAGCAGCTTGAGGCTTCGGGAGAACTCGGAGACTTCCTGCTGGCGTGATTCGACCTTTTTGCCCGATGTCATCAGCTGGAGGTAGTCGACGACGACGAGGCGGAGGTCGTGCCGTTGCTTGAGCCGGCGGGCCTTGGCTCGAATCTCCATCATGGTGAGGTTCGGCGAATCGTCCACAAACAAAGGCGCTTCGCTGATTTCGCTCATTCGGCGGGCGAGCTTGGTCCAGTCGTCGTCGCTCATCCGACCCGAACGCATATCGCCCAGTTTGATTTTCGCTTCCGCGGATAGGAGACGCATGACGATTTCGGTGCGGCTCATTTCCAGGGAGAAGATGACGCTCGCCAGGCCGTGCTTGATGGAGCAGCTGCGCATGAAATCCATACCCAGGGTGGAGTTGTGGGTCGGGATCATCGACCGGCTCGCGAGATAGAGGTGTTCGGAGTTCGAGACCTCGACGCAGCGCACCGGGACGCTGGGGATCGGGCGGACGTCGACAACGAAACGTGAACCGGAGCGGGTGGTATTCGTTGCGCCACGACGTTGCTTGTGCAGCAGCTCTTTTCGGCTCAGGCCGAAGACTTCGTCCTCGGTCTGGAACGTCAGTGTGTAGGCGGTCGAGGAATCTTCGGTCCGGCCGCGCACTCGCTTGGTGGACAGCTGGCAGCGGTAACCGAGGCCCACGATGAGTTCTTCGACATCCCGGACGAGACGCGCATTGGTCACCGAGAATTGAACCGATCCGCCCTTGGTGACGGTGCCGTCGGTATCCAGCAGGCCGGCCAGCAAGGCGCGGCGTTGTGCTTCCGAGGCGCGCAGATAGTCGATCGGAATGTGCTTGTTCCCCAGGACACCGATGGTGCGCAGCCGAGCCTGGACGGATCCGATGCTGTTCCGGCATTCCTGGCACATTCGCAGGCCGATCGATGGGCCACCGCAGTGTGAACAGGTCGGAGCGGGGACCGGACCCGACAGGAAACGTGCCTTGCCGCCGCAGGATCGGCCGCAGGTGCGCACTTCGCTCGTGCAAGGCACGAACTCCTTGCCACACACGACACAATCGCGAGGAGCGATGGGTTCCTCCGTGGGCAGCTGCAGGCTGTACCGCAGCGCCACACTCTCGGAGTGCACCGCGACGATGCCTTCGTTTTCGATGTGGAGGATGACTTCGGGGTCCGCGCTGGTCAATTGAGCGCAGGCGGAACTACCGTCACCGAGCCAAGCGCCGAGAGTGTAGGGCGGCACGAGCAATTCGCGCTGGGGCAAATTCAGCGGCTCGGTATTCACAACCGAGTGATTGAGTCGGCGATCGGCCGTTTCGCAACGAAGGGTCGTTGCGATCTCGGCGGTCGTCCGGACCTCGGCGAAAGTCTGCTGGCTGCGGTAGCGGTTCTTGCCGGACGCGGCCTGCTGCGCCGAGCGGCGCGACGCCCTGGTCTCGGTGAGCCATTGGTGCTGTTCGTCTGCGACGATCACTGTGCCGTCGGAGAATTCGACCTCGAAGCACGGGCGACCGGTCATCACTTCGGTTGCGGCCACTACACGGGTAGGGCGGCCGTGTGCGTCCAGCAGATCATCACCGACCTGGACCTCGCCCATGGTGGTCCATCCGGTGGGCGTCGGCAGCGGAGTGTCCAACGCGAGCGCTTTGCCGACGCCGGGTCGGGCCGCGACGATGATCATCTGGCCGGCGTGCAGGCCGTTGGTGAGTTCGTCGAGTTCGGTGAATCCGGTTGGGACGCCGAGGGAGATGCCGCCGCGGGAGGCGATGGAGTCGAGTTCGTCCATGGTGGGCTGGAGGATTTCCTCCAGGGGGGCGAAGTCCTCGGTGGAGCGGCGTTCGGTGACCTCGTAGATTTCGGCTTGGGCGCGGTCCACGACTTCGGCCACGTCCTGGCCGTCGGCGCCGGCGTAGCCGTATTGGACGATGCGGGTGCCGGCTTCGACCAGGCGGCGCAGGATGGCCTTCTCGGCGACGATTTCGGCGTAGTAGCCGGCATTGGCCGCAGTGGGCACCGTTTGGGTCAGGGTGACGAGGTAGGGCGGGCCGCCGATGCGCTTGAGTTCGCCCTTGCGGTCGAGGGCGGCGGCGACGGTGACGGGGTCGGCGGGTTCGCCGCGGCCGTAGAGGTCGAGGATGGCGTCGTAGACGGCCTGGTGCGCGGGGCGGTAGAAGTCGCCGGGGCGCAGCACCTCCACCACGTCGGCGATGGCGTCCTTGGACAGCAGCATGCCGCCCAGGACGGACTGTTCGGCGGCCATGTCGTGCGGGGGCTGGCGGCCGAAGTCCTCGCCGGGGGCTTCGGGGTATTCGGAGGGCCCGTGTTCATCGTGGCCGCGATCGTCGATGACTGCCATCTGGCTCGACCGTCCTCTCTCCTCGTGCCCGGAACGACGTCCATGACTCGTTCTACGCCTGCGCACCGACATGTTCGGGCTGCCACGCGGAGCCGACACGCCGAAAAGGCTTGGGTGGTCGGCAAACCCGTGGCTACAAGGCAGGGTAAGCGGAGTCGTGCCGTCCCCGGACTGTGGTCACGACAATGTCTGCGAACCTAGGCGACCGGGAGGGCACTCGCCAAACCGAGCTGTGCACACACCTGTGGACAATCTGGGTATTGTTCACCCACTGTTGTGCACCCCCTGTGTATTACTTGGGGACAACAGCGGACAGTGCTTGTCAATCTGCTGGTAGTGGCCTGATTCTCAGTGTTCGCAACTGTGGATCATTTTGGTGCGGCGTGTCGCTCGGCACACGCTTCCGCGCGTGTTGGGTGAACAGTTGATCGCCGATAGGTGACCTGTCACACAAGCCGGAAGGTTGGTTTGATTTTTCTTCCACAGGCCGCAAACAACATCGGAGGCCACCGCCGCGCACTGCGGCGATGACCTCCGAATGGCCGAATTACTCGGCTGCGCTGACCTGCAGCTCGACCTTGGCAGCCACGTCGGGGTGCAGGTGCACCACGATGTTGTGCTTGCCGGTGGTCTTGATGTGGGCCTTCGGCAGCTCGATGCTGCGCTTGTCGACGACCGGACCGCCCGCGGTCTTGATCGCGGCGGCCACATCGGCGGCGGTGACCGAACCGAACAGCTTGCCGGTGCCCGCGGTCTTCACGGACAGCGCCACGCCGGTCAGGCCCTCGAGGGCCTGCTTCAGCTCGTTCGCGTGGTCCAGGTCGCGCACGCGGCGGGCGTCCTGCGCCCGGCGAATGCCCTCGACCTGCTTCTGCGCGCCGCGGGTGGCCACGATGGCCAGGCCGCGGGGCAGGAGGAAGTTGCGGCCGTAGCCGTCCTTGACCTCCACGGTGTCGCCGGGCGCACCGAGGTTGTCGACATCAGCGGTGAGGATCAACTTCATTGCTGTGCCTTCCCTTCTCAGCGAGCGGTGGACACGTAAGGCAGCAGAGCGACCTCACGCGAGTTCTTGACGGCAACGGCGATATCGCGCTGGTGCTGAACGCAGTTGCCGGTCACCCGGCGAGCGCGGATCTTGCCACGATCGGACACGTACTTGCGCAGCAGCGCGGTGTCCTTGTAATCGATCTTGGCGCCGTGGGTGTTGTTCTTCTTGCCGGCTTTGTCTTCCTTGCAGAAGGTGCAAGCCTTCTTCTTCAGCACCTTTTCGCGTGCCGGTGCTTTGGCCATGGTCTTTCACTCCGTAATTTCGGGAACCCAGCCTGGTGGATTCCTAGGAAAGCCGTTCGCTAGAACGGCGGTTCATCGTCCATTTGGCCGCCCCCGAAGGAGCCGGCCGCGGGCGCACTGCCCCACGGGTCGTCGCCGGCACTCTGGCCGCCGCGACCTCCGCCGCCACCACTGCTGCCGCCACCGGAGAAACCGCCTCCGCCGCCGCCCTGCTGGCCGCCACCGCCACCGCCGAAGCCGCCGCCACCACCGCCACGGGTGGTCTTGTTGACTTTCGCGGTCGCGTAGCGCAGCGAGGGCCCGACTTCGTCGACCTCGAGTTCGACCACGGTGCGCTTCTCACCCTCGCGGGTTTCGTAGGAGCGCTGCTTGAGTCGACCGCTCACGATCACTCGCGAGCCTCGGGTCAGGCTCTCGGCGACATTCTCCGCAGCTTCACGCCAGATGTTGCAGCGCAGGAAAAGCGCTTCGCCGTCTTTCCATTCATTGGTATTACGGTCGAACACACGGGGAGTCGACGCGACCGTGAAGTTCGCGACGGCCGCTCCCGCGGGCGTGAATCGAAGCTCGGGGTCAGCCGTCAAATTTCCGATGACGGTGATGACCGTGTCGCCTTGGGCCATGGTTCCTCCTGCTTTCCGGTGCAGTCCGCAACTCGCTCGCGCCCGTGCGCCGACAGCGCCCGAATTCGGGCTCAGCGCACGGTTTGCCAGTCAGCCTAGAGATAGGGACCGACGATTTACGAGCGACGTCGCGGGAGGACTGGACTACTTCTTGTCGAGGCGCAGCACCTTGGTGCGCAGCACCGACTCGTTCAGGCCCAGCTGGCGGTCGAGCTCACTCACGGTCGCGGACTCGGCGGTCAGCGTGACCACCGCGTAGATGCCCTCGGCCTGCTTGTTGATCTCGTAGGCCAGACGACGGCGGCCCCAGATGTCGACGTTGTCGACCTTGCCGCCCTCGGTCCCGACAACACCGAGCATGGTGTTCAGATTCGGGCCGACGGTGCGCTCGTCCAGGCTCGGATCGAGAATGACCATCACTTCATAATGACGCACGGACCTCATCACCTCCTGTGGACTGGAAACGGCCCACGGACGGTCCGTGGGCAGGAGGGTTCGTTGCGTCAGCAACCCGACAAGAGTACATGGGGCTGTTGCGCGGCCGAAAAGCGGATAGGCGCCCCGCACTGACGTGCGGGGCGCCGGGAAAAGCAGGGGAGGGCGGACCCACCGGGCGGTGTGGGGCGCGGGTGCTGCCGAGGGCGTGTTGACGTGCGGGGTTCGGGGCGCGATGAGGGTAAAGGAAGCCGACACGCGGGAGGTCCGCTTACATTGGTCCCCATGTCGAACCGACCCGTCGCCAGCGCACCGGTCACCGGGCGTCGTCTGCCGCGGGATCCGGGAACTATCGGTGTCATCGCCGTGCTGGTGTGCTGGGTCACGCTGTTGTTCGCGTATTTCAACAAGGCGCGCTGTGCCGGGTCGCCGTTCGACGGCAACGGGCGGAGTCTGATCTTCGATCGGATCAAGGACTCCGACGTCTGTTATTCGGATATCCAGTTCCTCTGGCTGGGGCGGGATATCAACGAGCATGTTTTCCCGTACGTGAACGGCGGGATCACGCCGGACGGGACGCTGACCGGGGGCGTGGTCGAATATCCGGTGCTCAGTGGCCTTTTCATGTGGCTGGGCGGGCTGGGTGCGCGCAATGACGCGCAGTTCCTGCTGCACAGCGCCTGGCTGCTGGTGCCGTTCGCGCTGCTGACCGCGTATCTGCTGGGGAAATTGTCGGGATGGCCGGCGCTGTTGTGGGCGGCGGGGCCGCCGCTGGTGCTGTACGCGTTCCACAATTGGGAACTGCCGGTGGTGTGCACCTCGGTGGCGGCGGTGTACGTGGTGGCCGCGCTGCCGCGATATTCGTTGCGCACCAGGGGAATCATCGCCGCGATCCTGCTGGGCATCGGTTTCTGCCTGAAGTTGTATCCGGGAATCTTCGTGCTGCCCTTGCTGATTCACGTGCTGGTCGGCGAGAACGGCCGGGAGCGGCGGGAATACGACGTGCGCGGCGCGCTGGCGGTGGCGGGCGCGGCGCTGGGCACGGTGGTGGCGGTGAATCTGCCGTTCGCGCTGGCCGGTTACGAGGGCTGGCGCGCGTCCATCACCTTCCAGCAATTGCGCCAGGCCGATATCACCACCAATTCCATTTGGTACTGGGGTCTGCGGCCGCTGTTCGGCAACGCGCCCGATGCCGAGAACACTTTCCAGAACGTGGTGTCGGTGGCCTCGCCGGCGCTGGTGCTGGCTTCGTTCGCGCTGGCGGTGTGGATCGGCTGGAAGCGTTTCCAGATTCGCGGGAACTATCCGTGGATCGGCGTCAGCGCCGCCATGCTGTGCGGATTCCTGTTGTTCCACAAGGTGCATTCGCCGCAGTACACGCTGTGGCTGATCCCGTTTCTGGTGCTGCTGGAGATCCCGTGGTCGCTGATCGGGGTGTATCTGCTGGCCGATGCCGCCATCGGCATCGGCGTCTTCCGTTATTTCTATGCTCTCGGCCAGGGCCACAATGCCGATCTGGAGGAGAGCATCGTGCAGTTCGGCGTGTGGGGCCGGGCCGCGCTGCTGGTGTTGTTCTTCTTCATGTTCGTCTGGGCGCATCCGCGCCGGGGCGGGCTGTTAGCTCTGCCGGGCGCGAAAAGCCGCGCTCTTGGCCCGGTTTCCGCAGATGGTCATATCGCACCAGCGGCGCGAACCGCCGCGTGAGGTGTCGATATAGAGCCGGGTGCATTCCGGTCGCCCGCATTCCCTGATTCGCGCGTGGTCCGCGCCGCCGAACAGTTCGATGGCGTCCCTGGCGATTTCGGTGAGCGCCTGTTCGGCGGTGCCGGTGCGCCGCACCGTCCCGTCCGGGTTCAGGGTCGCCCGGATGGGTTCGCCGTGCGCGAGTTCGTTCACGATCCGTAGGTCCGCGGCGGGCAGGTCGGCACCGTCGGTTTCTGCGAGCGCCAGGTGCCAGGCGGCTTCGCGGAGCCGGGTGGCGCGCCGCAGGGTGTCCGCGCCGACCTCGGGCGCCGTATCCAGGATTCCGGCCTCGGTCAGCCATTTCCCCAGTTCGGCTGGGCTGGTGAGGAGGTCGTCGAATTCGGCGCGCCGGGACTTCACGGTGCCGATGAAGTCCAGGGTGCGGTTGCCGCTGACGAAGGTGAACACCCCGCCATAGTAACCCCCTTGACAGGTTATCCACGGCGATGCCACGGTAGTAACCGGTCAAGATGGTTAGCGCGGGAGGCATCATGAACAACCGGCTCTTCGAACTGGCGGGACCGCCCGCGCTGATCCTCATGTGGAGCAGCGCCTTCATCGCGGGCATCATCGGCGTCGGCGCGGCGCCGCCCATGCTGGTGCTGTTCGCGCGGTTCGCCATCGCGGGTGCCCTGCTGATCCTGCTCGCCCTGGCCACCGGCGCGGTCTGGCCGCGCGGAAAAGTGCTGGGCCACACCGTCGTCGCGGGCCTGCTCATGCAGATGGTGCAGTTCGGCGCGTTCTACACGGCCATGAGCGAACACGTCAGCGCTGCCGTCATCTCCCTGGTGCAGGGCTTGAGCCCGCTGGTGATCGCGGTCTTCGCGGGCCTGCTCGGCGAGCGCGTCACGCCCCGACAATGGCTCGGCTTCGGCATCGGCGGCCTCGGCGTCGGGCTGGCGGTCGCCGACCAGTCCAGCTTCTCGCTCACCGGCGTCCTGCTGTGCCTGCTCGGCCTGGCCGGGCTCAGCCTCGGCACCGTCTACCAGAAGCGTTTCACCCCGGGCGTGGATCCCAAGGCGGGCACCGCGGTGCACGTGGCCATCAGCGCGCCCTTCGCCGGCGCGCTGGCCCTGGCGACCGACGCGTTCCACATCTCCGATCCGGGCCGCTTCGCCGGTTCCATGGTGTGGATGGTGCTGATCAATTCCATGGCCGCGTTCCTGCTGCTCAACACCATGTTGCTGCGCTGGGACACCACCCGGGTCGGCCGCTTCTTCTTCGCCACCCCCGTGGTCACCGCGATCATGGCGTGGCTGATCATCGACCAGCCGGTCGGTCCGGTGACCGTCGCGGGTCTCGCGCTCGGCATCCTCGGCATGGTCCTGGCCTCGCGGCGCGCGGTCCCGGCCGGAACCGCTGCCGCCGACCGCGACTTGGAGACCGCGCCACGCGCGACACCGGTGGTCGCCGCCGGTCGCTGACCGGTCCCGCCGGCGCGCGCACGGCACACTGTCCCTTGTGCTGCACCTGCGAATCATGGCCCCCGCCACGATGACCGACGACATCCTGGCCCTGTTCGACGACGAATGCGCCGTCACCGGCCTCGCGGTTTTCCGCGGGGCGGCGATCCGCCCGGCCGGCGACCTGATCACCGCCCAGGTGGCGCGGGAGGGCGCGAACGACCTGGTCCAGCAATTGCGCGCGATGCGGGTGCACCAGGTGGGCAGTATCGAACTCGAACAGGTCGATACCTGGTTGTCGCGCAAGGGTTTCGAGGCCGAGGTGCGCACGCCGGGCAGCAGCGCCGACGCGGTGGTGTGGGCGGAGGTGGCGCAACGCGCCTACGACGACACCGAATTGAACTGGACCTACCTGAGTTTCCTCACCCTGGCCACCTTGATCGCCGCCATCGCCATCATCACCGATTCGCAGATCCTGGTGGTCGGGGCCATGGTGCTGGGCCCGGAGTTCGGCCCGATCGCAGCGCTGGGAGTGGCGCTGGTGCGGCGGCGATTCATGCTGCTGCAATTGGCGATTCGCACCCTGGTCGCCGGTTTCGCGGTGGCCATCGGCATCACCATCCTGCTCGCGCTGGCGGCGCGCGGCCTGGGCTGGATCACCCTCGACGACGTGATCGGCCCGCGCCCGGGGACCGCGTTCATCTACACCCCGGACAAATGGTCGTTCGTGGTGGCGGTGATCGCGGGCGCGGCGGGCGTACTGGCCATCACCTCGGCGAAATCCCTGGGCCTGGCAGGGGTTTTCATCTCGGTGACGACGGTTCCGGCGGCGGGCAATATCGCGCTCGGCGTGGCCTTCGGCGACGGTTCCACCATCTGGGGCAGCGTGGCGCAGCTGCTGGTGAACATCGCCGGCATGGCCATCGCGGGCTGGCTGACGCTGCTGATCCAGCAGCACCTGTGGTCCCGGATCTCGGTGCGGCGCCACCGCCATATGGCCGCGCCGAGGCGAATGCTCTGAGCCGAGCAAGGTCGGGGGGCTTTCGGGGGCTGCGCCCCCGAACCCCCGGAAGGGTGTTACTTGCGCCCCGGCGTCCAGTTCAAGCCCCAGTCGTACGCCTTGTCGATCGCGCTCTGGGAACCGTTGATGTACTGCACTTCCCGGTGCACGGTGAGCCCGCCGCCGCTGTTCTGCAACAGCGCGACCGCGCATGAGCGCGCCCCGTCCACCGGCGAATCCAGCCGCACCTCGACCTGTGGCCCGTGCGTCGGGAACAGCGTCACCACGCCGTCGGCCGCCGCCCAGTTCGGCACGCCCTCGTAGATGAACGCGTAGATCAGGATGCGCCGGAAGGTATCCGGCTTGGCGAGGTTGATGTGCATGTTCTCGCCGCCGGTGGCCGCGCCCGTGCGGTCGTCGCCGTCGAGCTGGATGTACGGCGCGGATTGCAATGAGCCGAAAGCGTTTCCGAGCGCCTGCACCACGCCTTTGCGCCCGTCGGAGAGCTCGTACAGGCAGCCCAGGTCCAGGTCGACGGCATTGGAGCGCCGGAACAGCCCGCGCTTGACGCCTTGAGACCAGTTCAGGTTGACCCGCATCGCGCCTTGGCTGTCACCGGGTTTGGTGAGGTTCACCGATGGCGTGGCCTTGGACAGCGTGACCTTGCCGAGGTTGACCCCACCGGGCTGGTTGGAGCTCATACGCACTTCCCCCCTCAGGGATTCGGATAACGAAAAACCCGCGCCCGCCACCTCGCGAATGCGTGGGACGGGCGCGGGTCGCGACGGAACTCAGCCTACCGGCGTGACTTCCTGCTCGCTCAGGCTTTTGGCGCCGCCGTCGTCATCGCCTTCGCGACGATTGCGGATGATGCTGGTGAGGAAGGCCGCGCCGATGAAGCCGACGCCGACGAGACCGGTGATGAGCTCGTTGATGTGCACGCCGATCGACACCAGCAGGATGACCGCCAGCGCGCCGATGGCCCAGTGCGCGCCGTGCTCGAGGTACACATACTCCGAGAGCGTGCCCTTGCGCACCAGGTACACGGTGATGGACCGGACGAACATGGCGCCGATCAGGCCCAGGCCCAGCGCGATCAGGATCGGGTCGGAGGTGATGGCGAAGGCGCCGATGACGCCGTCGAAGGAGAACGAGGCGTCGAGCACTTCCAGGTACAGGAACAGGAAGAAGCCGGCCTTACCGGTGGCCTTCACCAATTCCGAAGGCCCGGAGGCGTTCTCCTCTTCGAACTCCTCGGTGTGGAACATGGAGCCGAGCCCGTCGACCACGATGTAGGTGACCACGCCGAGGATGCCGGCCAGCAGCACGGTGCTGACATCCTTGTCCTTGGCCAGGAATTCGGCGGCCAGCACGATGCCGAGCAGGGTGATGACCACGGAGAGCATGTCGAGCTTGCCGAGCTTGGCGAGCGGGCGCTCCAGCCAGCCCAGCCAGGTGATCTCGTGCTCTTCGAGGATGAAGTTCAGGAACAGCAGCAGCAGGAACGCGCCGCCGAAGGCCGCGATCTGCGGGTGCGCGTCGGTCAGCAGCTTCTCGTAACTCGGGTCCCCGTTGGGGAATTCGAGCGCGCCGTCCGCGGGCGGGTTCATGGCCAGGTCGAAGGCCTTGGCCGGGTTGAGGCCCGCGGTCACCCACACGATGGCGAGCGGGAACACCAGGCGCATACCGAAGACGGCGATGAGCACGCCGACGGTGAGGAAGATCTTCTGCCACCAGTCGCTCATCTTCTGCAGGATGGAGGCGTTGATGACCGCGTTGTCGAAGGACAGTGACACCTCGAGGATGCCCAGAATCGCGCACAGCGCGAACGCCGTTGGTCCGCCGTAGAGGAACGCCGCGATCAGCGATGCGATCGTGACGACTATGGAGAGGCCGAAAATACGCACCGCAATGGGGCCTTTCGTAGTGCCGGGTCAGTCAGGTCGGGTGATGCTCGCACGTAGAGGGGCCCGACGCCCGAGCCCCCCTGGTGCGTGTTGCTTCGTCTCAGACGGTGACGCCGTAGTCGCGGGCGATACCGGCCAGTCCGGAAGCGTACCCCTGGCCGATGGCGCGGAACTTCCATTCGGCGCCGTTGCGGTACAGCTCGCCGAAGACCATGGCGGTCTCGGTGGAGGCGTCCTCGGACAGGTCGTAGCGGGCCAGCTCGTTGCCGTTGGCGCGATCCACCACGCGGATGTAGGCGTTGCGGACCTGGCCGAAGCTCTGGCCGCGGCCCTCCGCCTCGTAGATCGAGACCGGGAAGAAGATGGACTCGATGGTCGGCGGGGTGGCGGCCAGGTCGACGTTGATGACCTCGTCGTCGCCTTCGCCCTCACCGGTGCGGTTGTCACCGGCGTGCACGATGGCGCCTTCGGGCGAAGACAGGTTGTTGAAGAAGACGAAGTGCTTGTCGGACACGACCTTCTTGTCGGCGCCGGTCGCGATGGCGCTCGCGTCCAGGTCGAAGTCGGTCCCCGTGGTGGTGCGCACATCCCAGCCGAGGCCGACGGCGACCTGGGTCAGGTTCGGCGCCTGCTTCGTCAGCGAAACGTTGCCGCCCTTGGACAAACTGACACCCATGCGGGAATCCCTTTCGTAGGAAAGCGTTCTAGCGTTGTTGGTTCGCGGCATGTCCGATTTGCCGGGTCCGCCACTACGACACTAGTAGCAAGTGTGACCCTCGTGCAGGAACAAACCGAGGACAAGGAACGGGACACTCCTGTGGCACGACTTGTCACCCACACGATCGCGGACGTGGCCGACGATGTGAACAGTCTCCTACGATCGGGGCGTGACAGGCCGTAGACGGGGATGGTTTCGCGGATCCTCCCGGAACACCGAATGGGTGCAGCAGGCGCGCTCGGCGCTGACCGCGGCCTTCCTGGACATGGACAAGCGGCAGAGCATCGCCGAGGCGGCGGTGGCGGCCTCGGCGGCGGTGTTCCCGGAGCGCGGGATGGCCGCCGCGTGGGAGCCGGTGCGAGCGCGCTGCTACGACGCGGCGGGCGCGTATCTGGCGCTGACCGAGCGTTTGGACCAGGTGGAACGGGACGGCGGCACGGTGGCGCAGCCGGAGGTCGACACCCAGATCCGCCGGCTCGGGGACGCGGCGCGCGCGGTGGACGATTTCTATCGGGGCAATCAGGCGCATCTGGAGCACGCGGTCGCGGTGTACGGGACGGTGCCGCAATTGGTGAATCAGGTGCGGTCGGCGGCCCAGGCGGCGTGCGAAGCGGCGGCGGCTTCGCCGTACGCCGGGTATCCGTCGGTGCGGGCCGCGGCGGCGGCCGTGGATGAGGGATTGATCACCCTGGAGGGGGTGCTGGCGGGGTCCGGCGCGGGGGCGGCGCGTGAGGCCGCAACCCACCTGGAGACCCGCACCAGAACCTTGTCAAGGGCCCTGGAAGACGCACCGGGCAAACAGCATTCGGCCACCACCGCACTGGCCTCGGCGGGTACCCGGCTGGCCGCCGCGCGCAATCGGCTGGATCGGATCCCGCCGGCGCTGTCCGCCCTGCTCCGGGAGTTCAACGCTGCGAGTTCGTCCGATTTGACCAACAATGAACGCGAAGCCCTGCGGGCCATCGACGCCGCCGACGCGGATCTGTCCCGTGCCCGGGCGGCATTGCAGAACAACGACCCGGAGCAAACGCTTGAACTGACCACATCCGCCCGCGGACAGCTCGCTGTCGCCGAGGAGAAAGCCGACGCGGTTACCGACCGGCTCACCCTCTTGCGAGAGGTTCGCGACAAGCCGCAGGACAAGGCCAAGGCCGTCCGGTTCAAACTGCGCGACGCGCAGATGCTGGCGGTCAACAGCGGTCTCGTCCCGCAATGGGGATCGGTACTGGACGCCCAGTCCGACCGCCTGGATCGGGCCACCGCCGGCCTCGCCGAGGGCCGGCATCCCGACTACTGGGCCTATGTCTCCGAGCTCGACGCCATTACGGCGTTCATCACGGGTGTGGTCGAACGCATGCGAAATACCGATAGATAGAACCGACCGCTTTGTAGGAGAAATGGGGGACGATGACCGCGATTATCACCACCAGGCCGGACGTCGCTCCCGTATCGCTGCACAAGCGCATACCCATGCGACATCACCGGCAGGTACCGGGACCCGAGCTACGCCTGCTGTTCCACCGCCTGCCCGAACCCTTCGGCGAATCCCACGACCGCGACACCCTGGCGATGGCGCTGGGCGC
This sequence comes from Nocardia yamanashiensis NBRC 100130, assembly GCF_001613325.1. Taxonomy (GTDB): domain Bacteria; phylum Actinomycetota; class Actinomycetes; order Mycobacteriales; family Mycobacteriaceae; genus Nocardia; species Nocardia yamanashiensis. Next base: position 17,390 of record NZ_BDCD01000026.1, on the reverse strand, counting down.
GACGCTGTACGTGCCCGCCACCCGTGACGACCTCACCGCCGCCATCATCAAACGGGCCCAGCGCGGGGTGTGCTCGATGGTCATCGACCTCGAGGATGCCGTCGCCGACCACGATCTGGAGTTCGGCAAGCGCCAGGCCGCGGCCACCCTGGACGAGATCGGCGCGGGCGTGGACCTGTTCCCGCTGCTGTTCGTGCGGGTGCGCGACGCCGAGACCATCGGCCAGATCATCGACTGGATCGGGCCCGGCGCAAGGGTTTTGACCGGTTTCATCTTCCCCAAGTTCGACAGCGCGTCCGGCGAGAAATACCTGGCTGCCATCGAAGCGGCGTCGGAACGCCTGGGGCGCACCGTGTTCGGCATGCCGGTGCTGGAATCGCCCGCGCTGGTGCACCGGCAGACCCGGGATCTGGAACTGCATCGCATCCAGGACATGCTCACCGCGCATCGGGACAAGGTGCTGGCGGTGCGCATCGGGGCCACCGACATGTGCTCCACCTTCGGCATCCGGCGCGACCGCGACCTGACCATCTACGACGTGCGGGTGGTCGCCGACGTGATCGCCGACATCGTGAACTATCTGGGCCGCACCGACGGCACCGGCTTCACCATCACCGGCCCGGTCTGGGAGTACTTCGCCGACCACGAGCGCATGTTCCGGCCCATGCTGCGCACCTCCCCGTTCGCCGAGGTGGACGCGGTGCCGTTCCGGGAGTACCTGGTCAGCCGGGATCTGGACGGGCTGCTGCGGGAGATCGCGCTCGATCGCACCAACGGCATCCAGGGCAAGACCGTCATCCATCCCTCGCACGTGGCGGTGGTGCACGCGCTGTCGGTGGTCACCCACGAGGAATACTCCGACGCGCTCGACATCCTGCAGCAGGACGCGGGCGGCGTGGCGGCCTCGGAGTATCGCAACAAGATGAACGAGATGAAGCCGCATCGCAGCTGGGCCCGCCAGACGCTGTTGCGGGCCAAGGTATTCGGTGTCACCAACAAAGGGGTTTCGTTCGTGGATCTGCTGAAAGCGCTGGCGTCGTGAGCTCGCCCTGGGCCACCCGGGAGCTGGGACTCGGACTGCGGCACGGCAATTCGTACGTGGCGGAGTGGGAGATCCCCGCGCTCGTCGAACCGGGGCTGCGGCGCAATCCGCGCCGGGCGCACCTGCTGGTGTCCACGGTGCTGGGCAAGCATCTGCCGACCGATCCGCACCGGGTGATCGAGGCCGGGAACCGGCTGGGCGAGCTGGTGCGCGAGGTGGTGACCGGTCCGGTGGTGGTGCTCGGATTCGCCGAGACCGCAACGGGACTCGGGCATTGCGTGGCCGCGCGCGTGGACGCCGAGTGCTACCTGCACTCCACCCGGCGCGAGGTGCCGACCGCCGAGACGCTCACCGGGTTCGAGGAGGGGCATTCGCACGCCACCTCGCATCTGCTGCAGCCCGCGCCCGCGCGGATCTTCCTGAATGCGCTGCCCATGGTGCTGGTCGACGACGAGATCTCCACGGGCGCAACGGCGCTGGACGCCATCCGGGCGCTGCACGAGTTCACCCCGCGCACCCACTACGTGCTGGCCTCGCTGGTGGACATGCGCACCGAGGCGGACAAGGCGGCTTTCGACGCGGCCGCCGCCGAACTCGGCGCGCGCATCGACACCGTCTGCCTGGCCGCCGGTGAGACGCTGCTGCCGGCGAACCTGGTCGATTCCGTGCAGGCGCTGCCCGAGCCGGAGCTGAACCCGGTCGCGGCCGGTCGCGGCCAGCTCGCCCGGATCGAACTGCCCTGGCCCGCAGGCGTTCCCGAAGGCGGACGGCACGGCATCCTGCGCTCGGACGGGCGCGCCTTCGAGGCCGCGCTGACCGCCGCCGCCGGGACCCTGCGGCGCGGACTGGACGCGCTGCCCTGGGGCGGCGCGGCCGGCGACCGGCATACCCGGCCGATCATCGTGCTCGGTCACGAGGAGCTCATGTACCTGCCGTTGCGGCTGGCCGCGACCCTCGCCGACGGCGGCATCCCCACCCGCTACCAGACCACCACCCGCTCCCCGGCGTACGTGCTGGACGAGCCCGGCTACCCGCTGCGGCGCGGATTCCGTTTCACCGCACCGGAAGCCGGTGAGGACGCGGCCCGCTATGTCTACAACGCGGCCTGGCCGGAACCGGCCGCCGCGGCGCCGATCCTGCTGGTCGTCATCGACGAACCCGCCGACACCGACCGGCTCACCGCCGACGGCGGGCTGCTCGACGTGCTCACCGCGTCCGGCGCGGACGTGGTGCTGGCCGTGCTCCCCGAGGCCGATCCGCGCGCCCTCGCCGCCGCGCGCACCGAACTGCCGAAACCGTTGCGCGGAACGGAATTCGGGTCCTATGCCGCCGACGAGGTGACCTGGCTGCTCAAGGACCTGTCGGCGGTGGATCTGGAAGCCGAGGTGGCCGAGCGCGAACAGCGCATCCAGTCCGGCGTCGCGCACTACGCGGAATCGCTGCCCATCGAATACCAGCCCGACGCCGCCTATCGCGAGCTGTTCGACCGGGTGCTCGAGGACAGCGCCGACCGTCTCGCGCTGGCGGTGGCGACGGTGTCCGAACTCGTGGTGGCGCAGCGCGGCACCGATATCGTGCTGGTCTCGCTGGCCCGCGCGGGCACGCCGGTCGGCATCCTGATGCGCCGCTGGCTGGCGACCCGCGGGCTGGACGTCCCGCACTACGCGGTGTCGATCGTGCGGGACCGGGGCATCGACCCGGTCGCGCTGGATTACCTGGCCCAGCACCATGATCCGGCGAGCATCGTGTTCGTGGACGGCTGGACCGGCAAGGGCGCGATCACCCGGGAACTGACCGAGGCGCTGCGGGCGTACGAGGCCGCGGGCGGCGCGCGTTTCGACGACGAACTGGTGGTGCTCGCCGATCCCGGCGGCTGCGTGCGCACCTACGGCACCCGAGACGATTTCCTCATCGCCTCGGCCTGCCTGAATTCCACTGTGTCCGGACTGGTTTCGCGCACCGTGCTCAACGACACCCTGATCGGCCCCCGGGACTTCCACGGCGCCAAGTACTACCGCGACCTGATCCCCGACGATGTGTCCGCGCGCCTGCTGGACCGGGTGAGCGCGAGCTTCGACGCCGTCCGCCCGCAGGTGGCCGCGCAGGTCGCCGCCGTGCAAGCCGCGGATCGCACGCCCACCTGGGCGGGCTGGGCCTCGGTGGAGAAGGTGCGCGAAGAGTACGGCATCGCCTCGGTCAATTTCGTGAAACCCGGTGTCGGCGAGACCACCCGGGTGCTGCTGCGCCGGCTGCCCTGGCGGGTGCTGGTGCGCGACGCGGACGCGCCGGAGCACGCCCACATCCGTCTGCTCGCCGCCGCCCGGGGCGTGCCGGTCGAGGTCGTGCCCGACCTCGCCTACGCCTGTATGGGCCTGATCAAGGACGTGAAGAAGTAATGCCGCACCGAAGACGCCTGTCCCCGAGATCCGTGCTGGTGGCGACGGATCTCGATCGCACCATGATCTACTCCCGCAATGCCTTCGGCGCCGCGCCCGAGCCGTCCACGGTGGTGGTGGAACACCTGGAGGGCTCCCCGCTCTCCTATATGACCACCGCCGCCGCGGATCGCATGCGAGCCCTCACCGTCCCGGCCGCGGTCATCCCCACCACCACGCGAACCATCAAGCAGTTCAACCGGATCCGGCTACCGGGCGCGCCGTGGCCGTACGCCATCACCACCAACGGCGGCAATATCCTGCACCACGGCAAGCCCGATCTGCGCTGGCGCATCGACCTCGACACCGAGGTCCGCACCACGAGCGCGACCCTCTCGCAGGTGAACGCCGAACTCCGGTCCCGCATCAGCGATTCCTTCGTCAAGAAGTTCCGGGTCGCCGACCACCTCTTCAACTACCTGGTGGTCGACACCGCCGCCCTGCCCGCCGATTTCCTCGCCGCCTGGGATGCCTGGTGCCGCCCCCGCGGCTGGTCCGCCTCCCAGCAGGGCCGCAAGATCTACACCATGCCCGATGCCGTCTGCAAGAGCCGCGCGGTCGCCGAGGTGCGGCGCCGGCTCATCGAATCCGGTGTGCTGGAAGCCGATTCGCGAGTGCTGGCCGCCGGTGACGGCGCGCTGGACGCGGAGATGCTGCGCGCCGCCGACGCCGCCATCCGGCCCCGGCACGGCGAACTCGAACAACTCGCCTGGACCTCGCCCAACCTGACCATCACCAGTGCGGCGGGCATTCTCGCCGGTGAGGAAATCCTCGACTGGTTCCACAACGCCACCCCGGAGGTCGCCGCCTGATATGAAAACTTCCTTGCGCCGTATCACCGCCGCCGTGTTCACCGCCGCCCTGTCCGCGGGGGTGGTGGCCGGAGCCGCCACCGCCGCCCCGGCCAAGGCCTCGGCCATCACCTCCGTCGACAAGGACGGCCGCACCTGGCATCTGAAGGTGTACTCGGCCGCGATGGACAAGGAAGTCGCCGTCGACGTGCAGCGGCCGGCCGACGAATCGCAACCCGCCCCGAACCTCTACCTGTTCAGCGGCCTCGACGCCGGTGAGGGCGAGGCGAGCTGGCAGGGCCAGACCACCGCGCTGCAATGGCTGGCCGACAAGCCGGTGAACGTGGTGCTGCCCATCGGCGGGCGCGGCAGCTACTACACCGATTGGATCAAGGAGGATCCCAAACTCGGTGTCAACAAGTGGAAGACGTTCTTCACCGAGGAACTGCCCCCGCTGCTGGACCGGCAACTGAACTCCACCGGCCGCAATGCGCTGGCCGGGGTATCCATGACCGGCACCTCGGTGCTGCAACTCGCCGAAGCCAAACCCGGGCTGTGGCAGTCCGTCGCCGCTTACAGCGGCTGCGCGCAGATCGCCGATCCCATCGGCCGCCAGTTCGTGAAATTCGTGGTCGAGACCTGGTCCGGCGGCAGCACCCAGAACATGTACGGCCCCGACGACAGTCCGCTGTGGGCCGAGAACGATCCGGTCATCCACGCCGAAAAGCTGCGCGGCACCAACCTTTACGTCGCCACCGGGAACGGCATCCCCACGCCCGAGGACATCCAGTACTACCTGTCCAACGCGCCCGGCATCACCGGCGGCGTGAACCTCGGTCTCGGTATGGGCATCGAAGCCGCCGTCAACGGCTGCACCACCAACCTGAAGACCAAACTGGACTCCCTGGCCATCCCCGCCACCTACCACTTCAATCCGGTGGGCACCCACTACTGGCCGTACTGGGAAGACGACCTGCACCGATCCTGGCCGGTGCTGGCCCAGGGCATGGGCTTGCAGGGCTGAGTGATTCGACGCGACGGGCCCGCACCGATCCGGTGCGGGCCCGTTCTCGTGCGCGGGTCAGGCGCCGACGAAGCGCCCCAGCTGCGGGACGGCCTCGCCGGGATGTTTGGCCTGGATGCCCTCGCCGATGGCCTCCAGCTTCCAGTCCCCGCCCGAGCGGTAGACCTTGGCCATCACCATGCCGGTGAAGGGCATGCCGCCGGCCAGGGTGTAGCGGGCCAGTTCGGCATTGGACGCGCCGTCCACCAAGCGGCAGAAGGCATTCGCGACCTGTTCGAAGGTGTGACCCTTGTAGGAGGTCACGGTGAACAGCAGCGTGGTCACCTGCGGGGAGATCCGGGTGAGATCGACCAGGATGACCTCGTCGTCGCCCGCGCCCTCACCGGTGAGGTTGTCGCCCTGATGCCGGACCGAGCCGTCCTTGGACGCCAGCGACCCGTAGTAGACGACATCCACCGGGCTCATATCGGCGAAGAGGATGACCGAGGCGTCCAGATCGATATCGACGGCGCGGCTGCCCAGCAGGCCGCCGCGCTTGACCGGATCCCAGCCCAGACCCATCTTGACGTAGGTGAGCGCGCTGCCGCCCTCCTTGCGGAGGTTGACGCGCTGGCCCTTCACCAGGCTGACGGCATGGTTCTTGGGCAGGTCGCGATCCGGGAACGGCTCGGGAGCCGGCTGCTGATAGCCCGGGCCCGCGGGCGGCGGATAGCCCGGACCACCCGTCGGCGCGGGCTGCTGATAGCTCGCGGGCGCGGGCTGCGCGGCGGGCTCGTTCACGTTCACGCCGTGATCGGTGACCAGGGCCGCGAAACCACCCGCGTACCCCTGGCCGATGGCGCGCACCTTCCAATCCGATCCGCGCCGGTACAACTCCACGGCGATCACGATGGATTCGGTGGTGAGGCCCTCGATGCGGTACTCGTACAACGGATTTCCGCCGCTGTCGGACACCGTCACCACCGGCGGCGCGATCCGGCCGAAATTGGTGCTCGGATCGTCGAGGGTGATGACCGCGCGCAACTGCGCGATATCGGCGGGCACCGCGCCCAGCGACACCGCCAGCACGCCGGACTGGCCGGGAGCGCCGGGCTGCAACTGCACGCCGGGACCGGTGGGCTGGTTGAAGAACACGAAATCCGCGTCGGAGCGCACCTTGCCGCTCTCGGTGACCAGCAGCGCGGACAGGTCCGCGGGGGCCGCGACCTGGATGCCGATCACCACATCATTGACGTTCAAAGGGCCGTTCTGGCCCTTCACCAGTACTGCGGACAAGACTGACCCTTCGCTTGTCGATGCTGACGCACGCCACTCTAGGGGAAAACTCGGACACCAGCCGTTGACCTGATCGGTTAGGGTTGCCGCAAATACGAGTACGAGGCAGTGATGGCGCAGCTGTTCGAGAAATCCAAGAAGGTGATCGAAGCCCATCTCGCGGGGGACAGCCTCCGCGCGATCGCGGGTTCCATGGTCGCCTATGAAGGCAATGTGCAGTTCAAGAGCGCCGGTTTCGGCGGGGGCGACGGGGTGCTGGCGGGACTGAAACGCCGCGCCACCGGAGAATCGCTGTCCCTCATGGAATGCACCGGCAATGGGCGCGTGTTCTTCGCCGTCAACGGCCAGCACGTCACCGTGGTGAACCTGAACAACGAGACGCTGCAGGTGGAATCGCAGCAGCTGCTGGCCTTCGCCGGGCAGTTGCGCACCAATGTGGCGTTCGCGGGCCTGCGCGGAGCCTCCACCGGCGCGGGCCTTTTCACCACCACGGTCAGCGGCACCGGTCAGGTCGCGCTGCTGTCGGCGGGCGGGCCGCTCATCCATCTGGAGGTGTCCCCGCAGTACCCGCTGGTGGTGGATCCGGACGCGTTCGTGGCCTCGCGCGGCAATCTGAACCAGTCCTTCGTCACCGACGTGTCGTGGCGCTCGGCGCTGGGACAGGATGGCGGAGAAGCGTTCTCGCTGCGCTACGACGGGCACGGCGTCGTGTTGATCCAGCCCGCGGAACGGTGAGGGACCGCTGATGTTCGAGCAGGTGAACGGGAAAGTCGTCAAGGTGCACGCCGGACGGGCCGGGGGAGTGGTGGCCCGCACCGGGTCCATGCTCTTCTACACCGGCGACGTGTCCTTCCAGCCGCACCAGATTCCGGGCGCGGGCCAGATGGGCGGCATGGGCGGCCTGATGGGCATGGCCGGGCGCATGATGGCCGGCGAGCACGAGCGCACCATGCTGGCCACCGGCAACGGCGAAGTGCATTACGGTTTCGCGGGTCTGGAGACCCACATCGTGCACATGCAGCCGGGCGCGGTGCTGCGGGTGGAAGCCTCACGGCTGCTGGCCAATACCGCGCAATTGCAGAGTTCGATCGTCTCCGTGGCGAGTTCGGGCGGCGGTGGCGGCGGTGGGCGCGGCGGCGGCCTGATGGGTGCGCTGCGCGGCGCGGCGAGCGGAATGCTCACCGGCGCGGGCATGTTCACCACCCAGCTGTCCGGTCAGGGCAGCGCGGTGCTGCTGGCGCACGGCGGGTTCCTGGAACTCCAGGTCGGCGGCCAGTACCCGGTGGTGGTGGATCCGCAGGCGTTCGTGGCCGCCTACGGCAATGTGCAGACCGAATTGAAGACGGCACTGAGCTGGCGCGACGCCGTCGGCCGCGGTTCCGGCGAGGCCATGCAGCTGCACTGCGTCGGGCAGGGCGTGGTGTACGTGCAGGCCAGCGAGGAGAAGCTGTGAGCCAGATTCTGAATCCGATGAATCTCGGTGAGAGCGACAATGTTCCGGGCAACGACTACGCCTACTGCATCGATCTGCGTAAACCGTGGTTCATGCGCAAGGGCGCGATGATCGCCCACTACGGCGAGATGCGGTTCCAGGCGCTCACCCACGGGTTGCAGGGCGGGCTGTTGCACATGGTGGCGCAACAGTTCTCGGCCCCGCTCTTCGGCGGTGACTACGTGGTTGCCGAGGGGCAGGGAAAGCTGCTGATCGGCGACCGCGGCTACAACATCAACAGCTTCGACCTGGACAACGGCAACCTCACGGTGCGGGCCGCCAACCTGCTGGCGTTCGAACCCGAACTGGCACTGAAACAGTCCATCGTGCCGGGCTTCCTGACCCTGATCGGCACCGGCAAGTTCCTGGCCTCCTCCAACGGCCCGGTCATGTTCGCCGAACCGCCGCTGCGGGTGGATCCGGAATCGCTGGTCGGCTGGGCGGACTGCCCGTCCCCCAGTCATCACTATGATCAGCGCTGGGTGAGCAGCTTCCTGGCGGCCGGCGCGGCCCGCTTCGGGGTGACCTCCGGCGAGGAGCGCCAGTTCGATTTCACCGGCGCGGGCACGGTGCTCATCCAGTCCAGCGAGAAGATCCTCGACGACGCGCACCTGGTGCGCACCATCGAGGGCCAGCTGCAGAGCGGCGTCACCCCCATCGGACTGCAGCGCCTGCAGGGAGTAATCCAGCAGCAATTGGGTACCCAGCAGAATTACTAGTTGTTAACTGTCATTGCACCGATGGGCCGCGAACGCGTGGCAGTATCGGGTACGTGAGTGACGGCGAGGTGGATTCCGCACAAGCGCACGAACAGTATCTGCGCGCGTTCCGGCACCCCGCCGTGTCGCGCGGCCAATTGCAGGGACTGCTCGACGCGGTCAACGGCTTCCTCGACACCGTGACGCCCCGCGACGGCGAATTCGTCCCGCAGGGCGGCTGGGCGCCGGAATCCACCGCCATGGCGTTCCAGATCGGCCGCGCCGTCGAACAGGCGCTCGCCGAACGCGAGGAAGCCGAACGGGAACTGCTGCGCCGCCGCGATATTCGCGATCGCCTGGTCGCCGCCCTGGACGCGGTGCTGGACTGCCTGCGCAGCCTGCCCGACCTCACCGAAGCCGAGGTCTCGCTCGGCACCACCGCCGTCAACGAGGGCTTCCAGGTGTACGACGACGGTTCGGTGCGCACCACGCCTGCCCAGGAGAGCGGCGCGGATCCCGGTCTGCTGGAAGCCCGCCGCGCCGAACTCGACGAACAGCTGATGACCCTGGTCACGCGCCGCAACGATCTCATGGACGACACCACCGACCTGGTGCGCGAACGACTCGGCGTGGCCGAAGTGGGTATCCCGTGGGTGATCCTGGCCGCCACCCAGGGCGGACTGGACGTCTCCGAACCCTTCGAATTCGCCGCCGAACACCTGCCCGACTGCGAACTGCGCGATCTCATGGTGCAGTTGGTGACCGATATCGAACTGGCCCGTTCGCTCGAGGACGGCGCCCCCGAGTAGCCCGAAAAGCACACCGCATAGCCCGAAAGCGCACCGCGGCCCGGACCGGAGTGCCAGTCTGGCCTAGGAATTCGTCCCAGCCTGCCGAGGGAGCAGCCGGTGAAGAAGCTGATCAACAAGCCCGCCGACGTGGTCGACGCCGCCCTCGCCGGGATGGCCGCCGCACATCCCGAACTGCGCGTGGACGCGAAAGCGCGAGTGGTGATCCGCGCCGACGCGCCCGTGCCCGGCAAGGTCGGGCTGGTCTCCGGCGGCGGCTCCGGGCACGAACCGCTGCACGCCGGTTTCGTCGGGCCCGGCATGCTCGACGCCGCCTGCGCGGGCGAGATCTTCACCTCCCCGGTGCCCGATCAGATCCTGGCCGCCACCACCGCCGTGGACGCCGGGGCCGGGGTGCTGCACATCGTGAAGAACTACACCGGCGATGTGATGAACTTCGAGATGGCCGCCGAACTCGCCGAAGCCGACACCGGGGTGGAGGTGCGCGCGGTGGTGGTGAACGACGATGTGGCGGTACAGGACAGCCTGTACACGGCCGGACGGCGCGGGGTCGGCGCGACCGTGGTGCTGGAGAAGATGGCGGGCGCGGCCGCGGCGGCGGGCCGGCCGCTCGCGGAGGTGGCGCGCGTCGCCGAACGCGTGAACGCCGAATCCCGCAGTATGGGAATGGCTTTGACCTCGGGCACGGTGCCCGCCGTCGGGCATCCCACCTTCGAGCTCGGCGCGGACGAGATGGAGATCGGCATCGGCATCCACGGCGAACCCGGCCGCCGCCGGGTCCCGCTCGCCCCCGCCCGCGATATCGCCGCCATGCTGGTCGAACCCATCGTCGCCGACCTGCCCTTCCGATCCGGCGATCAGGTGCTGTGTTTCGTCAACGGGATGGGCGGGACGCCCCTGCTCGAGCTGTATCTCATGTTCGACGAGGTGGCGCGGCTGTTGCGGGCGGAGGGCATCCACATTGCCCGGTCGCTGGTCGGCTCCTACATCACCTCCCTGGACATGGCGGGCTGCTCGGTCACCCTGACCCGTCTCGACGCGGACCTGACCGCCCTGTGGGACGCGCCCGTCCGCACCCCGGCCCTGCGGTGGGGTATCTGATGAGCGTCGATCCCGCGGCCTGGATCCGCGCCTTCGCCGCCCTGGTGAACGAGCACGCCGATGAACTGAACGCCCTGGACGCGGCCATCGGCGACGCCGACCACGGTACGAACATGCAGCGAGGGCTGATGGCAGCCGTTGCGGCCCTGGACGATTCGGCCACCGCCGACGAGCCGCTCACCCCCACCGAGGTGTTCAAGCAGACGGCCATGGTGCTGATCCGCACCATCGGCGGCGCGAGCGGGCCGCTGTACGGCACGTTCTTCCTGCGCTGCGCGCCCGCCATCGGATCCGGTTCGGAGGTAAGCGATTTCGCGCGTGCCTTCCGGGCCGGACTGGACGGCGTGCTGGCCCGCGGCAAGGCCGAACCCGGCGACAAGACCATGGTCGACGTCCTCGAACCCGCCGCCGACGCGCTCGACAAAGCGGTGGCGGCACAATCCGCATCGGAGGAGGCGCTGGACGCGGCCGTCGCCGCCGCCGAAACCGGTAGGAACGCAACCGTTCCCATGGTCGCCCGCAAGGGTCGCGCCTCCTATCTCGGCGAACGCAGTGCCGGACATCAGGATCCGGGCGCGACCAGCGCCGCCCTGCTCGTCCGCGCCGCCCGGCAGGCGCTGCGATGATCGGTCTCGTAGTCGTCTCGCACAGCCGTCCCCTGGCCCGGGCCGCGGTCGCGCTGGCCACGGAACTCCTTCCGGCCCAACCTGTTCGCGTCGAGATCGCCGCCGGACTCGACGACCACACCCTCGGCACCGACGCCGTCGCGGTGGCCGACGCGATCACCGCCGCCGACTCCGGTGCGGGCGTGCTGCTCCTGATGGATCTCGGCAGCGCCATCTTGTCCGCCGAGACCGCCCTGGAGCTGCTCGACGCGCCGCACGAAGTGCGCCTGTGCGCCGCCCCGCTGGTGGAGGGCCTGGTCGCCGCCCTGGCGGCGGCCGGGGGCGGCGCGGATCTCGCCGCCACCGCCCGCGAGGCCGAACACGCCCTGGACGCCAAACGCGCCCAGCTCGGCGCACCGCCCGGTGGCCCCGCCGCCGACGACCACGCCGGCTCCGACACCCTGATCGGCCGCCCGCAGGCCGATGCCGTCTTCGAGGTCACCAACGAACACGGCCTGCACGCCCGCCCCGCCGCCGAACTGGTCTCCGCGCTCGGCGCTCTCGATGCCGAAGTGCTGCTGCGCAATGCCACCACCGGCGCGGGCCCGGTGCCCGGCAACAGCCTGACCCGGGTGCTCACCCTCGGCGTCCTGCCCGGTCATCGCCTCGAAGTCGCCGCCACCGGACCCGAGGCGGCCCTGGCGATCGAGCAGGTGCGGGCGGTGACCTCCGGCCGTTGAAACCCTTCCCGGGTAGCCGTCCCACCTCGCACCCGCTATTGTAGTCGTCAGGACTAAAACAGTAGGGCGGGGAGGAACTCCAGATGACCACCATCGAGCAACGGTTTCCGGGCGTGGAGATCGACGATCGGATCGACGAAGGGGCCGAACTGGTCCAGCACCGGATCGGCGGCATCGACCGGACCTTCTCGCTGCCGGTGACCTTCACCCCCTTCGCCTCCGCCCAGCCGTGCTCGGCCCGCTGCGTCTTCTGCTCGGAGACCCTGCGGCATCGCGACGCCACCGTGCTCTCGGCCGGATTGCGGCCCGGCGCGGGCTATTTCGAAGGATTGGCGCGCGCCCTGGCGGAATTGCGCGGCCTGCCCTTCGGGCTCTCGCTGTCGGGACTGGAATCGACCGACGATCCGGATTGGCTGGAACGCGTCCTGGATCTGCTCGACGCGCACGACGGGCCGATCACCGAGAAGGTCCTCTACACCAATACCGCCGGGCTGGCCCGCGAAACCCATGGGGCGCGGCTGATTCCGCGACTCGCGCGCTTCGGGCTGGACCGCGCGGAGGTCTCGCGCCACCACCGGGAGCAGGCCGCGAACGATCTGATCATGCGATTCCGGGACGGCAAACCGGTCGCCGGCAATGCGGTGTTCGAACGCACGGTGCGGGAGCTGGGCGCCGCGCTGCCGGTGCGGCTGGTCTGCGTCATCCAGCGCACCGGCGTGCACGATCTGGCCGGGGTGGAGGGCTATCTCGCTTGGGCGCGTGACGAATTGGGGGTGACCGATGTGGTCTTCCGCGAGTTCTCCCGGCTCGGCGACCTGTACAAGCCGAACGCGCCGCTGCGCACCATCGCGCGGGATCGGGTGCCGATCGAGGATTTGATCGACGAAATCTGGTCCGCCGCAGGGAATCCCGTCGCCGGCTTCACACCGATCCGGCACACCCGCGGGTACTACTACTGGAACCTGCGCTGCCGCTGGCGGGACGCGGTGGACGTCACCTTCGAAACCTCCGACTACGAGCTGATGAAGGCGCGCCACCACTCCGACCGGGTCTACAAGATGATCTATCACGCGAACGGAAACCTCTGCGCCGATTGGGATCCGAGACCGCCGTGCTGCTGCGCACCGCCGGATGATCGCCGCCTACCTGGCCGCCCTGCGCGCCCTGCGGGCCGCGGGGGTGCCCTACGTGGTGATCGGCGGCCTCGCCCTGCACCTGCGCTACGGCGCACAGCTCGATCTGCCCGTCCGCGACTGCGATCTGCTGCTGCCCTCCGTGGCGATCGGACCGGACGCCTGCACCGCCGCCCTGCGCGCCCGGGGCTGGCGGGTGCGGTCCTGGCAGGACGACGTCCATCCGCCGCTCGATCTCGAAATGCTGGCCGGGCGCTACTACCTGCGCGCCACACTTGGGAACGGAATCATCGACGCCACTTACGAATACGATGCCGTCACCTGGCCCGAGGCGGAGGCCGCGGCCGAACTCCACGCCGGGATTCCGGTCGCGGCTCCCGCCCATCTCATCGCGCTGATGGCGGCCCGCGACAGCGCCCAGGACCGCGCGCGCATCGCGGCCGTCCGGAAACTCGCCGGTTTGTGACGAATCGAGCAGTGCGGGTGCTACCGCCGGCCCGGCACGCGGGGCAGGATCGGAGGATGACCAGCCTCAGCGCGAAAGCCGTTCTGTTCCGCGAGCTCCACAAGCCGGGCGATCCGGTGATCCTGCCGACCGTATGGGACGCCTGGTCGGCCAAGACGGTGCAGGAAGCCGGATTCGCCGGCGTCACCATCGGCAGCCATCCGCTGGCGGACTCCATGGGCAAAGAGGACCGGGAGGGGATGGCGTTCACCGAGGTGCTCGGCCGGGTCCGGGAAATCACCGCGGCCGTGGATATTCCGGTGTCGGTGGATCTCGAATCCGGGTACGGGGTCAAGCCCGCGGACCTCATCGACGGGCTGCTGCAGGCCGGAGCGGTCGGGTTCAACCTCGAGGACACCGTGCACAAGGAGGGCGGGCGGCTGCGGGAACCACAGGAACACGCCGACCTGGTGGGCGAACTGCGCCAGGCCGCCGACGCCACCGAGGTGCACGTGGTGATCAACGCGCGCACCGACGTCTTCCTGCGGCCGGACGGCGGTGAACCGCAGGAGCGGCTCGAAAGCGGGCTCGCCCGTTTGCGGCTGGCGGCCGCCGCCGGCGCCGATGTGCTCTACCCCGTCGGCGTCCGCGATCCCGAAGTGCTGCGCACCCTGTGCCGGGAACTGCCGCTGCCGGTCAATGCCATCGGCTTCCCCGAACAGGGCAGCCGGGTGCAATTCGCCGGAATGGGCGTCGCGCGAGTCAGTTTCGGCCCGTTCCTGCAGCGCGCGCTGACCGCCGAGGCGAACCGGCTCTTCCTGCCCTGGCAGTGACCAAGACCGAGCGGCTGTACGCGCTGGCGGAGGAATTGCGCGCGTACAGTCCGCGGCCCCGGACCGCGCGGCAGCTGGCCGCGCGATTCGAGGTCACCGCGCGCACCATCGTGCGGGATATCGCCGCCCTGCAGCAGGCGGGGCTGCCGATCATCACCCTGCCCGGGCGCAATGGCGGATACGCGCTGGAGCGGGCGCGCACGCTGGGACCGGTCTCGCTGACCGCGACCGAGGCCACCGCGCTGCTGGTGGCGCTGCCGCAGCTGGCCGGTACGCCCTTCGCGGCGGCCGCGCGCTCGGCCGTGCACAAGGTGCTGGCCGTGCTGACCGAGCATGATCGTGAGCTCGCCGCTCAGCTCAGTGACCGAATCCGGTTGCTGCCCAACGAGACTCCGCCCGCACCGCCCGCAGTGCTGGAAGCCGTGCTCGGCCGCCGCGTGCTGCGCCTGGAATACGTCGACGGTGAGGGCCGGGCCAGCGCGCGCGAGGTCGAACCGCTGGCCTTGCTCGCCGGCGAGCACTGGTATCTGTCGGCGTGGTGCCGGTTGCGCGACGGTATCCGGGGTTTCCGGCTGGATCGGGTCCGGTCCGCCACCGTGCTGGCCGAAGTCGCGCCGGATCGTGGACTCGACTCCTCGGCCATCCGGATGGGCGACGGCCGGCTCATCGATGTGACCGCGATCACCGACATACCGTTGTCGCGCAACGCCTGAATGCTCGACGCCATGACCACCACACCAGTCACCGACACCACCGCCGACCTGATCGCCGCCCGCTGGACCGACCTGTGGAACGGGAATTTCGCACTGGCGCGCGAACTCTGCGCCCCGGACTTCCGCATCGCGTTCGCCGGGGCGGGCGACGCGGACGGCACGCACCGCGGCGACGCGGTCATCGGCCCGGACGCCTTCGTCGCATTCCTGCACGAGTTCCACGCCGCCCGGCCCGGCGTCCGGTTCGGCATCGAAGGCTCCGCGGTGGGCGCGAATCCGGAAGTGGGGCACGGCAGTTCGGCCTGCCGCTGGTACGCGGAGTTCCCGGACGGCAAGACCGTCAGCGGCATCGACATGTTCGACACCGCCGACGGGGCGCTGGTTCAGGTCTGGTCGGTCACCGGCTCGCGCCGATTCCCGCACTGACCGGGGTCCGCGGCCGCCAGAACGGCGGCAGCCACGGATAGACCGGATCGGCGGCGCGATCGAGCAGGCCGCCACTGGGATCGTCGGCGCCGTCGCGGCGCACCGGATCGTCGTCGGGGCGGTAGATCTGGCGAATCACCAAGACGCACAGGGCGATCACCGCAATATCGCGCAGCACCACCGTGCCGGTGAACCATTGCTCGGGCAGGCCCTTGTGATCGGTGCCGAGGTAGTAGTACATGCGCGGCACCCACACCAGGGCGTCGATCGTCATCCAGGCCAGCAGGATTCGGCGCTGCGGCAGCGCCAGCACCGCCAGCGGCACCAGCCACAGCGAATACTGCGGGCTCCACACCTTGTTGGTCAGCAGGAACGCCGCCACCACCAGGAAGGTCAATTGGGCCAGGCGGGGGCGGCGGGCGGCGGTCAGGCCGATCCAGCCGATCGCCGCACAGCAGGCCAGGAACAGCAGCAGCGACAGGATGTTCAGGATGGTGGGCGCGCGGCCCGGTGCGAGCACCCCGTCGAAACCGGTCCAGCCGGTGAACGAGGTGATCACGTTGTAGATGGAATCCGGGTCGGCGTGCCGTTCGGTATTGAGCCGGAAGAACTCTCGCCAGCCCGCCGGATACAGCCACGCGATCGGCGCGTTCACCGCCAGCCAGGTGATGGCCGCCGCCGCGATCGCCGCCCACGCCGCGCGCAGCGGCCGCAGCCCGCCCCACGCCGGATCATCGTCCTCGTCGTGGCGTTGGACCCGCAGGCACAACACCAGGATCGGGCCCAGCAACAGCAGCGGATACAGCTTCGCCGCCCCGCCCAGACCCAGCAGCACACCGGCCAGCACCGGCCGCCGCCGCGCCCAGGCCAGCAGCCCGCCCGCCGCGAAAGCCGTTGCCAGGGCATCGAAATTGGTGAAGGCGTGCACCAGCACCAGCGGTGACAGCGCCACCAGCGCGGCATCCCAGACCCGGCGGCTGCCCGCCAGCCGAGCCGACGCCCAGACCGTCACCAGCCACGCCAGCGCCAGGCCGACGGCCACCACATTGAAGTAGATGACCACTTCCAGCGCGTCGGGCAGTCGCGGTCCGGCGTAGCGCTTCTCGCCGTCGCCGGTCACCGGCCCCGGATGCGAGGCAGCCTTCCAGGCTTTGGCGATGCCCATGGCCGCGTACTGGTAGAGCCCCGACACCACCGGGTATTCCATGTATCGCGCCTGCGGTTTCCCATTGGCGTCGATATCGATCCACTTCTTCTTGTACGGGAAAGCGCCCTCGTTCAAGCGTTCCGCGCCGTACAGCGGCACCGTGTCCGAATAGCACATGGCCACGTATTGGCGGCCGTTGTCCCAATCCAGGCCGAGCAGCCCGTTCTCGTCCGGCCGCTGCTGAATACAGCCCGCCTTGCCGAACCAGCTCAGCGCCAGGAACAGCACCGCGAACGCGAGCATGACGCGCACCGGCGTCCAATAGCGGGCCCGCCCGATCAGCGCGTGATCGCCCACCGGGCCGCCGATGAGATCGGCCAGCTGCGCGGACATGGCATCGGTGCGGCTCGGCTTGTCGCGATCGTCGGCCGAGCGCAGATCCCGCGCCAGCGGCGCCGGCGAGTCGTAGCGCTGCGTTGAAATGTGCTGCCCCCCAGCATTGTCGGGCGCGGGCGCGCCCCCGGTGGCACCGGGGGCGGACCCACCCGTTTCCGTATCGCCGGCCGGCCCGTCACTGGCCGGCGGCTGCGGCACGAGTTCCTGCTCGATCACGGCCTGAGGCTACCGACCGCGCGTTCCCCCATTGCCGTTGCCGTTCCCATTACCGCCGCCGTTGCCGCC
>NZ_BDCD01000025.1 GCF_001613325.1 Nocardia yamanashiensis NBRC 100130 | reverse complement strand
AGCCTCGACCGTGGCGGCCACCGCCGCTGCCGAGCCCGCCACCCCGGCAGCAGCCGAGCCCGCGAAGGCTCCCGCCCGCAAGCGCGCCACCAAGGCGGCCCCCAAGGCCGCCGAGGAATCCGCCAACGGCGCAGCCGTAGTGGAAGAGGCCAAGGCCCCGGCCCGCAAGCGGACCCGCAAGACCGCCGAAGTCGAAGCGACCACCGAAGCCGCTCCGGCCCCCAGCGAGACCGCGGAACCCGTCGCCCCCAAGCGAACCCGCAAGGCCACCAAGGCCACCGCCTCCCCCGCCCCCGAAGCCGATGCCCCCGCATCCGCCGAAGCGGCACCGGAAGCGCCCAAGAAGCGGACCCGCAAGGCCAAGCCGGAATCGGAACCGGTCATGACCACCGAGGCCCCGAAGGCCCCCGCCCGCAAGCGGACCGCCAAGGCCGCCGAGGCGGCCCCGAAGGCCGAGGAAGCGGCACCCGCGGACGAGCCCACCAAGCCCGCCCGCAAGCGCGCCACCAAGAAGGCCGCCGCCGAGGTGACCTCCGCCGAGGAACCGGCCGCCAAGACGGTCCGCAAGCGCGCCACCAAAAAGGCAGCCCCGGCCGCCGAGGTGACGGAACCCGCTGCGGACCCGGCCGCCAAACCGGCCCGTAAGCGCGTCGCCAAGAAGGCCACCAAGGCAACCGAACCCGCCCCGGCCGCAGAGGCGGCCCCGGAGCCGGCCACCAAGCCCAAGGCCCGCCGCAAGAAGGCCGACGTGGTGATCGTGTCCGAATCCGTAGCGGCCATGGCATAACCGACACCATCTGCAAAGCGCCCGCACCCCAAGCAATTCCGAACGGTCATCCAGACCACCGGAATTCGCCAGGGTGCGGGCGCTCTTGTTTCCAGGATGGGGTCTTTCCGCAGGTGAGGGGTGGGATCGTTGTTGCGGGGGTCGGTGGTGGGGTGGGGATCGGATAGTCTCGCTGTCGTGCTCGCACCTGAGCGGCGGACGCGCGCCGATATTCGTGTTGCTGTCGCGATCGCTGTTTTGGTGGCGGTCGTGGCGGGGGTTGTGTGGTGGAAGAGTGAGGCTCGGAAGACCGAGTCGGTGACTGCTGGGCAGACGTTGTCGGCGTTGCCTACGCCGGAGCGGGTGCCGGAGGGGGTGCACGAGTTGTGGTCGCAGGCCGATGGGGCGGCTGCGCGGGCGATCGTGGTGGGGGGTGTGATGGTCACCGGGGATGGGGGGACGGTGACGGGGCGGAATCCGCTGACGGGGGAGCAGGTTTGGAAGTATCAGCGGGATTTGCCGTTGTGCGGGGTGGAGTCGCAGTTCGGGACTGTGGTTGCCACTTATAAGGTTGAGCGGGGGTGTAGTGAGACGACGCTGCTGAACGCGGAGACGGGGCAGCGGCTGACGGCTCGGTCCAGTTATATGGATGATCGGGTGCGGTTGTCGGTGGACGGGACCTACGTGCTCGCCTACGGAGATGATCGGCTGGAGATGTGGCGGTCGGATCTGGTGCGCACCTTGGAGTACGGGTATGTGGACGCGCCGGTGAATCCGCATACGCAGCAGCGGTCGGGGTGCACGCTGGTGTCGGCGGGGTCGGCGCCGAGCCGGCTGGCGGTGCTGGAGCGGTGTCCTGGAGAGAGCACGGACCGGCTGACCGTGCTGAATCCGGCGCCCAAGGACGCGACGGTGCCGGAGGAATACAGTTCGCATCGGATCGAGCTACCGGGCGCGGGGGTGGACGGGGCTCGCGTGCTCGCGGTGTCGGACAGCAGGATTGCCGTCTACTTCAACGGAAGCGGTTCCACCGCACCGGAATTCGTAGTTTTCGATACCTCCGGAAATATCGTCGGCACCCATCCGCTGTCCGCGCCCATGTCCGATCAGGCGATGGTTTCCCGGCTCAGCACTTCGTATTTCGTGTTCACCGGCAACAGCCTGATCGCCTTGAACTCCACCACCTTCGACCCGCTGTGGGGCATTCCGAACGCCCTCGGCACCCCGGCGCTCATGTCGGGCAAGCTGCTGGTGCCGGTCGCCGACGGCCTGAACGTGCTGGACCCGGTCACCGGCGCGCAGACGGGCCGAATCGCGGTGCAGCGCAGCGACTATCACGGCGAGCCGATTTCCCTGGCGGTACTCGGCCCGATCATCGCCGAGCAGCGCGGCGGCAAACTGTACGCACTCGGCACCGGCGCGGCACCCACCGGTTCCTGACGATCCCGCCCGCATCCGGCATGATCGACCCATGGCTGACGAATTCCGGCTGGTACTGCTGCGACACGGCGAGACGGAGTGGTCCGAGGCCCGCCGCCACACCGGCCGCACCGATATCCCGCTGACCCCCACCGGCGAGGCGCAGGCCCGCGCGGCCGGGAAACTCCTGGCCGGCCTGCACCTGCGGAATCCGCTGGTGCTCACCAGCCCCCGGCAGCGCGCCACCCGCACCGCCGCCCTGGCCGGCTTCCCGGACGCCATTATCGACGACGACCTGGTCGAATGGGATTACGGCGAATACGAGGGCCTCACCACCCCCGAGATCAGGAAGATGGATCCGGGCTGGACCATCTGGACCGGCGCGGTCCCCGAGGGCGAATCCGCCGAACAGGTCCGCAAGCGCGCCGACCACGTATTGGCCACCGTCACACCGGAATTGGCCACCCGCGACGTGCTGCTGGTCGGCCACGGCCATTTCTCCCGCGCGCTGATCGCCCGCTGGGCCGAATTCGACGTCGTCGAGGGGCGGCGATTCTTCATGCTGACCGCCGCGGTTACGTTACTGGGGCACGATCACGACGCCCGAACGGTGCTCGCGCACAATCTCGTTCCACCGCTCGACCAGTAACGAAGGAGCCGCCCCATGATCCGCCGCGCCACCCCCGCCGACGTCCCGGCGCTGGTCGAACTGATCCACGGCTTGGCCGAATACGAGAAGCTCGCCGAGGAATGCCATGTCACCGCCGAGCAATTGCAGGCCTCGCTGTTCGGCCCGAATCCCGCGGTCTTCGCGCACGTCGCGGAGTCCGATCAGGGCGTGGTCGGCTGCGCCATCTGGTACCTGAGCTTCTCCACCTGGGAGGGCACCCACGGGATCTACCTGGAGGACCTCTACGTCAAGCCGGAAGCCCGCGGCCTGCACCTGGGCCGCGATCTGATGGCGGCGCTGGCCAAGGAGGCCGTCGACAACGGCTACGCCCGGTTCGACTGGGAGGTGCTGGACTGGAACACCCCGTCCATCGACTTCTACAAAGCGCTGGGCGCCCAGCACCGGGCCGAGTGGTTCAGCTACCGCCTCAGCGGCAATGCGCTGACCCGCCTGGCCGCGCACGCCGACGACTGAACGGCCCGATCGGCCCGCTGCTGCATGCACCGCGCGGAGCGGTGAAAGGTCATGGACAACCGACCAGCAAACGCTCTGCGCGGCATTCAGCCGGGTTTACGACCTATTCGGCGTCGCCGTACCCGGCCGCCATCCACCGGCTGGAGGCCGGCGCGAACAACAGCACCAGGCTCGCGATGGCGACCAGCCCGAGCGGCACCCCGAACAGCGGCTGACTCGAGGTGAGCATGTACCAGGCCACCGGCACCAGCAGCAGATTCGCCAGCACCCCGATGGCCCGCGGCCACCGCTTCCCCAGCCACAGCCCGATTCCCGCCGCCAGCACCGCGCCGGACAGGATCGCCAGATAGGCCGCGGTCCCGTACCCGTTCACCACATGCTGGTCGGCCCCGCCGATCGCCCGCACCAGCAGCACGATCGCGACGATCAGCCCGACCGTGCCCTCCAGGGCGACGAGCGCACCGGCTCCGCGCACGGTCCCGGGCACACCACTGTTCTGCTCAGCCACGCGCACAGCCTACGACCGAGCGTCG
Organism: Nocardia yamanashiensis NBRC 100130; assembly: GCF_001613325.1. Classification (GTDB taxonomy): domain Bacteria; phylum Actinomycetota; class Actinomycetes; order Mycobacteriales; family Mycobacteriaceae; genus Nocardia; species Nocardia yamanashiensis. Next base: position 187,631 of record NZ_BDCD01000025.1, on the reverse strand, counting down.
TTACCCGAATGCCGGGAGCCCGGCGTGACGCGGACCTCAGTACCCTGTTTCGAGTGCGGACGCTGCTGATCGTGAATCCCAATGCCACTTCGACCACCCCCGCCACGCGCGACCTGCTCGCGCACGCATTGGAGAGCCGCACGCAGCTGACCGTGGCGCATACCGAGCACCGCGGGCATGCCGCCGAATTGGCGAAGTGGGCGGCCGACACCCGGATGGATCTGATCGTGGTGCACGGCGGCGACGGCACCGTGAACGAGACGATCAATGGCTTTCTGCCTTTGCCCGGCGAGCCGGAGCGGGAATGGCTGCCGCGGCTGGGAATCATTCCGGGTGGTTCGGCGAATGTGTTCGCGCGGTCGCTGGGTATCGAGCCGGATCCGGTGACCGCCACCAATCAGCTCATCGATTTGCTGGCCGATCATGCCGACCGCCGGATCGGGCTGGGATTGACCGAGGATCGCTGGTTCTGCTTCAGCGCGGGCGTCGGCTTGGACGCCGATGTGTGCGAGGCCATCGACGACAAGCGTGCGAACGGCAAAGCCGCCACGCCCGCACGGTATCTGCGCACCACGGTCAAACAGTTCTTCAAGGCCAAGCGCCGGGATCCCCAGGTGCGCCTCATGATTCCGGGTCACGAACCGGTCACGGAGGTGCATTACGCATTCGTGACCAACGCCAGTCCCTGGACCTACCTCGACAACACGCCGGTGATCACCAACCCGGGGACCGCGTTCGAATCCGGTCTCGGGGTGTTTGCCATGCGCACCATGGCCATCCTGCCCACCCTGATGATCGCTCGCCAGTTGCTGTCGCCCGAGGCAAACCCCAAGGGACACAATTTGTTTCGCGAGGACGATGTACCCTCGGTACGAATCGAGACCGACGAACCGATCGGGTTGCAAATCGACGGCGACTTCATCGGCCGACGCAACATGGTGAATTTCACAGCCGTCCCGGATATCCTCGATGTGGTCGCGCCGAAGCCTTAGAAGGCCCGACACACCTGAGAAACATCGGTGTTGCGCTGCGAAAACCCGCTCGACAGAGTAGAAAAGACACGGCAGACCCCCCATGTAGGGGTCTTACAGCGTGAGCTTCCCCACGGTGCACCAGGTATCTATTGACATCTACGGTGTTCGTGAAAGCATTCACAAGCAACCGTGCGGAAACATTCGAGTCGCACAAGTGAACGGACCACAAACCCGAGGGGCAGCGCCATGCGCGCCCTAGCAAAGGAGCAGAGGAATGGACTGGCGCCACAAGGCCATCTGTCGCGACGAGGATCCCGAACTGTTTTTCCCGGTGGGTAACAGTGGTCCTGCGCTCGCGCAGATTGCCGATGCCAAGCTGGTCTGCGCTCGCTGCCCCGTCACTGCCGATTGCCTGTCCTGGGCCCTGAAGTCGGGCCAGGATGCCGGCGTGTGGGGTGGTATGAGCGAAGACGAGCGTCGTGCGCTGAAGCGTCGCAACGCGCGCACCCGTACCCGTACCGTCGTCTAACTTTCGCTAGACGACACGGCGTTACGACCGAACCCCAGCCTCGCGGTCGCAACGCAATTCAGCCCGGCACCAATACAGGTGCCGGGCTTCAGTGTGTAAAGGGCAACTCTCGCAACTCTCAGGGGCTTCGCCCCCGAACCCCCGAACGAAAAATTCGGTGGCCGGGAACATGTCCCGCTGAACGGGATTCGATCTTTCGAACGAATTTTCGGACAGGACTTTTCAGCGGGCGGAGCGGCGTCCGAGGGGGACCCGCAATACGGCGTCGGTGCCGACATCCGCGCCCGGATGCAGGCCGATCGAACCGCCTAGCTCGGCGGTAACCAGAGTCCGGACAATTTGGAGGCCGAGCCGGTCCGACGCTTCCAGGCTGAATCCGTCCGGCAGACCGCGGCCGTCGTCGCTGATGATCACGTCGAGCCAGCGGGCCGACCGCTCGGAACGGATTGTTACCGTACCGTTTTCACCCGAGTCGAAAGCGTGCTCGATCGCGTTCTGCACCAGCTCGGTCAGCACCATGACCAGCGGCGTCGCGCGTTCGGCGGAGAACACGCCGAGCGAACCGGCGCGGCGGACCTTGATCCGGGCGGTGTGCACCGTCGCCACATCCGCCATGATCGGCAGCAGCCGGTCCACCACCTCGTCCAGATCGACTTCCTCGTCAACCGACATGGACAACATTTCGTGCACCGAGGCGATGGAGGTGACGCGCCGGACCGATTCGGTCAAAGCCAGTCGCGCTTCCTCGTTCTCGGTGCGCCGGGCCTGCAATCGCAACAAAGCCGCGACCGTCTGGAGATTGTTCTTCACCCGATGGTGGATCTCGCGAATGGTCGCGTCCTTGGACAGCAGCGCACGGTCGCGGCGCTTCACCTCGGTCACGTCACGGACCAGCACCGCCGCGCCCTTGAGCTCCCCGTGCGGGCGCAGCACCAGGGTGCGCAGCAGCACGGTCGCGCCGCGCGCCTCGACTTCCATTCGGCGCCCGGCCTTTCCGGCCAGCGCGGCTTGGATATCGCCGACGACTTCCTGCGCGTCGAACGGGTCGGTGATCAGGGAGCGGGTGGTCAGCGCCAGATCCTGGGCGACCAGGTCGTTCTGCAACCCCATCCGGTGATAGGCCGAGAGCGCGTTCGGACTGGCGTAGACCACGATGCCCTCGGTATCGAGCCGGATGAAACCGTCACCGGCGCGTGGGCTGGAATGCGATCCGGTGCGGTCCTCGAGCGCGGGCCAGGTGCCGTCGGCGACCATCTGGCACAGGTCGTCGGCGCAGGACATGTACGCGATCTCCAGGCCGGAGCGCATCTTGTGCCGCTGGCCGTCGGTGTCGCGGCCCAGAATGGCGATCACATCGTCGCCGACCCGCACCGGAATGGCCTCGCGAATGGCGTGCCCGGTGTGCGGGTGATAGACGGCGGTCTTCTCCGCGTCCGCGTCCACCCGCACGATCTCGCCGGTGAGCAGGGCTTCGAAGATGTGCGAGTTGGTTTCCTTGCCCGCCAGCGTGCTGACCAGGTCTTCGGGGTGCACGGTGGGCGCGGTGGTGGGCCGGCACTGCGAGACGCAGACGATATCCGCGCCCTCGGCCACCGGGCCGGTACCGACCCAGAGCGTCAGGTCGGCGAACGACAGGTCCGCCAGCAATTGCCAATCCCCGACCACCCGTTGCAGATGATCGACGGCCGCACCCGGTAGATCCGTATGCTCGGCCAGTAGATCGCTCAGTGTCGACACTTAACCCACACTCCTCTGTTCCCACGTCGAGGGTATGTTCCCACGCGTAGCAACCCTCGAGTGGTTCGCGCTGTGGCCGTGGCGGCCGCGACGCTAGGAGATGACGGCGATCAGGTCACCCTGCTGCAGGACGTCACCGGGCTTGACATTGATGGAGGCGACGGTGCCTTCGGTCTCGACGATGACGGGGATCTCCATCTTCATCGACTCCAGCATGATCACCGGCGCGTCGACCGCGACATGGTCGCCGACGGACACCAGGATCTCCAAGACGGTGGAAACCATCTCGGCGCGCACTTCCTCAGCCATGAACACCTCTCACTTCGTGTGACCTGTAGCCCCTGACGGTACAGCCAACCACACATGAAAGAATGTGTCGGACCGAAGGGAGATTTACCAATGGGTAAGCGTGGACGTAAGAAGCGTAGCCGTCGTAAGAACGGCGCCAACCACGGCAAGCGGCCGAACGCCTGAGCCGGAGCTTCAGCTCGAAAACTGCTGAGCGGCACCACTTCCCACCCGGGAAATGGTGCCGCTCAGCTGTTGCGGGGGTGTCTTATTCGACCGGTTCGATGCGGGTCTCGACCGCGGTGAAGGTCGTCCGGATCTCCATGGTCAGCCGCGCCCGCAGCGACTCCGGGGCCTTCTCGCCGCCGCACTTGCGGTTCAGCAGCGACTTCAGCTTCTCCTCCAGGCCGTACGCCTCGATGCACGGCGAGCACCGGTCGATGTGCTCCTTGAGCCGCGCCTTGGCGGTCTCGTCGCACTCGTTGTCCAGGAGCAGCCACACATCGGCGAGCACCGCCGAGCAGTCCAGGTCCATCTCGTCGCTCACTGGGTTACCTCCTGACGCGCATCGCTACCCGAACGGTTGAAGCCGCGTTCCCGCGCCACGTCCGCGAGCAGGCCCTTGAGCTGCTTGCGGCCACGGTGCAGCCGCGACATGACGGTACCGATGGGGGTTCCCATGATCTCGGCGATTTCCTTGTAAGGGAAGCCCTCGACATCGGCGTAGTACACCGCCATCCGGAATTCCTCGGGCAGCTCCTGCAGCGCGTGCTTGATGTCGTCGTCCGGCAGCGCCTCCAGGGCCTCCATCTCGGCCGAGCGCAGACCCGTGGAGGTGTGCTCGGCGGTGGCGGCCAGCTGCCAGTCGGTGATCTCGTCGGTCGGATACTGCGCGGGCTGGCGCTGCTTCTTCCGGTACGAGTTGATGTAGGTGTTGGTGAGGATGCGGTACAGCCAGGCCCGCAGGTTGGTGCCCTCACGGAAGGATTTGAAGCCCTGGTAGGCCTTGGCGAAGGTCTCCTGGACCAGATCCTCGGCATCGGCCGGATTGCGGGTCATGCGCAGGGCCGCGCCGTAGAGCTGATCGAGCAGCGGCAGCGCGTCGCGCTCGAATCGCTGCGCGAGTTCGGCGGCGGACTCGGCGCTGCGCGCACCGGTTTCGTCGCTTTCGCCCACTTCGTCGGTATCGACCGCTGAATCGTCGCCGGCGTCGATGTCGTCGCTGGTATCCGCGTCGTCATCGCGCAGGCGATCGACCATGTCGTCGTCGCTCGTCACGCTTGTCCCTTCGATCGCCGTAGCAATTGAATCTACCGCGAAGGGGGACCCCGCCTCGAAACCGGCAGGGGGCGCGAACAGCCAGGCCCGGGCTACTGCCGGGGGATCTAGGACCGGAGCGGTCACCGAATTCTCCTTCGATCTTGCTGGACCATTGCGCGCATCGTCTGCAACAGACCGAACGCACACCGTGTTCCCGGACGGCGGAAAACGGGTTGCGGACGCTGCTTAAGGTGAGGTCCATGGCTGCTGCTTCCACACCCGCGATCAAGGCTCTGGTGCAGGCGAAAGTGGACCACCGGGTACACGCGTACGAGCATGATCCGCGCAGCGATTCCTATGGGGCGGAAGCGGTCTCGGCCCTGGCCGCGGAACTGGGCATCGAGGCCGATCAGATCTTCAAGACGCTGGTGATCGAGCTGGGGTCGGGGGCGCTTGCCGTGGCGGTGCTGCCCGTGCCGACCAAGCTGTCGCTGAAAGCGGCGGCCGCCGCGCTGGGCGAGGGCAAAGCGGCCATGGCGGACAAGACCAAGGCCGAACGCACCACCGGGTACGTGGTGGGCGGGGTGTCGCCGCTCGGGCAGAAGAAGACGCTGCCGACGGTGATCGACGAGACCGCGCTGCTGTGGGATCGGGTGCTGTGCAGTGCGGGTAAGCGCGGACTGGAGATCGAACTGCGGCCCGAGGATCTGATCGGGCTGACGGGCGCGGTCACCGCGGACGTCGCGGTGAGCTGAACCACTCCCCCGGAAATCACTTGCCAAAGAGCAACTATCTCCACATACTTGCACGGTACAACTAGTTGATTAGTGCAAGCAGTTGCTAGAGGCAAGGAGGTGCACCCGGCCATGACCGAGGACCCGGCGACACCCGTATGCGTGATTCCGGACGACGTCATCGATGCCGTCGCCCTCCAGGTCATCCGCCTGGGCCGGCTGCGCGATCGCACCAATGCGCAGATCGCCGCCGCCACCCAGGGCGAGATCGAACCGGCCGCGTTCGCCATCCTGTTCCAGCTCATCCACAACGGGCCCATGCGCTCGGGGGCCCTGGCCGAGGCGTTGTACTCCGACGCTTCGACCATCAGCCGGCAGGTGGCCGCACTGGTCAAGAAGGGGCTGCTGGAGCGGCGCGCCGATCCGAACGACGGGCGGGTGAGCGTGCTGGCCATCACCGCGATGGGCCGCGAGGTCGCCACCGAGATCCGCGCCCGGCGCAACGAATCGCTGCGCCAGATCTTCGGCGACTGGCACGAGGACGAGCTCGACACCTTCGCGCGGCTGTTCGCGCGCTTCGTCGACGGCTACGAGCTCTCGCGCCAGACCATGCTGGCCGAATTGGCCGCCAAAGCCCCGCTGTTTCCGAAAACCGCAACCGCAGAGAGCAATTCGTGACGACAACAACTCAGACCGAACCGGTCTCCTCGGCCGGGTTCACTCACAAACAGATCATGGCGGTGCTGTCCGGCCTGCTGCTCGGCATGCTGCTGGGCGCGCTGGACCAGACCATCGTCTCCACGTCCATCCGCACCATCGCCGATGACCTGCAGGGTTATTCGATGCAGGCGTGGGTGACCACCGCGTACCTGATCACCGCCACGCTGGCGACGCCGCTCTACGGCAAGCTCTCGGACATGTACGGCCGCAAGCCGTTCTATCTGCTGGCCATCACACTGTTCGTCACCGGTTCGCTGCTCTGTACGCTCGCGCAGTCGATGTACGAACTCGCGGCGTTCCGGGCCTTCCAGGGCCTGGGCGCGGGCGGTCTGATGTCGCTGGCGCTGACCATCCTCGGCGATATGGTCAGCCCGCGTGAGCGCGCCAAGTACCAGGGCTACTTCCTGGCCGTCTTCGGCACCTCCAGCGTCGTCGGCCCCGTACTGGGCGGCATCCTGGCCGGTCAGGACCAGATCCTGGGCATCTCCGGCTGGCGCTGGGTGTTCCTGGTGAACGTGCCGCTGGGCCTGATCGCGCTGGTCGTGGTCTCGCGCGTGCTGCGGCTGCCCAAGGTGGACCGGCCCAAGGTCGCGGTCGACTGGCTGGGCGTGATGACCATGGCGGTCGGCATCGTGCCGCTGCTGGTGGTGGCCGAACAGGGCCGCGAATGGGGTTGGACCAGTGCCAATTCCCTCACCTGCTACATCGTGGGCGCGCTCGGCCTGCTCGGGTTCGTGGCCGTGGAGGCGAAACAGGGTGACGCGGCGCTGATTCCGCTGCGCATGTTCAAGAACACCACCTTCGCGCTCGGCGTGCTCATCTCGATCGTGGTGGGCGCGGCCATGTTCGGCGGCATCACCCTGATCCCGCAGTACCTGCAGGTGGTGCGCGGTTCCAGCCCGACCATGGCGGGTCTGCAGATGCTGCCCATGGTGGTGGGCATGATGGTGGCCTCGGTCATCTCCGGCCAGACCATCTCGCGGACCGGGCGCTACAAGTGGTTCCCGCCGATCGGCGCGACGCTGATCGTGGTGGGGCTGTTCCTGCTGCACTTCGTCACCGCCGACACCCAGCTGTGGGTGGCCATGGTGTTCATGCTGATCCTCGGCCTGGGGCTGGGCAACCTCATGCAGCCGCTGACGCTGGCGCTGCAGAATGCCTTGCCGCCCAAGGACATGGGCGTGTCGACGGCCGCGGCGACCTTCTTCCGGCAGATCGGCGGCACGCTGGGCGTGGCGGTGTTCCTGTCCATCCTGTTCGCGCAGGTCGGGCCGAATATCGGCAACGAACTGCAGGCTTCGGCCTCGCAGCCGGCGTTCCAGCAGGCGGTCGCGCAGGGCGTGCACTCGGACAATGCCGCCGAGGCGGCGCTGTCCAAGGGCCTGGTCGCGCACGACACCGCCGCCGCGGGTGAGGTGCTGAAGGACAGCTCGATCATCCAGCAGCTGAATCCGACGCTGGCGCATCCGTTCAAGGTCGGCTTCGCCGATGCCATGGACACGGTGTTCCTGGCGGCCGGTGGTGTGGCGGTGATCGCGTTGCTGCTGGTGCTGTTCTGGAAGGAAGTGCCCTTGCGCACCGCCGGTGGTATTCAGGCCCGCACCGAGAAAGAGGTCGAGGCTGCGGTCGAGGCCATCTAGCCCGGTCCACAGCTCTCGGGTCCCGTCCCCCGCTGCCTGCGCAGCGGGGGACGGATTTGAATAGAGTGATTTCCTGAAATGCGCTCCGGCCGCGATTCCATGGATCGCGGCCGGACGTGTGCGTTACTTGATCACGCCAGGTTCGCTCGACCCGAGGATGTGATCAGGCAATGTCTTCCCATAGGCGTATTCGCTCCATCGTGGTTATCGGCGCCGTCATCGCGGCGCTGGGTGCAGGACCCTTGACGCTCGCCACCGCCACCGCCGCTCCCGGTATCGAGGTTCCGGTGAAAGCGCCGGAGTACCCGCTCGGTCCGGAATCGAACGCGCCGGGTGAGCAGAAGCAGGACAAGAACGCGGAGAAGGCGGAGAAGGTCGGCAGCGGGGTGGCGACCAAGGCCATCGATACGACGGCCGGGCTCATCAAGTGCGGGCTGAATTTCGTACTGCCCTCGGTGAAGTGCAGTATCTGACCGCTTTTCGCAAGTCACCCTTACGGGCCGGGCTCAGATCAGGCTGATCTGCCCGGCCTGTTCGGTGACCTGGCCCAATAGGTCCGGGCCGTTGTTCTTGACGCTGTTCACCAGGGACGGCACCTCGCGGATCAGGATGTCGGAAACCGATTGCGGGCTCGGGGTTTCCAACAGCTCCGCCGGGGCGGGGTGATCCGGATCCAGCCAGGCGTCCCAGTGCGCGCGGGGCATCACCAGGGGCATGCGGTCGTGCACCTTGACCAGGTCGCCGACGGCGTCGGTGGTCAGGATGGTGCAGGACAGGATCGGCTGGGCGTTCTCCAGTTCGCGATCGCGCCAGACCGACCAGAGGCCCGCCATGTACAGGCGCTCGCCGTCCCCGCGCGACATGAAATACGGGCGCTTGAACGCCTTTCCATTGCCGTCGGTATCGGTGATCCACTCGTACCAGCCGTCCATGGGGACCAGGCAGCGGCGTTTCTTCACGGCATCGCGGAAGGACGCGGTGGTCGCGGCCTTGTCGGCGCGGGCATTGAACAGCGGTTTGCCCTTCACCGGCACGCCGGGCTCGGCGGCCTTGGTCCAAGGCGGGATCAGGCCCCAGCGCATGGCGCGGATGCGGAGCGCCGCCGGGTCCTCCGGATGGTCGCGGTCGTGCCGTTCGACCACCGTGAGCACCCGGTTGGTGGGGGCCACGTTGTAGTTCGGGTCGAACCCCTTGTCATCCGTCTCGTCGATGGCGTCGAGTTCGACGGCCAGCTTCGCGGGATTCGTCGTCGTCGCATACCGTCCGCACATAATCCCCATGCTGCCACCGGACACCGACAAAGTGCCGTCCGCGGGCCGCGAAAAATGTGACGTGCACATCTGATGTCGATTGACATCAGTTGCGGGGTGTGAGACGTTCGTCCCATCACACTCTCATCAAGGGACTGCCGCCAATCATGACTGCAACCGACGCCGCCGCCGCGCTCGATCAGGCCGACACGCTGACTTCCGTCAACCCTGCCACCGGCGAGGCGATCGCCACGTACAAGATCGACGACGAGGACGCGGTGCGCGCCGCCGTCGCCAAGGCCCGCACCGCCGCCGCCACCTGGGGTGCGCTGACCTACGCCGAACGCAAGAAGCATCTGCTGCGCTGGGGCGCCAAGCTGGTCGAGAAGTCCGACGAGCTGAGCGCGCTCATCCACGCCGAGAACGGCAAGCCGCTCGACGACGCCTTCCTGGAGTTGATGCTGGCGCTCGAGCACATCAAGTGGGCGGCTTCGAATGCCGAGAAGGTGCTCAAGCCCAAGAAGGTCTCCCCCGGTGCGCTGATGGCGAACTTCGCCGCGCATCTGGAGCAGCGGCCGCTGGGCGTGGTCGGGGTGATCGGGCCGTGGAACTACCCGGTGTACACGCCCAACGGGTCCATCGCCTACGCGCTCGCGGCCGGCAATGCGGTGGTGTTCAAGCCCAGTGAATTCTCCACGGGCATCGGCAATTTCGTGGCCAAGGCGTTCGCCGAGGCGAATCCCGAACTCCCCGACGGGGTTTTCGTCACCGTCAACGGATTCGGCGCCACCGGTGCGGCTCTGGTGAAGGCGGGCGTGGACAAGCTGGCGTTCACCGGTTCCACCGCGACCGGTAAGAAGATCATGGCCAGCGCGGCCGACACGCTCACCCCGGTGCTGCTGGAATGCGGTGGCAAGGACGCGGTGATCGTGGCCGCCGACGCCGATATCAAGGCCGCCGCGGATGCCGTGGCGTGGGGCGCTACCGCCAATTCGGGGCAGACCTGCGCGGGCGTGGAGCGCGTGTACGTGGACAAGTCGGTCGCTGAGCCGTTCATCGCCGAGGTGAAGCGGATTCTGAGCGAGGTGAAGCCGGGTTCGGATGCCAAGGCGTCCTACGGGCCGATGACCATGCCCAGCCAGATCGACATCGTGCGGCGGCATATCGAGGACGCGCTGAAGAACGGCGGCAAGGCCGTGCTGGGCGGACCGGAGTCGATCAAGGGTCCGTTCATCGAGCCGGTCGTCATCGTGGACGCCGACGAATCCTCGGATGCGGTGTGCGAGGAGACCTTCGGGCCGACCGTCACCATTCGCACGGTGAGCGGCGTGGACGAGGCCGTGGAGCTGGCCAACAAGAGCAAGTACGGGCTCGGGTCCGCCGTGTACTCCAAGAAGCAGGGTCTCGAGATCGCCCGCCGCCTGGATGTCGGCTGCACCTCGGTGAACTCGGTGCTGGCCTACGCCGCCATCTCCGGCCTGCCGTTCGGCGGCACCGGCGACTCCGGCATCGGGCGCATCCACGGCGCGCAGGGCCTGCTCGAATTCTCGCGTCCGCATTCGATCGCGGTGCAGCGCTTCACGATTCCCGGCATGGCGCTGCTGTCCTACACCCGCACCGAGCGCACCATGAAGCTGCTGCACAAGGTCGTCGGCCTGGTGCACGGGCGCGCGAAGTAGGAGACAACTCTCGTAACTCTCAGGGGTTCCCCTGAAACCCCTTGGGGCGCTGGAGTGTTCCTCGCCCCAGGGGGCACGCACGACGTGAAATGCCGGTCCTTGCGAGAGGGGACCGGCATTCGGCGTTTCAGTCGGTCGGCGGCAGTGGCGTGGGGGCGAAGAATTCTTCGAGGGGGGTGGGGCCGGTATAGCGGCGGCAGTTGCAGGGGACCCAGACTTTGAGGCCGGCGCCGGTCTTGCGGAAGATCTCCGCGTGGCAGGCGGCGGCTTCGCGGTCGTGCAGGGAGAGGTCGTGGCCGCAGCCGCACAGTGCGGTGGGTTGCGGGGCGGATTTGCGGGAGGGGGTGCGGCCGTATCTGCCGAGAATCCAGCCGCCGCCCAGCAGCGCGGCACCGGTGAGCAGGCTGAGGGGATCGAACACCCGAGTAGTATACGTACCTATATACGTATATGGCCAGTACGGGCCGGATAGCGGTTTTCCCGCTGGATAGGGGCGTGGACCCCCGGAAGGTATGCATCGTTTGGGAGAATGGTTCGGTGACTTTCTGGCCCGCGCCCCATGTCCGAGTTCCCGTGCACGCGACAGTGACCCTTCCGGGGTCCAAATCCATCACCAATCGAGCGTTGATCCTTGCCGCGCTGGCGGATCGCCCGTCGACCCTGACGGGCGCGCTGCGCAGCCGCGACACCAATCTGATGATCGACGCGCTACGGGCCATGGGCGCACGGATCGAAGGTGACGGCGAGACCCTCGAAGTCACGCCGCCGGGCGAATTCACCAGCGCCATGGTCGATTGCGGGCTCGCGGGCACCGTCATGCGCTTCCTGCCGCCGGTCGCGGCGCTCGCCAACGGCGATGTGGCGTTCGACGGCGACGAGCAGGCGCGGGTGCGGCCGCTGGGCACCATCCTGAACGCGCTGCGGGCGCTCGGGCTCGATATCGACGGCGACACACTGCCTTTCGTGGTGCACGGCACCGGAGCGCTGCGGGGCGGGCCGGTCACCATCGACGCCTCGGCGTCCTCGCAGTTCGTCTCCGGGCTGCTGCTCTCGGCGGCGCGCTTCGAGCAGGGCGTCACCGTGCATCACAGCGGTGCGGCGCTGCCGTCCATGCCGCACATCGAGATGACCGTGCAGATGCTGCGCGAGGCCGACGTGCAGGTGGACGCGCCCAAGGATCCGCGCCGGGCGCAGACCTGGACCGTCGCGCCGGGACCGATTCGCGCCGTGGACTGGGAGATCGAGCCCGATCTGTCCAATGCCACGCCGTTCCTGGCGGCCGCGGCCGTCACCGGCGGCGAGGTCAGCATTCCGCACTGGCCGCGGCTCACCACCCAGCCGGGTGACGTCATCCGCGAGATCCTGGTGCGGATGGGCGCCGAGGCGCGCATCTTCGACGGCGTGCTGACCGTGCGCGGGCCGGAACGCCTGGCGGGCATCGATATCGATCTGCACGATGTGGGCGAGCTGACGCCGACCGTGGCGGCCCTTGCGGCGCTGGCGGATTCGCCGTCGCGGCTGCGCGGCATCGCGCACCTGCGCGGGCACGAGACCGACCGGCTGGCCGCGCTCGCCACCGAGATCAACCGGCTCGGCGGCAAGGTCGCCGAGACCACCGACGGGCTGGAGATCGTGCCGAATCCGCTCACCGGCGGGCGCTGGCACTCCTACGCCGATCATCGGATGGCCACCGCGGGCGCCATCATCGGCCTGGCCGTGCCGGGCGTCGAGATCGAGGACATCGGCACCACCGCCAAGACCCTCCCGAACTTCGTCGCGCTCTGGGACGGGATGCTCGCCGACTCCGGGGTGGAACGCTCCGGCGGGGCGGGAGCGGGACACTGAGGCGGCGCGAGTACGACGAGTCCGATGTCCGGGTCCGCCCGGGCAAGGGCACCCGGCCGCGCACCAAGACCCGCCCGCAGCATCTGGACGCCGAGACGGCCATGGTCGTCTCGGTGGACCGGGGGCGGTGGGGGTGCGTGCTGGACGACGACCCGGAGCGCCGCATCGTCGCCATGCGCGCCCGGGAGCTCGGGCGCACGCCCATCGTGGTCGGTGATCAGGTCGATGTGGTCGGGGATCTGTCCGGGAAGCCGGACAGCCTGGCCCGCATCGTGCGGGTCACCGACCGGCGCACCGTGCTGCGCCGCACCGCCGACGACACCGATCCGTTCGAGCGGATCGTGGTGGCGAACGCGGAACAGTTGTTCATCGTGGTGGCGCTGGCCGATCCGCCGCCGCGCACCGGGTTCGTGGAGCGGGCCATGGTGGCGGCGTATGTCGGTGGGCTGCAACCTATTCTGTGCCTGACCAAACACGATCTGGCCGCCGAATCCGAATTCGCCGCCGCCTTCGAGGATTTGGATCTCACCATCGTCTACGGCGGGATCGAGGATCCGCTGCAGCCGGTGGTGGATCAGCTGCACGACAAGCTCACCGCGTTCATCGGGCATTCGGGGGTGGGCAAGTCCACGCTGGTGAATCGTCTTGTGCCGGACGCGGAACGGGCCGTCGGCGTGGTCTCCGGCGTCGGCAAGGGCCGCCACACCTCCACCCAATCGGTCGCGCTGCCGCTGCCCGGCGGGGGCTGGGTCATCGACACCCCCGGCGTACGCTCGTTCGGCCTGGCGCACATCACCCCCGACGATGTGATCAGCGCCTTCAGCGATCTCGCCGAAGCCATCGAGGACTGCCCGCGCGGCTGCACCCATCTCGGCCCGCCCGCCGACCCGGAATGCGCGCTCGACAATCTGCCCGGCAAGGAACGCCGGGTCGCCGCCATCCGCCTGCTCCTCAATGCCCTCAATTCCAACGACCCGTGGTTCCGTAGCGCGTCGTCGGACTGAAACCCCCTCTCCCGCAACCGTTTCCACCCCGGGTGGCGATTCATCCTGCGAATAATGAGACTCCGGTCTAGTCTGGCGTACATGGACGCCGAAGTGCCGGACGTTCCGGCTCGCGATTTCTCGCCTCCCGATTACCCACTGCCACGGAAACGAATTCCGCTCCGTGAGCGGCTGCGTAAACGCAGTTCGAAGCGGCGGCCCTCCGCCGCCAGGCCCGGTGAGCACGCCCGCTGGAACCCCCTCCCCAGCATCGGACGGGCGCTGGCCCGCCGCCCGATAGTCATGCGCACCGCCCCCGCCGTGGTCGCACTGGAAAAAGTGACCCGCCGCCTCACCAAGGGCCGCAAGGGAGTCCTGGACCTGGCCGGCCTGCCCGCCCTCCAGCTGACGGTCAACGGCCGCCGCACCGGCCTCCCCCGCACCGTCACCCTCCTCTACGTCCCCGACCTGGAAGACAACAAGGTCTTCCTCCTCATCGGCTCCAACTGGGGCCAGCACCGCCACCCCTCCTGGTCGGCCAACCTCACCACCGCCGACCACGCCGAACTCCACGTGAACGGCGAACACTTCACCGTCAACGTCCGCCAGCTCACCGGCATAGACCGCGAACGCGCCTGGCAACGCGCCCTCACCTTCTGGCCCGGCTACGCCATGGAACAACGCCTCGCCGGCAACCGCCGCTTCCGCCTGTTCGAACTCACCCGAGCCTGACCCGGCTCGCCCAGGGGCGCCCGGCGCCGTGTCCCCCTGCGGCGATCGGCGAGTGGTTTTACCGCTTTGTCCGATCGCATTTTTTCTGTGTAACGCTTCCTCGTAGCAGAGCCATACATCGTTCGAACACAGCCGCACCGGCCGGAAATCGCCGGACGCTTACTCGGCGCAGTGCGCGCCGAACGATGTCGAATATGCCGCACGACTTGATGAATCGGCGGTAATCACTCCTGCTACGCAAGGGAATTTCCACGTCATGAGCAATGCGCAGATGCCGCAATCCTGGCCCAACGGTCAACCTCCGGTGCCGAATTATCCACCGCCGCAGAAGAAACGGGCCGTGTGGCCGTGGGTGCTGGGTGGATTCCTCGCGTGCGTGGTGCTGCTGTTCGGCGGGTGCGCTGCGCTGATCAGCGGGATCGCCAGTGAGGCCGGCAAACAGGAGGAGAAGCGGACCACCGCGGCGGCGGCCGGGACGGAGGTGCGGGACGGGAAGTTCGGATTCTTGGTCACGCGCGTCGATCCGCCGGTGAATACGTTGGGGGACAACGAGTTTTTACGTAAGGACGCGCAAGGGGAGTTCGTGCTGGTTTACGTCGATGTCCGGAATACCGGGAATTCGGCGCAGACCTACTTCGGTGACAATCAGAAGCTGGTCGATGATCAAGGGCGGTTGTTCACCAACGACACGGCGGCGGAGATGAATGTCAATAAAGATCTGGTCGCGGAGATAAATCCCGGGAACAAGCTGTCGGTGGTGCTGGTTTTCGATGTACCCAAGGGGACTTCGCCCGCGGCGATCGAATTCCATGACTCGATGTTCTCGGGTGGGGCGCGGGTCGCGGTCAAATAGGCCGGGCGGCTGAGAGATCGACCCGGGGAAGCGGTGCGGCGGGGTGAATGTGCCTGCCGCGCCGTGGGTTTCAGCGGGGGCGGATGATTCGGAGGCCGTTGTCGAAGTCGACTCGGGCCAGTTCGCCGCGGCCGCTGAGGCCTAGTTTTTCGAAGATGCGGGACAGGTGGTGGCCTACGGTGCGGGGGCTGAGGATGAGTTCGGCGCCGATTTCGCGGTTGGTCATGCCTTGGGCGGCCAGCTGGGCGACTTTGAGTTCTTGCATGGTGAGGGGGCTTTCGCCCAGGGCGGCAGGGGTTTTGGGGCGGGGGACGGTGAGTTCCAGTTCGCGGCGGGCGTTGTCGGACCAGGGGGCGGCGTCCATCAGGTCGAAGGCTTCGGCGGCGGTGCGGAGTTGTTCGGCGGCATCGCGGCGGCGGCGGGCGCGGCGGAGCCATTTGCCGTAGAGCAGCTGGATGCGGGCGCGGGCGAAGGTGTGGTGGCCGGTGGCGTCGACGGCCAGGGCGCGGCGGTAGCAATGGTCGGCGCGGTCGTCTTCGCTGAGCAGGGCGCTGCAGGTGTAGGCGGCGGCGATGGCCCAGGGGGCGCGGGTGCGCAGGGCCCAGGCGCGGATCAGATCGGTGTAGTCGGCGGCCTCGTCGAAACGGCCGGCGCGGGTGGCGGCTTCGACCAGGTCGACGGCGGCCAGGCGGGCCAGGGTGGGGTGGCGGGCCTCATGGCCGGCGGTGACCAGGGCCCGCAGGCGCAGGTGGGCGGTTTCGGGGTCGCCGACGGTGAGGGCGTGGAAGCCCTGGTGCCAGTAGGAGGCGGCGATCAGGAAGGTGGCATTGCGCGGGCGGGCCAGCAGCTGGGCGTTCTCCGCGCTCTCGGCGACATCGGCGGCATTGCCGCGCAGGGCGGCCAGGCGGGCGCGGATCGTCCAGCATTGGGCCAGGACATTGTCGGTATCGCCGGCGCGGGCCAGGTCGAAAGCCTCGGCGAGCGTGGACTTTCCGGCTTCCCAGCGACCGGTGGCGAGTTGCAGGATGGCGAGTTGCGGGAGCAGTCCGATCGCGCCGGTGTGCGCGCCCGTCATCTGCAATTGCGCCGCCACCCGGGTGTAGGACTCCACCGCCCGATCCGCCAGCCCCCAGGCCATGACCTGCGCGGCGGGCGGCAGCAGCCGGGCCGCCACGGCGGGATGCGTTGCCGTATGCGCGATTTCGAGCTGACCGGTGATCGGCTCCAGGTCGTCCGCACCCGTCGCCCAGCGCGATCGCGCTGCCAGCAAACGCAATTGGGCCGCCGTCTCCGCGTCCACCACCGCGGTATCGCGCAGCAGCATGGTGCCCGCCCGCGCCATATCGCCCGTGATCAACTCCAGCATGCCGGCCAGCCCGCCCCCGGCCGCCGCCACCCGCGCCGCCGAGGTCCGCGTCGCCGCCAGCGCCAGCAACCGCCGCGCCGATTCGATATCCCCACTGTCCCAAGCGAACCGGGCCGCCAGCGACAACCGCACCCCGGCGGCATCGGACTCCGGGGTAATGGCCGCCGCCCGCCGCAACATCGCCGCCGCGGCCGCCGGACCGTACCGCGCCCGCACCCGCTCGGCCCCGGCAGCGAGCGCGTCCGCCAGCTCTCCGTCCGGCCCGTCCGTGGCCATGGAGCTGTGCCAATTCCGCAGATCCACCACGCTTTCGAGCCCGCCGTGCGCAACGCTCTCCGGCACGTCACCCGAATCGCCCCGACCGGCGGGCAAAATGGTGAACCCCGCCGCGCCACCCGAATCACCTCGGCCGCCGGGCATAGCGGTGAACCCCGCCGCGCCACCCGAATCACCTCGGCCGCCGGGCATAGCGGTAAACCCCACTGCGCCACCTGGCCCACCGAGGCCGCTCGGAACGACCGCGGAAGCTCCCGGCCGGTCGCCGGCACGACCTTCGGAAACTGCAGCGGTGTCCTCCGGCCTGCCGTTCGGGGCGCCACTGCCCGACGTTGCAGCGGGAATCGTCAGGGCGGCGGCGAGGGCCTGGTGGATGGCGCGGCGCCGGGCGCGCGGGAGGGCGTCGTAGGCGGCGTTGCAGAGCAGGCGGTGCCGTTGTTCCACGCGCCCGTCGCCGAGCGCGAGCAGGCCGGTGGTGAGCGCCTGCTCCCAATCGGCGGGGGTGACGCCGAGTGCGGTGGCGGCGGTGGTGACGGCGGCGATGATGCCGCGGTCCTCGGCGGCGGCCAAGGCCAGCAGGGTGCGCAGGCCGGCGGGGAGAGCCGCCAGGCGGGGCGCGAAGGCCGAACGCAGGCGCGGACCGAGCGGGACCGGACCCCAGGCGATGCCGGCGAATTCCTCGGCGTCCACTGGAAGTTCGCGGAGCGCCAGCGGGTTGCCGGCGGCGACGGCCAGGGCGCGGGCGGTGCGCGCGGCCCCGCGGGCGCCGCCCCGACGAGCCAGCAACAGGCGAGCGTCCGGGGCGGACAGGGTGCGCAGCCGGTGCGCGGGCAGGGCCTCCCAGGCGGTGCCCGCCGGGTCGTCGGGGAGGGTGACGAACAGGACGACCGGGCTGGCGGCGAGGCGGCGGACGGCGAAGACGAGGGCTTGCGCGGTGGCGCGGTCGATGAAATGCGCGTCGTCGATGAGCAGGAGCAGCGGGCGCGCGGCGGCGGTCGCGGACAGCAGGGTGACCAGTGCGGCGCCGACCAGGAAGCCGTCCGCCGCACCGGTATCTCGGCGCGGGGAAAGGTCCGGCGGCGCACCGGAATCGCGGTCCGGAGCGGCCGCCGACCCGCCGTGACCGTGCAGTCCCAGCGCGGCGCCGAGCGCGGCGGCCTGCGGTTCGGGGAGGGTGTGGAGGCGGTTTTCGAGGGAAAGCAGGAGTTCGTGCAGGGCCGCGTAGGGCAGGCCGGCTTCGGCCGCGGCGCCATTGCAGGTGAGGGTGCGGAAGCCGGTGGCGCGGTCCGCGATATCGCGCAGCAACGCGGTGCGGCCGATGCCGGGGTCGCCCCACAGCACCTGGGTGCCGCCGCGACCGGCGTGCGCCGCGGTCAGCAGCTGTTCCGTGTCGGTCTGCTCGGCTCCCCGTCCGAGTAGGCCGTGTTCATGCCCTGCCCCGATCACCTCGGCAATCGGCTGGCAATCAATTCCCTCGCCCCAGTTCATCCTGGTCAAATAGATATCACGTGAATATCACATGTCGGTCACATCAGACCGACCGATACAGTGACCGATTTAGCCGTCAGCGAGGGTGATGTACGGGCTGATCAGGCTTTCCTCTACATCGTTACCCACCATGTCACGACGCAAACCTATTGGTGGACAAACCTGTCTCCACCTGGGCGGATCCTCGGCCTGCGGCAAGTCGGCGAGCCGTCGCCCGCAGCGGGATAGGCGGCCATACCCGAGCCTGGGCCGCGAACCCTTCACCACGAAGTTTTCTATTTCGATCCCAAATGCCCGACCGGAAAGTCCGCTGATCGCAATTAAGTCCGCGACGACTTCGAAAGAAGCACACAAAGACCATTCCGGCCGGGGAAATCGAGCCGCCGAGTCACCCGGAACATCGGGGAGTTATCGGTGCGCCTGACCCGCACGGCCCCGGCGGCCCCGACCGCGACGGCACCCTCGGGCCGTCCCCGCCACCGCCGGCGCGGGCGAAGTTCGCCCGGGATGCGCTCGCGGCCGGAAATCGCTAGCCTTCCGGCGTGGAAGACCATGAGCGCAATGATTTTTCGCCGCTCCTAGACGACGATCTCGGCCCCGGCGCCCCGGTGACGCCCGAAGTGCGCGTCGGCCGCAACGACGACGGGCAGCCGCTGCCCGAATGCGTGCGCTGCGGACGGGACGCGGTGCTCTATCTGCGCGCCGTCTGGCTTTCCACCCGCGCCATGCTCGACGGCGACACCGATGTGGACAGTCACATCCACGTGAATTCCTGCGGTCCGTGCGCGGGCAGTGTGGCGGGCATGATTCTGATCAATTGGGATCCGCGCTATTGGGGCGAATCCGTGCAACTCGACTGACGCCGGAAACCCTTGCCGCTCAACGCGGGCGGACGATCCGCAGCCCGTTGTCGAAGTCGATGTCGGCGAGTTCGGCGCGCCCGGCCAGGCCCAGCTTGCCGAAGATCCGGGACAGGTGATGGCCGACGGTGCGCGGGCTCAGCACCAGTTCCGCGCCGATGGCCCGGTTGGTCAGCCCCTGCGCGGCCAGCCGCGCCACCCGCAATTCCTGGGCGGTGAGCACCGAATCGGTGCTGTGGCCGGTGGTGGGGGCGGGGCGGCGGCCGGTCAGGTCGAGTTCCTGCTGGGCGCGTTCCACCCACGGCGTCGCGCCCATGTACCCGAACGCTTCCCGCGCGGCCACCAGCTGCTCGGCCGCGTCACCGCGCCGGCGGGCCCGGCGCAGCCACTTGCCGTAGAGCAGCCGGATGCGGGCGTGCGAGAGATCGTGGCGGGTGCGCCGCTGCGCCAGCGCCCGGCGGAAGTGATACTCCGCCTGCTGATCCGGGCTCAGCAGCGCGCGGCAGGCGTGCGCGGTGGCGACGGCCCAGTCGGCGCGGGAGCGGATCGCCCAGTCGCGGATGGTCTCGTAGTACTCGGTGGCGTCGGTGAGCCGGCCGACCCGGAAGGCGGCCTCGACCATGTCCAGGGCGGCCAGGCGCGCGTAAGTGGTGTGGCGGGCGTCGTGCCCGGGCTGTGCGAGCGTGCGCAGGCGCAGGTACGCGGTCTCGGGATCGCCGGCCGAGAGGGCGTGGAAGCCGAGATGCCAGTGCGAGGAGGCGATCAGCGCGTGCGAGCGCACCGGGCGGGCCAGCGCCAGCGCCCGATCGAGATTGTCCAGCGCGGTCTCCGAATCCCCGCGCAGCGAAGCGATTTTCGCCTGCATGTTCAGGCATTGCGCCAGCACATTGCCCGCGTCGCTGGGCCGCGCCAGCTCCAGTCCCTCGGCCACGGTGGCCGTCGCGGAATCCCAGCGCCCCGTAGCGAATTGCACGATGGCCAGCTGCGGCAGCATGAGCAGCGCCGCCGACCGCGACACCCCGCGCAGATACGCGGCCGCTGCGGTGTACGGTTCCAGCGCCGCATCCGCCAGCCCCCACAGCAAAACCAAAGGCGCGGGCGGCAATTGGTGCATGGCGGTGCTGATGTGCGGCGCCGTCCGGAACACCTCGAACCCGCCGGGCGCCGGATGCGCGTCCTCGAGCCCCGCCGCCCAGCGCGCCCGCTCCGCCATCTCCCGCAGGCTCTCGCCCAGGCCCCCGCCGATCACAGCCGCATCCCGCAGCAGGAACGCACCGGCCCGTTCCGGCTCTCCCGCAACGAATTCCAGCAACCCCGCCATTCCCCCGCTGGCGGCCGCCACCCGATCCGCCCCGATCCGCTCCCCGGCCCGCTCCAGCAGCCGCCGCGCCGATTCGATATCCCCACCGCCCCAAGCGAACCGAGCCGCCGTGGCCAAACGCTCCCCCGCATCCCCCGCATCCGGCGTGATAGCGGCCGCCCGCCGCAACAAAGCCGCCGCCCCCAACGACCCGAGGTGGCCGCCGTCCGAATGCGGGCGGCTGCCGTCCCATTGCGAGTAGCCGCCTTCCGGCGGTGGGGTCGAGCCCGAGGTAGCGCCGGGCGCCGACCGGGTCTCCGACGATTCGTTCGCGGCGTGCGGTTCGCACCGGGACGGCGCTTCGTGCTCGTCGCGCACCGATCCCAGGAGGGCGGCCGTGGTGCCGCCGAGGTGGTGGGCGGTGTGGGTGAGGGCGGCGGCGGTGGGTTCGTGGGGTCCGGCGAGGGCTGCGGCCTCGTGCCAGTGGCGATGTTCGGGATGGGTGGTGGCGGCGGCCAGGGCGCGGTGGATGGTGCGGCGCTGATCGGGAGCTGCGGCGTCGTAGGCGGCTGCGCAGAGCAGGCGGTCGCGCATGTCGATGCGGCCGTCGCCGACCGTCAGCAGCGCCGCGGATTCGGCTTGCTCCCAGGCGGTTTCGGGAATGCCGAGGGTGGCGGCGGCCCGGCTGACCGTGCACAGCGCACCGGTGTCCTCGGCCGCTACGGCGACCAGGAGAGCGCGAACCGGATCGGGGAGATCGGCCAGGCGGTCGGCGAAGGCGCGGCGCAAACGGGGGCCGACGGGGATCGGGCCGCGGGCGGTGCCGGCGAATTCCTCGGCGCCGATGGGCAACTCGTGCAGGGCGAGCGGGTTGCCCGCGGCGGCGGTCAGGATGCGGGCCGCCCGCAGCGCACCGAGGTCGCCGCAGCGCTCGGTCAGCAGCTGCCGCGCGGCCGGTTCGGCGAGACCCGCGAGCGGCAGGCTCGGCAGCCGATGCCAGGCGGTGCCGGCGGGATCCTCGCGCAGCGCGCACAGTAGCGCGATCGGGGCGGCGACGAGCCGGCGCAGGGCGAACAGCAGCGCGTGCACGCTGGCGGCGTCGAGCAGGTGGGCGTCATCGACGATCAGCAGCACCGGACCGGTGGCGGCGAGTTGCGAGAGCAGCGTGACCAGGGCCGCGCCGACCAGGAAGCCGTCCGCGGGACCGGACTCCCGGCCGAACGCGCGAGCCAGCGCATGCGCCTGCGGCTCGGGCAGGTCGCCCGTCGCCCCGGTCAGGGGCAGCAGGAGTTCGTGCAGGGCGGCATAGGGAAAGGGCGATTCGGCCGCGCGACCGTGGCATTCGAGGAGATGGAACCCTTCGGCCCGGGTGACGGCGTCGCGCAGCAGCGCGGATTTGCCGATACCGGATTCGCCGTACAGGGCGAGGGTGGCGCAGCGGCCGGTGCGGGCCGTTTCCAGCGCCCGCTCGATATGTCGTTGTTCGTGATCCCGGCCGTACATCCCCAACCCCTCGTTAAGCACGCGAGAAGTATTGCCCGTTAATTACCGGCAATCAAATTCGTTAACGTCCATCCTTATGTAGGAAATCACATGTAACGAAACGCGTTCGGGGACGAACACCGCGCCCCGGAACCCCCGCTTCGATGACCGATTTCCGCAGGCCAGCCATCGCCTAGCATCCTTCGCGGCGCGAAAGCGGGCCACCGGAAACGCCGCGGTATTTCCCCGGATCGAGCTGCCACAGCGGGGTTGGCATCTCGATATCCCGCCACGCACAGCCCATTTCGCGAATTCGCGCCGAAAACGCGAGCGCCCCGGGTGTTCCCACCCGGGGCGCTCGCGTTCAACTCATTTCGTCACCGAATTCAGCGCCGCCGCTTGGACTTCGGCGCCCGGTCCTGCTTGCCCTGCGCGCGCGCCGCTTCCCGGCGCTCCCGCCGGGTGCCGCCGTCACCGTCGCCGTATTCCTCGGCGTCGCTGTGCACGGCCGCGCGCCCGCCCTCGTCCGGTCCGGCCGGACCGGAGTAGGACAGCCCGCGCGGACCCGAGTCGTCGATGCCCTTGGCCCGCAACGCGGCCGGCGCGCCATTGCCCTGCGGCGTGGCCTGCTGGGTGGGCAGCGGGCGGTTCCCGACCGGCGACTGCAGCCCGGGCGCGACCTGCACCCCGGCGGGCTGCGGCGCCTGCACCTCGACCTGGAGGTTGAACAGGAACCCGACCGACTCTTCCTTCAGGCCCTCGAGCATGGCGGAGAACATGTCGAAGCCCTCGCGCTGGTATTCGACCAGCGGGTCGCGCTGCGCCATGGCCCGCAGGCCGATGCCTTCCTTGAGGTAGTCCATCTCGTAGAGGTGCTCGCGCCACTTGCGGTCCAGCACCGACAGCAGGATCTGGCGTTCCAGATTGCGCATGCTGCCCTCGCCGGCCAGCCCGTCGATCTCGGCTTCCCGAGCCTCGTAGGCGCCGTGCGCGTCGTCGAGAACGGCTTCCAGGAGTTCCTCGCGGGACAGGTCGCCCACCTCGCCATCGGCGTTCTCGCCGGTGAGGTCCTTGTAGTCGATGCCGATGGGGTACAGCGTCTTCAGCGCGCCCCACAGCTTGGCCAGATCCCAGTCCTCGACATAGCCCTCGGCGGTGGCGCCATTGACGTAGGCGGTGATCACGTCGGTGATCATCTCCTGCACCTGGCCCTCCATATCCTCGCCTTCGAGGATGCGGGCGCGCTCGGCGTAGATCACCTTGCGCTGCTGGTTCATGACCTCGTCGTACTTCAGAACGTTCTTGCGGATCTCGAAGTTCTGCTGCTCGACCTGGGTCTGCGCGGACTTGATGGCGCGCGAGACCATCTTGGCCTCGATCGGCACATCGTCGGGCAGGTTCAGCCGCGTCATGATCGATTCCAGCGCCGCGCCGTTGAAGCGCCGCATCAGCTCGTCACCCAGCGACAGGTAGAACCGGGATTCGCCCGGGTCGCCCTGCCGGCCGGAACGACCGCGCAGCTGGTTGTCGATGCGCCGCGACTCGTGCCGCTCGGTGCCCAGCACGTAGAGACCGCCGGCCGCCCGCACCGCCTCGGCGTCCTCCTCGGTCTGCTCCTTCACCCGCTCCAGCGCGGTGTGCCACTGGGCCTCGTACTCGACCGGCGTCTCCACCGGGTCCAGGCCCTGCCGGCGCAGCAGCAGGTCGGCGATGATGTCCGGGTTGCCGCCCAGCACGATATCGGTACCGCGACCGGCCATATTGGTGGCGACGGTGACCGCGCCCGGCCGCCCGGCCTCGGCGACGATCTGCGCTTCCTGCTCGTGGAACTTGGCGTTCAGCACCGAGTGCGCGATACCGCGCTTGGTCAGCAGCTTGGACAGGTACTCCGAGCGCTCGACCGAGGTGGTGCCGACCAGCACCGGCTGGCCCTTCTCGTGCCGTTCGGCGATATCGTCGGCGACGGCGGAGTACTTGGCTTCTTCGGTCTTGTAGATGAGGTCGGACTGGTCGACGCGGACCATCGGCTTGTTGGTCGGGATCGGGACCACGCCGAGGTCGTAGGTCTGGTGCAGCTCGGCCGCCTCGGTCTCGGCGGTACCGGTCATACCGGACAGCTTGTCGTAGAGGCGGAAGTAGTTCTGCAGCGTGATGGTCGCCAGGGTCTGGTTCTCCGGCTGGATCTCCACGCCCTCTTTGGCCTCGATGGCCTGGTGCATGCCCTCGTTGTAGCGGCGGCCCACGAGAATACGACCGGTGAACTCGTCGACGATGATCACTTCGCCGTCGCGGACGATGTAGTCCTTGTCGCGGGTGTAGAGCTCCTTGGCCTTCACCGCGTTGTTCAGGTAGCTGACCAGCGGCGAGTTCGCGGCCTCGTACAGGTTGTCGATACCCAGCTGGTCCTCGACGAATTCGACGCCGGCCTCGTGCACGCCGATGGTGCGCTTCTTGATGTCGACCTCGTAGTGCAGGTCCTTCTTCAGCAGCGGCGCGATGCGCGCGAATTCGGCGTACCACTTCGAGGAGGCGTCGGCCGGACCCGAGATGATCAGCGGCGTCCGGGCCTCGTCGATGAGGATGGAGTCGACCTCGTCCACGATGGCGAAGTTGTGCCCGCGCTGCACCAGATCGTCCAGCGAGTGCGTCATATTGTCGCGCAGGTAGTCGAAGCCGAACTCGTTGTTGGTGCCGTAGGTGATGTCGGCGGCGTAGGCCACGCGGCGCTCGGCCGGGGTCATGCCGCCCAGGATCACGCCGACCTCGAGCCCGAGGAAGCGGTGCACGCGGCCCATCCACTCGGCGTCGCGCTTGGCCAGGTAGTCGTTGACGGTGACGACGTGCACGCCTTCGCCGGAGATGGCGTTCAGGTAGGCCGGGAGCACACAGGTCAGGGTCTTGCCCTCACCGGTCTTCATCTCCGACACATTGCCGATGTGCAGCGCCGCGCCACCCATGATCTGCACCTTGTAGTGCTTCTGGTTGAGCACGCGCCAGGACGCCTCGCGAGCGGTGGCGAAGGCCTCGAGCAGCAGTTCGTCGAGGGACTCCCCATCCGCGTAACGCTGCTTGAACTCGTCGGTCTTGGCCTGCAGTTCGGCGTCGGTGAGGGCGGTGAACTCCTCATCCAGGGCGATGACCTCGTCGGCCAGGTTCGCAAGCCGCTTGACGGTGCGACCCTCACCAATCCGTAGCAACCTCGAAAACGTCAGCGCAGGCACGGGTCTTGTAGTCCTCTGGTCGGTGTGTCATTGGCCCCCGCCATGGCGGGAAGGTTCAGCGCGCAGGCACGCAACCACTGCCATGGTAATGCGAGCCCCATCGTAGGCGTTGAAGTGCGAGTGCGGCGGCCGGGGCGCGGGCGGGGTGCCCGGCCGGGCCGGGCCCGGCGGCGGGCGTCGTTCCTTCCGGATGGTATCGATGAGCTGCGGTGATCCGTCAGTGAATCGTTTTGCTGCCGAGGCTGATTCGAGACCCCTGACGTAGGATGTAGTCGGCCCGTCGTGTGGAAGCTTGCGCCCGCACACCTGGACGGGGGCGTCGATGCCTGGCAGGGGACGAATGCGGGCTCGATGCGGAGAACCAAGGGAGTAGCGGGCAGCGTGATCACCAGACTGACGCCGCAGGACGCGTCGTTCTATCGACTGGAATCGAGCAGTAATCCGATGCACATCGGTTCGCTCGCCATTCTGCGCAATCCCGCCCCGGGCGGGAATTCCGGACACGCGCCCCTGGACTACGAACGGCTGCTCACGCTCGTCGAGGCGCGGCTGCCATTGGTGCCGCGGTATCGGAACAAGGTGCGCGAGATCCCGTTCGACCTGGGCCGCCCGGTCTGGGTGGACGACGCGAACTTCGACATCACCTATCACATCCGGCGGTCGGCGCTGCCCGCTCCGGGCACCGACGATCAATTGCTGGACCTGGTCGCGCGGCTGGCGTCGCGGCCGCTGGACAACACCCGCCCGCTCTGGGAGATGTACTTCGTCGAGGGCCTCTCCGGCGGGCGTTGCGCCATCTTCACCAAGACGCATTCGGCGCTGGTGGACGGCGATTCCGCGCTGGAGATCGGGCACGTGATCCTGGACACCTCGGCCGCGCCCCGCGAGGTGGCCGACGACGCCTGGATGCCGCATCGGGAGCCGGCCGACGTGGAACTGCTGATCGGCGCGATCCTGCACCTGGCCACCCAGCCGCGTGAGGCCCTGGACGTGGCGCGGCATCACAGCGCGGAGGCGTTCGCGCTGATCGACGCCACCGGCAAGGCGGTCCGCAAGATGGTGTCGATGCTGCGGGCCGCGGCGCTCGGCGCACCGGACAGCCCGCTGAACATCCGCACCTCGCGCAATCGCCGCTTCGAGGTGGTGCGCACGGATCTGGAGGACTACCGCAAGATCCGCAAACGCTTCGACTGCTCCATCAACGACGTCATCCTGGCGGTGGTCACCGGCGCGCTGCGGAACTGGTTGCTCTCGCGTGGCCAGGTCCTCACCGAGGCCGACGCCCTGCGCGCGATCGTGCCCATGTCGGTGTACGCGGACGGGCCCAACGGGGAGCTGAAACCGGCCGGCGAGGTGACCTCGCTGGTGGTGGATCTGCCTGTGGGCGAGCCGAATCCGGTGATCCGCATGTCGCACATCAAGCACGCCACCGAGGCGCACGTGCGGCATCAGCGCGGGGTGCGGGCGCGCACCCTGGTGCACATGGCCGGATTCGCTCCGGCGAGCCTGCATGCCATGAGCGTGCGGTCTGCGAGTACTTTTGCAGAGCACACGTTCAATCTGGTGATCACCAACGCGCCGGGTCCGCAGCAGCCCATGTACATCGGCGGCGCGCGGATGCTGGAGATGTACCCGGTGTCGCCATTGCTGCGCTTTCAAGCTCTGAGCATCGGGCTCACGTCCTATGACGGGCGAGTCTTCTACGGGCTCAACGCCGATCGCGACGCCATGGCCGATATCGCGGTGCTGACCGCTTCGGTGCACGAGTCGATGGAGGAGATGCTCGGTGCCTGCGTCCAGTGAGTCGTCCGCCAAGCTGCGGGTCTATGTCCCGGCCACCGTCCCGATGCTGCGGGAGCTGGTCGCGGACCGGGAGATCCAGGCGATCGGGAACACCGCGTTCGCGGTGACGCCGGCGCTGCGCGAGGCGTACGCCTCCGGAGACGACGAGGAACTCGCCGAGGTCGCGATGGCCGAAGCCGCGCGGGCCTCGCTGCGGCTGCTGGCCGAGGAGCAGGCCTCGGCGGATCTGGGCGGCGAGGACGCCGGGGACGCGGCGGCTCCCGCGCAGGGGCCGATCTTCCGGCGCGCGGTCATCGCCGCCGATGTCACCGGCGCGACCCTGCGCCCGGATCTCGACGACGCGGTGGTGAAGCTGGCCGGGCCGATCGCCTACGACCGCATCGCCTCGGTGCACGTCGATCTGGCCGAGGCCGAGTCCGAGGTGTCCAAGGCGGTCGAGATCATCGACGCCGCCGATCTGGGCGATCCGGACGCGGAATTCGTGCTGGGCGACGCCGAGGACCATCAGCTGGCCTGGTACGCCACCCAGGAACTCCCGTTCCTGCTGGACCTGCTCTGAAAGAGCGGTATGCGGGCCTCGGGGGCAAGCCCCCGAACCCCCTCCGGAGTCCGAGGGGCCCTCTGACGAAGGTCTTTCCTGTCCGGTCGCAGCGCCGTAACCTACGGTAACGTAACCTTGCTGTGACCACCGGCGGCGACGACGCCCGCGGATGGTTCAGGTCGCGCTCACCAGCGCACACGACGACAGGAAAGCATTCCAGAACATGGCATCGAAAAGTGGGGGCTTCTCCGTGCGAGGGCTGCGGGAATGGCTCGAGGCCCCGGTGGCCGACGGCGGTTCGACCGCGGGCCGCACACCGCTGGACACGCTGCGCGGCGCCGCGGCGCGGATCACCACTCCGCTGTTGCCGGACGACTATCTGCATCTGGTGAACCCGCTGTGGTCGGCGCGCGAGCTGCGCGGCCGGATCGTGGAGGTGCGCAAGGAGACCGCCGACTCGGCCACCCTGGTGATCAAGCCGGGCTGGGGCTTCGACTTCAAGTTCGAGCCGGGCCAGTACATCGGCATCGGCGTGCTGGTGGACGGCCGCTGGCACTGGCGCTCGTATTCGCTGACCTGCCCGCCGGATTGGACCGATCCCGGGCACAAGGGCAAGCGGCTCATCTCCATCGCGGTGAAGGCGATGCCGGAGGGTTTCCTGTCCAGCCACCTGGTCAGCGGGGTGCCGGTGGGCGCCATCGTGCGCCTGGCCGCGCCGGCCGGCGGGTTCGTGCTGCCGGAGCCACCGCCGGCCAAGGTGCTGTTCCTGACCGCGGGTTCGGGCATCACGCCCGTGATGGCCATGCTGCGCACCATGGATCGCCGCGACGGCGTCCCGGATGTCATGCACGTGCACTCCGCGCGCACCCCGGACGATGTCATGTTCGGCGACGAACTGCGCGAAATGCACGACAAGCACCCGAGTTTCACCGCCCACCTGCACCTCACCGGCGAGAACGGCAAGTTCGCGCTGAGCTATCTGGACGAACTGGTGCCGGATTGGCGCGAGCGCGAGACCTGGGCCTGCGGTCCGCTGGGCATGCTCGACGAGATCGAGAAGCATTGGGCGGCAGCGGGTATCGAGAACAAGCTGCACGTGGAGCGGTTCGAGATCGAACGCCAGGCGCAGGGCGAGGGCGGCAAGGTCACCTTCGCCAAGACCGGCCGCACCGTCGAGGTGGACGGCGCGACCACGCTGTTGCAGGCCGGTGAGGGCGCGGGCGTGCAGATGCCGTTCGGCTGCCGGATGGGCATCTGCCAGACCTGCGTGGTGACCATCACCGACGGTCACGTACGCGATCTGCGCAACGGAAACGAGAAGCGGGCGGGCGAAAAGGTGCAAACCTGCATTTCGGCCGCGGCGGGCGACTGCACCCTCGAGGTGTGACGCGCGGACCGGCTGCGGCCGAAGGGCCCGGGAACGGCTACCCTCGATAGCAGTCGAGCCTGACGCGGCTCCGTTCGTGCCTCCGCTGGAGGCGCCGGAGCCGCGGACCCGCGCAGCGGTGCGAGGCGGATAAACCCACGGAAGGATTTGCCGGTGGCCATCACCGACATCAAAGCGTTCAGCCATCTCTCGGCGTCGGACATCGAGGCTCTCGGCCATGAACTCGATGCCATTCGCCGCGACGTGGAACTGTCGCTCGGTGCGCGCGATGCCAAGTACATCCGCCGCACCATTGCCGCGCAACGGATTATCGAAGCGGCGGGCCGCGCGACCCTGTTCGCGTCCAAGAAGCGCTGGGCCTGGCTCACCGGCACCGCGCTGCTCTCGGTCGCCAAGATCATCGAGAACATGGAGCTCGGGCACAACATCAGCCACGGGCAATGGGATTGGATGAACGATCCCGAAATCCACTCCACCACCTGGGAGTGGGATCAGACCGGCACTTCCGAGCAGTGGAAGGCCGCCCACAACTACTCGCATCACATGTACACCAACATCCTCGACATGGACGAGGATCTGGGTTTCGGCATTCTGCGCATGACCCGCGACGAGGAATGGCGGCCCATCAATCTGGCGCAGCCGTTCGCGAATCTGATCCTGGCGGCGCTGTTCGAGTGGGGCATCGCGCTGCACGACCTGTCGGCACAGAAGCAGCAGCTGGGCATCGACCCCAAGCAGATCTTCTCCGAGCCGAACAAGGCGTTCTGGCGTAAAGCGGGCAAGCAGGTCGCCAAGGATTTCGTCATCTATCCGGCGCTCACCGGTCCGGCCTGGAAGTCCACGCTGAAGGCCAATGCCACCGCCAACCTGGTCCGCAATCTGTGGGCCTACGCGGTCATCTTCTGCGGGCATTTCCCGGACGGCGCGGAGAAGTTCACGGTCGATCAGTTCGAGAACGAGACGCAGGGCGAGTGGTACCTGCGCCAGATGCTGGGCAGCGCGAATTTCAATTCCGGCCCGGCCATGGCGTTCATGAGCGGCAATCTCAGCTACCAGATCGAACACCACATGTTCCCGGACCTGCCGTCGAACCGGTATGCCGAGGTCTCGGTGAAGGTGCGCGAACTGTGCGAGAAGTACGACCTGCCGTACACCACCGGTTCGCTGCTCAAGCAATACCTGTTGGCGTTCCGCACCATTCACAAGCTGGCGCTGCCGGACAGCTGGCTCAAGGCGACTTCGGACAATGCGCCGGAAACATCCTCCGAACGCAAGTTCGCGGGCGTCACCTTGCCTTCGCTGCCCTCGCTGAACAGTGAATGGCTGGCCGAACATCAGCCGCAGTGGAGCGTGGATCCGGTGACCGGGCAGCGGCGCGGGCTGCGCTCGGCCATGCAGGAGGCCAAGATCGTGCTCAAGGAGAAGGCCCTGCACGAGCAGCAGGTATTGCGCGAGGCCAAGATCGCTCTGCAGGAAAAGGCAAGGGCGGAAAAGGAACTGCTGCGTTCGAAGGCGGAGCCGCTGCGCACCGAAGCCAAGCGGCGCTGGTCGCTCTCGGGTAAGCTGCGCCGCAACCGCTAGCAGATACAGATTTCGAACGCAATGCGGCGTTCGACACGCTACGGATTCAAACGTCCGTAACCTACGGAGCCGTAACCTACGGTACTGTAAGTTGCATGGCGATCTCGGATGTCAAGGAATACGCACACCTCACCCCGGAAGATGTCGAAGCTATCGGCGCGGAACTCGATTCGATTCGCCGTGAGGTGGAATCCATTCGGGGTGAAAAGGACGCGGCCTACATCCGCAAGGTGATCCGTATCCAGCGCGGCCTCGAAATCGGCGGCCGCGCGGTGCTTTTCGCGAGCCTGTTCCCGCCGGCCTGGCTGGCCGGCACCGCCATGCTCGGCGCCGCCAAGATCATCGAGAATATGGAGATCGGGCACAACGTCATGCACGGCCAGTGGGACTGGATGAACGATCCGGAAATCCACTCCACCAAATGGGAATGGGACAACGCCGGTCCCTCCGAGCACTGGAAGATCACCCACAACTTCCTGCACCACAAGTACACCAATGTGCTGGGCATGGACGACGATATCGGCTACGGCCTGCTGCGCGTCACCCGCGATCAGCGCTGGAGCCCGTTCTACCTGGGCCAGCCGGTGTACAACCTGCTGCTGCAGATGTTCTTCGAATACGGCGTCGCCATCCAGCATCTGGAGCTCGGCAAGGTCGCCAAGAAGAAGTGGGCGCCCGGCACCCCCGAACGCATCCAGTTCGAGGAGGACCGCAATCTGGTGCTCAAGAAGATCGGCAAGCAGGCCGCCAAGGACTACCTGATCTTCCCGCTGCTCACCGGTCCCGCCTTCTTCGGCACCCTGACCGCCAACCTGACCGCCAATGTCATCCGCAATGTGTGGACCAACGCGGTCATCTTCTGCGGCCATTTCCCCGACGGCGCCGAGAAATTCACCAAGGCCGATATCGACGGCGAGACCCAGGGCGAGTGGTACCTGCGCCAGATGCTGGGCTCGGCCAATATCTCCGGCGGCCCGCTGCTGCACTTCATGACCGGCAACCTCTCGCACCAGATCGAGCACCACCTGTTCCCCGATCTGCCGTCGAATCACTTGGCGTCCATCGCCGTTCGCGTGCGCGCGCTCTGCGATAAGTACGATCTGCCGTACACCACCGGTTCGCTGCCGGTGCAGTACGCCAAGTCCTGGCGCACCATCATGAAGCTGTCGCTGCCGAACAAGTACCTCTCGCGCAGCACCGACGACGCCCCGGAAACCAAGTCCGAGAAGGTGTTCGGCGGCGCCCCGACCATCGATGCCATGACCGGCCGCCGCCGCGGGCTGCGCACCGCGCTGAAGGAAGGCCGTCGCCGCCTGTCCCGCCGTCAGGACCACGCGCTGGCGGGCTGAATTTCGGCCCGCGAGCAACACTGATCGCCGTTCATTACCGAGCGCGCCCCCGCCGATCCGGCGGGGGCGCGCTCTGGTTCACTGGGGGGCGTGCGTTCCGAAGGTCCTATTTCCGAATCCGAATGTCTGAGCGTCTACGACGCGATCCGATTGCGGCGCGATGTGCGCGCCGAATTCACCGGTGAAGTCGTGGACGACAGCACACTGCTGCGGATTCTGGAGGCGGCGCACCGGGCGCCGAGCGTCGGCAATTCCATGCCGTGGGATTTCGTCATGGTCCGCAATCCGGACACACTGGGCAGGTTCGCCGATCATGTCGCGGAGAAGCGCCGCGAATTCCAGGAATCCCTGCCGGACGATCGGGCCGAGACCTTCAACCCGATCAAGATCGAGGGAATTGTCGAGTCCGGCACCGGCATCGTGGTGACGCACTCCCAATCGCGCGGCGGCACCCATGTGCTCGGCCGCGCCACGGTCCCCGAAACCGGCATCTACTCGACCATCCTGGCCATCCAGAACCTCTGGCTGGCGGCCACCGCCGAAGGCGTCGGCGTCGGCTGGGTCAGCTTCTACGACACCCCGTTCCTCACCGAACTCCTCGACCTCCCCGCCGATGTGCGGCCGGTGGCCTGGCTCTGCGTGGGCCCGGTCCGCGAATTCCAGACCGTCCCCGACCTCGAGCGCTTCGGCTGGCGCAACCGCCGCCCCCTCGACGCCGCGATCCACTGGGAACGCTTCGGCTCCCCGGAACTCGCCCCCGAATAGCCGAAACCCCGGCCCGCGCAAGCGGATCGGGGCCGGACCACTTACGAATTCAGTGCTGCGGCGCGGTCGCGTAACCGACACCCGCGCCGATGGCGGCGCCCGCACCCGCGCCGATCAGCGCACCACCGGCAGCGCCGACCGCGACCGGAATGGCCTCGCCCGCAGCGAATCCCAGCGCGCCGCCGACCACGGTGCCGACGCCGAGACCGGCGGCCTCACCGGCGGCAGCGCCCCGACCGCACCGGGCACCGCGCCGACTCCGGCGCCGGCGGCAGCACCCGCGGCCGCTCCGGCCGCACCGCCGGTGGCCGGGCCGACCACGCTGCCGATGCCATCGCCGATGGCCGCGCCGACCACCGCGCCGGTGATGCCCAGCGGCAGTCCGACGACGCCACCTGCGACACCGCCCGCCACACCGCCGGCGACCGCACCGATCCCGGCCCCGGCGGCGGCGCTCTGGCCCATGCGATTCAGGGTGTCGACCGGGATTCCGGTGGTGGGGTCCCGGGGCACGTCGGCCGCCGGGGCCGCGACGGCGGCGGGGGCCGGATCGGAAGTGACTGCCGCGGAGGCGGATCCGGCGCCGACGAGGGCGACGGCCGCTGCGACGGGGAGCGCGATCATGGTGGTGTAGGCGATCTTACGAACGAACATGGCTTGACCAGCTTCTTTGTCGATTCGATTGAGCTAGTTCGAAGCTAATCCGATATGGTCGATTGACCAAGTAGGTGGGATTCGGTCAAGGCCGTGACCCAGCAGACAAAATGAGCGCACTCACTCGGAGAATCCCCCGGTCGACGGCGGTGCGCCCCTCCCGAAATGCTTCCTCGGTCACATGTGACGCAGGAGTCGGTACGGCCCGATCATGTCGGGCGATCCATATCCGGGCGGCGCGATCCGTCGTCAGTAACGGTGCCCGACGACCCGCACGTCGTCGAGGGTGACCTCCGGGTCTCCCGATCCGGCGCGACCGGTGATGGTGATGGTCCCGGCGAACTCGTCACCCGTGCTGACCTCGCGCATCTTCGGGCCGACCAGTTCGGCGCGGGCGCCGTTCAGGGTGTAGAACTCGGTCGGGCCGCCGGTGATGAACGCCAAGGTCCAAGTGGCGGCGTCGGAATAGACCAGGCCGTGTACCTGGTAGCGCTCGCCGGCGTGTGCGCGGTAGTCCTGCAGTACCGCCTTCATCTGATCCTGCGGCGCCGAATCCGCTGCCGCCGCACCGGCTCCCGCGAATCCGCATATGGTCGTGGCCACGGCGATCGCCGCGGCGACGGCGCTCCTGCCCGCCATCTCGCACCAACTCCCTCATCGGTTGATGCTCTTGGAATAACTCCGGCCCACCCGGTCGAAACCGAATGGGCCGAAATTTTCCCGATCGAGACAGCCGCGACCGGCCGCCGCGGCGCAATTCGGCCGGATGGATCAGACCCGTTCCAGCACCGCCGACGCGCCGATGCCACCGGCCGCGCAGATGCCGAGCAGCGCGGTGGACTTGCCGGTGCGGGCGAGTTCGTTGGCCATGGTGGTGACCATGCGCGCACCGGTCGCGCCGAACGGATGGCCGAGCGAGACCGAACCGCCGTGCACGTTCAAGATT
Organism: Nocardia yamanashiensis NBRC 100130; assembly: GCF_001613325.1. Lineage (GTDB taxonomy): Bacteria > Actinomycetota > Actinomycetes > Mycobacteriales > Mycobacteriaceae > Nocardia > Nocardia yamanashiensis. The sequence continues at coordinate 153,388 of NZ_BDCD01000025.1, read as the reverse complement.
TCCGGGTCGATCTCGCCGACGGCGGTATCGCGGTCGAGGCGGGTCTTGGCCCAGTCGGCGCTGGCCAGGGCCGACACGACCGAGAGCGTCTGCGCCGCGAAGGCCTCGTGGATATCCACGAAATCGATGTCGGCCAACGACATTCCGGCCTTGTCGAGCGCGCGCGGCATGGAGATGGCGGGGCCGATGAGCACCTGGTCGCGCGGGTCGACGCTGACGAAGCTCCAGGAGCGGAAGGCCGCGAGGGGTTCGTAACCGAGCGCGCGCGCCTTCTCCTCGCTCATCAGCAGCACGGCCGACGCGCCGTCGGTGAGCGGGCTGGCATTGCCGGCGGTGACGGTGCCCGGTTCGGCGAAAACCGGTGGCAGCTTGGCCAATTTCGCCATGCTGGTGTCCTTGCGGACCAGGCCGTCGCGGCTGACGCGGGTGCCGTCGGGGGTGGTGACGGTCAGGACTTCGGAGTCGAAGCGCCCGGATTCGATGGCCGCCGCGGCGCGGTGGTGCGAGATGACCGCGAACCGGTCCTGGGCGGCGCGGCCGATATTGTGAATGCGCGCCATCTTCTCGGCGGACTCCCCCATCACCTCGCCGGTGGTGCGCTCGGCGATCTTCGGGCGCTTGGGCAGCAGATCGAAGAACGGCGCGAGCTGGGTCGCGGCCGTGAGGTAATCCTTCGGCTTGGGCTTGCCCAGGGCCAGGGGCGCGGCGGCGTGAATGATCTTCTGCGGCAGCTTCACCTCCGCATTGGAGACCGAATCACTGCCGCCGGCGATCATCACGTCGTATTCGCCGCGCTCGATGGCGGCCGCCGCCGACACCACCGCCTGCAGCCCGGACGCGCAGGCGCGGGTCACGGTGTACCCCTCGCAGCCGGGATCCAGGCCGAGGTCGAGCGCGATCTCGCGGGCGATGTTCGGCGCGGCGGCCGGCAGGATCACCCCGCCCCACACGATGGATTGCACGGCCGCGCCCGGCAGTCCGGTGCGTTCGAGCAGCCCCCGCACGGCCGCATCGGCCAGGTCGATGGAGTCCATCCGGGTGTAGTCGGTGAAGGCGCGCACGAAGGGGGTGCGCGCTCCGGCGACGATGACGGCACGATTCTTACTCACCAGTCATGTGTAACTGATACAGGATGTAACAGCAAGTGTGACGGGCGACAGAGTCAGACGACCGGGGCTCTGAAAAAGCCCCGGTCGGAAATGGGTTCAGCGCGTTCTACTACGCGAGCCGGATGAGGCCGTAGTCGAAGGCGTGGCGACGATAGACGACCGACGGTCGGTCGGTCTCCTTGTCCATGAACATGAAGAAATCGTGGCCGACCAGCTCCATCTGGTAGAGAGCGTCGTCGACCGTCATGGGGATCGCCGGGTGCGTCTTGGTGCGCACCACATGGCCGGGACCGGCTTCGTCCTGTTCCTCGGCCCCGTGGTCGTGCCCGGAGGCTCCGTTCGAGGCGGCGGCGAACAGGGAGTCGTCGATGAGTCCGGCCGTCGCTTCGGCGACCGAGATCGGCGTCTTGTCGCCGTGATGCACGCGGCGGCGGTCCTTGAGGCGACGCAACCGGCCTTCCAGGCGTTCCACCGCGAGTTCGAGCGCGGCGTAGAAACTGTCCGCACAGGCTTCGGCACGGACAACGGGGCCCTTACCGCGTGCGGTGATCTCTATCCGCTGGCAGTTCTTGCGCTGACGACGGTTGCGTTCGTGGGTGAGTTCCACGTCGAAGAGATAGATGGTGGGGTCGAAGCGCTCCAAGCGAGAGAGCTTGTCCGCCACATGGATTCGGAAATGATCGGGCACTCCACCCTCACCGAGGGTTCGTCCCTTGACCACGACATCGGCACTGGTTGCCCGACCGGATTGCTCGTCGGGAATGAATTCGTCATCCAGCAGCGCGGTGTCTGCGTTCTTCGCTGAAGGTCGTGAAGTAGTCGTCACGCGTACCTCCCGGATCTGGCCGCACAAGCCGCTCGTGCGGCGGGATTGAAACGTGTGCCGATCGACTGACTCGCTCGGCACATATGGTCCGAGGCGCCACCTCCAAACTTGCGGTTCGGGTGTCTGATCGCGACGGTAGTACGTCAGCGACCTGTCCGCCAGTGTTCACGCAAATATCGAATAATCAAGCGGAACACGTAACCAGCACGGCACGCACCGGAACTCCGGCGGTAACCAGCGCGCGGGTGGATTCGGACACCGTCGTACCGGTGGTCAGCACGTCATCGACCAGGACTACCTCGGCATTTGCCGGAAAACCGGCGGAATCCGGCCGGGTGGGAGCTACGATGATCCGCCCGCGCAGATTGTGCTGGCGATCGCTCTCGCCGAGCCCCGCCGAGTCCCGCACACCGGCCCCGGAACCCAACATGCGTACCAATCGGCAATCCGGCAGCCAACTCGCGGCGACGGCCGCCGCGCGCACCACCGGGTCACCGCCGCGCCGGCGCGCGGCCGCCGCCCGGCTGGGCGCGGGGACCAGAATCAGCGGTCGCGCGGCGTCCCGCAAATAATCCAGCCCCCTGGCCAGCGCCGCACCCAACGGGGCCGCCAGGTCCGTGCGGCGATGCTCCTTGGCGGCCAGCACGGCGCGCCGCGGCGCACCCCGGTAGGGCGCCAGCGCCCAGCACGGCACCCCGGGATCGGCGCGCGGGCGGACGCGCACGGGCGGGCCGGACAGGGCGGCGGAACACCCTGCGCACCACGCGGTTCCGGACCGCCCGCAACCCCCGCAGGCGCGCGGCAGGATCAGCTCCAGCAGCTCCCCCATGCCCTCCAGTGTGCGCCTAGCCGGGCAGCACCGGAATGGCATTGGCGCCCAGACCCGGAACTTCGCGCCAGAAGTATTCGCCGCCTTCGGGATTGCGGGTCAGTTCCAGCACCGCGCGCGAGTCGGCCACGTATTCGTGATCGGGCGCGGCGCTGACCACCCGCACCGGCGGGGTCAGGTTCTGGGTGCTCTGCGGCTGGAATCCGGAGCCGTCGACCAGCACGGTGGCGACCGGATCCACATTGCCCTCGCGGCCGACGATCACCTTCTCGTCGTTCTGCCAGTCCAGCGTGACCGCCGACGTGCTCAACCCGACCGCCAGCGGCAGCGGCGAGGTGAGCGCGTACTTGCCGCCGCCCTGCGGGGTCACCACGGCCACGTACACCTTGCCGTTGGCGATGAGCGCGGCGCGCGCCCCGGACGGCGAGATGCGCAGTTCGGTGATCGGCCCGCGCGGGGCGCTGGCGGCGTTGGCGCCGGAAGCGGCCGGGGGCGTGGTCAATTCGCCGATGGTCACCTCCTGCACCGACACATTGCCGGTGGCCCGGTCGTGCACGGCCCGGATCACCTTGTCGCCGTCCTGCACGGTCCAGGCCGAGCCGCCGTCGGCGGGCCAGGACGGGCGGGTGAAGGTGCCGGCGGTGGCGACCGGGAAGCCCTGGCCGTCATAGGTGCCGATGACCAGGGTGCGCTCGGGTTCGGGTGCGGGACGGCCGGATCCGGCGACGGCGGCCACCAGCTGCCCGTCCGGGGACAGTGCCACCGATTGCAGGCCGTGCGTGCTGCCGAAGAAGCCGGGCGCGGCGGTGATGCCGTTCTCGGTGACCGCGACCAGCGAACCGTCGCGCACCGCGTGCAGTCCGACACGATTGCGCGCCACCGCGTCCGGGCTCATGGCCTCCACGTCGGCGGGATTCCAGCCGATGGTGGCGTAGCGCTCGTCCAGGGGTTTGCCGTCGGCCAGCAGGAAGTACGGTCCGATCACCTCGGCGCCGGCCAGGGTCAGCACGGTCTGGGTGGCCAAGAGCTCCTTGGCTTTCGGATCCAGATTGGACGCCCCGGCGAAATCGATCTGCACGCCGCCCGCGCCGACGCCGACATTATCGGTCTCGCCATTGGGTTTGCTGACCGGGCCGCGCAGGGTGACGCCGCCGGAGAGCGGATTGCGCACCGCGGCGGTGAGCGCGTTCTGCGGGCCGTCGGCCAGCATGCCCATCAGTTTCTGGGCGAGCTGGTCCTTGCGCGCGGAGATCCAGCGCAGGTCCGGAACCATGGCCGCGCCCGCGACATTCGGGAAGAACAGCGAATAGCGTTTGTAGGACTTGGCGAACGCGGTCTGCTCGACGATGACGCCCGGCGGCAGTTCGTCGACCCGCCACTCGCCGTCCACTTTGACCAGTTCGACCTTTTGCTCGAGGGTGCCTTCCGAGGCCCTGTACGAGCTGTCAGCGGCCAATTCGCCTATCTTGCGGGCTCGGATCACATAGGTGGCGGTATCGGCCGTACGGGACTCACGGAGCGTGTCCGGGCGATCGACGATGGTGGTCCCGGCCGCGTCGTCCCAGCGGATATTGGCCGAGGGCGAGAGGAATTGCCGGGCCGCCTGATGCCGGTTGGTGGGATCGGCGGTGGCCTGCAGGAAGTCCCGCAGCAGCTGATCGGGTTCCCGTCCGGAGATGGGCGGGGTGGGACCGGCGCTGGTGGGTTGCCGGTCCAGCGTGCCCAGCGCCTGCGGGGCGGACGAATCCGGCAGGCTGGCACAGGCGGTGAGACCCACCAGGCAGGCGAGGGCCACGAGCGCCCGGGCCAGGCGCGGGGAGCGTGCGCTCATGGTTTGCCGTCCGTGGCGTCGGCGGCCGCGCCGTCCGGGGCGCCGGCGGTGTCGCCCGCAGCGTGATCGGCCGCGGGGAGTTCCGCGTCGATCACGACGGGTTCGGCGGCGGGGGTCTGCGGATCGGCCGGACCGGGTTCGGTGATCACGCCGCCCGCGGGGAGGGTGGCGAATCCCGTGGTGGCGGGGGCGGAATCGGCTTCTGCGGTGTCCGGCTGGGCGGCCGGCACGGCCTCGAGGGCGAGGGTCTCCTCCAGGGGCCGCTTCTTGGGCGGTTCCAGCGAGAGCGGGCTGGGCCCGAGCTTCTTGCCGCGCACCAGCGGCAGGGTGAGCCGGAAGCAGGCGCCGACGCCGAGTTCACCCCAGGCCTCGAGCTTGCCCTCGTGCAGGTTGGCGTCCTCGACGCTGATGGACAGGCCGAGTCCGGTGCCGCCGGAGCGCCGCATGCGCGACGGGTCGGAGCGCCAGAACCGGTTGAACACCAGCTTCTCTTCGCCCGGCCGCAGGCCCACGCCTTGATCGCGCACCACGATCGCCACGGCATTGGCGTCGCCGTCACCGCGCATGCGCATCAGCACCGGTTTGCCTTCGCTGTGGTCGATGGCATTGGCGAGCAGGTTGCGCAGCACGCGTTCCACGCGGCGCGGATCCACTTCCGCCACCAGCGGTTCCTCGGGCATGTCGACCACCAGCTCGACGCCGGATTCCTTGGCCAGGTGCCGGACTGTGGACACGGCGGCCCGCGCGCACATGCGCACATCCAGCGATTCCACTTGCAGCTCGGCCACACCCGCGTCGTGGCGGCTGATTTCGAGCAGGTCGTTGAGCAGGCCCTCGAACCGGTCGAGTTCGTTGACGAGCAGTTCGGCGGAGCGCGCCAGCGCCGGATCCAGGTCGTCGCTGGAGCCGTGGATGAGGTCGGCCGCCATACGCACCGTGGTCAACGGCGTGCGCAGCTCGTGGCTGACGTCGGAGGTGAAGCGGCGCTGCAGATTTCCGAACTCCTCGAGTTGGGTGATCTGGTTGGACAGACTCTCGGCCATCTCGTTGAACGACATGGCCAGCCTGGCCATGTCGTCCTCGCCGCGCACCAGCATGCGCTCTTTGAGGCGTCCGTCGGCGAAACGACTCGCGATGCGCGCGGCGGATCGGATGGGCAGCACGACCTGTCGCGTGACGAGCGCGGTGATGGCGGCCAGCAGCACCAGCAGCACGATGCCGCCGATGAGCATGGTGCCGCGCATGAGGCTGAGGCTGTTCTGCTCGTTGGTGAGCGGGAAGATCAGGTAGATCTCCAGCGTGGGGATGTCGGCGGCGGGCGATCCGATGATCAGCGCTGAACCGCGGTACCCATCCGGATCGGAGACCGTGGCGAATTGATAGCTGACCTGTCGTTCCTGCACGAAATGGCGCAGTTCCGCGGGGATTTCCTGGATCGGGCCGGCATTCAGCTCGGACTGCGAATCGCCGATCATGGCCAGCGCCGAGTCGTAACTGCCTGCCGCGCCGCCGGATTGGGAGCCGCCGCCCCCGGCCAGGGCGCGGCGGGCATCCTCCAAGCGGGCGAGCTGGGTGCTCGAATCGTGCACGCCGGTCAGCGTGGCCTGCACCGTGTTTCGCGCACGGCCCATCTCCTCGACGGCCGCGTTGATCTTCGCGTCCAGCAGCCGGTCGGTGATCTGACTCGTGAGCACGACTCCGAGAATCGTGATCACGATCAGCGACAGGGTGAGGGTGGACACGACGACGCGCAATTGCAGCGAACGCCGCCAGACGTGGCCCAGTTGTTCTCCGACATTGCGGAACCAGGCCACCACTACCGCCAGCCACCGCTGAACGCGGTTTCTGGAACCAGCGATCACGGCGGTCCGGCCTTGTAGCCCACACCTCGCACGGTCAGCACGATCTCAGGGTTCTCCGGATCCTTCTCCACCTTGGCGCGCAACCGCTGTACGTGCACATTGACCAGGCGGGTGTCGGCGGCATGCCGGTAACCCCAGACCTGTTCCAGGAGCACTTCGCGGGTGAACACCTGGCGCGGCTTGCGGGCAAGCGCGACCAGCAGATCGAATTCCAAAGGAGTCAGCGAGATCTGCTGACCGCCGCGAGTCACCTTGTGCGCGGGCACATCGATGACGATGTCGGCGATGGAGAGCAGTTCCTGCGGCTCCTCCTCGGTGCGGCGCAGGCGGGCCCGCACGCGAGCAACGAGTTCCTTCGGCTTGAACGGCTTGACGATGTAATCGTCTGCGCCCGACTCCAACCCCAGGACGACGTCGACCGTATCGGTCTTCGCCGTCAGCATCACGATCGGCACTCCCGAGTCGGCTCGCAGCACCCGGCACACGTCGATGCCGTTCATGCCGGGCAGCATGAGATCCAGCAACACGAGATCCGGACGCAGCTCCCGGACCGCGGTCAGCGCCTGCGTGCCGTCACCGACGACGTGAGGGTCGAAACCCTCACCGCGCAAGACGATCGTGAGCATCTCCGCGAGAGCCATATCGTCGTCGACGACCAGAATCTTCGGCTTCATAACTACTATGTTGTCACCTTCCGCGCTCCGATCGGGCCGCCACGCCAACACTCGTGACCTGTCGGCGCACATCCAACCCTATCCAGCAACATTTTCCGCGAGCCGCGCCGCCAGTGTTGCCGGATCGTCACCGCTCCGATGCACCCACCACGGTCCAAACCAGTTGATTTCGGCCAGCTCACGATAGACGTTTCCGGTCCGCCGTTGCAGCCCTCCGTCTTTCTCGTAGGCGTCGAGTGCGCGAGTCGCATCGGCTTCACCCCGCAGCCGGGCGCGTTCCTCCGCCACATCGACCGGGACATCCAGGAGAATCTGGACATCCGGGACAGGCAGGGCGAACCTTTCGAACTCCAATTGGCCGATCCAGGCGACGGTTTCGCCGCGCGCGTCCTGCTCGGTGCGGGCGGCGGAGTAGGCGGCATTGGACGCCACATACCGGTCCAGCAGCACAATGTCATTGTCCGCCAGCAGTTTCGCCAATTCGTCGCGGGCGCCGGCGCGGTCGAGGGCGAACAGCAGCGCCATGGCGTTGACCGACTGGGCGGTATCTCCATGGCCACCGCGCAGCGCCTCGGCCGCCAGGTCGGCGTGCACCGACGCGCCGTAGCGCGGGAAGGCGAGCGTCGCGACCCGCAGCCCGCGTGCGGTGAGCGTGGCCACCACGGCATCGGTCAGCGTGCGCTTGCCCGCGCCGTCCAGACCCTCGATGACCACCAACGCACCCATGTCCGCGAGGGTACCTAACGATCGTGGTCGAGCGGCGCTGGGAGGCGGTTTGCGCCGAACATCCGAATTTTCAGTGGCTGAATGATTGCTATAGTCCCGCCCATGACTTCCCTAGGCGTCAAGTCAGTGCAGCTCAAGCGCGCTTTTGCGATCTTAGGAGCAGCGATAGCGGCAGTCGGATTGACCGCCTGTGGCAGCTCGGACGACAAGGGTTCGGCCACCACCAGCGCCACCGCCGCCGCGGACGCGACCCGCAAGTTCGATCTGCAAGCCCATCGCGGCGGGCGCGGCATGACCATCGAGGAGTCGCTGCCCGGTTTCGCCAAGGCCATCGAACTGGGTGTCTCCACCCTCGAACTCGATATCGTCCTCACCAAGGACAAGGTGCCGCTCATCTGGCACGACCCCGCCATCCAAGCCGAGAAGTGCACCGACACCGCCCCCGCCTTCCCCGACGACCCGCAGTTCCCCTATGTAGGCAAACTGGTCCACGACCTGAACTACGACCAGATCCGCACCCTCGACTGCGGCAAGAAGCTCGCCGGTTTCCCCGAGGCCCAAGAACTTCCAGGCAACAAGATCGCCCGCCTCCCCGAGCTCTTCGAGCTGGTGAAGACCTACCCCGGCGCGTTCGAAGCGCTCCGCTACAACATCGAAACGAAGATCGAGGGCGAAAAGCCCGAACAGTCCGCCACCCCCGAGGAATTCGTGGACGTCATCCTCGGCGCCGTCCACGACGCCGGCGCCACCGACAAGGTCGAAATCCAATCCTTCGACTGGCGCAGCCTCCCCCTGGTGAAAGCCCGCAACTCCACCATCCCCACCGTGGCCCTCTACGACGACTCCACCTTCAAACCGAACAGCCCCTGGCTCCAGCCCATCCGCTATGAGGATCACGTCGGAGATCCCCTGGGCGCGATCAAGGCTCTCGGCGCCGACATCTCCTCCCCGAGTTATGTGAACCCCTGGAACAGCGAGGTGAAGGCCGGCGACGCCGACTTCAAGCTCACCACCACCGCCGAATACGTCTCCAAGGCACACGATCTCGGCATCAAGGTGATCCCGTGGACCGTCAACGACAAGGCAACGATCGCCCTGGTCCTCGACCAGGGCGTAGACGGCATCATCACCGACTACCCGAACCGAGCCCGAGAAGCAATGCAGGAGAAGGGCTACCCCCTCCCACCCGCATTCCACAAGTGACGCACCGAAATTCCCGGTAACACAACACCTTTCACAATCCCCGAAAACGGGCCGGCCGCACTGAGCGACCGGCCCGTCCCCTTACCCGGGGGTCTATTTCACGCAAATATCGATAACCGGCAACCAAGTCCCACCCGTCAAAGTGCAAATAGCAGCATTGATCAACTGACTGGCACTCGACCCCGTCCCCGCAGACCCGGACGGCCCATTCCCCGACAACGAGTCCAGCGACCCGGTACTACCACCCGCGACCGGCGCAACGGGCTCGAGCACAACCGGAGCCGCAGAAGCGGTACCCGCAGTAGCGATAACAGCGGAAACAGCGAACGCACCCAAGGTCGCCCGCGAGAACCGGCGGGTCACAGCACTTTTCGACATGCCAGGCAGCCTACAAGGATTGAACAACCAACGTTTCAAAATTGGCGATTCAACCTTCGACTCGCCCTACTGCGCAGGCGGATACCCGGGCGGCTGTTGCGGATGCCCATACTGCCCCGGCTGCGGACCATTCGGCTGCGGATACCGGTAACCCTGCTGCGGCTGATAGCCCGCAGGCTGCTGAGACCATTGCCCTTGCGGCGCATACGGTCCCGGCTGCGGATACCGCCCCGGCGGGTAGTACGGCATTCCAGCCCCCGGCGAACCATACGGCGGCCGTTTCGAGGACCTACCGTTCACGATCAACATCACGACCACGAAAATCACCAACCCGATCCCCGTAACCGCCCCAAGCAGTTCGAACATACCCTCGCCTCCCCAAACACCCCGCGCCGCAGCCAATCAGCCACCCCGCCCGACAGCCGATACAAACACACCCATCACCACCCCCGCAACATCATGAGCCTTTTGCTCCACTTTCCGGCCCCACCCGCAGAAAACTACCAACAGACGCCATTAGTGGAGCAAAAGCCCACCCTCCACTACACCCCGGCGAACGCCGCACCCGATTCTCCGAAACCACCACGCCCACAGGCCGAACCAGCACCCTCATCCGCGCCTGAGCTCCCTCACCCAACCGTTTCCACCGCGCGAACGTCCTTGGCCAATTTCACAGACGAGTGATGTCACCCAACACCACTCGAACTTCCGCGATCAGCTCTTCATCAGTCAAGTCGCCTTCCTCCCTGCTGGAGGAATCCATGGGGTAATCCTCTAAACAGAAGAACACCCGATCAAGCAGACGACCGAACGGTTCTCGAACACGCTCATCTCGATCGATCGACCGGTGCCTGGCCGCATACCAGGCCCTGGCAAATTCCGGCGCGGAAACCATGCCCGTGGCGAGCAGCTGCATAAGCCGGAGCTGCTCCGCAACCCCGCTGCCGGGTTCAACCTCCGCCGGCCGGACCCAGGTTCTCACATACCACCCATCACTACCGGCCGGTGGCACCCAGGTAGGTAAGTCCAACATCTTCATCCAGAAGAGAATTCTGGAACCTTCGCGGTCAGCCAAAAATGTACGATCCCAGCCATCTGATCGATGCACATACACGGAGGTGACAATCCCGCCGTCATAACCTTCCAGAAACTGGATAAGATCGTCAGTCCACCGCTGAAGTTGCGGTCCGTTGCTGGCAAGCCTCGATCTTCTCCGGTATGTACTCAACAACCCCGATACATGGGTCCGACCAGTGCTTACCGTTGCTAGTTCATCGATACCCTCGTATGCACCCTCCGCGACCAACCCGTCACTAACAGCCTGGTGGACAAGTTCAATCAACTTATCAACATTCATCGATGGTCGAAGGCTCCGTACGAATGGTAACCAGGCCGGACATTCGATCAGGCGACCCACCCGATATCCGAACCTCAGCCGAGTGCGGCGTGTCGAAGAACTCTACCGACTTTCCATATCGCCGAATCCCCGCAATATTGAATCCATCAATCGTACGCTCAGATCCATTTTCGTCTACTCCACCAACGACAGAGTCGCCTACACTCACTGTGCCATCAACGCACCGAACCACGCAGGTTGCGGAGCCATGAGCAAACTCGACTGGTTGCAATATTTCCATCGCACCACTATTTCCCATAATTAGCCGCCCTCTCTATGAAGTGCTCGATTTGCCCTGGGGACAGCTTAGGAGTCTCCAGGAGCAATGGGCTAAGATCGTCTACCCCAATCTTAGCAGGCAGTCTTATACCCATTTCCTCAAGAATAGATCGGGCGAATGATACAGGTATTTCAATACTCGCCCTGGCAGCAAACTCCACCGGGATGATCCCGAGGCCGACCTCTGCCTCTGCAGGAATATATCCGAGATATCGCTCCACTCCCAAAATATCCTCGGGACGAGCGATCTGCACAACTGCTTCGCCGAACTGCTCCGAGTGTGTCCCGAAAATGGTTGCTACTCCGGGATCCGATGAGGTCGGAGTAACCTCGACGCGTTGCGTTCCCGGCGATCCCTCATAACCCACCGTTGTGCCGCGAAATACCGGTGGGTCACACCCCTCAGGAGTTAGGCCAAGCGGGTCACTCCATACCATTGGATTGTGAGGATACGAATTCGGATTCTGAGACGGAGTCAACCCCAGCGGATCCGACGTAAGATACCGACCGATTTCGGGATCGTAGTACCGATGCACGTTGAAATGCAGGCCGGTCTCCATGTCTTCGTACTGACCACAGAACCGCAACAAGGTGCTGTCCGATCCCGACCAGGTCGTACGACCCCAGGTGCTGGCATTCGCAGTGCCAACGGTGTGCCCAGTACTGGGATCCACCAACTCGATCGGCCGCCCGACCAGGTCAGTGATAATCACCCGGAATTCGCGCTTTTTCGTGCCTCCACCGACGGTTTGGCCGATCGGCTTCTTGGACTTAGGGTGATAGCACCAACGAGTATATGACCCGGCCACCATCTGTTCGATAAGATCAGTGCCGTCCCAGATGTAATCCACCTGTTCAAGCACGGCACCTTGCGGAGCGAGCTTTCGCTTACTCACCCTACGACCTAGGGCATCATAGGTGTAATTCCAATGCTGCCCCTCCGGGGTTAATATGTCAGTAAGCTGATCGAATCCATTGTAGCGATAAGACCACTCATCCGAGTCGCCCGAAATGCCAACTGAAGCCTTACGAACGAGACGGCCAGCATCATCGTATTCATAGCGGCGACGGCCATCACTGACGAGCAGGTTGTTGAGGTATTCATGCGGTGCGAGATGTTCGAGAGAACTCGAGCCTACACCGAATTCGGCGCCGACGCCCATTTCCGACTTCACGATAGGCGTGGCACTACTCGTAATATTGCCGAGCTCATCGTAGGCATAGCGCTCAACGGCCGTGCCATTGTGAGTGACAAGTGCGATTCGCCCGACTGGATCCAATTCATAGTCGTAATGCTGCGGTGTGTCTTCTGGGCGGTGAGTGGTCAGGCTCGTTATGTATCCGTCTGAACGCCAACCGTATTCGTCGTTGCGAACCAGGCGCGGCATCGGGCGCGGCGCGGTATCGAGTCCCAGATTGAGGAATCTAGCCGGGTGAGCTGTCACCTCTTGGCGAAGGAGACGACCAACTGGATCACGGATGTGATCGACGGCCAGCTCGTCCGCCTGCCACCGCGTCAGACGGCCTGACGAATCATATGTGAAATCGACGCCGTTGCCGTCGACAGAAAGGGAACTCGGACGGCCGAGGTAGTCATAGCTCCAGCAGGTTTCCCCACCAGAGGGAGTAACACGGCTGATTCGACGGCCATATTGGTCGTATTCGAACCGCATCGGAGCTTGGTCGTCGATTTGTTGGGAAACAAGTACACCTGCTGGGCTATAAGCGAATTCCAGAGAATGTACAGGGGAATCCTCGTGTCCCGTGGTGGCGGTTAGGGGGCGACCCACGATGTCGTGGGTGTAGGTGATCCACTCACCGGAATCGGCGGTAATGGACGTCAGACGACCAAGGATGTCGTACTCGTGGTGGCGAGTGATGCCGTTGGCGGGTGTGATGGTCGCAGTGCGTCCGACGTGATCGTGGGTGTAGCGGGTGGTTGCACCCTGGTAGTCGGTCTGGGATACGAGACGTCCCGCCAACGAGTACTCGTAGTGCCAGGTTTGACCGTTGGGATTGGTTACAGCGGTGAGACGACGTTCGGTGTCATGGGTGAATTTTGTGGTTGCACCTGTTGGATCGGTACGAGTGGCAGGTAGGTCGAAGGCTTTGTAGGTGTAGCGAGTCGTGCCGCCGTTGGAGTCAGTGTGTGTGAGGAGATTGCCCTCGCCGTCATAGGTCCAAGATTCGGTGTGCCCGGTGGCATCAGTATGGGTTAGGGGTTTGCCTTCTGGGGTCCAGGTGTAGGTGGAGGTGGCTCCCAGGGCGTCGGTGATTCGATGAGGCCGACCGAAAGCGTCTCGGATGATTTGCGTTCGGGCTTCGAACGGGTCGGTGATGAGAGAGGGAAGACCAGCCGCGTCTGCTTCGAGAATGGTCCTTGCACCGGTGGAGTCAGTGACGGTGGCGGTAGCACCGGAGGAGTGATATGTGCGTTCAGTGCGATTGCCCAATGGGTCGACGCCGGCTATCAAGTTGCCCTGGTCGTCCCATTCACGCTGCCGCACAGTGCCATCCACCTCGGTGATGCGGATGGGACGGTGGCGGAACAGGTAGTCGATGGTGAGGGCGTGGCCGTCGGGGCGGGTGATGGAAGCTACGTCGCCGTGTTCGGTATAGGCGTAGTGGGTGGTGGCGCCGTCGGGGGCGATAACGCGCAGGGGGTTGCGGTCGGTGTTGTAGTCGAAATGGGTTTGGGCGCCGGCGGGGTCGAGGATGTCCCGGAGGCGGAGGTCGGTGTCGTAACCGCGGGCGGTGCGGGCGCCCAGGGAGTTGGTGTGGGTGGTGAGGGAGCCGGTCCCGTCGGGGAAGGTGAGGTAGTCGAATTCGCAGCTGAGGACGCCGCCGATGCCCTGTTGGCGAACGACGCGGCCTTGCTCGTCGTAGGTGTTGAGCATGTAGTTGTCGTTGGAGTCGGTCCACGACAGCATGCGGTGGTGGTCGTCGTAGGTGTAGCGGGTGGTGCCGCCGTAGGAGTTGGTGACCGCGGCGAGTTGGCCTGCTTCGTAGCCGAAATGCCGGACGGGGATGAGGGTTTCGGTGGCTGTGGTGCGGTCGACCACGGCGACGCTGGTTACGCGGCCGTGGGCGGTGGTGAGGCGCACGGTGTAGCCGCCGGTGTGGGTGATCTCGGTGGGGTTGCCGTCGGCGTCGTAGTGGAAGCGGATGCGATTGCGGTGGCGGTCGGTGATGGCGGAGATGGCGTAGTTGCCGAGGGCTGCGTCGAGTCCGCCCAGGACGGGGTCGGGGGCGAAGTGCCACAGGAGTTCTCGGTCGCAGTCCCAGACGCGGTAGCCGCCGGAGTCGGTGCGGGTGAGGGTCCAGCGGAGGGCGCTGGTGGTGGGGGTTACGGGGTGGTCGATCTCGGGGTGGGGGTAGGTGAGGACGAGGCCGTCTTCGCCGATGAAAGTTACGGAGTGGTCGGTTACTACCAGGCGGATGTCGAGAGTGGCCGACCACGAAGGGCCGAACCAGCGGCCGAGGCGGTAGTTGGAGCGGTGGCGGCGGACCAGGATGAGCGGGAGGATGCCCGGCAGCGTGAGATCGGTTTCGGGGACGAAGAATTCGCCCGTGGCGGCGTCGACCGGGTCGCCGCAGCCGTCGACCTTGCCGGGTGTTTGAGAGGCCTCGGGGCCGTCGTGTGAACCTTCGCCGAGTTGTTGTTGATCGGAGTCGGCGCGGTGGGCCGGGCCCGCATCGTCGGCGGCGGGTTCGGTGTCGGTGTGCTTCGGGCCGCCGGCATCGTCGGGTTCGGGAGTGCCCTTGTTTCCGGGACCGTCACCGTCCGGCGCGTGGTCGGGCGCTTCGGCGTGCCCGGGTCTTTCGTGAGCGTTGGGAGCTTCGTGCGTGCTGGGGCCGTGGCTCGCACCGGACTCGCCCGGCCAGCGCGGGGCGCCTTCGTCGGGAAGGGCTCGGGCGGTGGGTGATTCGGCATGGGGCGGCGTCCCGTCACCCGCGCCATCGCGATCGGATGGGGTGCGGTGCTCCGAGTCCGGTGTGCGGTCTCGTGGTTCCGGGTCGGCGTGGCGCGGGCCGCTGGGTTCCTCGGCGTGCGGACCGGGACGCTCGGATGCGGGTTCGCGGCGGGCGGGCTCGGCGTCGCGGCCGTGGGGGCGGTTGTTCGCCTCGCCGGGGCGCGAGGGAGAACTGTCGTGCGGCTTGGGCGCGGTGGAGGATTCGGGTGCCCGGCCCGCATGGGTCGGCGCGGTGTTGTTGGGATGGACCGTCGTCGCTGGAGAGTCGGGGTTGGCGCGACCCTCGCTGGGAGCGTGGTCCGGGGTGCGAGCTACCGGAGCCTCGTCGCCGATTCGGTTCGGTGCGTGCGGGGCAGGGTCGGCGTCCGATCTCAGCGACGCCGGAGCCACATCGGATCTCGGACTGCTCGGAGCCGCATCGGATTTCGGTGCCGCCGGAGCTGCGTCGGAGACATCCCGGGCCGGAGTGGCGCCGGGTTCATGGGTGGATGCCGCCGGTTCGGACCGGGCCGGAGCCGGCTCGTGGGTCGCGGCCGGAGATGCCGATTCCGGGGCGCTGGAGTGGGGCGCGGCAGGGGACCCGGATTCCGGGGCACTGGAGTGCGGCGCGGCGGGCTCTGCGCGCGCGGGCGCCTCGGACGCGGGGTGGCTGCCGGTCGGGGCTTCGGTACGCGCATGCGTTTCAGCGCTCGGGTGCGCGGCGGGGGAATCGGCACGGGGAGAGGGGTTTTCGAGGTTGGTGTGGGTTCCGGGGTTCGGCTGCCCGGATTCTCCGCGGTCGTGCAGGCTCGACGGCGCCTCGGATTTCGGTTCGCCGTGCGAGACCGGGGCATCGGGCTCGGGGTCTGCGTGTGTGGTGTGGCCCGGCGCTTCGGATTCCGGTTTCGGCGCGGCGGATTCCGGGGCGGGACCGTGCTGGGTACCGGCGTCGATCGACGTATTGGGTGCGGGGTCGGTCTCGCGCGGCACGCCGGCGCTGGGCTTCTCCGCCACCGGTTTCTCCGCGGCGGGGGCCGAGTGGGAGGGTCCGTGAGTGTCGCCGAGATTGTCGGCCAGATTCGATTTGGGGCGGACCCCGGTGGGGAGATCGTCCACCAGGCGTGTGGTCTTGACGGCCGCGGTGCCCGCCTTGTCCATCAGCGACACAGCGGTTTTGGCGCTGCCGCCACCACCGGTGACGAGGTTGAGCGCGACCTCGCTGGTGAGCATGCCCGCGAATTCGAACGGGTTGGTGCGGGCCTCGGTCACCATGGTGTCGATGACTGCGGCGGGGTCGGAGGCGGCGATGACCAGGCCGGTGCCCAGGTTCGACATGGCCTCCTGGTATTTCGCCGGGTGGGTCATGTTGTAGGTGTCGGTCGGATTGACCGCGCGTATGAACGCGACCGTGCTGGACAGACCGGTCAGGAAGCCGTTGGAAAAACTGTTCTTGGCGTGTTCGGCGATGTCCGAAAGGTCGCTGAAGTCGGCTGCCAGACGGGAGGTGAATGGCGGTTTCTCAGGGGCTTTGCCGGTCGAAACCGCGATATTGGCGGCGACTTCGGTGGCGGTGGTGTCACGGGCGGTACGGGCGTCCAGCAGGATCTGGTGTGCGTTGCGCCGGATCTCGCTCCAGGTGTCCTTCAGGGAGCCCTGCTGTTTCTGCTGATCGCCGGTGAGGGAGTTCCACCACTTCTTCTTGGTTTCTTCCTCTGTGGCGGCCCGCTTCCATTCCGTGACGGCTTCGGAGGCACGGGTTTGCGCGGTCTGGACCGCGTGGGACCAGACGTTCAGGTGGCCGGCCGTGGCGGTGAATGCTTCGGCGCTGTCCCACCAGAGTTTCGGCTGCTTGTCGTAGACGGCGTTGAAAGCGTCCGCACCCTCGCCGGTCCAGTTCGCGGTGTCGATGGCGCGCAGCGCGTCGCCGGTGGAGGAGATGGATTCCGCCATCTTCCCCAATGTCTTGACGACGGAATCGATCTCGCTCGGCTCGCCGCGGATCAATTCCTTCGGATCCTCGGACTGCCACAGTTCACGCTCGTCGACCGCCCCACCGGTGATCGATTCGATCTGGTCGCCGAGGTCGTTGAGGAACTCGGATACCCCGTCGAGACCGAGCTTGTCGGCGAGCGCGGCCTGACCTTCGAGGACGGTATCGGCGGCGTGGCCGAGCGTCTCGGTCGCCTTCTCCACGCCGCGGTCGATGATGTCGACCAGGTTGTCGAGGCCCAGACGATTGGACAACCCCACGGTTCAGCTCTTCTGCGGATTCAGAATGGCGGCAGCCTGTTCCGCTCCCTGAGTGTTCCAGCCCGCGTCGGGCAGACCGCTGGCCGGGAGTTTGGGTCCGCCCAGGAATTGCGATGCGGCACTCACATTCGCCAGCGCCTGCGGCCCGACCGTTTGGATGACCTGCGCGTTCTGCTGCATCTTCGCCTGTGCTTCGCGAAAAGACGCGGCCGAGTAGTCGGCATTGAGGACCTGGTTGAACGGATTGTCCGCCAGCGTCTCCCCCAGCGTCCGTTTCTTGATCTCGTCACTCGACAGGTGCGGATTGCCCACCAGGTTGGTGTAGATCTGCTTGAGCGTGTCCTTGCTGGCCTGCTCCATCATGTTGTAGCGACCGGCCGCCAGACCCAGCGTCTCCGCAATCGAATTGCCGGCCTGCACGAGATTCCGCACGCCCCAGGACCACCGGTTGGTGAATTCCTCGAACCCCTTCTGCACGACTTCTTTTCCGGCCTCCAGCGGCGACAGCGCCAAGGCCGAGAAACCGCGACCCGAGGCCGCCGCCTCCTTCACCCCGATCTCCGACAGCTCGCCGATGGTCGCGGTGATCCCCTGCGCGGCCTGAATCAACGTTTCCGCCGGGACTTCCAAATTGTCCGACACGATTTACACCCCCTGCTTCCGAAGCTCTTCGAGTTGATCGTCGGCGAGTGCCGGCGGGAACGCCATCGGCCTCGGGCCGACGATATCCACCGCGACCCCGGTGGGCTCGGCGCAACCGTCGGCGTATTCGGCCAACCGCCAGCCACTCAACGTCTGATAGCGATGGTTACCGCCAGGCTGCAACTGCGCACGCGCCGAAAGCCATTCCGCGAAAGGCTCCTCCCCGGTGAACACACACAACCAGGCGACTCCCCCGAATTTCGAGACAGTGAACTGCCGCTCCGCGGTGATCGGCACCAGCAGCGCCGCCGCGCGAAACGCTTCCTTCAAGGCGGCGGCATTGCCGAAACCCGCGTAGAAAGCCTCGATCTCGTCACGCAATACGGCGGTATCGGATCCCAGATCGATCATGCCGAAGCCCCTCCCCTCCCCGCACCCCTACGGTGATCATGTTCGACGAGCATAGCTGGACCGCAGACCAGACGGGCCGGTCGCATTGGCGACCGGCCCGTTCAGCTTGGGTTACAAGCGGATTCGCTCAGTAGCGGTAGTGCTCCGGCTTGTAGGGGCCCTCCACGTCCACGCCGATGTATTCGGCCTGGTCCTTGGTGAGCTTGGTGAGGGTGCCGCCGAGGGCTTCCACGTGGATGCGGGCAACCTTTTCGTCGAGGTGTTTGGGGAGGCGGTAGACCTCGTTGTCGTACTCCTGGGGCTTGGTCCAGAGTTCGATCTGGGCGATCACCTGGTTGGAGAAGGAGTTCGACATGACGAAGGAGGGGTGGCCCGTCGCGTTGCCGAGGTTCAACAAGCGGCCTTCGGAGAGGACGATGATGGAGCGGCCGGAGTCCGGGAACGTCCACAGGTCGACCTGGGGCTTGATGTTCAGGCGGGTGGCGCCGGAGCGCTCCAGGGCCGCCATGTCGATCTCGTTGTCGAAGTGGCCGATATTGCCGAGGATGGCCTGGGCCTTCATCGCCTTCATGTGATCGAGGGTGATGATGTCCTTGTTGCCGGTCGAGGTGACCACGATGTCGGCGTCGGCGATGGCCTGCTCGACCGTCACGACGTCGAAGCCGTCCATCAGCGCCTGGAGGGCGTTGATGGGGTCGATCTCGGTGACCTGGACGCGGGCGCCCTGGCCCTTCAGGGATTCGGCGCAGCCCTTGCCGACGTCGCCGTAGCCGCAGATCAGCACCTTCTTGCCGCCGATCAGGACGTCGGTGCCGCGGTTGATGCCGTCGACCAGGGAGTGGCGGGTGCCGTACTTGTTGTCGAACTTGGACTTGGTGACCGAGTCGTTGACATTGATTGCGGGGAAGGACAATTCGCCGGCGGCGGCGAACTGGTACAGGCGCAGGACGCCGGTGGTGGTCTCCTCCGTGACGCCCTTGACCGACTCGGCGATCTTGCCCCACTTGCCCTTGTCGGCTTCGAGGCTGGCGCGCAACAGGTTCAGGAAGACCTTGTACTCGGCGGAGTGGGTCTCGTCCTCGGGCGGAACGACGCCGGCCTTCTCGAACTGGGCGCCGCGCAGGACGAGCATGGTGGCGTCGCCGCCGTCGTCCAGGATCATGTTGGCGGGTTCGCCCGGCCAGGTGAGCATCTGCTCGGCGGCCCACCAGTACTCCTCCAGGGTCTCGCCCTTCCAGGCGAAGACGGGAGTGCCCTTGGGCTCGTCGACGGTGCCGTGCGGGCCGACGACGACCGCGGCGGCGGCGTGGTCCTGGGTGGAGAAGATATTGCAGGAGGCCCAGCGGACTTCCGCGCCGAGCGCGGTGAGGGTCTCGATGAGGACGGCGGTCTGCACGGTCATGTGCAGGGAGCCGGAGATGCGCGCGCCCTTGAGGGGCTGCACGTCGTGGTATTCGCGGCGGAGCGCCATCAGGCCGGGCATCTCGTGCTCGGCGAGGCGAATCTCCTTGCGGCCGAACTCGGCCTCGGACAGGTCCGCCACCTTGAAGTCGATCCCATTGCGGACGTCAGCGGTCATCATGCTGGACACTGCGGTCGTCATCTGCCTCTCCTGGTCGGCTGCTTGCCCTAAAGGCTAGACGGTCCGGCCTGGAGGCGGACATGCGGGAAGGCAAGCGTGCGTACACTGTACGCACGCTTGCCCCGGTTTGTCGATTACGCCGCCGCGGCCAGCCCGTGCCGCACCAGAATCCGCTCCCGTTTGCGGGGCTGGATATTGGCCTGGCTGATGTCGCCGTCATAGTGCGCGAGCACACGTTGATCCATGACGTAGCGCCATAGCGGCGGGACGGCGGCCAGCAGGAGCATCGTGGCATATCCGGCGGGGAGCTGGGGAGCCTCCTCGGAAGTCCGGAGCGTCTGGTACCGGCGTCCCGGATTGGCGTGATGGTCGCTGTGCCGCTGCAGGTGGAACAGGAAGATATTGGTGACCAGGCGATCGCTGTTCCAGCTGTCGCGGGGCGAGGTACGGGCCCAGCGGCCGTTGGGACGGCGACGGCGCAGCAGGCCGTAATGCTCCACGTAGTTGACGGTTTCCAGCAGGCCGACGCCGATGACGGCCTGCAGCAGCAGCCAGGGCAGCAGCGCCCAGCCGAAGATCGCGATCAGGGTGCCGAAGAGCACCAGCGTCATCGACCAGGCCTGCAGGATGTGATTGTGGATGGAGAACCAGCGGTGCCCCTTGCGGCGCAGCCGGTCGCGTTCGATGCCGATGCCGGACCGGAAACCGCCGATCACGCTGCGCGGCAGGAACTCCCACAGCGATTCACCCAGCCGGGCGCTGGCCGGATCGGTCGGGGTGGCCACCCGGGCGTGGTGCCCCCGGTTGTGCTCGACGAAGAAATGACCGTAACCCGACTGCGCCAGAGCGATTTTCGACAGCCAGCGCTCCAGCTGCTCGGAACGATGCCCGAGCTCGTGGGCCGCGTTGATGCCGATCCCGCTGACGAAGCCGAGGGTGGCGGCCAGGCCGAGCTTGTCGACCACGGACAGATCCGATCCGGCCCACATCGCGGACGCGATGACCAGGCCGACGAGTTGCACCGGCAGGAACAGGTAGGTGCACCACCGGTAATACCGGTCGTTGCTGAGTAGCTCGTAGTCCTCGTCCTTGGGATTGCTGCCGTCTTCGCCGACGACCCAATCCAGGACGGGGATGACTATGAGGACGATGATGGGTCCGATCCACCAGAAGACCTCGAGGTCGGTTCGCAGTACCAACTGTGAAGGCAGCAACGCACTCGCAGGGGCGATGAGCCCCAGGAACCACAAGTGGCGTTTGGAATCCGGCGAACTCGACCGTTTGCCGACGTTTTGCACGTTTGCCCCGCTAATCAGATACCTCTATAACTTCGCAGCTAGATATGTACAGACACTAACGCTGTTACAGAACATTTTGAGTGGCGAAGGTGGCAACCGTTACAACCAGGACGGTCTGTTCCGGAGCACCCGTCCCTGTGGTGTCGGTCACCGCACATCACCTGCAAACCTGCGGTGAGCAACCGCTCAGTGCGACCAGACGTATCGAACCTGTGGCCGCCCGGTCCGACCGTAGTCGGTCCGGCGTTCCAGCACACCGTCTTCGGCCATACGTTCCAGGTATCGCCAAGCGGTAACCCGCGAAACGCCGACGGCACGCCCGACTTCCCCGGCGGACAACCCGCCGGAGTTTGCTCGCACCGCCCGCGCCACCTCGTCCATGGTCTGCGGCGCAATGCCTTTCGGCGAGGTCGCACGATGATCCGACGTTCGCAGCGCCCCGAAGGCGCGGTCGATGTCCTGCTGCGAGACCGCCGCTTCCCCCGCCGGCAGCGCGGCCCGGTATCGCAGATAGCGATCGAGCTTCTCCCGGAAAGCCGCGAAGGTGAACGGCTTCAACAGATACAGCACCACGCCGTGCGCGACCGCGGCCCGCACCATGGCCAGATCGCGCGCGGAGGTCACCGCGATGACATCGGGCCGCGGTCGCAGCCCGGCCAATGCGGCGGCCACGGCGAGACCGCTCATATCCGGTAAACCGATATCCATCAAGACCAAATCCACCGGATCGCAATCGGTTTGTGACTTCCCGGCGGCTGCGATCGCGTCCTTTCCGGTGTGCACCACCGCCACGACCGTGAAGCCCGGCAACCGCTCCACGTAGGACCGGTGCGCCGCCGCGATTTTCGGATCGTCCTCCACGATCAGCACCCGGATCATCGCTTGCCGTCCCGCGAAAACGTCACCAGCACCGCCGATTCCGGCTCCGACTGCGCCCGCAGCTCACCGCCGCGGCGCGCCACCAGCCGCCGCACCAGCGCCAGCCCCAGACCCTGATGGTCGGTCTTGGTGGAATAGCCGCGTTCGGTGGCGCGCGTGAACACCTCCTCGGACATGCCCGGACCGCTGTCGGCCACCCGCACATACAGTTCCGCGGCGTCGCTGCGCACCGTCACCTCCACCCAGGCGTCCTCGTCGTGATGCACCGCGTCCACCGCGTTGTCGATGAGATTGCCCAGCAGCGTGACCATCTCGTGCGCGGTGAGCGGTTCCACCGAATCCACCACGGTGTCCCCGGTGACCGTCAATTCCACCCCCTGCTCGGCGGCCTTCTCCACCTTGCCCAGCAGCAACGCCACCACCGCCGGTTCGGCGACCGCGCTGGTGAGCCGGTCGATGAGGGCTTGGGAGAGTTCGAGTTCGGCGGTCGCGAAGTCCACCGCGTCCTCGGGCCGGCCCAGCTCCACCATGCTGATCACGGTGTGCAGCCGGTTGGCCGCCTCGTGCGCCTGGGCGCGCAGCGATTCGGCGAAGTCGCGCACCGAATCCAATTCGCCCAGCACGTCCCGCAATTCGGTGTGATCGCGCAGGGTGAGCACGGTGCCGATGCGGCGGCCGTCGTGCTCCACCTCGTCCTGATTCACCACCAGCACCCGGTCCGCGGTCACGTGCATCTCGTCGCGCACCTCCTCGGTTCCCATGCGCTGCAACGAGACCGGCAGGTCGGCGCGGGTGATCGGGCCGTCGGGCAGATCGAGCAGGCGGCGGGCCTCGTCGTTGACCACCTCGGCGTGCTCGCCGTCGCGGCCGAACACCAGCAGGCCCTCGTGCACCGAATGCAGTACCGCGTCGTGATGCTCGTACATGGCGCGCAACTCGGCCGTGCCGAGCCCGTGCGTCTGCCGCAACAGCCTGCGCCGCAACAACAGTGAGCCGAGCGTGACCACCGCCAGCCCGGCCAGCGCCACCGCCAGGATGGTGGGCAGCTGCGCCCGCACCTGATCGCCGATGTGCGCGCGGGTGACGCCCGCCGACACCAGCGCGACGATGCGGCCGTCGGCATCACGCACCGGCGTGACGGCGCGGATCGAGGGACCCAGTGTGCCGGTGTAGGTTTCGGTGAAGGTCTCCCCCGCCAGCGCGCGATCGATATTGCCGCTGAAGGGCTGGCCGATGCGGGTGGTGTCGGTGTGGGTGTAGCGGGTGCGGTCGGGGGCCATCACCACGATGAAGTCGACTCCGGTCGCCTGGCGAATGCTCTCGGTGACCGGTTGCAGCAGCGTGGTGGGATTGGGCGCGCGCACCCCGGACACCGTGGACGGCGCACGGGCGACGCTGACGGCGATATCGGTGACCTGCACCCGGATGGCGTCGTCCTGGGCGCTGCGTAAGCGCAGCACCGCCAGCGCGGTACCGGTGGCGATCACCACCGCGAGCACCACCAGCTGCACCACGAACACCTGCCCGGCCAGGGTGCGCCCACGCCGGGGCCGCCTGCTCAGACCTGTCACCACGCCTCCGTGAAACCTTCCGCGCGCGGCGGTCCTGCCAATCGCCGCGTGAACATAACTTACGAAACAGTGACCCGCGTCACTGCCCAGGACATCATTCTCTATGCAAGTACGTGAGCGGGCTCACACCATCCGGTACCCGAAGGCTTTCCGAAATTGACTGAATCGACAACTGCGCTATCCCCCGCGGCGGCGCCGAAGAAGCGGGATCGCACGCACTGGCTGTATCTGGCCGTCATCCTGGCGGTGCTCGCGGGCATTCTCGTCGGCTGGCTGGCGCCCGGATTCGGCAAATCGGTGGGCGAACTCGGCACCCTGTTCGTGAACCTGATCAAGATGATGATCTCACCGGTCATCTTCTGCACCATCGTGCTCGGCATCGGCTCGGTGCGGGCCGCGGCCAAGGTCGGCAAGGTCGGCGGGCTGGCCATCGGCTACTTCCTGATCATGTCCACGGCGGCGCTGGCCATCGGCCTGGTGGTCGGCAACCTGCTGCATCCGGGCGACGGGCTGAATGTGGCCGCGCACGCCAAGGAGGTCGCCAAGTACGCCAAGGACGCGCAAAGCGCGGGCGGCACTTGGGATTTCATCAAGGAGATCGTGCCGACCACGCTGGTCAGCTCGCTCACCGCGGGCAAGGTGCTGCAGACGCTGTTCGTGGCGCTGCTGGTGGGCTTCGGCATCCAGGCCATGGGTGCCAAGGGCGAACCGCTGCTGCGCGGCATCGCGCTGGTGCAGCAGCTGGTGTTCCGGATCCTGACCATGATCCTGTGGCTGGCCCCGATCGGCGCGTTCGGCGCCATCGCGAATGTGGTGGCGCGCACCGGACTCGACGCGGTCAAACAGCTGGCGCTGCTGATGGTGGCCTTCTACCTCACCTGCGTGGTGTTCGTCTTCGGCGTGCTGGGCGCGCTGCTGCGGGCGGTGGCCGGGGTGTCGATCTTCAAGCTGTGCCGCTACCTGGCGCGGGAGTACCTGCTCATCGTGGCCACCTCGTCCTCGGAGTCGGCGCTGCCGCGGCTCATCGCCAAGATGGAGCATCTGGGCGTGGAGCGCACCACCGTGGGTGTCGTGGTGCCGACCGGATATTCGTTCAATCTGGACGGCACCGCCATCTACCTGACCATGGCGACCCTCTTCGTCGCCGATGCCATGGGCAAGCCGCTGTCCTGGACCGAGCAGCTGGGCCTGCTGGTGTTCATGATCGTGGCGTCCAAGGGCGCGGCCGGTGTGACAGGTGCCGGCCTGGCCACACTGGCCGGCGGCCTGCAGAGTCACCGCCCGGAACTGCTGGACGGGGTCGGGCTGATCGTGGGCATCGACCGGTTCATGTCCGAAGCCCGTGCGCTGACCAACTTCTCGGGCAATGCCGTCGCCACTGTGCTGGTCGGCACCTGGACCAACAGCATCGACACCGAGCGGGTCCGCGCGGTGCTGGACAAGAAGCTGCCCTTCGACGAGACCACCATGGTCGACGAACATCCGGCCGACGCTCCGGCCGGCAAGAACCTGGTCCCGGCCTGAACCCAACCCACCCAGGGTCTGGACCAGTGAACCGCCCGGCGCGCATTTCCCCCCGTTACGCGCCGGGCGGTTTTCCACTGTCTACACCTTCAGGTCGATGGCCAGTGTCGCGACGATCGCCTTGGCCAGTTCCGCGCCCTTCACCTCGAAGTGCCGGGCGAAGTACTCCAGATGTTCGGCGTGCTCATGGAAGTGGTGCGGGGTGAGGACGGCCGAGAACACCGGCACATCGGTTTCCAGCTGCACCCGCATGAGCGCGTCCACCACCGTCGAGGCCACGAAATCGTGCCGGTAGATGCCGCCGTCCACCACCAGCGCGCAGCCCGCGACGGCGGCGTAGGCGCCGCTGGTCGCCAAACGCTTGGCCTGCAAAGGGATTTCGAAGGCCCCGGGGACCTCGATGACGTCGACCTCGGGGAAACCACGCTCGGCCAAACCGTTCCGGCAGGCTTCGACCGCCTTGCCGACGATCTCGGAGTGCCAGCCCGCGGCGACGAGTGCGATTCGATTCGTAGTGGGTGACATGGAATTTCCTCCTGTTCGCGATGTCACCCAGGGCAGAAATACGCGAACAGGCCGACCGCGCGGAGCGGACGGGCCGGTGCCGCGTTCTCTTTCATCCGGACTGTGACCGTCGGCTCCGGGATCACACCGGAATCTGCTGACCCACCCTCGCGGGTGGCGCTCGCGGGCTCGTGCAAACGGATCGGTCCGTCTGCCATTACCGCCGGTGGGGAATTTCACCCCGCCCTGAGAACGTGTACGGCTTCGAGATTACGGGAACAACAGGACGTCCGCGTCGGCGGGGAGGGCGTCCACCGGCCACCAGCGGAGGTCGGTGGATTCCGAGCTGCGTACCGGGACGGCGCCGGCCGGGGCCTTGATCTTGAAGAGCAGATCGAGGTGGCGGGTGGGGATGCCGAGGGAGCAGGTGATGGGGTGTGCCTGCGCGCCGTAGAGGCCGGGTTGCAGGATCAGGTCGGGGATGCCGGATTCCTCGGTGGCTTCGCGGAAGGCCGCGGCACTGACCGAATCGTCGGATTCCTCGCAGTGGCCGCCCAATTGGATCCAGCGGCCGACGCGGGGGTGCAGGGTCAGCAGGACTTGCTTCTCGTCGTGGGAGAAGACCACCGCCGAGGCCGTGATGTGGCCGGCGGCGTGCTCGCGCAGGCAGCCGCGCGGGGCCGAGCCCAGGAAGGCGAGCATGGATTCGCGGATGGACTGCTCCGGACCCGTTGCCGGGGACCAGGTTTCGAGCAGGTCTACCGCCGACTTGTGCAAGGATTCGGCGCTCACGCCCGCACCTCCGCCGCCGCACCGCGCCGCGACTCCGGACCGCCGCGCATCACAGCTCCACCAGTCCGATGCCGGACTCGCGGGCCTCGCGGGGGGCGAGTTCCTCGAGGGGGTAGCCGATCGCGATCGCGCCCAAGGGGTTCCAGTCCGGTTCGAGGCCGAGGACGTCGCGGGTGACCTCGGGGGCGAAGATGGTCGAGCCGATCCAGCAGCTGCCTACGCCCTTGACGGCGAGGGAGACCAGCAGGCCCTGCACGGCCGCGCCGACCGCGACGGTGAACATGGTTTTCTCGGCGGCGCGGCGGGTTTCGTCGGGGTAGTCGTGCGCGCCGTCGGGGACGCAGAACGGGATGATCACCTCGGGGGCGTCGAAGAGGATGCGGCCGCGGGCTACTCGGCGTTCCACCGATTCGGGGTCGCGGCCGTCGCCGGTGAGATCGGCGCGCCACTTCTCGGCCATGGCCTCCAGGAGTTGGTCGCGCAGGCCGCGTTTGCGCAGCCACACGAATCGCACGGGGCGGGTGTGATGCGGGGCCGGGGCGGTCAGCGCCGCGTTCACGGCCGCCCGGATCACCTCCGGTTCGACGGGAGTGCCGGCGAACTGACGCACCGAACGGCGCAGCGGCACAGCCTGATTGCGCCCCAGTTCGATGGCCTCCGCACTGCCCAGCCAGAAGAGGTCTTCCTCGCCGCGGCGCAGCAGGTCGGCGGCGGTGGAACCGTCGTCGGTGTATTCGAAGCCGCGCACCACCGCGACCGGGACGCCGCCCAGCTTGCCCTTCACCAGGTCCGCGGCGGCGGCCAGTTCGTCGGCGACGGCGACCAGGGTGACCTGTAGTTCGTGGCCCTGGCGGTCGATCGCGCCCTCGTAGTCGTGCAGCACCCGCAACCCGGAGGAGCCGATGGCGGCGTCGGTCTGGCCGGTGCGCCAGGCCCGGCCCATGGTGTCGGTGATGACCACGGCGACCTGGACGCCGAGGCGTGCGGCGAGGGCGGTGCGCAGGGCTTTGGCGCTGGCGTCGGGATCGACCGGGAGCAGCACCAATTCGCCCTGCTCCACATTGGAGCCGTCGATGCCGGAGGCGGCCTGCACGATGCCGAGCTTGTTCTCGGTGATGAGGGTGCGGTTCTTGCGCGCGAGCACGCGCACCGCCTCCTGGGTGACCAGTTCGCGGCGGAAGGCGTCGCGCGCCTCCGGGTCGGCGGGGGCCTCGACGATGCGGCCCTCGACCTTCGACACGATCTTGCTGGTCACCACCAGCACATCGCCGTCGCGCAGCCAGGGCGCTTGCGCCGCAAGGGCTTCCGCGAGGTCGTCGCCGGGCCGGAATTCGGGCAGACCGCGCACGGGCAGGATGGTCAGCTCGCCGCCCGCGGCGTGATCGCCGAGCGGCGCGGAAGCCGCGCCCGGGGTCGTGGCGGTGACGCCCGGCGCGCCCGCGGCGGGCACGGTGGTGTCGTCCAGTGCGCTCACGGCTTCACTCCCGCGATGTCGAGGGCCTCGCGGACCATATCGGCGGTCGCGGCCGGGTCGCTCATGATGAGGGGGACGCTGCGGACCTCGACGCCGGGGACGTCCGCGGTGTCCGTGCTGTGGATCAGCCAGCCGTCCAATATGCCTGTGGCGGAACGGGATCCGTAGTGGTTGCCGACGGCTTCGGCGGTGGTCTCCACGCCGATCACCGAGAGGCATTCGTCGGCCATGCCGCGCAGCGGCTTGCCGCCGATCACCGGGGAGAGGCCGACGATCTTGGCCGCGGTGGTGCGCAGCGCGCCCCGAATGCCCGGTACGGCGAGGATCGCGCCGACGCTCACGACGGGGTTGGAAGGGGCCAGCAACACCACGTCAGCGGCCTCTATGATTTCCGTCACACCTGGGCCGGGTTTTGCTTGTTCTGCCCCAATAGTCACGAATCCATGGGTCTCGACGTTCGCTCGATAGCGCACCCACCACTCTTGGAAATGGATCGCGCGACGTTCGCCAGGGTTCTCCGGGTCCCCGATAACTACATGCGTTTCACAGCGGTCGTTGGTTGCCGGAAGCAGTTTCACACCGGGTTGCCACCGATTGCAGAGGGCCTCGGTGACCTGCGAGAGCGGGTAACCCTGACGCAGCATTTCGGAGCGAATGAGATGGGTCGCGATATCGCGGTCGCCCAGTCCGAACCAATCGGGCTGCGCGTTGTATTTCGCCAGCTCCTCCTTGGCGTGCCAGGTCTCGTCGGCATGCCCCCAGCCGCGCTCCTGATCGATGCCGCCACCCAGGGTGTACATGCAGGTGTCCAGGTCAGGGCAGATGCGCAGGCCGTGCATCCAGACGTCGTCGCCGACATTGACGATGGCCGTGATGTCCGCGCCGGGGAGCAGTTCGCGCACGCCCATCAGGAACCGCGCGCCGCCGACTCCGCCGACCAGTACCGCGATCCGGAGGCCGGTGCCGGGTGCGGTGTCCGCTTGTTCTCGAGTCACATCCGCACAGCCTATGCGTTCTACGCCGGAAGATGCCCCGCTACCCATTTGCTGTGAATTTGCTGTTTGAACTGCGGGAACAGTGGGAAAGGGGGTCGAGGATGGTAACGGAATCGCTTCGGCAGCTTGACCATCGACGCTCCCGGCGTGTCTAATCACAGGCATGTCATTCCGGGTCCGCGTGAGAGTGCAAGGCGCGGACGGGTTTTCGAACAGCTGTTCGCACCGGGGTGACGAGCTCGGGGATGGCCGCGGGACTACGTCGCGGTGTTGGGCCGTCGGTGGGATCGGCTCCGACGGATTAATCATTCTGCGCTAACACACAGTGAGGAGGCGGAGCGATGGCCGATGAGCTGGCCCCGTCAGGCATTCCGGGCGGTGTATCGCAAACCGATTCCACAGCTGGCGCAGCATCTGACTTCTGCGCCGACGAACGAATCGGGTACGAGGGGGGTGAACCGTTGACGACTGCACGACCGGGGGGTGGGCAGTGGGCGCGAGCCCAGTACCAGCCCGAACCGCCGCGTTTGAGCTTGATCGTCACCGGTGCTGACGAAATGTTCGACAATTTCTCCAGAGGAAGCCGGCTCACCGAAGCCGAACAGTGGCAGGAACGGGCGCTCTGCGCTCAGACCGACCCGGAGGCGTTCTTCCCCGAGAAGGGCGGTTCCACCCGGGAGGCCAAGCGGATCTGCCTCGGCTGCGAGGTCCGCGACGAATGCCTCGAATACGCGCTGCAGAACGACGAACGCTTCGGCATCTGGGGCGGGCTGTCCGAGCGCGAACGCCGTCGCCTCAAGCGCGGCATCATCTAGGGAAGGATGCTGCGCGGGCAGGCGCAGCATCTTGAAAGCTCGGCTGTAGCAACAGCTTTCATGGACCCACTCCCGGGACCCTCAGGGGCTTCGCCCCCGAACCCCCGGATGGGAGGAAGCCCGGATCCCAGGGGCTTCACCCCCGAACGGCAGTGGGCCGAGTCGCCCGGGATCTCCCCCGAACGGGAGGGGTCCTATTCCGGCTCCGGATCGATGACGTCCGGGTCCACACCGAGATAGGTGGCGATCTGCTGCACCAGGACTTCGCGCAGCAGGTCCACCAGGTCGTCGGGGTCTCCGGCGCGTAGCTCTAATGGCTTGCGGAACAACACGACCCGGGCTCGGGTAGCCATGCCGTAGCGATCCACGCCGGCCGGGATGAGGCGGGAGAGCGGCACCGGGCCGTCGGCCACCACCTCGTCCGGCCATTGCACCGAATCCGGATGCAACGGGCGGATTTTCGGCACATCGTCCACCGCGATATCGAGCTTGGTGAGCTGTTCGTGCCAGCGGCTCTCCAGCGGCGCGAACGCCTCCAGCACCAGGCGGTCGAACTGCTGGCCGCGGGTCCGCCGGGCCGGCACCGTCGGCGGCAGCATCGGCCCGCGCACACCGCGCCCGCGGCGGATCACGGACCGCGCGGTGGGCGGTCGCCGACGACGGGAACGAGTCATACCCCGAATCTACTGTGTTGCCGACAACGGTGTTCGCCCTGGCAACCAAGGCCCGTACGGGGACAAGTGAGACGCAGTCCATTGAGCGTGTCTGTCCCCAGCGAGCCGCGAACGGGGTTACCCTGCTTGGCGTGATCCCCATGCGTCGTTGCTGCCGGCCCGGCTGCAAGAACCCGGCCGTCGCGACGCTGACCTATGTGTACTCGGACTCCATGGCCGTGGTCGGTCCGCTCGTGACGGTCGCCGAACCGCACTCCTGGGACCTGTGCGAAACGCACGCTTCCCGGATTACCGCCCCGAAGGGCTGGGAGCTGGTCAAGCACGAGGGCGGGTTCTCCTCCTCGACGCCCGACGACGACGATCTCACCGCGCTGGCCGAAGCCGTCCGCGAAGCCGGATTGCGCCGCCGGACACCGGATCCCGACCCGCGCGGCTACACCGACTACGCCCCGGCCCCGCAGCGCCCGACCCGTACGGGGCGCACCGGCCGGAGGGGCCATCTACGTGTCCTACCGGATCCGCCGAACTAGCTCGACGCCTTACGAGCGAATACGGGACATGCAGCGCACCGCCGAATACGACTCGTCGCCGAGAGCTACTAGGGTGTTCCCTATGACAGTCGCCCGGTCCGCCGAGTCCGTTCAAGCAGTCATCAAGGCCTATGACGTTCGAGGAGTAGTCGGCGAACAGATCGACGCGGACTTCGTCCGGGACGTGGCCGGGGCCTTCGCCCGGCTGATGCGCTCCGAGGGCGCGCAGCGCGTGGTCATCGGGCACGATATGCGCGATTCCTCCCCCGCCCTGGCCGAGGCGTTCGCCGACGGCGTGCAGTCGCAGGGCCTGGACGTGGTGCACATCGGGCTGGCCTCCACCGACGAGCTGTACTTCGCCTCCGGCCATTTGGATTGCCCCGGAGCCATGTTCACCGCCTCGCACAATCCGGCCAAGTACAACGGCATCAAGCTGTGCCGCGCCAAGGCGCTGCCGGTCGGTCAGGACACCGGCCTGGCCACCATCTCCGACGAGGTCGTCACCGGCGTCCCGGCCTACGACGGCCCGCGCGGCGCCGCCACCGAGCAGGACCTGCTCGCCGCCTACGCGGCCTTCCTGCACAAGCTGGTCGACCTGAGCGATTCCCGCCCGCTGCGCATCGCGGTGGACGCCGGCAACGGCATGGGCGGGTTCACCGTCCCGGCCGTGCTGGGCACGCTGCCGCAGTACACCATCGAGCCGCTGTTCTTCGAACTCGACGGCACCTTCCCCAATCACGAAGCCAACCCGCTGGATCCGAAGAACCTGGTGGATCTGCAGGCCTACGTCCGCAAGACCGGCGCCGATATCGGCCTGGCCTTCGACGGCGACGCCGACCGCTGCTTCGTGGTGGACGAGAAGGGCGATCCGGTCTCCCCGTCGGCCGTCACCGCGCTGGTTGCCGAGCGCGAGCTGACCAAGGAGCCGGGCGCGACCATCATCCACAATCTGATCACCTCCAAGGCGGTGCCGGAGCTGGTGACCGAACTCGGCGGCACCCCCGTGCGCACCCGCGTCGGCCACTCGTTCATCAAGCAGCAGATGGCCGCCACCGGCGCCATCTTCGGCGGCGAGCATTCCGCGCACTACTACTTCCGCGACTTCTGGGGCGCCGACTCCGGCATGCTCGCGGCCCTGCACGTGCTGGCGGCGCTCGGCGAGAAGGAGCGCCCGATGTCGGAACTGGCATCGGCCTATTCGACCTACGCCGCGTCCGGGGAGATCAACTCCACGGTCGCCGACGCGCAGGACCGGACCACCGCCGTACTGGAGGCGTTCGGCAAGCGCGCCAAGTCGGTGGACCGTTTGGACGGAGTCACGGTGCAGTTGCCCGACGGCGCCTGGTTCAACCTGCGCGCCTCCAATACCGAACCGCTGCTTCGGCTCAATGTCGAAGCACGATCGCAGGAGGAAGTAGACGCACTCGTAACCGAGATCCTGAGCATCGTCCGCGCCTGACTGGAATAGTGGAATCACAGAGCTTGGATTCACCAGCGCCTGGTGACCCGATGAGGGGAGGTGGCAACGCCCGATGATCGCTGGGACACCGGTACTCGACCTCGATGACGTCGCCTCGCTGGAGGCGGCCGACACCGGCGGTGGCTTGCGCTCCGCCGCGTCGGGCGGAGCCCTGGTCAGGGCTACCGCCGCGGCCATTTCCGAAGATGCTTTGGCTCGGTTGCAGGACCTGCGGCCGCGCAGTCTGGTACTCGTCTCCGGCGCCGGGCGGGCCGCCCGCGCCGCCGGTCTGCTGATCACCGCGCTCGGTGATCGCACGAGTATGCCGCTGGTGCCCGCGACCTCGATCCCGCCCTGGGTGGGACCGCTGGACGTGGTGCTGGTGGCCGGTGACGACGCGGGCGATCCGCGTCTCGCCGAAGCCGTGGACCGGGCGCTGCGCCGGGGTGCGGAGGTCATCGTGGCCGCGCCCGACGAGGGACCGCTGCGCGCGGCCGCCGCCGGCCGGGCCACCATGCTGCCGCCGCGGCTGCCCGTGCTCGATCACAATCGGCTGCTGCGTTTCTTCGCCGTCGGCATGGCGGTGCTGGCCGCCGTCGACCCCAATCGGGTCGGTCCGCTGGTGCCGGATCTGAACGAGCTCGCCGATCTGCTGGACGCCGAGGCGCTGCGCGACGGACCGCAGCACGAGGCCTTCCACAATCCCGCCAAGACCCTGGCCACCCGCATGCAGCAGCGGCCGCGCCTGGTGCTGGCCGGGGACACCGCCGCCACCACCGAGCTGGCCGTGCACGGCTGCGAGGTGCTGCTGGCCGGCGCCGGGAAGATCGCCACTGCCGCGACCCTGGCGGAAAGCATTGCGGCGCACGGCCGTCTGGTCGAGGCGGCCGGCGTGTCCGCGCCAGACTTCGATCCGCTGTTCCACGACGAGCAGCTCGACGGGCCCGCGCCCGTCCAGC
This sequence comes from Nocardia yamanashiensis NBRC 100130, assembly GCF_001613325.1. GTDB lineage: Bacteria > Actinomycetota > Actinomycetes > Mycobacteriales > Mycobacteriaceae > Nocardia > Nocardia yamanashiensis. The sequence continues at coordinate 119,963 of NZ_BDCD01000025.1, read as the reverse complement.
AGGTGCGGGTGTTCGTGCTGACCACCAGTCCCGACGAATTCGCGGTACGGCGGCGGCTCGGGGTGTTCTCCGCCGATGCCGGGCTGGTGGACGCCGATCTGGTGAATGTGGACGCGGAAGCGGCCGCCACCGCCGGTACTCCCCCCGCCGGCGCCGAAGGGCAGCCCCTGGCGCCCGCGCCCGGCGGCGAACTGGCACAGTTGGCGGTGCTGGCCCTGCGGCTCGAAATGGCCGCCGCCTACCTACGACTACTCGGTTCCCGCCCGGCCGCCGGACCGGGACGCTATGACGGGGGACACTACTAGTGCACGAACTCGTTGGTGCGCTGCGCTCCTATGCCTGGGGATCACGCACCGCGCTCGCTCAGCTGTGCGGACGACCGGTTCCCTCCGCGCATCCGGAGGCCGAACTCTGGTTCGGCGCCCACCCCGCCGATCCGGCGCGGGTGCAGATCAACGGCCACAGCGAATCGCTGCTGGAGCTGGTCAGCGCCGACCCGCAACGCGAATTGGGCCCGGTCGCGGGCGAATTCGGCGGCCGGCTGCCGTTCCTGCTGAAGATCCTGGCCGCCGAGGAACCGCTCTCGCTGCAGGCGCATCCCAGCATCGAGCAGGCGCGGGCCGGCTACGCCCGGGAGAATCACGCCGGGGTCGCCCTGGACGCGCCGATGCGGAACTACCGGGACGAGAACCACAAACCCGAACTGGTGGTGGCGCTGAACCGGTTCGAGGCCCTGGCCGGGTTCCGCGAACCGCGCCGGACCGTGCGGCTGCTGACCGCGCTGGACGTGCCGGAACTGACGCCGTACGCGGAACTGCTCGCGGCGCAGCCGGATTCGGCCGGGCTGCGCACGCTGTTCACCACCTGGATCGCGCTGCCGCAGCACGCCCTGGCCAATCTGCTGCCGAAGGTGCTGGACGGGTGCGTGCGGTACCTGTCCGAGCGGGACGCCGGATACGACGGCACGCCCAAGGAATTCACCGCCGAGGTGCGCACCGCGCTGGAACTGGCCGAGGCCTATCCGGGCGATGCCGGGGTGCTGGCGGCGCTGCTGCTCAATCGCATCACCCTGGAACCGGGCCAGGGACTGTTCCTCGCGGCCGGAAATCTGCACGCCTATCTCAGCGGCGTCGGCGTCGAGATCATGGCCAATTCCGACAATGTGCTGCGCGGCGGGCTCACGCCCAAGCACGTGGACGTGCCGGAACTGCTGCGCGTGCTGGACTTCGAACCGCTCGAGCTGCCGATCATCGAAGCCGAGCAGACGGGCCCGGGAATCTACCGGTACGACACGCCGGCGCCCGAATTCGCGCTCAGCCGAATCGAACTCGCGGCGGACGCCGATCCGGTCCCGCTGCACGCCGGACCCGGCATCGCGCTGTGCACGCACGGGAATGTGCGACTGCTGCAGGGCAAGCACGAACTCATCGTCGAATGCGGCAGCGCGGCTTGGATTTCGGCCGCCGACGGACCGATCCGGGCCGCCGCCGCGGACGGACCGGCCCAATTGTTCTGCGCCACCGCCGGAGCGGACTAGTTCACCGGCCGCGACCGGGCGACTGATCTCGTAAGATCCGGGTAATTCCTGGGACACACCCAGAATCTGTTCAGCACCCGACCGCACCACGCGTGCACGAATCGATACGGCCCTCAGGCCGTGCGCTGAAGGCGCGGAGAGGCGGAAATGTCCGGCGGTAAGAAGGCGATCCTGGCGGCGTTGAGCGCCAACGCCGGTATCGCGGCGGCGAAGTTCATCGGCGCGGCGATCACCGGGTCGGCGTCGATGCTGGCCGAGGCAGTGCACTCGGTGGCGGACACCTCGAATCAGGGCCTGCTGCTGCTCGGGCAGAAGCGGGCCGAACAGCAGGCCGATCAGCTGCATCCCTTCGGGTACGGGCGGAATCGGTACTTCTATTCGTTCGTGGTCGCCTTGGTGATCTTCGCGCTCGGCTCGCTGTACGCGATCTACGAGGGCATCCACAAGATCCAGCATCCGGAGGAGCTCTCGAACGCCATCGTGGCGATCGTCATCCTCGGCATCGCCATCGCGCTGGAGGGCTTCTCCTTCGTCACCGCCATGCGGGAATCCAAGCCGCTCAAGGGCAATGCCTCCTGGTGGCAGTTCATCCGCACCTCGCGCAATCCGGAACTGCCGGTGGTGCTGCTCGAGGACACCGGGGCGCTCATCGGCCTGCTCATCGCCTTCGTGGCGATCACCTTGACCGTACTGACCGGGGAGCCGATCTGGGACGGCGTCGGCACGCTGGGCATCGGCGTGCTGCTGGGCATCATCGCGGTCATTCTGATCATCGAGATGCAGAGCCTGCTGATCGGTGAGGGCGCGCTGCCCGCGGACGAGGCGAAGATTCGCGACCGGCTGGTCGACGGGGAGCACATCGACCGGGTCATCCACTTGCGGACCCAGTATCTGGGGCCGGAGGAACTGCTGGTGGCCGCCAAGATCTCGATCGTGCCGGGGCTGGAGATCGACCAGATCGCCGATGCCATCGACGCGGCCGAAGCGCGTGTGCGCGAGGCGGTTCCGGCGACGCGGGTCATCTACCTGGAGCCGGACCTGTACCGGACCAAGACCGTCGACGCGTAGGGCGTGTAGCGCCGGTTCGGCCGGAAATCGCCGTAGCGTGAACGATATGGCATCCGGTAGTCGCAAAGCGGTGCTGGCGGCATTCTCCGCCGACGCCGGCATCACCCTCGCCAAGTTCATCGGCGCGGCGATCACCGGATCGGCGTCCATGCTCGCCGAATCGGTGCACTCGCTGGCCGACACCGCCAATCAGGGCCTGCTGCTGGTGGGCCGGCGGCGGGCCGAGCAGGAAGCCGATCAGCTGCATCAGTTCGGGTACGGGCGGAACCGGTACTTCTATTCGTTCGTGGTCGCGCTGGTCATCTTCACCGTGGGCTCGCTGTACGCGATCGACGAGGGCATCCACAAGATCCGGCATCCGGAGCATCTGAGCGATACCTGGGTGGCCATCGCCATCCTGGTCATCGCGATGGCATTGGAGTCCTACAGTCTGCTCACCGCCAAAAAAGCCTCGGCGCCGCTGAAAGGGCGCAAGAGCTGGTGGGCGTTCATCCGGAGCACGCGCAGCGCGGAACTGCCGGTGGTGCTGCTGGAGGATTCCGGGGCGCTGATCGGGCTGGGGCTGGCGTTCCTCGGCGTCGGATTGACCGCACTCACCGGCGATCCGGTGTGGGACGGGGTCGGGACGGTGGCCATCGGCGTCCTGCTCGGATTCATCGCGGTGGTGCTGATCGTGGAGATGAAGAGCCTGCTCATCGGGGAAGGCGCGCCGGCGGAAGAGGATCGGCGGATTCGGGAGCAGCTCGTCGGCGGGCCCGGGATCGATCGGGTGCTGGATCTCAAGACCCAGTACCTCGCGCCCGACGAGCTGCTGGTGGCGGCCAAGGTGGCGATGACGCCGGGACTGGACATCGAGGCGGCGGCCATCGCCATCGACGCGGCGGAAGTGCGGGTGCGGCAGGCGGTTCCGGCCGTCCGGCACCTCTATATCGAACCGGATCTCTACCGGTCCGAATCAGCGCGCCAGTAGTTCCAGCGGATCGGTGCGCACGCCGAACTCGCGGCGCAGCGCGTGCCGGGCGGCGTAGTAGCCGTTCATGCCGTGCACGCCCGGGCCGGGCGGCGTCGCCGAGGAGCACAGGTACACGCCCGGCAGCGGCGTCGAATACGGATTCCAGCGCGGGGCGGGGCGTAAGACGGTCTGCCGCAAGGTCATCGCGCCCGCCGAGATATCGCCGCCGATGTAGTTGGGATTGTGCGCGGGCATCTTGGCGGCGGTGCGCACGTGGGTGGCCAGGATCAGATCGCGGAAGCCGGGGGCGAAGCGTTCCACCTGCGCGGTAATGGTTTCGGTGAGATCGCGCGTCGAACCGTTGGGGACGTGGGCGTAGGTGTACAGCGTGTGCTTGCCCGCCGGGGCGCGGGAATCGTCGACCACGCCCGGCTGGATGGCAAGCACGAACGGGCGCTCGGCGTGTTGCCCGGCGGCGACGGCCTTTTCGGCCGCGACGGCTTCCGCGCGGGTGCCGACCAGATGCAGAGTGCCCGCGCGATCGCAGCCCAGCGCCCGCCACGGCACCGGGCCGGAGAGCGCGAAGTCGACCTTGCAGGCCGCGCCGCCGTAGTGGAAGTGCCGGAGCGAGAAGTCGTAGCGGGCGGGCAGCGTGGCGATGCGCTGGAATTCGGCCGGGGCGATATCCAGCAGAACCGTCTTCACCTCGGCGAACTCGTCGATGGAATCCACCCGGTGTCCCGTGATGATCCGTCCCCCATGGGCTTTCAGGTCCTCGGCCAGCGCGGCCATGATGGCCTGCGAACCGCCGCGCGGCACCGGCCAGCCGCCCACATGGGCGAGGGCGCCGAGCAGGGCGGCCACGCCCGCCGACGGAATCGAGCGCGGCGGGCGAATCGCATGGGCGGCAACGCCGGTCAGCAGCGCGGGCGCGACCTCTTCGCGGAAACGCAGATTCCACAGCGGCGTGGACTGTTCCAGCAGGCGGCGCGCGAAGCGCACCCCGGTGGCCACGTGCAGGGGCGGATGCCGCAGATCCGACATGCCGAGTTCCACCAGCTGTTCCCAGTCGCGCACCAGCGGCGCGAACAATCGCCGCCACGCGCCGCCGTCGCGGCCCAGCCCGTCCACCGTGTGGTCGAGATCGCGCCAGGCCAGCCCGGCGTGCCCGTCGTCCAATGGATGCGCGTAGGAGACCTGCGGCGCAAGCATTTCCACGCCGTGCTTCGCCAGATCGAAGGCCCGGAAGAACTGGGACGCCACCGCCATGGGGTGCGCGCCCGCGCACAGATCGTGCTCGAACCCCGGCAGCGTCACCTGCGCGGTGCGGCAGCCGCCGCCGAAATCCTCGGCCGCTTCGAACACTTCGACTTCGAGTCCGGCGCGGGCCAGGATCACCGCCGCCGCCAGGCCGTTGGGTCCCGATCCGACCACCACCGCGTCCGCCATGATCTCAGCGTAGGCGCGCCCCGGGCGTTACGGCCGCGACCGTGACGAACCACGCGCTCCGGGCTGGTCAGCACGGCTCGGGGCGGGGAGCGTCAGGCGGGGCCGATCCATTGGGACACCAGGATTTCCAGTCGTGCAGTGCGAAAGTCGGGCCGCAGCCGACCTCCCCGGTCGAGCGTGGCGAGCCCGTGCAATGCGCTCCAGGCCACCTCGGTGAAGGTCTCGGCGTCGTGCGGGGTGGCGAACGGCGCGAAGGTCTGCAGCAGTTCCACGAAGGCGTCCTGGAGCGGCTGCGGCGCGCCGGGGCCGAATTTCAGTTCGGTGCGCAGCGAGAACATGGCGTCGTAGAGGGCGGGCTTGTCACGAGAGAAATCGAGGTAGCCCTGGGCGACGGCGGTGACCGCGGCCGCCGGATCGGATGCGGTCTCGCGGGCGCGGCGGGTGGCGGCGGCCAGTTCGGCGAAACCCTCCAGTGCGACCGCGGAGACGATGGCGTCCTTGCCGGCGAAGTGCGAGTACAGCACCGGCTGGCTGTATTCGATGCGATCGGCGAGCTTGCGCACGGTCACGGCGTCCCAGCCATCGGTCTCGGCGATCTGCCGCGCGGTATCGATGATGAGCTGGTGCCGGCCGGCGCGCTCACGCTCTTTTCGAGTCTGGATTGCGCTCATGGGAAAACTCTAGCACCGCTAGACAAGCTACCCACGCACGGTATCGATCCCGGGTGTGACGCGCGACACCCTACGATGAATTTCCGGAGCACGCGTCGTCCACACTGACGACGACGCAGAACGAAGGAGCGACACCATGGCGACCACCAAGCCGCACGGCCCGGCCTCGTACTTCCCGGCCATCGAAACCAAATACGGCCGCTCGGTGGACGATTGGTTCGCCACGCTCGCCGGCACCGGCATCACCTCGCACAAGGAGCTGGTGAACTGGCTCAAGAGCGAGCACGAGATGGGGCACGGCCACGCCACCGCGCTGGTGCAGTTCCACCTGAACCCCGGCAAGTGGGAACGCTGAACCCCTTCCAGCGCAAACGAAATCGGCCGCTCACCAGGTGAGCGGCCGATTCGCTGAAAACCGATCAGACGTCGGTGGAGAAGCGGATACCGCCGTCCGGGATGTCCACGCCCGGCCAGACGCGTGCACCCCGTAGTAGTTCGCAACGCGCGCCCACGATCGCGCCGTCGCCGATCACGGCATCGCGGACCAGGGCCCGCGGGCCGATCTTGGCGCCGAAGCCGATGATCGAACGTTCCACGGTGGCACCGGCTTCCACGCATGCGCCGTCGAACAGGACCGCGCCGTCGAGCCGGGCCCCGGCGCCGACTTCCGCGCCGCGGCCGACGACCGTGCCGCCGATGAGCAGCGCGCCGGGCGCGACGCCCGCACCGGGATGCACCAGGGATTCACCGCGCTGCCCCGGCAGCGCCGGGGAGGGCGCGATGCCGCGGACCAGATCGGCCGAGCCGCGCACGAAGTCCTCGGGGGTGCCCATGTCCCGCCAGTACGAGGTGTCCACGTGGCCCTGGATGTGCGCGCCCTCGGCGAGCAGGGACGGGAAGGTCTCGCGCTCGACCGAGACCGGACGCCCGGCCGGGATCTTCTCGATGTACTCGCGGCGGAAGACGTAGCAGCCGGCATTGATCTGGTCGGTCGGCGGATCCTGGGTCTTCTCCAGGAACGCGGTGACCCGCCCGTTCGCGTCGGTCGGGACGCAGCCGAAGGCGCGCGGATCGCTGACCCGGACCAGGTGCAGCGTCACATCGGCGTTCGAGGAGTGATGGGTGTCCAGGATCGCGCCCAGATCGGTGCCGCCCAGCACGTCGCCGTTGAACACCATCACCGTGTCGTTGCGCAGCTTGGGCACCACATTGCGGATGCCGCCGCCGGTGCCCAGCGGCTCGGTCTCGGTGACGTACTCGAGTTCCAGGCCGAGCTCGGAGCCGTCACCGAAGTGCTCCTCGAAGACCTCCGCCTTGTAGGAGGTGCCGAGGACCACGTGGGTGATGCCGGCGTCGGCGATGCGGGCCAGCAGGTGCTGCAGGAAGGGCAGACCCGCGGTGGGCAGCATCGGCTTGGGAGCGGAGAGGGTCAACGGGCGCAGACGGGTGCCCTGTCCCCCGACCAGGATCACCGCATCGGTGTTCCCGGCGCCATTGCCGCTGTTGGCCATCATCTCCCCTGGGTTCGAGTGGTCTGTTCAGGATTGCGCGGCGCGGTCGCGTTCACGCAGTGCGGATCGAACCGCAAGCTTGCAGCGGATCGCAAGTCCGGCCTTCAGAGCGACCCGCAGTGGAGCCTGCCACCAGTGTGGATGCCGGTCCGCCTGGAAGCGGTAGGCGCTGGCGTGGTGCGCCGGGAGCATGGTCTCCGGGTGCTTGCCCGCCGCGTGCCCCTTGGCGTGGGTGACCTCGGCGAAGGGCACGAACACATTGTGCCAGCCCGCCTTGCCCATGCGGTCACCGAAGTCCACGTCCTCCATGTACATGAAGTAGCGCGAGTCGAAGCCGTCGATGGAGTCGAAGGCGGCGCGGCGCACCAGCAGGCAGGAGCCGGAGAGCCAGCCGACGGTGCGTTCGGAGATCTGCTCGTTGTCCTGGCGGTAGCGCAGCGTCCAGGGATTGCCCGGCCAGATGCTGCCCAGGATGGCGTGGCCGGCGCCGTCGGCGATGCCGGGCACGGCGCGCGCGGACGGGTAGACCGAGCCGTCCGGCTCCAGCACCATCGGGCCCAGGGCGCCGGCGCGCGGCCAGCGGCGGGCGGCCTCGAGCAGCTTGTCGATGGCGTCGGTGCCCCACCGGATGTCCGGGTTGGAGATGACGATGAATTCGATGTCCGGGTCGATTTCGGCGACCGCGCGGTTGATGGCCCCGCCGTAGCCGATATTGCCGCCGGTGCGCAGTAGGCGGACGTGCTCGTTGGCTTCGGCCGCGAGTTCCGGCGAACCGTCGGTGGAACCGTTGTCGGCGAGGATGACCTGGGGCTTCTCACTCGTGGCGGTAGCCAGCGTGCTGATGAAGTGTTCCAGGTGCTCGCCGGGCGAGTAGGTCACCGTGACGACGGCCAGGGTCGGGCGGCCGGCAGAATCCGAGGGGCTCACGGACGCTCAGCCTAGTCGGAGATGGCGCGCAGTGCGTCGCCCAGCGCCGCGTTCCAGTCCCGCAGTGGGGCGAGTCCGGCCGCGGCCCACGATTTGCCCGAAAGGACCGAATACGCCGGGCGCGGAGCGGGTCTGGGGAAATCGGATGTGCCGCAGGGGCGGACGCGTCCGGGATCGGCGCCGAGACCCGCGAAAACCGCCCGGGCAAGTTCATACCAACTGGCCTGTCCGGCGTTGGTGGCGTGCAGGATTCGCGGTGCGCCGGGCCGCGCGGCAAGCTCCAGCAAACCCGCAGCGAGGTCGGGTGCGTAGGTGGGCGAACCGATCTGGTCGGCCACCACGTTCACCGTTTCGCGCTCGGCTTCCAGGCGGCGCATGGTGGCCACGAAATCGGCGCCGCGGCCGGTGTAGACCCAGGCGGTGCGGACGATGTTCGCGTCCGGCGCGAATTCCAGAACCGCTTGTTCCCCAGCCAATTTCGATCGCCCGTAGACGGTGGCCGGTCCGGTCGGATCATCGGTTTCGTAGGGGTGATCGGACTTGCCGGTGAACACGTAATCGGTGGAGAGGTGAATGAGCCGCGCCCCGGCCGCGGCACAGGCCCGGGCCAGCACTTCCGGCCCCCTGGCATTGATTTCGAAGGCCGCGTCCACCTCGGATTCGGCCTGATCCACCGCGGTATACGCGGCACAGTTGAGCACCACGTCACCCGCTTTCAGCACCGCCCGCACCGCCGCCGCGTCGGTGATGTCGAGCTCCGCGCGCCCGAATCCCCGCGCCCCCGGGGCCAGTTCGAGCAGCGCCCGCCCCAGCTGACCCCCGGCGCCGGTGACGACGAGCGGGGCGGCGGTGGTCTTGGTCACGGCGGCGGCAGTCACGGCGGCCAGTCTGACACGGCGGCCGGGTGTTTCGCACATATGCCATCACCTGCGCAAATGCCCGCGCATCCGGCGGCCGGGTGGGCGATCTCGCACGACTCACGGAGCGCCGGCTACGCGGTCCGGCACCCCCGCGCGTCTAGCCTGCATACCGGGGGCATTCCAGCGGTATCACCTCGATCGGCGGGGGGATGTCGGCCGACCACCGGAAAGGACATGAGGGTTGCCGGAGAGCACTAGGGCATCCGCACCGCTACCGTCGCGCCCGGTCCGGGCGACGGGGCCGCGGCGCTCGAATCCGATGCGGGCGCTGGCCATGGTCGCGGCGGCGCTGGTGCTGGTGGTGACCGGGCTCGGCTGGTATCAGGTGGACCGGCTGGTGTCGTCCATCGAGCGGATCGGCAATCTGGGACTGGGCGGGGGCCGCGACGGCGCGGTGGACATTCTCATGGTGGGCATCGACTCGCGCACCGACGCGCACGGCAATCCGCTCTCCGAGGACGAGCGCGCCATGCTGCACGCGGGCGACGAGGTCGGGCTCAATACCGACACCATCGTGCTGATCCGGGTGCCCAACGACGGTAGTTCGGCCACCGCCATCTCGATTCCGCGCGATGCGTACGTGGACATTCCGGGACTCGGCAAAGGCAAGATCAATTCGGCGTACGGCGTGACCAAGCTGAACGAACAGCAGAAGCTCCTCGACAAGGGCGTCTCCGAATCCGAGGCCGACAAGCGTTCCACCACGGCCGGGCGGCAGGCGCTGATCAAGACCGTCGGCAATCTGACCGGCATCACCGTCGACCATTACGCCGAAGTCGGATTGCTCGGATTCGTGCTGCTCACCGATGCCGTCGGCGGCGTCGAGGTGTGCCTGAACAATGCCGTCTACGAACCGCTCTCGGGCGCGGACTTCCCCGCCGGGCGGCAGAAGCTCAACGGCGCACAGGCTTTGAGTTTCGTGCGCCAGCGCCATGAGCTGCCGCGCGGGGATCTGGACCGGATCGTGCGCCAGCAGGTGTACATGGCGCAGCTGGTGCATCAGGTGCTCAGCGCCAAGACGCTCACCAGTCCGGGCCGGTTGAAGGAACTCAGCGATGCCGTCGGCCGCACCGTGGTGCTGGACGACGATTGGGACGTCCTGAAGTTCCTGAACCAGCTGCAGGATCTGTCCGGCGGCCAGGTCAAGTTCGAGACCATTCCGGTCAAGGATCTCAACGGCTGGACCGACGACGGCGAATCGGTGGTGAAGGTCGATCCCGAGGCGGTGCGCAAGTACGTCGCCAAGATGGTCGGCGAGGACGAGTCCACCCATGACGAGACCGGCGGCGTCGATCCGGCCACGGTGACCGCGGATGTCTACAACGCCAGCGGCACCGGCGGCCTGGCCGCGCAGGCCGCGCAGGCGCTGACCGGCAAGGGTTTCCGCACCGGGACGGTGGACAACTGGATCGGCGGCCCGGTGCAGTCGAGCCGGGTGCTCGCGGCCAGTGCGGGCGACCCCAAGGCGCGCGCGGTGGCCAAGGCGCTCGGCGGCCTGCCGGTGCTGTCGGAGGCGGGTCTTCCCGAGGGTTCGGTGCGCGTGGTGCTGGCGAGTGACTACGCTGGTCCCGGTTCGGCGGCGAGCACCAGCACCTCCGTCATGGATTTCTCCGGCAGTTCGACCACGGCGACGCCGGTGCCGCCGGCGCCACCCATCGATGCCGGGCAGAACGGACCGAAATGCGTGAATTAGCCGAAACCCTCACCGACGCCGTACTCGAACCCATCCTGGCCCGTGATGCCGCGGGCCCGCGCATCACCTTCTACGACGATGCCACCGGGGCGCGGATCGAATTGTCCGCGCTCACGCTGGCCAACTGGGCGGCCAAGACCGCCAATATGATTCGCGACGAGTTCGGGCTGTCCGCGGGGGCGCGGGTGGCGGTGCTGCTGCCCGCGCACTGGCAGACCGCGGCGGTGCTGCTGGGCTGCTGGTGGGCCGGCGCGGAGGTGGTGTTGCACGCTGATCCGGACGCCGAGCTGGCGCTGGTGACCGCGGACCGGATCGACGAGGCGGGCGATATTCCGGAGATCGCGGCGCTGTCGCTGGATCCGATGGGAATGCCGGTCAAGGATCTGCCGGTCGGGATCACCGATTACGCGACTTCGGTGCGGGTGCACGGGGATCAGTTCCGGCCGGGCGGCGTGGGTTGCGCGCTGGACGGGATGTCGGTGTCGGCGGTGCTGGCCGAGGCGCGGAAATCGGCTGCGCGGCAGGGTTTCACGGCCGAGGACCGGGTGCTGTCCACGACGCCCTGGGAGACCCCGACCGAATTGATCGACGGGCTGCTGGCGGTGTTCGCGGCGGGCGCGTCGCTGGTGCAGGTGGCGCATCCGGATCCGGCCGCGCTGCAGCGGCGGGTGGCCAGCGAGCGGGTGACCGCCCAGCGGGGCTGACAGCTCCTACCCGGGTAGGAGCCGCCGTTCCCGCCGTGGGATGTTCCCCCGCCCAGTCGGTTTCCGTACCGTGGAATCATCCGACGACGAGGGAGTCCCGTGATGATGAACCCGCGGTATATGGCGCGCTGGCTGGTGGAACACGGTTCGGCCCGGATGCTCATGCGGGTGCAGGCGCGGCGCGGCAATCCCTTCGCGAAGCTGATGGGCACGGCCGCCGGGCTGGCCGATCCGTACCCCTACATCGAGCAGCTGCGCGAACAGGGGCGGCTGGCGCACAGTCCGATCAGCTGGTCCACCGTGGATTACGAGCTCGCCCGGAACCTGCTGCGCGACAATCGGTTCGGGGTATTCGGCATCGACGGGTTCGAGATTCCGGAGTGGCTGCACCGCACGGTCAAGTCCGCGCAGATCCCGCCCAATCCGGTGGAACCGCCGTCCATGCTGATCACCGATCCGCCCGAGCACACCCGGCTGCGCAAGTCGGTGTCGGCGGCCTTCACCCCGCGCGCCATCGGGCGGCTGCGGGATCGGGTGGAATCGGTGACCACCGAACTCCTCGACGCGCTGCCCGCCGGCGGATCCGCGGATCTGGTCGGGGATTTCGCGGCGCAGGTGCCGATCGCCATCATCTCCGAGATGCTCGGCTTCCCGGATTCGCGCCGGGAACAATTCCTGGCCTGGGGCGATGTCATGAGCCCGCTGCTGGACTTCGGCATTCCGTGGCGGACCTGGCGCACCGCCATCAGCTCCATGCTGGAGATGGACGCCTACCTCGACGATCACATCGCGCGGCTGCGGGTTGAGCCGGGCGAGGACATTCTGAGCAGCCTGGTCGCCGCCGGGGACCTGGACGACCGGGAATTGAAGGCCACCGCCAGCCTGCTCATGGGCGCGGGGTTCGAGACCACCGTCAACCTGATCGGCAACGGCATCGTGCAATTGCTCTCGCACCGTGAGCAATTGGCGCTGCTGCGCGAGGACGAGGACCTGTGGCCGAACGCGGTGGAGGAGATCCTGCGCTTCGACGCCCCGGTGCAGACCACCGCCCGCGCCGCGCTGTGCGATGTGGAGATCGCGGGCACGGCACTGCGGCAGGGCAGCGTGGTGGTGATGTCGCTGGCGGGCGCGAACCGGGATCCGGGCAAGTTCGAATTCCCGGATCGATTCGATATCACCCGCGCGAATGCCCGTGAGCACCTGACCTTCTCCAGCGGCGTCCACACCTGCCTGGGCGCGAGCCTGGCGCGCATGGAGGGCGTGTACGCGCTGCGGTCGCTGTTCGAGCGGTTCCCCGATCTGAGCCTGGCCGGTGCGCCGCAACGCCGTCCGCTGCACAACCTGCACGGTTTCGCGCGCATCCCCGCCCAGCTGGGCGAGCGCGCCACGTCCAGGGTTCAGTAGAAGCCGACGACCTCGTCGCCCCAGACCGAATTGCGATCGCCGTCCGGATCGTCCACGATCCGGTCGACGGCGTCGATGAGCAGTGTGGTGCGGGTGGTTTCGTTGTAGGGCGGCCAATGCTTGGAGCCGTCCAGGGCGGCGGGCACGCCGAATTCGGCGAAGGCCAGCCAGCGGCGCATCATGCGGCCCGAAACCTCCTGTGCCGCTTTGCGTCCGCCCAGCCAGAAGGTCGGGTCGCGGTCGAAGGAACCGAAATTGCCGAACACATACGGCAATTCGGTGGCGTGGCCCGCGCCGACCCGGGCGGCCTTGAGCATCGGGGTGGCGTGGTCGAAGCGGTACATCCAGGTCGGGGAATGCCGGGAGTGCGCGTCGGCGACCCAGTGCGCGGGCATCCGGAAGGCGGCGTCGCCGGACATGGTGAGCGCGCCGCGCGGGGTGCTCAGATCCTCGTAGGCGGAGGCGATTTCGGCGATGCGCTCGGCCGACAGGCCCGGATGTTCGGCGGCCACCCCGCGCAGCATCTCGTTCACCGCGTCCGGGGTGACCGGCATGATGGGCGAACGGAAGAGCCGGAACAGCGACGCCTCGTCCTTGTTGGTGCCGATGAGCAGCGGCACCCGGTGCGAACGGCCTTCCTGGAAGCGTTCGCTCGGGTAGGCGGGCAGCAGGTCGCCGTCCACCACCGGGGCGGCGGCCAGGCGGCCGGGTTCGCGCACCGGCACCTCGTCGAGCAGGACGACGGCCGCGGCCATGAAGCGGTCCAGCGGCATATCGAAGAGTTCGGCCGCGCGATCCGGCGGCAGCTCCAGCAGGTGCAGGAAGCGTTTGGCCACCACGGCCGCCCGGTCCGCGCCGAAAACCGTGGTGGCGGGCGGGGATTGGGCGATGGCGCGATGGAACAGGCCGGCGGCGCGCGGGGAGGTGAGCAGGGCGGTGACGCAGCCCGCGCCGGAGGATTCGCCGAAGAGGGTGACATTGCCGGGATCGCCGCCGAAGCTCGCGATATTGTCGCGCACCCATTCCAGCGCGGCGATCTGGTCGTGCAGGCCGAGATTGGGGGTGAAGTCGCCGCCCAGCGAGGACAGGTCCAGGAAGCCGAGCGCGCCCAGCCGGTAGTTGACCGTCACCACGAGCACGCCGCCGGTCTCGGCCAGCCGCCGCCCGTCGTAGATGGCCTGCGCGGCGGTGCCCAGGCAGTACGCGCCGCCGTGCAGCCACACCATGACCGGGCGGGGTTCGTCGGTCGGGGCGGTGGGGGCCCACACATTGAGCCAGAGACAGTCCTCGCCGACGCGCAGTGAACCGTCGACCGGGACGAAGCCGGGAGCCTGCGGGGACATCTCGCCCACCGTGTCGCAATCGCGCACTCCGGTCCAGGGCTGCGGCGGCTGCGGGAGGCGGAAGCGCCGGGGACCGGTCGGGGCGCCGTAGGGGATGCCGCGCCAGACCGCGGTCTGCCCCTCGCGTCGCCCGCGCACCTCGCCGTACGCGGTCCGGGCGACCGGGTCGGTGTCCTCGTTTGTCAGCGTGTCGAAGAGCTGCGTGCCCACACCAACCTCCTCTGTACTCCGTAAATTCGAGGGTACTGGGTGATCGGGAGCGCGGATGGCGATGGCGAGCGGCGCGGCGTGGTCTACCCTCGGGCGCGTGCCGAGTTATGCCTATCGCTGCCGCAGCTGCGGCGACACCTTCGAAATGAACCGCCCGATGGCCGAATCCTCGGATCCGGCGAGCTGCCCGCAGGGGCACGACGACACCGTCAAACTGCTGACCACCTTCGGGACCGTGACGCGCGGCAGTGCGCCCAGCGCGGCGGCGGTCCCGCCCATGGCGTCCGGCGGCGGCTGCTGCGGCGGCGGGGGCTGCTGCTAGTCCGCGCGCTTGTCGGCGTGACCGAGCGAGCGATCGGGGGCGACCCGGTCGCGGACGCGCTGTTTGAGGACGGCGATATCGGGAAAACCGCCGTCCGCCTTGCGTTCCCAGATCTGCTCGCCGTCCACCGTGATGCGGAAGACGCCGCCCTCGCCGGGAACCAGCGCCACCTCGGACAGGTCGGTGGCGAAGGTGGTGAGCAATTCCTGGGCCATCCAGCCGGCCCGGAGCAGCCAGCGGCACTGGGTGCAGTATTCGATCGCGACACGCGGCATATCGGGCACCCTACCGGGCGGCGGTCAGCGGGTCGCGGGAGCGCGCGGCGGGCGAAGCGCCGCAGTCGCTGCGAGTTTGCCGAATCAGGCTTACGCGCACGCCTTTTCACCTTGTCCGCTCGCCGCCGATACTTGTCGGTGCCCTCCGATAGAACTTGAGTCGACACGGAAGGGGGAGGCCCGATGGCGATTGCCGGCACACCCGAATCGACCCCGGCACCGGCCGCCGCGGCGTCGCCGCGCGCCGCCACCAGCGCCGAGAAACGCCACGCCCGCGTCACCGCCGGGCTCGCCGACCTGGACATCTGGCTCACCGACCAGGTCCGCACCGGCCTCGCCCAGACCGACCGCTCCTACCTGGCTTTCGACACCATGGCCCGCCGCATGGTCGACGCTCAAGCCCCCGGCGTGGCCGGTGCCCTGCGCCGCCTCCCCCTCCTCACCGCCGGCCCCGACTGGCCACAGCAACTCCTGCGCGAGTACGCCCGCCTGCATTTGCTGGCCGTCGCCCACCGCCGTCTCGACGGCCTCTCCCCCGCCCTGCGCGCCAGCATCCGCAGCCACATCGGCTACTCCACCCCGGTCGACTCGGTCCGCGCCCAGCCGCCCGTCCGGGACCAATGGATGGTGCTCTCCACCCGCATCACCTCCGACGAGGCCCTCTACACCCGCCGCACCCTCCTGCTGGGCCGCACCACCACCCGCTGGGCCCTGCTCATCGACCACCACCACGGCTCCCCCACCTTCCCGCCGGACACCCCACCCCCCGGCCACCTGATCGAAGCCGACCTGCACTTCTACCCCGCCGCCGCCCCCTTGCGCGCTCTCTGGGGCACCCGCCACACCCTCCCCGACCCCTTCACTTCCCTCCCCCGCACCGCACTTCCAGGAGACCAGGATCCGGGCACCATCGCGGCAGCCCTGAACACCTACGCCCGGGCAGTCGGCGCGGACCCCTTCCTGCGCGCCTGGCCGGTCATCCTCACCGACGTGGTGCCCGTCTGCCACGAAAACGACTGGCATCTGGTCGAATCCGACGGCACCGCCCTCCCGGTCGCGATCGGCGACGGCGAACCGTGGCGCCTGCTCGGCCTCTCCGGCGGCCACCCGGTCACGGTGATCGGCGAATGGACGGCCGCCGGCCTCCTGCCCCTCTCCGCCTTCACGGCGGGCGAGATCGTGGACGCCGGCGCCGGCGAGGGAAACCCGACCGGCCTCCCCATGACCCCGCCCGCCCCGGATGAGACCCTCGCGGAACTGGTTTCGACCGCCTTGGTCGGCACCGCCCGCCGCGCCACGCACACCGCCGAATTGCCCGCTCCCGTAGCGGCATTGGCGGCGAGCCTGACATCCCGGCCCACCGCGAGCAGCTCGGAAGTGCCGACTGCCGCTGACGAAAACCCCGCCGGGGTAGCGCGACTCGACCTCACGACTACCGCCGGTGAAGAGGCGGGCGCGGCCGGCGATCCGGCAGTTGCACTGCTCGAAACCGTTGGGCTGCAGGACTGTTTCGCCCGTGGCGGCGTGCTCCCCGAGACGGCCGAGTTGGGCGCGGTGTCCGACGACGACGGGCGGAGCGTGCTGCCGCGGGCGGCGGCGGGGCGGCTGGCGAAGCTGCTGACAACCAATTCGCCGTTCCTGGCGGAGTGGTTCGCCGCGGCTGGGCCGTACGACTATCGGGTGCCGGACGGGCTGGTCAGTGTGGTGCTGGAGCGAGCGAAAGGGCTTGCGGCGCATCGGGAACCGCTGTTGCGGATGGCGGGAGCGCGGGGGCGGTGGCTGGCCGGGCTGCATCCAGGGTGGCGGACGCTGGTGCGGGCCGATTTCGGCGATCCGGCGGTGTGGTCGCACGGGCGGCCCGCCGAGCGGCGGCAGTGGCTGGCGCAGGTGCGGCGGGAGGATGCGGGGGCGGCGCGGGAGGCGCTGGCGGCATCGTGGGATACGGAGTCCGGGGCCGGGAAGGCCGAGCTGCTGGCCATACTGGGGCCCGGGCTTTCGCTCGCGGACGAGGACTTGCTGGAACGCGCGCTCGATGATCGGCGGGCGGAGGTGCGGCGGCTGGCGGCGGACCTGCTCGCGCGGCTGCCGGACTCGGCGTTCGCGGGCCGGATGGCGGGCCGGGCGCAGGCGTGGCTGAACTTCGGCGCGGGACCCCTGCGGCCTCGGCTCACCACCACGGGGCCGGGCGTACTGGACGATTCGGCGCGGCGGGACGGCGTCGGGGATTCGTACGGGTACACCAGTTATCGGGCGGACGGCGCGCCGGACCTGTCGGGGGAATGGTTGCAGCGGGTGGTGGCGGGGACGCCGTTGCGGCACTGGGAGCGAGTGCTCGGATCGGCGGAGCAGGCGATGGAGGTCGCGGTCGCCGAGGAGATACGCGGAGCCTTGTTCGCGGGCTGGGCGGATGCGGCGCTGGCGCAACGGAATCCGGAATGGGCGCGGGTGCTGTTCGCGAGCTACGCCGCCACTCCGGCCGGGGCCGCCGACAGCGACAAGCTGCGCGAGTTGTTCGCGTTGCAGCCCTTGCCCGATCAGGTCCGGCATCTGCGCCGGCTGGACAGCAGCTGGCTGGCCGAGATCGAATCGCTGTTGCGGGCGGTGCCGCATCCGTGGCCGGACGCCATGGCCGAACACGTATTACGGCTGCTGCTGGAGCGCGCCCAGCTGTCCGCCGACCGGCCGGGCGGGCCGAGCCTGGTGCCCGGGTCCTATCGCACCCTGTTCCGCGCCGCGTCCGCGCACTTCCCGGTGACCGCGGCGCCCCTGGTCACCGCCATCGCCCGCAAATGCGGAGATCCCTACTGGGAGCAGGCTTTCGACCAGCTCGCCCACGACCTCATTCAACGCCAGACGATGCTCGAGGAGCTGCAGTGACCATCATCGAGGAGCCCGGCGCGCTGCTGCGCCCGCACGCCGAACAGGCCTTCGCCGCCGAACTCGCCGCGCTGGCCGCGAACGATGATCGCCCGCGCCCGCCGTCGTGGCGGCTCTCGCCGTGGGCGGTGGTCACCTATCTGCTGGGCGGCACGCTCGCCGACGGCACCGTGATCAGCCCCAAGTACGTGGGCCCGCGCCGGCTCATGGAGGTCGCGGTCGCCACCCTCGCCACCGATCGGGCGCTGCTGCTCATCGGCGTGCCGGGCACCGCCAAAACCTGGGTGTCGGAACATCTCGCGGCGGCCGTGTCGGGACGCTCCACACTGCTGGTGCAGGGCACTTCGGGCACGGCCGAGGAGTCCATCCGCTACGGCTGGAACTATGCCCGGCTGCTGGCCGAAGGGCCGAGCGACGCGGCGCTGGTGCCCTCGCCGATCATGACCGCCATGCGCTCCGGCGGCATCGCGCGGCTGGAGGAGCTGACCCGCATCCCCTCGGATGTGCAGGACGCGCTCATCACCGTGCTGTCGGAGAAGACGCTGCCGGTGCCCGAACTCGGCACGGAAGTTCAGGCGGCCAAGGGCTTCAACCTGATCGCCACCGCCAACGACCGCGACCGCGGCGTCAACGAACTGTCCTCCGCGCTGCGCCGCCGCTTCAATACCGTGGTGCTGCCGCTGCCCGCCGACGAGGACGAAGAGGTCGCCATCGTCACCCGGCGGGTCGAACAGCTCGGCGCCGCACTGGAATTGCCCGCCGTACCGGCCGCCGCCGAGGAGGTGCGCCGGGTGGTGCGGGTGTTCCGCGAACTGCGTTCGGGCAGTACGGCGGACGGGCGCACCAAACTGAAATCGCCGTCGGGCACGCTGTCCACGGCCGAGGCCATCTCGGTCATCACCAATGGCCTGGCGCTGGCCGCGCATTTCGGGGACGGGGTGCTGCGGTCCGCCGATATCGCGGGCGCGGTGCTGGGCGCGGTGGTCAAGGATCCGGTGGCGGACGCGGTGGTGTGGACCGAATACCTGGAGGCCGTGGTGCGCCGGCGCGCCGACTGGGCCGACTTCTACCGGGCCTGCCGCGAGGTGAGCTGATGACGGCCGCGACAAGCGCCGTGGCGGCGGAGACCCGGATCTTCGGCATCCGCCATCACGGGCCGGGTTCGGCGCGTTCGCTGCGGCTGGCGCTAGAGAAGTTCGGCCCGGACGCGATTCTCATCGAAGGCCCGGCCGACGCCGACCCGCTCATCGGCTATGTCACCGCCGAGGGCATGGAACCGCCGGTGGCCTTGCTCGGCTATCACCCGGACGAACCGGCGCGGGCCGCCCTGTGGCCGTTCGCGGTGTTCTCCCCCGAATGGCAGGCGCTCTCGTACGCGGCCGAGAACGCGGTCACCGCGCGGTTTTTCGATCTCCCGGCGGCCATGACGCTGGCCCTGGCGAGCGAACCCGGCGACCGCACCGACCCGCTCGCCGAACTCGCCGCGGCGGGCGGCTACGACGATGCCGAGCGCTGGTGGGACGCCTTCGTCGAATCCGCCTCGGACGCCGATATTTTCGATGCCGTCAACGAGGCCATGACCGCCTTGCGGGAGACCGCCGACATCGACGAGCACACGCTGCGCCGCGAGGCGTACATGCGGCAGGTCATGCGGAAGACGTTGAAGGACGGCGCGCGACGGCTCGCCATCGTGTGCGGGGCCTGGCACGGTCCGGCGCTGACGGGCAAGCTCGGACCGGCCGCACCCGACGCCCGGCTGCTGAAGGGCCTGCCCAAAGGCAAAGCCACCTTGACCTGGGTGCCGTGGACGCACGCCCGGCTGTCCAGCTCGTCCGGGTACGGGGCCGGCATCACCTCGCCCGGCTGGTATCACCACCTGTTCACGCAGACCGAGCAGCCCATCGTCCGCTGGCTCACCAAGGTCGCGGGAATGCTGCGCGCACACGATCTTCCGGTGTCGAGTGCGCACGTCATCGAAGCGGTCCGGCTCGCCGACACCCTGGCCACCCTGCGCGAACGGCCGCTGGCCGGACTGTCGGAGGTCACCGAGGCCACCCGCGCGGTGCTCTGCGACGGGGACGAGACCATGCTGCGGCTGGTCAGCACCGAGCTGGTGGTGGGCGAGGCGCTGGGTTCCGTGCCCGCCGACACGCCCACCGTGCCGCTGGAAGCCGACCTGCGCGCCCAGGCCCGGTCGCTGCGCCTGAAGCAGCAGCCGCAGGCGCGCACCGTGGATCTGGATCTGCGCACCGACAGCGGGCTGGCGAAATCGCGCCTGCTGCACCGGCTCCGGCTGCTCGGCATCGAATGGGGGCAGCTCACCGACAGTCAGGTGCGGGCCACCGGAACCTTCCGGGAGACCTGGACCCTGCAATGGCGGCCGGAGCTGGCCATCGCCATCGTGGAGGCGGCGCGCTGGGGCACGACCTTGCGCACCGCCGCCGAGGCGAAGGTGCTCGACAAAGTCGCCTACCCCGATGCCACCGTGGGCGTGGTCGCTACCGCGCTGGAAGCGGCGCTGACGGCGGACCTCACCGGCGCGACCGCACCCTTGGTCACGCGTCTGGAATCCGTTGCGGCACTGGATCACGACGTCACCCACCTGCTCGCGGCGCTGCCCGGAGTGCTCCGCACCCTGCGCTACGGCGACGTCCGGAAAACCGACACGGTCGCCCTGACCCGGGTCGCCGACAGCCTGCTGCTGCGCTCCTGCACCGGCCTGGCCGGCGCCGCCACCGGCCTGGACACCGATGCCGCGAACGCCCTGCGCGCCCTGATCGACGCGGTCCACCAGGCACTTTCGACCCGAGCCGACCAATGGGCCGACGCCACCTGGTACACCGCCCTGCGCGATCTCGCCGACCGCGACGATATCCACGGCGGCCTGGCCGGACGCGCCGTCCGCCTGCTCAGCGATGCCGAACTGATCGACGCCGACGAATCCGCGCGCCGACTATCCGCGGCGCTCTCCGTGGGCCGCACCCCGATCGACAAAGCCGCCTGGGTCGACGGTTTCCTGGGCGGCCGGGGCCTGCTGCTCGTGCACGACCGAAACCTGCTGTCGCTCATCGATAATTGGCTCAGCGGCCTGGACGAACAGCAGTTCCTGGCCACACTTCCCTTGCTGCGCCGCACTTTCGGCGCGTTCGACACCGGGGAACGACAGGCGATCGGGCAGGCGGTCCGGCACGGGACGGCCACCGTCAGCGCGAAGACCGCCGAATACGACATCGCACGCGGTGAATTGGCGCTCGGGGCAGCAACGGAGATCTTGGGGCTATCGGTGAGATTCCGGCCGGAAGCACGCCGGAATGACGACATGGGGGACGGCGAGAACGAAATGCCGCGTGGGGCATACGAGTCGGAGGGGATGGCGTGAGCGAGATGGATGAGGGGCGGGAGCGGCGGTGGCGGATGGTGCTGGGAGCCGCCGGTGAATCCGAGTCCGGGGTGCGCGGATTGGGGAATGCCGATGACGCCGCCATGGATCGCGCGCTGGGGGCGCTGTACGACTCGGAGGCTCGCGGCGGGAACGCGGGGAAGAAGGCGGGTGGGCTGGGTGGGTCCGCGCCGCAGGTTTCGCGGTGGCTCGGGGATATCCGGCGGTACTTTCCGTCGACCGTGGTGGAGGTGATGCAGCGGGACGCGGTGGAGCGGTTGAACCTGACCGAGCTGCTGCTGGAGCCGGAACTATTGGAGGCCGTCGAGCCGGATGTGCATCTGGTGGGGACGCTGCTGAGCTTGAACCGGGTGATGCCCGAGACCACCAAGGCGACGGCGCGCACCGTGGTGGAGCAGGTGGTGCGGGAGATCGAGCGGCGGATCGCGGCGCAGACGGTGGCGGCGGTCGGCGGGGCGTTGAACCGAGCGGCCCGGGTGACGCGGCCCAAGCTGCGGGATATCGACTGGGATCGGACTATTCGGAAGAACCTCGCGAATTACCTGCCTGAGCATCGCACCGTGGTGCCGGAGCGGCTGGTGGGGTACGGGCGCAAGGCGCAGGCCGTCAAACGGGACGTGGTGCTGGCCATCGACCAATCCGGGTCGATGGCGTCGAGCGTGGTGTTCGCGTCGGTGTTCGGCGCGGTGCTGGCGTCCATGCGCTCGCTGAAGACCTCCCTGGTCGTGTTCGACACCGCCGTCGTGGATCTCACCGACAAGCTCTCGGATCCGGTCGAGGTGCTGTTCGGCACCCAGCTGGGCGGCGGCACGGATATCAATCGCGCCCTCGCGTATTCGCAATCGCTGATCACCCGGCCCGCCAACACCCTGTTCGTGCTCATCTCCGACCTGTACGAGGGCGGCGTGCGCGCGGAGATGCTGAAACGGATGCGCTCGATGAAGGAATCGGGCGTACAGGTGATCGTCCTGCTGGCCCTGTCCGACGAGGGCGCCCCCGCCTACGACCACGACAATGCCGCCGCGCTCGCCGCCCTCGGCATTCCCGCTTTCGCCTGCACCCCGGATCGATTCCCGGAGTTGCTGGCGGTCGCCCTGGATCGCGGCGATATACCGGCATGGGCTCACGCGAACGCAGGTCAGAGCGGCTGATCCGGATACCCGTCGGTTCAGGCGGCACAGGCGGCCGCACCCGACGCGGTACGCTGCCAGCGGATCTGTCTCGTGGAAACGGGGGCTCGGCTTTGCAGCGTGGTGATGTGTTCGCCGGTTACGTCATCGAACGCGAGCTCGGTCGCGGCGGTATGGGGTCGGTGTATCTGGCCAAGCATCCGCGGTTGCCGCGCATGACGGCGCTCAAGCTACTGAATCAGGAGATGTTCTCCGATAACGAGATTCGGGCGCGTTTCGTGCGCGAGGCCGATCTGGTCGCGCAGCTCGATCACCCGAATATCGTCACGGTGTACGACCGCGGCACCGAGGGCGAGCAGCTGTGGATCTCCATGCAGTACATCGACGGGGTGAACGCCTCGGCCGTCAACCCGGGTTCACTGCCGCCCCTGCGGGCCGCGCAGATCATCACCGAGACCGCCAAGGCCCTGGACTACGCGCACGGCCGCGGCGTCCTGCACCGGGACGTGAAGCCCGCGAACATCCTGCTGGCCCGCTCCTCCAATCGCGCGGGCGCCGGCGGTGAACGGGTCTACCTCACCGATTTCGGCATCGCCCGCCTGCGCGACGACACCGGCCATCTCACCCAGACCGGCACGGTGACCGCGACCCTGGCCTACGCCTCCCCCGAACAGCTGACCGGCGCCACCATGGACGGCCGCTCCGACCAGTACGCGCTGGCCTGCACGCTGTTCCAATTGCTCACCGGCGCGGTCCCGTTCGAGGGCACCAGTCCCGCCGCCGTGATTCGCGGCCACCTGCAGCAGCCGCCGCCCCCGGCCACCCCGCTGCGCCCCGAACTACCCAGGCCCATCGACGGCGTGCTGGGCCGCGCCCTCGCCAAACGCCCGCAGGACCGCTTCCGCTCCTGCGTCGAATTCGCCGCCGCCGTGGAACGGGCGCTGGCCGCCCCGCGCCCGCCGACCCCCGCGCACCCGCAGCCGATCGTCCCCCGCCCGCCGACGCCGATCCGCCCGCAGCCGATCGTGCAGCAGCCCCGCCCGCCGGTCGGGCCGGTCGGGCAGTCGGGTCCGGCCCAGCAGCCTCGCCCGATCCCGCAGCCCGGCCCGAATGTCCCGGTGGGGCAGGGCCAGCCGCTCGGCCCGAGTTCCCCGGTCGGACAAGGCCAGCCGCTCGGCCCGAATACCCCCATCGGCCCGGGACCGCAGTTGGGCCCCAATCCCCAAGTGAGCCAGGGCCTGCCGCTGAACCCGAATCCGGCCATGGGTGCCGCCCAGGGTGTTTCCTCGGGTCGCGCCCCGCAGGTCGGTCAGGGTCCGCGGGTGAATCCCGGCCCGGTGTACCAGCCGCCGCAGAACTTCCAGCATCGTCCCCCGGTCGCGAACTATCGCGCCCCGCAACGTAGTTCGAGCCCGGTCGGCTGGATCATCTTCGGCATCGTCGCGGTGATCGTGACCGCCATCATCGTGATCGCGATCATCGTGAACAGCAACAAGTCGTCTTCGCTGGGGCCCGCGACACCCACGATCGCGACACTGTCCCTTCCTGCCGAGGGGCCGAACCCGGTCTGAAACGAAAGCGGGGCCCCGCCGGAATGGCGGGGCCCCGGTGTTTCCGAGCGCTTACACCTCGGCGATGGCGGCGAGCGGCGGCGTGCGGGCCGCCCGGATCCCCGGCCACAGCGCCGCGAGCACGCCGACCACCGCGGAAGCCAGCACCATGAACACGATCTGCACCCACGGCACCGCGATCTGCGTCAGCCCCAGATCCCGTAGCGTGCGCAGGAATCCGGTTCCCAGGAACAGGCCCAGCACCACGCCGATGAGCGCGCCGAACACCGCGATCAGCATGGATTCCAGATAGATGGTGCGCCGCACCTGCGGCCGCTGCATGCCGACCGCGCGCAGCATGCCGATCTCGCGGCGGCGTTCCACCACCGACAGCGCCAGGGTGTTCACGATGCCGAGGATGGCGATCACCACCGCCAGCGCCAGCAGCGCGTACAGGATCACCAGCATGGTGTTGATCTGCTTGCCCTGCGCGCCCTTGAAGTCCTCGCGGTCCATCACCTGGACGATGGCGTAGGAGTCCACCGCCTGCTCGAGCCCGGCGCGCACGGCCGTCTGATCGGCGCCCTTCTCGGTGGTGAGCAGCACCAGCGTATTGGTCTCGAAGGCAACCGATTTCACCTGGTCGTAGAGCGCCATGGGCGCGACCAGCGGCCCGAACAGCTGGGTGTCCTTGTAGATGCCGTCCACCACGACCGGGATCTTCTTCGCCTTGTCGACGCTGGTCAGCTCGACGGTGTCGCCGATCTTCCAGTTCCGGTCGGCGGCTTCGGTTTCCGACACCATGATGCCGTTGTCACCGAGCTGATCGGTGCCCTGCGCCATGTCGTATTTCAGCACCTTGCGGACGTCGCCCTCCGGGACCGTGCCGATGAGCTGGTCGCTGCCGACCTTCACCACGACCGCGTGGAAGGGCACCACATCCTCGACGCCCGGCACCTTGGCCACCGCCGGGCCCGCGCCGAGCGGCACCCCGATGAAGCTGTTCTGCGGCCCGGCCAGGATGTAGTCGGCCTTCACGCCCTTGTCGACCAGCTCGGTGATGCTGGCCTTGGCGGAGGAGCCGAGCATGCCGATGGCCGAGACCAGCATGACGCCGAGCGTCAGCGCGAACGCGGTCGCGGCGGTGCGGGTGGGATTGCGCTTGGCATTGTTGAGCGCCATCCGGCCGACCGGCCCGAACGGTTTGGTCAGCACGCCGAGCGCGCCGACCATCGGCCCGGACAGCGCGGGACCGACCAGCAGCACCGCGAAAATCAGTGCCAGCGCGCCGATTCCGACGGTGGCCGCGGCGTCGCCGCCGGTCGAGCGGGCTCCGGCCACCACCAGCACCAGACCGACCACTGCCAGCAGTGCGCCGAATCCGGGACGCAGGTACTTCGAGGTGAGCACCGCCCGCAACGCCCGCGCCACACCCGGCAGCCGCAGCTTCTCGAACAGCGTCACCAGCCCGCCGGTGACCGACCCCAGCCGCTTGACCTCGGTGGACGCGCCGAACACCTCGCGCATGGCCTCGATGGGCGGAATGGTGGCGGCCCGCAACGCCGGAACGTACGCGCTCACCACCGTGACCGTGACGCCGAGCAGCAGCGCCACCACGACGGTTCGCGGCTCCACCGACATCGATCCCATGGGCAGCCCCGCGCCCTGCGCGTTCATCACCGCCGAAATGCCGTACGCCAGGCCGACGCCGACGAACAGTCCGAGCACGCTGCCGGCCAGGCCGATGAGCAGCGCCTCCCCTACCACCGAGCGCCCGATCTGACCGCGGCTGGCGCCGACCGCGCGCAGCAGCGCCAGTTCCCGCAAGCGCTGGGCGATCAGCATCGAGAAGGTGTTGTAGATGATGGACGAGCCGACGATGACCGCGATGCCGCCGAAGGCGAGCAGGAAGTAATTGAGGAACTTCAGCTGATCGGCGAGCTGCTTCTTCAGGTCCTCGCGAACCTGATCGCCGTTCTGCACCTTGTAGTCCGGGTACGCCTTCGCGAGCGTGTCGCGCAGATCGTTCGCCGCCACACCGGGTTTGACGGCGATGTCCACGAACGCCACGTGCGTCTTGTCGGTGAACAGCTCGCGCGCCTGGGCGTCGGTGAACTGGATATTGATGAATCCGCCGGAGTTGGCGGCGAAGTCGTAGATGCCGGTGACGGTGACGTCCTTGTTGCCCACGCGCGGGATCAGCACCTTGGTCTTGTCGCCCACGTGCAGTCCGGCCCGGTTCGCGCCGCCCTCGTTGATGGAGATCTCGTCGGTCGCCGTCGGCGGCCCGCCCGCCAGATAGACATCCGGTTTCGCGACCGCCTTGTCCGGCGGCAGATACGAGGTGCCGATGGTCGGCGCGCCGCCGGTCTGCACGGCCTTGCCGTCCGGCTTGAGCAGCACCACGGCCCCGCTCACCGACGGCGCGACGGTGCGCACCTGATCCATGGCGGCGATCTTGTCGACGACCTCGTTCGGAATGCCCAGGGACTGGCGCTCTTTGGGCTCCACCCGCACATCCACGCCGACGGCCTGGTTGGCGAAGATATCGTCGAAACTGCGCTGCAGGGTATCGGTGAATACGAAAGACCCTGCGATGAAAGCGGTTCCGAGCACCACCGAGAGCAGGGTGAGCGCCAGCCGGACCTTGTGCGCGGCGAGGTTACGCAAGGCCACCTTGCGCATCGGGCTGGCCATCAGACGGTCTCCAGCGACTTCATCTTGTCGAGCACGGAATCAGCGGTGGGCGAACGCAATTCGTCCACGATCTGCCCGTCGGCGAGGAACACCACCCGGTCGGCGTAGGACGCGGCGCGCGGATCGTGCGTCACGATCACCACGGTCTGATGGAATTCGTCCACGGCCGCGCGCAGGATCGACAGCACCTCGCCCGAGGACCGGGAATCGAGATTGCCGGTCGGCTCGTCCCCGAAGATGATCTCCGGCTTACCGGCCAGCGCGCGAGCACACGCCACGCGCTGCTGCTGCCCGCCCGACAGCTCGCTGGGCCGGTGGCTGAGCCGATCGGTCAGCCCGAGCCGCTTGAGCACCGTGGACAACCATTCCTCGTCCGCCTTGCGTCCCGCGATATCCAGCGGCAGCGTGATGTTCTCCAGCGCGGTCAGCGTGGGCACCAGATTGAAGGCCTGGAAGACGAAGCCGATGCGATCGCGCCGCAGCGCGGTCATCTGCTTGTCGGAGAGCTTGGTCAGATCGGTGTCGCCGATGTGCACCGCCCCCGCGGTGGCCGAGTCGAGACCGGCGAGGCAGTGCATGAGGGTCGATTTGCCGGACCCCGACGGGCCCATGATCGCGGTGAACTCCCCCCTCGCGAAGTCGGCCGACACCCCGGCCAACGCGCGGACCTGCGTATCGCCGGACCCGTAGAGCTTGACGAGGTCGGTGGCCCGGGCGGCTACCCCGGCTGCCCCCTTGTCGAGAGTGACGGATTCCGAGACGTTCGAAGTCATGCTGTCCAGTGTGTAGATGTTCCGGGAGCGACGCCATCCGGGATGACCCGGATACATGCACCCTCATAGACTTCACAAAGAACCACCTGGTCCCGGACGTATCTGCCCCCAGAAGATGGGGGTCAGCCCAGGGGAGCCGAATTCCACCAGGTGAGCAGGTCCTGTTCGTTCGCGATGAAGCCGACGCTGTACATCAGCACCTGGCCGCGGCCGGACGCGCCGTCGCCGAAGGCCGTGACCATGCGCGGGCGGTAGGGGTCGCTGCCCTTCAGCACGTAGTTGGTGTAGCTGTGCCCGTTCAGGGTGGTGCTGGACTTGGTGTTGGCGGGCAGCCCGGCCAGGACGGCCTGCGCGTCGGTGGAGGCCGGGTACAGGATGAACCGGTAGGTGGCGCGGCTATTGCCGCCGAAGCAGTTCCAGACCGGGAGGGTGTTGCCGAAGGCGGGCTCGTCGGCGGCCAGCGAAGGCACCGCGGCATTGGAGGCGTAGGTCATGCAGGCCGCGCCCTGGTAGCCGGTGCCGGCATTGAACGACAGCGACGGATTGGCCTCCGGCAGCATGCTCGGGAACAGCTTGCTCAGCAGCTGGGCGTTCGCGCCGATCTCCCCGGAGGGGACGAGATCGGCCGGAGTCTCGGTGGTGGTGGGCGCCTCGGTGGTCGGCTCCGGCTCTTCCTCGGTGGTGGTGATCGGCGCCGGGGCGGGCGTGGTCGGGGCGGTGGAGCCGGAATTCGCGACCCGGTCGATCCACACCAGCAGGGCGCCGATGGCCACCAGCGGCACCACGATCAGCGCCAGCAGGGTGAGCAGGCAGCCGCGCAGCCGCTTCTTCGGCTTCGGCTTGCGCTTCTCCGGCCGCCAGCCGGGGGAATTGGCCGGCCGGTTGCCGGTGGACCGGTAGCCGGTCCGGGTCGGGCTCGGCTGCGAAGCGGTGAAGGCCGGCTGCGGTGCGGTGTAGGCCGACTGCGGCCGGGGCGGCGTGTGCGCCGGTTGCGGGCGCGGCGGGGTGAAGGCCTGCGCCGGGCTGTAACTCGCCTGCGGAACGCTGTGCCGCGTACTCGGTCCGGTGGCGTACAGCGCCTGCTGGGCGGCGGTGGCGAAGGCGGTACAGGATTCGAATCGATCGCGCGGATGCTTGGCCAGCGCCCGCGCCATCACCGCGTCCAGGGCGGGCGGCAGACCCGCACGCAATCCGCTCACCGGGGGCGGCGGCTGGTTCAGATGCCCCTGCATGACCGCCACCGGATGCTCCGCGGTGAACGGCACGGTGCCGGTGAGCAGCCGGAACAGCGAGCAGGCCAGCGAATACTGATCGCAGCGGCCGTCCAGCGGATGTCCCGAAAGCTGTTCGGGCGCAGCGTAAGCCAGCGTGGCGGTGAAGGATCCGGTCTGGGTGAGCTTGGTCGATTCGTCGCGTAGTCGCGCGATCCCGAAGTCCGCCAGGAAGATTCGCTCTTCCCCGTCGGCCTGCTCCAGCAGGATGTTGGCGGGCTTCACGTCCCGGTGCAGGACGCCCTTGCGGTGCGCGTAGTCGAGGGCCTTGGCCGTCTCGGCGATGATCCGGATCGCCTGCGCCGGAGACAGCTCCCCCGCCTGCAGCGAGGCCGCGTCCACCCCGTCGATGAACCGCATGGCGATCCACGACCGCCCGTCGTCGAACCCCCGGTCGAACACCGGCACGATATTCGGATGGTCCAAGCGCGCTACGAGATCACCCTCACGTTCGAAGCGCGCTCGAACCTCGCCGTCCCCGAACAATTCCCGATTCAGCAGCTTGAGCGCCACCAGCCGGGGCAAACGCGGATGCCGGGCCAGATACACCGACCCCATCCCGCCGCGGCCGAGTTCGCGTTCGATCTCATACCCCGCGAACGTCTCACCGCTCCGCAGCACAAAGGCACCTTTCATCCGCCTGTCCGGACCGGACCCTAGCGCGGGGGCGGCGGCGCGGACAACCGGTTCAGTTCAGAGGTGCCGAACGCCACCAGCGCAGTACGTCGTCCATGGAGTCGTACACGCCGTCGGTGTACATGAGGTACTGGCTGCGGTTGGCGTCGCCGGTGAAGGCGGTCACCAGGCGCGGCTGGTTATTGTCGGTGAACTGGTAGTTGGTGTAGGTCTTGCCGCCATTGGTGTCCTGCGACTTCTTGTCGGCGACCAGGCCGTCGACCACCGCCTGCGCCTTGGCCGAGGACGGGTAGGCGATGAGCCGGTAGAACGGGTCCTTGTAGTCGCCGCCGCCCGAGCAGATCCACTGCACCGACCAGTCGCCGAAATCGGGTTCGCCGTCGGACTTCTCCGGCGGGCTCGACGATTCGTAGAGATAGCAGTTGGCGCTGTTGTAGCCGAGTTCACCGGTCTTGGTGGTCGGCACCATGCGCGGGAATTCCTTGCTCAGCGAGGACCAGTCCACATTCTTGGCGGTGCCCGAACCGCTGGGCGCGGACGAGCCGGAGCTGCCCGAACCGCTGTCGCTGCCGATGGCGGCCAGGCCGATGAGCGCGACCACGGCCAGCACCAGCACGCCCACCACGATCGCGATGATCAGCCCGGCATTGGACTTCTTGGGCGGCATGGGCGGACGGCCGCCGGCCATCGGGTTGATGCCGGGCGGGCGGGCGCCGGGCGGCACCGGACCGGACGGGCGGGTGTAGGCATTGCCGGGCGGCGTGAACTGCGGGTTGGTGGCGCGGCCGGTGTAGGTGCCGGCCACCGGCTGCGGGGGCGGCGTGGCCGTATTGACCTGCGGGCCGGACTGATACGGCATGGCGTTGGCGGTCGGGTTGGGCGGCGCGGTGTGCATGGAACCGGCGGTCGGCATGGGCTGTCCGCCCGTGTGCATGTGCCCGCCGGTCGGCATGGGCATACCGGTCGGCAGCTGGCCCGCCGTCATCGGACCGGCGGTCGGCCCCTGCCCCATGATCGGCATGGGCGGTGCGGTCCGGCCCACCAGCGGCATGGCCGGGGCGCTCGGGGAGGCCAGCGCGCGGCGGGCGGCGGCCGCGAATTCGCTACAGCTGGGGAAACGCTCGTCGGGCCGCTTGGCCATGGCCTTGGCCAGCACCAGATCCAGCGACGGCGGCAGGCCGGGCCGGGCCGAACTGAGCGGCGGCGGCGGATTCTGCAGATGCCCCTGGATGACCGCGGCCGGATTGGTGGCCGAGAACGGGCCCGCACCGGTGAGCAACCAGAACAGCGTGCAGGCCAGGGAGTACTGATCCGAACGCCCGTCCAGCGCCGAACCGGTCAGCTGCTCCGGCGAGGCGTAGGCCAGGGTCGCGGTGAAAGTGCCGGTCTGCGTGAGGTTCTGGCCCTGATCGTCGCGCAGGCGCGCGATGCCGAAGTCGGTGAGGTAGACGCGTTCGCCCTTACCGCCGGTGGACCGCGCGAGCAGGATATTGGCCGGCTTCACATCGCGGTGCAGCACCTCGTTGCGGTGCGCGTAGTCCAGCGCGTCGCCGACCTCGGCGATGATCTGCACGGCCCGCTCCGGCGGCAGCACCAGCGGATTCACGCTCGCGGCATCGACGCCGTCGATGTACTGCATGGAGATCCACATCTGGCCGTCTTCGAGCCCGCGGTCGTAGACGGTGACGATATTGTGGTGGTCCAGCTGGGCGACCAGGTCGGCCTCGCGCTCGAAGCGCGCCCGAACCTCCTTGTCGAACACCATTTCCCGGTTCAGCAGCTTGAGCGCCGTCATGCGCGGCAGGCGCGGATGCTTGGCCAGATACACCGAGCCCATGCCACCGCGCCCGAGCTGCCGCTCGATGACATACTCGGCGAAAACGTCACCGTTGGACAGCATGACTACTTCCCACTTCCCACGTCGCACGCCGGGACCCACCAGCGCGCGCTGTACCGCAACCGATCGGCATGATCGAGCTCGGACCGACCCGAGAAAACACCGAAACCATAGCAGGCGCGCAGGTCGGCCGTAGTTTCGTCGATACTTCGGCCGTTGCCATTGGCTGACAAGCGCATTCACCCCCCTGAATCGGGTCGGACGGACAGATTCCTACCGATCTATCTCCGCGCATCGCGCTTACGCAACACTGAAGATTCGCTTGTACCGCCGCGTGATCCCGCGTCCCTGTCGGTGCTCGGCGATACGCTGGCATCCATGCGCCTTGGAGCTCACGTTCGTATGGACAGCGACCCCATCGGCTTCGGTGAGAAGCTGGGGGCCGACGTCATCCAGATGTTCGTGGTGGACCCGCAGAGCTGGGAGAAACCGAAGCCGCACCCGCTCACCGAGGAGATCAAGGCCAGCCCCATCGAGGTGGTGGTGCACTCCTCGTATCAGATCAATGTGGCCAGCCTGAACAACCGGCTGCGCATGCCCTCGCGCAATGCGGTGGCCTTGCAGGCGCAGGCCGCCGCCGACCTCGGGGCGTTCGGGCTGGTGGTGCACGGCGGGCACGTGCGCAAGGACGACGAGATCGTGGAGGGGATCCTCAACTGGCGCAAGCTGTTCCAGCGCCAGGAGGACAAGGGCGGGTTCGCGGTGCCGATCCTGATCGAGAACACCGCCGGCGGCAATCACGCCATGGCCCGGCACTTCGACGATATCGCCCGGCTGTGGGAGGCCGTCGGCGAGTTCGGGGCCGGATTCTGCCTGGACACCTGTCACGCCTGGGCGGGCGGTGAGGAGCTGCTCGGGGTGGTGGACCGGATCAAGGCCATCACCGGGCGCATCGATCTGGTGCACCTGAACTCCTCGCGCGACGAGTTCGACTCCGGGGCGGACCGGCACGCCAACCTCGCCGACGGGACCATCGATCCGCAACTGCTGGTCGAGGTGTGCAAGGCGGTGGGTGACGCGCCCATCGTGCTGGAGACGCCGGGCGACGGCGTGGCCGACGACCTGGCCTACCTACGCGAACACGTCGGGTAACGCCTTTCGATCCCGCTGATCCTGAACCTGTTTCGGCGGTGCGCCCGGTGGTGTTCTGGGTACGGCTCAACCGAGCCGGACTCCTCCGGGCGAAAGGCATTGCATGTCCGTCGATTACGCATCCGACACCTCCACCGTCACCGTCGTGAAGCTGGGCAGCAAGATCGGCGCGCGCATCGACGGCGTGAAGCTGGGCGGGGATCTGGACTCGGTGACCGTCCAGGCCATCCAGGACGCGCTGCACCAGCACAAGGTGATCTTCTTCCGCGGCCAGGAGCATCTGACCGAGGACGGGCAGCACGAATTCGCGCAGCTGCTCGGCGCCCCCACCACCCCGCATCCGACCGTCACCTCCAAGGGCGTCAAGTCGCTGCCCATCGATTCGGAGTACGGCCGCGCCAACAGCTGGCACACCGACGTCACCTTCGTGGACCGGATTCCGAAGGCGTCCATCCTGCGCGCGGTGCACCTGCCGCCCTATGGCGGTTCCACCACCTGGGCCTCCACCGTGGCCGCCTACGAAGCGCTGCCGGCTCCGCTCAAGGCGCTGGTCGAGAACCTGCGCGCGCGGCACACCAACGCCTACGACTATGCCGCCGACCGCACCGAGATCGAGCGCGGCGAGAACGATCAGGTGACCGCCAATATCAAGGCGTACCGCGAGGAATTCCAGTCCACCTACTACGAGACCGAGCACCCGGTGGTGCGCGTGCACCCGGTCACCGGCGAACGCGCCCTGCTGCTCGGCCATTTCGTGAAGAACTTCGTGGGCCTGTCCGCCGCCGAATCGCAGGCGCTGTTCCAGCTGCTGCAGCACCGGGTCACCCGCCTGGAGAACACCACCCGCTGGAACTGGCAGCTCGGCGACGTGGCGATCTGGGACAACCGCGCCACCCAGCACTACGCCATCGACGACTACGACGGCCAGCCGCGCCGCCTGACCCGCATCACGTTGGCCGGCGATGTGCCGGTCGGCGTGCACGGCGACGAATCCACCATCATCACCGGCAATGCCGAGCACTACTCGATCATCGAGGAAGTGACCCCGAAGGCGGCCTGACGCCGCGGCCGGACAACGGCATTCACCTCACACGGCCCGGTTCGCGGTTTCTTGCGTGCACCACGAACCGGGCTCCAGGCCGGTGCGACGGGCATCCTCATCGATAAGCCCGCCGCACCGGCCTGTTCGTGTTCGCGCGCTTTCTCTAAGGTTTGTGACCATGGAGATTCGGCCGCTCGATGGCGTGCGTGTGCTGGAGTTGGGTAACTACGTCGCCGCACCCACGGCGGGCCGGATGCTCGGGGACTTCGGGGCCGAGGTGATCAAGGTCGAGCGGCCGAAAACCGGTGACGAGCTGCGGAATTGGCGGCTCTACGGTGGTGACACCTCGATGCTGTACCGGACCGTGAACCGGAACAAGAAGTCGATCACGCTGGATTTGCGCACCGAGGCGGGGCGGGCGATCGTCCTCGAGCTGATCAAGCAGTGCGATGTGCTGCTGGAGAACTTCCGGCCGGGGATGCTGGAGAAGTGGGGGCTGGGGCCGGAGGTCTTGAACGCGGCCAATCCGGATCTGGTGATCACCCGGATCTCGGCGTACGGGCAGACCGGGCCGCTGTCACAGCGGCCGGGATTCGCGGCGGTCGCCGAGGCCGTGGGCGGCTTGCGGGAACTGGTCGGGGATCCGGACCGGCCGCCCGTGCGGGTGGGGGTGTCCATCGGCGATTCGATCGCGGGGATCTACGCGGCGTTCGGCACGGTCATGGCGTTGTTCCAGCGTGAGCGCACCGAAGGGCGAGTGCCGTTGGATCGGCGCGTCATCGATGTGGCGCTCAATGAATCGATCCTGTCGGTGATGGAATCCCTGGTGCCCGACTATCTCGCGTACGGGATCGTGCGCGAGCGGGTGGGCGGGCGCATGGAGGGCATCGCGCCCAGCAACGCGTATCCGACCAGCGACGGCTACTCGATCATCATCGGCGGCAACGGCGATGCCATCTTCCAGCGGTACATGCAGGTCATCGAGCGGCCGGACCTGGCAGCCGATCCGGAACTGCAGGACAATGCCGGGCGCTGGCGCAATCGCGATCGGCTCGACGCCGCCATCGCCGACTGGTCGCGGCTGCGCACCCGCGCGGAGGCGCTGAAGGTCCTGGAGGACGCCGCCATTCCGTGCGGGCCCATCTACACCGCCGCCGATATCGTGGCCGACGAGCAGTACCGGTCGCGCAATATGATTCAGCCCTTCCGGGTGGACGTGGGCGAGCCCGAACCCAAGGAGGTCGGGTTCCCGGGCATCGTGCCGGTGATCGGCGGGCAGTCGCTGCCCATCCGCAATGTCGGGCCCGACCTGGGCGAGCACACCCGCGAAGTACTGTCCGGGCTGCTCGGCCTGTCCGATGCCGAAATCGATGCGCTGGAGGCGAAATGACCGCGATCCTGCGAGACGTGACCCTGCGCGACGGCTTGCAGCTCACCGGCAAGGTGCTGCCGACCGAGCGCAAGGTGGAGATCGTGCGCGCGCTGCTGGGCGCGGGCGTGCCGGAACTGGAGATCGGCTCCATGGCGCGGCCGGATCTGGTGCCGCCCATGGCCAATACCCTCGAACTGGTCGCCGCGCTGACCCCGCAGGAGCTGGAACGCTGCTGGCTGTGGGTGGCGACGCCGCGGCACGTGGAGAAGGCCGCGGCGGCCGGGGTGCGGAACTTCCAGTACTGCTTCTCGGTATCGGATTCGCACAACAAGGCCAATATCGGGCGCACCACCGAGGACAGCGTGGCGGCCATGCCGGATGCCATCCGGATCGCCGAGGCGGCGGGCGGGCGGCTGCAGCTGTGCCTGGCAACGGCTTTCACCTGCCCGTTCGAGGGGCCGGTGGATCCGGCGCGGGTGCTCGGGATCGCGCGTGATCCGCGCACCGCGGGCGCGGCGGACATCGTGCTCGCCGATACGCTCGGGCAGGCGTATCCGGGTCAGGTGTCGGCGCTGGTGGCGGCGGTCGCCGGACAGGGACGGTTCGGACCGGAGGCGGGGCGGCGCATCGTCTTCCACGGGCACGACACCTGGGGCATGGGCGTGGCCAATTCCCTGGCCGCCGTCGCCGCCGGCGCGGGCGTGGTGGACGGATCGCTGGGCGGGCTCGGCGGCTGCCCGTTCGCGCCGGGCGCATCCGGCAATACCTCCAGCGAGGATCTGCTCTTCGCCACCCGGCCGGAATGGTTCACGCCGCCGGTATTGGCAACTTTGGTCGATTTGTCGGAAAAGTTGCTGAGCGAACTCGGCGAACCGAATCGTTCCCGCACCGCGGAGGGAAGTCGTTCGAAAGCCGCTGCTTTCGAATGGGTCATTTCCCGATAGGGAATATTTGCGAAAAATTAGCCAGTGGCGTCGGCGCGGAGTTTCAAGAGCACCAATCCGGCGGTGCAGGCGAGAATCAAACCCGCCACGGTAATTTCCACGTGTAGTCCGGCAATGCCGAGAACGGCGCCCGTGATTCCCCCGAGGAAGATCAACCACGCGACGGTGCGGGCCAGGATTGCCGACAACCGCGCCGGCCCGGTGGCCGCGGGTTCCCCGGTCTGCGCGGCGGCGCGCATCGGAGATGTCGAGAATGCACCCATCATCTACTCCTCGATGACGCTCACCCGGGGGTCGCGATTCATCGGCGCGCCTCTCGGCAAATTTCGAGCGTCTCACGTGTAACTTTGGACACACATTACGGCTCCGCAACGAAAAGTCCATGCGACACGTGCGCACAACACGCGGACTTTACTGATTCGATATCTGAATCATCGCTGTTTGAGATGTTGCCGTATCCGCTTAATTCGGGGGCACCCGTCGAATATTCGTACCGACCACCCGCCTGGCACCGTACTAGCACCTCCGTTAGGGTGAGCCCACTCGACACGAATCAGGAGTGCCCACAATGGACGGCAGCAACGCCGGCGCGGACGCGCGCGACGCCCTACCGTCGCGCCCCCTGCCCAAGCCCGTGGCCTATGCCGCCATCGGCGTGGGCGCGGTCTCCGCGGGCCTCATTCTCATCGGCGCGTGCGGCCTCGGCGGCCAGGACATCTATGTGGCGCCGCCGCCCATGAACGCCAATCTCCAAGTGGCGGAGACCGTCTCGTCCGGCACCACCACCCCCGCCGTGATCATCCCGCCGTCCCCCTCCTGGCGCGTCGCCGCCGACCAGCCCCCGCGCCGCCCGCGCACCACGGTCTCCGAAACGGACTCCCCCGACGCGGACCCCAGCGGCGACACCACCACCCGCACCACCCCCTCTCGGCCCACCACTTCCCGCACCACCCGGCCGCGCCCCACCACCACCGAACCCGCCCCGCCCACAACGGATCCGGTGCGCCCGACCACCACCGAGGCCCCGCCCACGGAACCGGCCGCGAGCACTTCCTCCGCCGCCCGCCCCGCCGCCACCGCCGAGGACGACGAGTAAACGCACGACGGTAGGCAGCGGACCGGCCGCCGCCCCCGAATGCGATCGCCGGATTGTGGGAGCGGGGGTGGGCGTGTGAGCATCGGCCGGGTGAAGTACACGCAGGTTCCGCCGCTCGACGTCGTGGCGCTCGGTGCTGCCGTGACGGACGGCGTGGTGGAGTCGCTGCCGGATGCGCGGATCGCGGTCCGGACGCCGGGACTGCTGCGGGTATTCGATCGGGAGGAATTCTTCGAAGGCGATGCCGCGGAGCCGATGTCGGAGTTGGGGCTGGGCGAAGGCGAGCGGGGGGCGCCGTTGCGGGATGGCGGATTCGTTGTCGCCGACGGGGATTCGGTGCGGGCGATGACGCGGGGCGGGAGTGCGCGGTGGCGGTTGGCGCATGATGCGTGGCATGGATCCGGTGGGGCGCTGGGGAATCCGGCGGTGAGTGCGGACGGGGCGCTGGTGAGTGTGTTCGTGCCCAATCTGGCCAAGGATTACGCCGGGGGCCGGGCTTGGCTGGCCGATGACATCGCGGTGCTGGATGTCGCCACCGGTGCGGTGGTCGAACGGGCTGCGGCGCAGGGGACTTCGCAGCGGGAGGTGCAGCGGTGGCATCCGGAGCGGGCGCGGCTCGCCATTTCGATGTGGGTGCCCTGGGGTGGGTGGATGACCTGGTGGGGGCTGGCGCGCGAGGGCGGGTTCCGGTTCGTCGGCGGGGCGCGATCGCTGGTGCCGGTGGGGTTCTTACCGGGCACCGACCGGTTGGTCACGAGGCGCTGGCCTGACTTCCCCGACGATGCGGAAGACGATTTCGAAGAACTGGCGCTCTACGACATCGCCACGGGTGAGCCGATCGCGCGGCTGGACACCACGGAATTGAACGAGAACGCCTGCGCGGACGACTTTCCCGAGGACACGGTGCTGGACGCCGACCGGGTGCTCACCGTGCTGCGACCGTCGGAGCCGCACGCCTCCGGCCCGGCTCGGCGCACCCATGTGCACTGGGTGCTGGACAGCGCCGAACTGCGGCCGCTCGGGCAGGTCCACTACCCGGTGCCGGCGGGCGAATCGGTGATCGCGCTCGGCGACGGCACCTGGCTCACCCGCCACGGTGACGAGCTGCACCGCTGGCGACTGGCGGCGTGAGCGGCCCGGACGTGGTCTCGTGAGCGGAAACGGCCGTGCCCGTTCCGAATCCGGAACGGGCACGGCGGCAGCCACGAGAGCAGATCAGAACTCGACCAGGCCGTAATCGCCGATCTTGTCGCTGAGCACGCGCAGGTGCTCGAGATCGCTGCCCAGGGTGCGGGCGATGGCGGTGAGGCGCGCGACGTAATGGCTCACCGGGTACTCGGTGGTGATACCGATGCCGCCGTGCATCTGAATGGCCTCCTGCCCGATGTGCCGGGCCGCGCGGCCGACCTGCAGCCGGGCTCGCGAACCCACCACCGGATCGGTGATCCCGTCCGCCAGCGCGGCGGTCGCGTAGTAGCTCATGCTGCGCGCCAGTTCCAGCGACACGTACATGTTCGCCGCCCGCTGGGTGAGGGTCTGGAACTTCGACAGCGTGACCCCGAACTGCTTGCGGGTCTTCAGGTATTCGGTGGTGAGCCGCAGCGACTCCTCCATCGCGCCCAGCGATTCGGCGCACAGGCTCGCCTGGGCCTGCGCGGTGACCGCGTCCAGCGCCGCCGTGGCATCGGCCAGTCCGCCGAGCAGTTCGCCTGCCGCGCCGTCGAATTCGAGTTGCGCGCCGCGGCGCTCGTCGAAGGTGCGGTACGGCGTGCGGGTCACGCCGGCGGCATCGGCGGCGACCAGGAACAGGCCCAGCCCGCCGTCGGGGAGGGTGGCGCTGACCACCAGTTCGTCGGCGCAGTCACCGTGCGGGACCGGGTTCTTGACGCCGGTGAGCACGTAACCGTCGCCCTGCGCCACCGCCTTGGTGCCGAGTTCGGCTGCGGGCCAGCGGGTTCCGGGCTCGGAATGCGCGAAGGCCAGCAGTTTCGTGCCCGCCACCAGCTCCGGCAGCACCCGCTGCTTCTGCGCGTCGGTGCCCGCCTGGGCGATCAAGCCGCCCGGCACCAGCACGGCGTCCAGCACCGGTTCGGGCGCATTGCGCCGCCCGATCTCCTCCAGCACGACCATGACCTCGACCGGTCCCGCGCCGACGCCGCCGTCCTCCTCGCTGAAAGCCAGTCCCAGCACGCCGAGTTCGGCGAGCTGGTTCCAGACCTCGCGGCTCCAGCCCAGTTCGGTGTCGGTGACCTTCAGCCGGGTCTCCGGGTCGTAGGCCCGCGCCAGCAGATCGCGGACGGTGTCGCGGAGCATGACCTGTTCATCGGTGAGTTCGAAATCCATGGCGGCGGCTCACAATCCGAGGATGGTGGAGGCGATGATGGTGCGCTGCACCTCGCTGGAGCCTCCGTAGATGGTGGTCTTGCGGTAATTCAGGTACGCCGGGCCGGTGCGCTGCGCCCAATCGGGCGAGGCGGTGCCGGCGGCCTGGA
This sequence comes from Nocardia yamanashiensis NBRC 100130, assembly GCF_001613325.1. Classification (GTDB taxonomy): domain Bacteria; phylum Actinomycetota; class Actinomycetes; order Mycobacteriales; family Mycobacteriaceae; genus Nocardia; species Nocardia yamanashiensis. The sequence continues at coordinate 80,708 of NZ_BDCD01000025.1, read as the reverse complement.
CGGGCAGGGCGTCCGGGCCCGCGATATCCAGCAGCAGTTCGGTGGCCGCCTGCTGCAGTTCCGAGCCGCGCAGCTTCAGCACCGAGGACGCCGGATTCGGTTTGCCGTCACTGGAATTGGAGACCACGCGCATGAGGGTGAGCTCCAGCGCCAGCAGTTCGTTCTCCAGTTCCGCGACGCGGGCCGCGAACACCGGATCCTCGAGCAGCGTGCCGGAACCCGACTTGGTCTGCGCCGCATACTCCTTCGCCACACCCAGTTTGACCTTGGTGCGGCCGACGCCGGTGATGCCGGTGCGTTCGTTGCCGAGCAGGAACTTGGCGTAGGTCCAGCCCATGTTCTCCTCGCCGACCAGCTGATCGGCGGGGACCCGCACGTTCTCGAAGAAGACCTCGTTGACCTCGTGATGCCCGTCGATCAGCTTGATCGGCCGGATGGTCACGCCCGGGGTCTTCACGTCGAAGAGCAGCATCGAGATGCCGGCCTGCTTCTTGGCGTTCGGATCGGTGCGCACCAGGCAGAAGATCCAGTCGGCGTACTGCGCCAGCGTGGTCCAGATCTTCTGGCCGTTGACGATGTAGGAGTCGCCGTCGCGCACCGCGGTGGTGCGCAGCGAGGCCAGGTCGGAGCCGGCGTCGGGCTCGGAAAAGCCCTGGCACCACCAGATGTCGAGATTGGCGGTCGGCGGGAGGAAGCGCTGCTTGAGCTCCTCGGAACCGAACTGCGCGATGACGGGACCGATCATCTGGGCATTGAAGGTGAGCGGTTCCGGGACCGAGGCGAGCTGCATCTCGTCCTCCCAGAGGTGCCGCTGCATGGGGGTCCAGTCCTTGCCGCCCCACGCCACCGGCCACTTCGGGACCGCCAGGCCGTGTTCGTTGAGGATTCGGTGGGTGGTGACGATGTCGTCCTTGGACAGTTCCAAGCCGTACTTCACGCGGTCGCGGATCTCCGCCGGAATCTTGGTCCGGTAGAACTCACGCAGCTCATCCCGGAATTTCACCTCTTCTGGTGAAAGCGAAAGCCTCATTGCCTCTCCCAGTGTCGCCGTGGTTACGCCAACAAACTTACCCCCCGGTAATGGCCGGAATGTCGCTCGGATCACACCGACCGGACGGCTCGACCGCTCGAGCGGCCAAGCCTCCTGGTAGGTTGCCCGAAAACCGGTATCCGAGTTCGCAGGAGCAGTACGAGTGAACCGTAGGACCTTGACCCAGCGCGCCGCGACCACCGTCGCCCTGGCCGCCAGCGCGATCGTCCTCGGCGCGCACACCGCCGCCGCCGAACCGCAGCCCACCCCCGTCGAGCGGGCCATCGCCGATCTCACCACCGCGGCGGGCGACAATGCCGACGCCAAGACGGCGCTCGAAGCCACCGCCAAGACCGCCAAGCTGCTGTCCGCGGTCAAGCTCACCAATGTCGCGGGGGCGGTTCCGGTTTCGTTCGCGCCGTTCAGTTACCAGGCGCCGACCATCGGCTGCGGCAGCAATCTCCCGTTCACCATGACCGCGGCGTCCGCCATCTCCGGCACCGACGGTCCCGACAACGGGTTGAACACCCCGCCCGGGACGCTCCGCTTCCAGGCGGCCCCGGTGCATTCGGGTATGCCGCTGGCCTCCGGCCTGAGCGTGATGTGGCTCAATGTGGCCAACGGGCGCAGTGGGATCAACGCGCTCGACGATATGACCGAATACAACCTGCCGGCGCTGACCAAGACGGTCGATTCCGGGGCGGGCACCATCGTGGCCTCGCTGTGGGGGTCCATCGACTACCCGGCCGCCCGCTGCCTGGTGCTGCCCACCGTCGGCCTGTTCACCGTGGCCGAACTGCCGAAGGATCCGGCGCAGGGTCAAACCTCTTCCGGCTCGGCCGATTCCGGCTCGGGCGGCACCTCCACCGGATCGGGCGGCACAAGCACCGGATCGGCCAACTGACCGATCCCGGGACACGAAAAAGGGGTGTGGGGACTCGGTCCCCACACCCCTTCTCGTTGCTAGAAGCGCGGCTTGCGGCGCGGCTCCGGGCGCTTGCCCTCGCGGCGCGGGGCGCGGCTCATGGAGCGCATTCCCGGCGGGCCCTGGTCCAGCTGCAGCTGGATCAGCTGACCGCTGATCCGGGTGCGGCTCAACGCGTTCAGCGTCTCCGACGACAGATCGGCGGGCAGCTCGACCAGCGAGTGATCGGGCCGGATGCTGATGTGGCCGAAGTCGCTGCGGCGCAGGCCGCCCTCGTTGGCGATCGCGCCGACGATGGCGCCGGGCGCCACCTTGTGCCGCTTGCCCACCGAGATGCGGTAGGTGACCAGCTCCGCGCCGGACTGGCGATGCCGCGACGGACCCGGCTCGCGGCGCTCACGCGGGCCACGCTCGTCGAACGCACGCGGGGTGCGCTCGCGACGCTCGCGCGGGGCAGGCTCCGGATCGGGCTCCATGAAGAAGTTCGCGCCGTCGTAGGACCCGACCGCGAGCGCGGCCGCGATATCCACGAGCGGGATGTTGTGCTCCTGCTCGTAGTCCTCGATCAGCTTGCGGAACAGGGCCAGATTGTCATTGGCCAGGTTCTCGGTGATGGTGTCGCCGAACTTCTGCACGCGCTGCGCGTTCACGTCCTCGACCGACGGCAGCTGCATCTCGGTCAGCGGCTGACGGGTCGCGCGCTCGATGGCATCGAGCAGGCGGCGCTCGCGCGGGGCCACGAACAACAGCGCGTCGCCATTGCGGCCCGCGCGGCCGGTGCGGCCGATGCGGTGCACGTAGGACTCGGTGTCGTGCGGGATGTCGTAGTTCACGACGTGCGAGATGCGCTCCACGTCCAGACCGCGCGCCGCGACGTCGGTGGCGACCAGGATGTCGAGCACGCCCGACTTCAGCTGCCCGATGGTGCGCTCACGCTGCGCCTGCGCGATATCGCCGTTGATGGCGGCCGCGGAATACCCACGCGCGCGCAGCTTTTCGGCCAGCTCCTCGGTGGCCTGCTTGGTGCGCACGAAGATGATCATCGCCTCGAAGGGCTCGACCTCGAGGATACGGGTCAGCGCGTCCAGCTTGCGCTGATACGACACCGGCACCCAGCGCTGCGTGATGTTGGTGTTGGTGGTGGTCTTGGTCTTGACCGTGATCTCGACCGGATCCTTCAGGTACTGCTTGGAGATCTTGCGGATCGCGGGCGGCATGGTCGCCGAGAACAGCGCCACCTGCTTCTCGTCCGGGGTGTCGCGCAGAATGCGTTCGACGTCGTCCTGGAAGCCCATCTTGAGCATCTCGTCGGCCTCGTCGAGCACCAGGAACTGGAGCTGGGTGAGGTCGAGGGTGCCGCGCTCGAGGTGATCGATGACGCGGCCCGGGGTGCCGACCACCACCTGGGCGCCACGCCGCAGACCATTGAGCTGGACCGCGTAGTTCTGGCCGCCGTAGATGGGCAGCACGTGCAGGCCGGGCATGTGCACGGCGTACCGGCCGAACGCCTCCGCGACCTGGATGGCGAGCTCGCGGGTGGGGGCCAGCACCAGCGCCTTGGGCGCCTTCCCGGAGGTGTCCAGGTGCTGCAGGATCGGAATCGCGAACGCGGCGGTCTTACCGGTGCCGGTCTGCGCGAGGCCCACCACGTCCGCGCCCTCGAGCAGCGGCGGAATCGTCGCGGCCTGGATAGGCGACGGCGATTCGTAGCCGACATCGGCGATGGCCCGCAGGATGCGGTCATCGATCCCGAGATCGGCGAAGGACGGGCCGGTCGCGTCCCTCTCGTCGTGGCTGGGTTCGCTGTCGGCCGGTGAGGTACTCATTGACCAGGAGTTTACTGCCTGCTAGTAGTCGGCCCGACCATCGGGCCAATACGCTGGATGTCGTGCATCCGGACAACCCGCCCGCGCCCCCGTCCACACCGGCCGTTCGGTCTGCTTCTGGGGAGGTGCACAGCGAACCCGTTCCCGTCCGAAACTACGTGACAGGCGCCGTCGCGGCCACCGAAGCGGGCAGCTCGGGAGCGATGGCGACGCTGGTCCCCGAGCCCGCCGCGACGCCCGCCGGACCCACCGCCGAAACCCCCGCCGGCGCGATCGACATCGCCGTCCTGCAATTCGCGCCCGGCGACGACACCGTGGCCAATCTCACCGCATTGCGCCAGGAGGTGAAGGCGGCGAGCGAACTCGGAGCGAAGGTGGTGGTGGCCCCCGAGTACGCCATGTTCGCCACCAAACGCCTGGACCCGCGGGTGGTGGAGATCGCCGAACCGCTCACCGGGCCGTTCGTCAGCGGATTGCGCGGCATCGCAGCCGAATTCGGGGTGCACGTGGTGGCGGGCGTCGCCGAGGCGCCCGGCGGGGACGCGCCCGCGGGGCGCATCTACAACACGCTGGTCGCCGCCTCGCCCGATGCCGAATTCGCCGCGATCTATCGAAAAGTGCATCTCTACGACGCTTTCGGGGCGCGGGAGTCCGAATTCCTGCTGCCCGGGCCGCTGGACGCGCCGCAGCTGTTCACCGTGGACGGCGTGGTGTTCGGCATGCAGACCTGTTTCGATCTGCGCTTCCCGGAAGGCATTCGCCGGGTCGCGGCGGCGGGCGCGCATGTGCTGCTGCTGCCGGCGCAGTGGATTCCCGGGCCCGGCAAGGTCGATCAGTGGACGACGCTGCTGCGGGCGCGGGCCATCGAGAACACGATTTACGTCGCGGCGGCCAACCAGGCGTCGCCGCTCGGGTCGGGCGCTTCCCTGATCATCTCCCCCACCGGGACCGTGCTGGCCGAACTGGGCGAAGCCCCGGGCATCGCCACCGCGCACCTGGATCTCGCCCACCTCGGCGAGGTCCGCACCACCAATCCCAGCCTGTCGCTGCGGCGTTTCAGCATTCGCGGGGAGTAGCGGCCGCCGCCGAGTTCCGCCCGGGAGTCCCGGGCGGAACTAAAATCGGGGGTGATGATCTATCCGGATCGGGGGGCTGCCGGGCGCGCGCTGGGTGCGGTACTCCTGGACCTGCGGGCGGCGGACCCGCTGGTGCTCGGGCTGCCCCGGGGCGGGGTACCGGTGGCGGTCGCGGTGCGGGAGGTCATCGGCGGGGAGGTCGATGTGCTGCTGGTGCGCAAGCTCGGGGTGCCGTGGCAGCCGGAACTCGCGATGGGGGCGATCGGCGAGGACGGGGTGCGGGTGCTCAACGATGACGTGGTGCGGCAGACCAGGGTCACCGAGGAGCAGATCGCGGCCGTCGAGCAGCAGGAGCGGGCCGAGCTGGAGCGGCGGCGGCGGATCCTGCGGGCCGAACCGCCGATTCCCTTGAAAGACCGGAATGTGCTGATCGTGGACGACGGGATGGCGACCGGGGCCACCGTGGCGGTCGCCTGCGAGATCGCGCGGCTGCACGAGCCGCGGCAGGTGATCGTGGGGGTGCCGGTGTCGTCCGCCGAAGCGCTGCAACGGATTCGGGCGCTCGCCGACACGGTGGTATGCCCGCTGGTGCCGCGCTTCCTCGGCGGAGTGGGCGCGGCGTATCGGGATTTCCATCAGCTCGGCGATGCCGAAGTGGTGGCGCTGCTGCATCCGGCCTGACGCGCGGTCAGCGAATCTCGGTGATGCCCTTCAGATGTCGCTGTGCCAGCTCGGCGTAGAAGTTCGGGTTGATTTTCACCCACATCTCCGCGGGCGTACCCGCGAGCGGCTTCTTCACCTGCGCGGGCGACCCCGCGGCCAGCACCCCGTCCGGAATCTCCGCGCCCGGCGGGACCAGGGAGTGCGCGGCGATCATGGTGCCGCTGCCGATCTTCGCCATGTCCAGGACCGTGGACCCGTTCCCGACGATCGACTCGGCGCCCAGGGTGGCGCCGTGGAACACCACCGAATGCGCGATCGTCGACCCCGCCCCGATCTCCACGGTCACATCCTGCGGCACATGAATAACCGCGTTGTCCTGCACATTCGCCCGCTCGCGAAGGATGATCGGCGCAAGGTCGGCGCGCAGCACCGCCCCGTACCAGACCGAGGCCCCCGCCTCCACCCGCACATCACCGATCAGGGTCGCGGTGGGCGCGATGAACGCCGTCGGATCCACGGTCGGCCGCTTGCCTTCGAACTCGTAAAGTGGCACGCCCCACCGTAACCCCTTGCCACCCCTAACGGTTCGAGATCATCCGCCCGATCCACCCCGCGATATCCGCCGTGACCTCCCCCTGCACCGGCTCGTGCAACAGATCGTGCCCCGCATCCGCATACTCCCGGAACTCCGCCCCGACCGTCCGCGCCCACTCCCGCACCGGATCGATCGGCGTCCGCCGATCATCCACCCCGTGCACCGCCAGCACCGGCAACCCCTCCGGCAGCCGCGGCGCCGCCCCCGTCCACCCCGCACCCGCCCCCGCCCCGCGCGCCGACTTCGGCGGCTCCCCCCGCAAGATCGTCTGCGGCGTCCCGCAAACCACCAGCCCCGCGGGCACCCCGACCAGCCCCGAATCCAACGCCCCCAACGCCGTAGCCGCTCCCAGCGAATGCCCCATCAAAACCACCGGCCCCCGTGCGCCCTCCCTCACCTCAGCCACGAACCCCGCTGCATCACCACACAATTCACGCAAAGTCCCCGGCCGCTCCCCCTCCCCCTCACTCAACCCCTGCCCAGCCGTATCCAAAGCCCACAACTCCACCCCCGCCTCCCCCAGCCCCTTCGCGAACCGGTGGTAATGCCCACTGTGCTGCCCGCTCCCCGGCAACAACGCCACCACCGCCCCCGCCCCCGCGACCGGCCACCGGCGGTAATGCAGCCGCCCACGGCCACTCTCGAAATAAGGCATCCCGCGATTGTGACAAAACCACCTCACCTGACGCCCCGCTGCCCCGACGCCGGACCAGGACTGCGTCGGCGCCGACGGCGGGCGCACGGAGGTGTTCTTGGTGACAAGGGCGGTGGGTGCAGAGGCCTCGGGTTCGGCAAGGTCGGCGGGGCGGTGAGGAGGGCGACACGCCGAATTGGGTGGCTGGGTTTGCTGGTTCGCGGGGGCGGGGAGCGGGTGGGGGTGCGGGAGGTGGGGCGTGAGTCGCGTTGTCCCGCAACATCGCCCGGAAAAGTGGTGTTGACGTGCGGCTGTGCGGGGGGGCGGCGGGGCGTGGGGTTGGGGCTACCTGGGGGCGCGGGGTGGGGGTGGCAGTCATTACGCTGTTCGCGACTCGGTACGCAGTGACGCGGCGGCCGGGGCGGGGTGTCGGCGCAGTAGACACAGGAGGGGCGCGATTGATTCTGTTCGGTGATCGTGTCGTGTGCAGCACCGGAGACCTGGTGTCGGCGGCGCGTTGTGAGTTCGCGCTGTTGCGCGCGCTCGACGCCGAACTGGGCCTGGTGCCACCGGTCGAGCGAAGCTCGAGCGGCGCTGACGCGCACCCGGAGTCGAACGCCATCGCGCTGTCACCGCTCAGCGACCCGGCTGCCGTGACACCGGCACCGCTCGGCGGCCCGGCGGCCGCGGCGCCATCGCCACTCGGGGACACAGCCGCCATGTCACCGTCGCCGCTCGGCGATTCGGGTGCCGCGACGCGGTCTCTACTCGGTGAGCAGGCGGTGGGGGTGGCGGTCCGGCGGTCCGGTGGTGGGGCCGGCGCGCGGGAGCGGGTGGGCGGGGCGGAACTATCTGCGGCGGAACAGCTTTTGGCGGAGTTGCGGGATCGGCATGGGAACGGTGTGGTGCGGGTGGGGGTGCGTGCCGTCGGGGATGCTTCGAAAATGCTTGCGGCGCTGCGGGATGCGCATGCGGCGACGTTGGGCGCGCTGGCGGCGGGGGTGGAGGCGGTGGCGGGGGCCGTGGTGCTCGATGGGGCGTTCGCGGCGCACAGCGACTTTCTGCTGCGGGACAGTGCGCCGGAGGCGTACGACTATGTGGCGGGGGGCGTGACGCGGCGGCGGGGGGAGATCGCGGCGCTGCTGGCGGCGGCCGGATGTGTGGATGCGTTGCAGCGGAACGGGTTACGGGCCGCTTCGCATGCGCGGATCTGGGTGGACGGGGTGGCGGTGGTGCACTCGCTGGCGGATATCTCGGTGGTCTACCGGGCGCGGCGGCAGCGGCTGGAATCGATCGTGGAGGCGAAGCTCGGGGAACTGCTGCCGGTGCAGTGGGGGGATCGGCGGTTCCTGGCCTGCGGGCGCTGTGACGCCTGTACCGCGGAGCTGGAGGCGCGGCGGGATCTGCTGCTGGTCGCGGGGATGCGGCCGGCGACGCGGGCGCAGTTGCGGGACGCGGGGATCACCACGGTGGAGCGGCTGGCGGCGGCCGATGCCACGGTCACCGGGATTCCGGGTCCGGCGTTCACGCCGTTGCGGCGGCAGGCCGAATTGCAGATCCTGCGCGAGGAGACCGGGCAACCGGCGCATACGTTGATCGACGCGGCGGCCCTGGCGGCGCTGCCCCGGCCGAACGCGGGGGATCTGTTCGCCAGTTCGGCCACACCCGATGTGATCACGCTGCTGACCAACGCGGCGGCGCCGGGCGCGGACACGGCGGAGGATCACGACCCCGACGACGCCATGCACCTGCGCTTCACCTTCGCACTGCCGGGCGGGCCGGGCCGGGAATCGGCGGAACCCGCAGGGGCGCAAGGGGTTTACCTGCGAGACGGGACCGGCATCCCATTGCTGGATTTCCTGGCGGGCTGGCAGCGGGAATTCCCGCACATGCGGATCCACCACTACCGCGGCGGACTGCGCCCGGTGCTGAGCACACAGGGCGAACAGGATCCGGACGGCGAGGACACGGTCGCCGAACTGCTGCCCGCACTGGTGGATCTGTATCCGATCGTGCGCTCGGCCCTGATCGTCGGTGAGCGCTCCTACGCCTTGATGGCACTGCCCCCGAACCGGGAAGCCGGCGGCGACGAACCGGAAGCCGTACTGCGCCTGCGCGATTGGCTGCTGCAGCTGGCGCGCGAGCACGAGGTGACCCCGGCGCGGCGCTGGCTGTACGACTACGCCCAGACCGGCCCGGACGAACTCGAAGCCGCGCTGCGCGAATTCGCCGACTCCGCCCGCGATCACGATGCCGCGCAGGTGGCGGCCGCGTTCACGGCGGCGGCACTGGGCTATCACCGGCGCGAGCGGCAGCCGCTGCGCTGGGCGCACGAGGACCGGCTGGACCATCCCATCGAGGAATGGGCGGACACCCCGGGCGTGCTCATCGCCGACTGGGGCACCGTCGACACCAAATGGCACAGCACCGGAACCCGGCTCATGCGCAGATATCTGACGCTGACCGGCCGGCTGGGCACCGGCAACGCGCCACCGCCCGGAACCCCGGTGCTCACCCTCTACGACCGTCCCGCACCGGGCATGACCGCCGAACCGGGCCGGCGCGCCACCGCCAACGCCACCGTCCTCGGCTGCTCCCTCGACACCAACTTCGAAGACGTGGTGCGCGTGGTGGAGCTGCTGCCGGACGGCTGCGAACCGTACGACGAACTACCCACCGCCATCGCCCCGTGCCCGCCCGGCCGCGACGAACAGCTGGAGGCCGCGCTCGAGGACACCGCGCACCAGCTGCTGATTACCTTGCCGAACGTCCCGGAGACCGCCGTCTTCGACCTGCTGAGCCGGCGCCCGCCCCGCCTGCGCACCGGCGCCGCGCTCCCGGAGGTGTTCGGCGATCACGCCGCCGCCGTCACCGCCGCCGTGCTCGATCTCGCGAATTCCTATGTGGCCGTGCAGGGTCCGCCCGGCACCGGCAAGACCGACACCACCGCGCGCGTGGTGGAACGCCTCGTCACCCGCTACAAATGGCGGGTCGGCGTGGTGGCCCGCTCACACCAGGTGGTCGAGCACGTCCTCGATGCCGTGGTGCAGGTGGGCGTGCTGCCCGAGCTGGTCGCCAAGGCCGACGCGCAGGCGGTCGCGCCGGAATGGCTGCCCATCGAAGCCGATCGGTACGAGCGGTTCCTCGACAATGCCGTGAACGGCTGCGTGGTCGGCGGCCTGCCGGGCGATTTCACCGACGCCAGCCATATCCCGCGCGACAACCTCGATCTGCTGGTGATCGCGGACGCCGGCAAGTTCCCGCTGGCCGATGCGGTCGCGGTGGGGATCAGCGCCCGGAACCTGCTGCTGGTGGGCGATCCCGCACCGGCGGCGAGCCTGGGCGCGCACGCCGAGCCGATCGCCGAATCCGTGCTGGGCCGGGTCGTCGGCGCGCATCGCACCCTGCCCGCCGCGTACGGCTACTTCCTGGACCGCACCTGGCGCATGCATCCGCGCATGAGCGGACCGGTGTCGCGGCTGCGCTACGACAACCGGCTGCGGTCGAACGAAACCGTCACCCTGGCAAGGGAACTCGAAGGCATCACCCCGGGCGTGCGGACGGTGCCGGTCGAGCATCACGGCAACAGCACCGAATCCGCCGAGGAGGCACGGGAAATCGTGCGGCAGGTGCGCACGCTGCTGGGGCTGTCCTGGCATACCGGCGCGGTGACGCGGCGGCTGCATCCGCACGACATTCTGGTGGTCGCGCCGTATCACGCGCAGGTGGCGCGAATCCGAACCCTGTTGTCACGGGCCCGGATCGAGGATGTGCTGGTGGGCACGGCCGATCATTTCCAGGGGCGGGAGGCCGCGGTGGTGCTGGTCTCCATGACCACCTCCGCGCCCAAGGACGCCCCGCACGGGGTCGGGAAGCTGCTGTCCCGGCATTGGCTGACCAGCGCCATCTCACGCGCCATGTGGGCGGCGATCATCGTGCGCTCGCCGCTGCTCACCGAGTATCTGCCGACGACGGCCACCGAACTGTCGGATCTCGCCGCGGTATTGCAGCTCGACCGGGTCTGACCGAACCGTGTGGATCCCGGCTGAAAGCGTGCCGGGATGACGGGCGTCTAGCCGAAGCACTGCCCTTCGCCGCGATAGGTGGGCACCGTGGTGCGAGACCCGTCGCCGTCGACCAGGTGGACCTGGGTGAAACGCTCGCACAGCTCACCGGCTTTGGCATGCCGGAACCACACGCGGTCGCCGATATGCAGGCCGTCGGCATGGGTGAGCGGGGTCTGCACCTCGCCCGCGCCTTCGGTGCCGATGAGCCGCAAACCCTTGGGCCACACCGGCTTCGGCACCCGAGACGCCCCGGCCGGACCGGAGGCGATGTAACCGCCGGAGAAGACGGTGGCGATGCCGGGCGCGGGGCGGCGCAATACCGGCATGGCGAAATACATTGCCGGACGCGGGGTTACGGTGCGATACCCGTCGAACAGGGTGGGCAGGTAGAGCCCGGACCCGGCGGTCACCTCGGTGACGTCCGGATCCGAGATACTGAACTCGATGGATCCGGTCCCGCCGGAATTGACGATCTCCAGCTCCCCGGCCTCACTGCGCACCGCGTCCAGCACCGCGCGCCGCCGCCGCAGAATCTCCGCCCCGGACGCCTTCTTCACCAGGCGCACAGCGAGATTGGTGTCCGGCAGCCCGGCGATCTGCGCCTCGTAGGTCATCACGCCGACCACGTCGAACCCGCGCCGCCGCGCCTCGGCGGCCAGCCGCGCGGCCTGCTCCGGCGTCCGGATCGGCGAGCGCCGCACCCCCAGGTGCAGCGGCCCGATGCGCAGCGACGCGTCCACGTCGATGCACACCCGGGGCGACACCTTGTCGGTGCCGAGCGCGGCGCGGATGAGTTCCAGCTGATCGACATCGTCGATCATGAGGGTGATGGCGTCCCGCAGCACCGGATCGGCGGCGAGCCGCGCCAGCGACGCCCGGTCGGCGGTGGGATAGCCCAGCAGAATGTCGCGAGCCCCCTCCCCCGCCAGCCAGATCGCTTCGGCGAGTGAGTAACCCATGATGCCCGCGAACCCGCCGTCCGCGGTGAGCTTGGGGCCCAGCACTTCTTCGAGCACCGCGCGGCAGCGCACGGATTTACTGGCCACCCGCACCGGCACTCCGCGCGCACGGCGCACCAGATCGGTGGCATTGGCGCGCAGGGCGGTCAGGTCGACGGCCGCGAGCGGCGGGTCGAGCTCGGCGGTGGCCGCGTGCAGTCCGGCGATCGGCGACGATTCGGTCACCAGTTCATTCGATCACGAACTTGGTCACTCGTCCAGCATTAGTTGTGAGCGAACCCGAAGGCCCGGGTCGGCTCGGGTACGGCAGCGGAAGTCAGGCGTCGATCGCCTTGGTGGATAGGTAGGACACCAGATCGTCCAGCACGACCAGCGAGGTCTCGTCGTCGCAGTCGGCCAGCCAGCGCAGCACCATGCCCTGGATCACCGCCACCAGGTAGGCGGCCAGCGCGTCGGCCGGCTCCAGCCACTGGGTCCCGGACCGCTGGGCGCACAACCCGAGCAGCGAGGACACCTCGGCGTCGAGTTCCTTGAAGGCCGCGGTGGCCACCGGATCGGGTACGCAGACCGACTGATCCTGGTTCTCCCAGCGCCGCCGCAGCATGGCCAGGGTGTGCTCGTAGGCGCGGATCTGCTTGTCCGGGGTGGACTTCAGGATCGGCCACAGCGTGCTCAGTCCGGCATGCAGCAGTATTCGCAAGGCACGGTTACCGGTGAAGTCGAGAGACGCGGCGGTCTTCTCGATTGCCTCGATCATGGCCGGACGAAGTCCGACCTGGATCATTTCTCCACTAGCGTTCAACGACGACTCCCTTTGAAAGAACTCGCGCACCTCTGCTGCGCGGCTCGCTCAACGGGTTGCAGATCGGCACTGATCCCCTGGGGCAGGACCCGGCGTACCCGTTCACGAGTATCGATGCTACGTCGTTTTCTGGCATCGCGACCAGCTTTGATAGCCGTTTTCGTACCTGAGGATTGTTTCGTTACCTAATCGGAACAGGCTCGCGATCGAATGGGAATCGCCCGAATTCTCGAATCGCCCGGTAAACCCAACATTGGGACCAAGCGGTATTTTACGGATGTGGGTAAGCACATAGATAGCGACTGTGCCGGAACCCACAGGATTCGCCCCGCGCCGAGCCCAATTCGATCCTCGCGAACCGCACAATTCACCCCATCTACCGGGCTTGGTTCACCCTGGACCACACGCTCACGGTTAGCCTGAGCCGGTGACTTCTGCGCGCCCCGACCAATTCCTCATCTCCGGCACCTTCAACTTCCGCGATGTGGGCGGAGCCCGCACCACCGGCGGGAACACGGTCCGGGAGGGAGTGCTCCTGCGTTCCGCCCAGCTCAGCCGGCTCGACGCACCCGGTCAGGCCACCCTGCTCGGCCTCGGCGTCACCGACGTGCACGACCTGCGCGGGTACAAGGAGATCGACTTCATCGGCCACGACGCCCTGCCCGAGGGCGTGAACCTGCACGTCACGCCGTTCGATTCGCGGATGGGCGAGACCCCGCCGCACGAGGCCCGGCGCAGCGTCACCGCGTCCATGCACATGCTCGAGGTGTACCGCGAGTTCCCGGCCATGCCCGAAGCGCACCTGGCCATCAAGAAGCTGGCCGATTCGGTGCTGACCGGCACCGCGCTGGTGCACTGCGCGGCGGGCAAGGATCGCACCGGCTGGTCCATCGCCACCCTGCTGCGCGCGGTCGACGTCACCGAGGAGGACGTCTACGCCGACTACCTGCTCAGCAATGACGCGGTGCCGACCCTGCGCTCGTTCATGACCTCCGCGCTGGACGAGGAGCTGTCCGACGATCTGCTCGGCGTGAAGCCGGAGTACCTGGAGACGGCCACCAAGTCGATGCTGGACATGTACGGCGACGTGGGCGGCTACCTGAGCGAGGTCGGCATCACGCCGGAACTGCGGGACGCGCTGCGGGCCCGGCTGGTCGGCTGACACCTCACTCCGCTGCGGCGCGCCGAACCAAGCCGTCCGCATCGATGCTCACCTGATTGCCGGTGTGGAACCAGGAGCCGGTGAAACGCGACTCGGTGGTCTGCGGGTCGTTCCAGTAGCGCGGGGCCACATTCGGGCCACGACAGAGCAATTCACCCTGCCCGGTCGCGGCCCGCGGGCCCCACAGCGCCAATTCGGTACCGCCGAAAGCGAATCCGAGCCCGTCCCGCGGACACGCCCCGTCGTCACGGGCCAGGCCGATCCCGCTGGTCTCGGTCGCGCCCCAGACCGACCACTGACGGGCCTCGGGGAAGACCTCGCGCAGCGTGGTGGACACCGACTCGGACACGGCCGGGTCGGCGGCGGCGAGTTCGGCGCGATGGCCCGCGCTGCACACCTGCCGCACCCCTTCCAGCCGCAGCCCGGCCAGGCCCGGCAGCAGGCCGGCGAAGATGCGCGGCGTCGCCGACACCATGTCGATGCGTTCGGCCACAAGGGTTTCCGGCACGGCCGCCGGATCCGGGCTGAGCACCACGGTGCCGCCCACCGCGAAGGTCGGCAGCAGCTGGTCCACGCAACCGCTCGCGTGCGCCAGCGGGGCCAGCACCAGGTTGCGCAGTCCCTCGGTGGGCAGATCGAGCGCGCCCACCACCGAGCGAATGGCCGAGAGCAGGTTCTCGTTGGTCAGTTCCACCCCGCGCGGACCCGGTTCCATGCCGGGGCTGGTGTAGCAGAGCAGCGCCAGCTCACCCAGCGACGCGCCGTCGTCGATGAACGCCGCGCCGTCGGGCAGCGCCGCCGTGTACCCCTCCGCGCGCCCGCCGCCGTCCAGCACGAAGTCGGCGCAGGAATCGCGAATCACCTGCCGCGCCACCGAGTCCGGCAACCCGTCGGGCACCAGCACCGGCACCGCGCCCGAGAGCAGCGCGCCCAGGAACGCCTGCACCCATCGCGCGCCGACCGGCATGCGCACGGCCACCCGATCGCCGTAGCCGATGCCGTGCTCCTGCAGACCGCCCGCGATGCGCGAGGCCGAGTACCAGAGTTCGCGGTAGGTGAGCCGGGGTCCGCCGATCTCCACCACGGCTTCGCGCGCTGCGAAGGTGTGCACCTGGATATCCAATAGCTCGGTGAGCGCGGGGGTCAGATTGCCGTAGCGCAGGACACCGTCCGCGCCGCGCGCAAGCGGGTTGTCGCACCAGGCATTTCGCGTGTGCGGATACTCCACCAGTAACTGCGACATCCTCGTCCCTCCGAGTGCCTCGAGCCCTGCCAGGCATCTGTGACTATATGATGCACATCACACTCGTGGGCGGATTGTCGGCAAACCGATGTCACGCTTTCACACCCCGGAAACACACCTCCGCCCGGTGAAACCGGACTTCCCCGCACCGTTCGCCGGGAAACCCGATGCTCAGCGTGTCGCGAAAGGTTCGCGCGGCGGCGTGTTTCCGCATGCCCCGCAGGGGTCGCTCCCCGGCTGCCCGGTGGTTGCGCCGCCGCGGGGCGGAAGCGCAATTGCGGGTGGAGAGCCGCTATTTTCCTGTGTACGTGGCCTTTCCGGGACCGACGTCCAGGAAGCTGCGCACGGCCCCCTTCAAGTCTTCGGTGCCGAACAGTTGCCCGGATACCTCCGGGGTCACCGAATCCGCGTGCGCCACACCGCCGGAACGCCAGGCGCCGATGATCTCCTTGGTCGCGGCGTGCGCCTTGGTCGGGCCGTTGGCGAGCTTGTCCAGCAGCGCGCGGGCCGCGGCGTCGACATCCTCGTGCACCGCGTTCACCACACCCCATTCGGCCATGGTGGCGGCGTCGTAGAGATCGGCGGTCATGACGAATTCGCGGGCGCGCCCGGAACCCGCGCGCTCGGCCAGGCGCTGCGGGCCGCCCATGGACGGGGTCAGGCCGACCACGGTCTCCACCAGACCGAACTTGGCCTTGGGCGCGGCCAGGATGATGTCGCAGGCCAGGGCGACCTCGAAGGCGGCGGTCAGGGTCAGCGCATGCGCGGCGAAGATGACCGGGCAGGGCAGCGCCTCGATGGGGTGGATGATGCGCGCGAACAGGTCCTGCCACAGCTGTGCGCCCTCGTCCGGGGTGAGACCGTCGAAGACGTGCACGTCGACGCCGCCGGAGACCAGCTTGCCCTCGGTGCGGTAGAGCAGCGCGCGGGGCGGATTCGCGGCCAGCTCGGCGAGATCGGAGGCGATCGACTCCAGCAGCGCCTTGTCGTAGAGGTTCAGCGGCTGATGGTCGACGGTCAGCACGGCGGCCTCCGCACCACCGGCGGTGACGATGCGTTCCAGGCGAGTGGGCTTCGAATCAGTCATGAGACATAATGTAGGCGGTGTCCCAAATTAGGGGAAGGGTGGCCTCGCGGACCGCGCGCACCACCGGACCCCGCGGCGGCCGTCTGCAAGACTGGGCGAGTGACCACGTCAAAGTCGGAGCCGGGCACCTACGTCGAGCCGGGCGAGTTCAAGCGGGACACGAACTACATCACCACGCGGATCACCGCGGACGGGCGCGACGGGTATCCGGTCGAACCCGGACGCTACCGCCTGGTCGCGGCGCGCGCCTGCCCGTGGGCCAACCGGACGCTCATCGTGCGGCGGCTGCTGGGGCTGGAATCGGTGCTGTCGCTGGGCTTGTGCGGGCCGACGCACGACAAGCGCAGCTGGACTTTCGATCTGGATCCGGGCGAGGTGGATCCGGTGCTGGGGATTCATTTCCTGGCCGACGCGTACTTCAAGCGGTATCCGGACTACCCGCGCGGGATCACCGTGCCCGCCATTGTCGACGTGCCGACCGGTCAGGTCGTCACCAATGACTACGCGCAGATGACGCTGGACTTCTCCACCGAGTGGAGCGAGTTCCATCGCGAGGGCGCGCCCCAGCTGTACCCGGAAGATCTACGGGCCGAGATCGATTCGGTGAACCGGCGGGTGTACACCGAGGTCAACAATGGCGTGTACCGGTGCGGGTTCGCCGGTGATCAGGCGGCCTACGACGCCGCTTACGACCGGCTGTTCACGGCGCTGGACTGGTTGAGCGAACGGCTGGCGGGTCAGCGCTACCTGGTGGGCGACACCATCACCGAGGCCGATGTGCGACTGTTCACCACGCTGGTGCGGTTCGATCCGGTGTATCACGGGCATTTCAAGACCAATCGGCAGAAGCTGACCGAGATGCCGGTGCTGTGGGATTACGTGCGCGACCTGTACCAGACCCCCGGGTTCGGCGACACCATCGACTTCCAGCAGATCAAAGAGCACTACTACATCGTGCACACCGACATAAACCCGACGCGGATCGTGCCGAAGGGCCCCGATCTGGGCAACTGGCTCACCCCGCACGGACGGGAAGCGCTGGGCGGCAACCCGTTCGGCAAGGGCACGCCGCCCCCGCCGCCGGTACCCGCCGAACGGGTACCGGCGGGGCATCAGCCCTGATCAGCGCCCCTCGCCGCGATAAGTGCCGAAACTCCAGTAGACGCCCTCGGGGTCGCGGCAGGTGAAACCGCGTGACTCGTAATCGGTTTCGTCGCGCAGTTCGCGGGTGACGGTCGCGCCGGCGGCCAGCGCGCGTTCGTAGAGGGCGTCCACCTCGTCGGTGACGATGTAGGCCGAGCCCGCCCCGGGGACCGCGCAGGCCAGCGCGCCCTCAGGGTTGGCGGTGCCGAGCATGATGCCGCCGCCGCCCGGCCAGGCCAGTTCGGCGTGGTGGACATGGCCGGCGTCGTCGCCGTGCCGGGCGGTGGTGACGAAGCCGAAAGCCTGCTCCAGGAAGGCGATCGCGGCGACGGCGTCGCGATAGACGAAAGTCGGCCAGACGATGGCCGCGGTCCGTACCGAAGTTGTCTCTGTCATGGGATCTACGGTGCCGGGGCGGGGGCCGGTTGGTCTTGGACGAATGGGAACTCCTCGCGTTCCCGCCAGACCGAGGGCGGCATACCGGCCAGTTCGCGCCATTCCCGGGCCATATGGGCCTGGTCGTAATACCCGGTCGCGATGGCGACCTCGGCGAGGCTCGGGGCCTGCGGCAGGCGCAGCAGGCCGTGCGAGCGCTCGAAGCGGGTGATCCGGGCGGCGTCCTTGGGGGTGATGCCGAACTCGGCGGCGAATCGATTGCCGAGATGTCTTCGGCTCCAGCCGATCTCGTCGGCGACGGCGGCCACCCGCACCGCCGGGTCCGGTGCGGTCAGCAGTTCCCAGGCGCGGGCCAGTTCCGGGTCCCACGGCACCGGGCGCACCTGCCGCAGCAGGATCTCGTCGAAGACGGCGAAGCGTTCCGGCCAATCGGGGGCGGTGGCCAGGCGCTCCCACAGCTCGCCCGCCCGCGCGCCGAGCACCTCGCGCAGATCCACGATCCAGGAACCCAGGGCCGCGGCCGGGATGCCGAACAGCGCGCGGCAACCCTTCGGGGTCAGCGCCAGCTGAATGCCGTGCTGGAAACCGTGGTGCGCGATCACGGCCGGACGGACGGTCAGCCCGCTGGCCAGCATGTCCCACTTGGCGCCCGCCTGCTCCGGATGCGAGGACACCGGCACGTCCACCGGCTCGTCGATGGTCACGATCACCGTCAGCGCGGTGCCCGGCATGCCCACGTGCGTGCCCGGTTCGAACCCGCGCAGCAGATAGCCCTCGTACCCGAGGACATACTCCCGCAGCCGCGGATCCGGTGACCCGCTCGCGCCTTCGGACACACCCGCCACCCGTCCACGGTATGCCGATTCCGATCTCCGCGCCGCCGGACCACACGCCGGCAGCCATGGTTACCCGTGCGCCCGGCGGTTACTCAGGGAGGGAGCACCGGCTCTGCGCGCGGCGGACAGGACACGCGGAGGGCTCGGGGTGCGCAGGAACCGGCATCCGTCGCGAATCGTTGTGCCGGTGCCATAGAGTTTCGGTCGGAGGACCGCACGGAGAATGGGGTGTTGTCGATGTTCAAGACCGGGCTCGAGAAGACTGTCGTTTCGCTGCTCGAGAACGGGTCGCAGATGCAGGCGCCCGCGGTCGCGAAATACGTGAAGAAGCTGCGGGACTCGCATCCGGGCGAGTCGCCCGCGCAGATCATCGCGCGCATCGAGAAGCTCTATCTCACCGCCGTCACCGGCAGCGGGACCGCGGTCGGCGCCACCGCCGCGGTGCCGGGCGTGGGAACCATCGCGTCGGTGGCCGCCATGAGCGCCGAGACCGCGTTCTTCCTGGAAGCGTCCGCCGTGTTCACCCTCGCCGTGGCGGCCGTGCACGGGGTCGCGCCCGAGGACAAGGAGCGCCGCCGGGCCCTGGTGCTGGCGGTGGTCATGGGCGAGAGCGGCATGGAGATCGTGCAGAAGAGCGTCGGCGCCTCGGCCAAGAACTGGGGCACGCTGCTGGCCGGCAAGATTCCGGGCATCAACTCCATGAACGACAACCTCATGAAGAAGTTCCTCATGCAGTTCATCGCCAAGCGCAGCGCGCTCATGTTCGGCAAGGTGCTGCCCGCCGGGATCGGCGCCGCCATCGGCGGTTTCGGCAACCGCGCGCTGGGCCATCGGACGATCGACAACGCCCGCCAGGCTTTCGGCGCGCCGCCCAAGTTCTGGCCGCAGCCCCTCGTCATCGACGCCGACCCGCTGACCGCCGTGGAAGCGCCCAAGCCCCAGGCCACCCAGCAGTGAGCCAGGCCCGGCCGCTCGCCTTCGCCGCCGCGGGACTGAGCAAGAGTTTCGAAACCGTCACCGCGGTGGCGAATGTGAGTTTCGTGGTGCCCGCGGGCACGGTCGCCGCCCTGGTGGGGCCGATGGGCGCGGGCAAGACCACGGTGCTGCGCATGCTGCTCGGCCAGCTGAAACCGACTTCCGGGTCGGCCAGTGTGGGCGGGCCCGGGTCCGGCGTGCGGGCGGGGCGGCAGGCGATCGGGGCCGTGCTGTCCCCGCGCGGCCTGCACCCGGCGCGCACGGTGCGCGGTCAGCTTCGCGTATACGCCGCTGCCGCAGGGGTTTCCGACGCCCGCGTCGACGAATTGCTGACGCTGGTGCGCCTGGATCAGGCGGCCGGTGAGCGCATCGCCACCCAATCCCCCGGCGCGCAAACCCGTTTGGCGCTGGCGGCCGCCCTGCTCGGCAATCCGCCACTGCTGCTCCTCGACGATCCGGCGGCCGGGCTGGACGCCGCCGAAACCGCCTGGCTCAATGAGTATCTGCACGGCCACGCCCGGCGCGGCGGCACGGTCCTGCTGACCTCGCGCACCCTCAGCGCGGCCATTCCGGTCGCCGACGAGCTGATCGTCATGGACCACGGCAAGATCGTCTACCAGGGCAGCCCGGCGCGCCTGCGCCGCAGCCATCCCGATCGCATCCTGGTGAAGTCCTCCAGCCAGATCGCCCTCGCCACGGCCCTGGCCGCACGCGGTCACACCGATGCCGTCATGCGCACCGACGGCCGCCTCGCCGTCGCTGAAACCACACTGGCGCAACTGGAATCGGCCGCGGCTTCGGCGCGCGTGCAGCTCACCGAGATCGCCTCCGAACACATCCACCCGGATCAGGTGCTGGCCGCCCTCACCCGTCCCGCCACCCCGGCGCACCCTGCCCCGGTCTACCCCACCATGGCGCCCGCCCACGGGATGCCGCGTTGACCACCGGCCCGCGCATGTTCAGACGAAAGGATGCGAGATGAATCTCGTCGCCGTGCCGGAGCCGGTGCTGCGGGTCGCCAATTCCGAAGTGCGGAAGGTGGTTTCGCTGCGGACCAATCGGCTGCTGGGTGGCGGGGTGGCGCTGCTCGGGGTGGTGGCGTTCGCGGCGCTGGGAATTCGGTTCACGCCCGCCGTCGCCACCGACAAGCATCCGGTGCTGGGCGCGGTGGGGGCGCCCGCAACCGCGGTGGCGGGGGCGCTGGCGCTGGCCGTGCTCGCCTCGGCGATCTTCGGGGCGCTGGCGGCCGGGGACGAGTACCGGTTCGGGTCGCTGCCGGTGAGCGCGGTGTTCACGCCGGACCGGAATCTGCTGCTGGGGTCCAAACTCGCGGTGGCGGCCTGGTTTTCGCTGGTCGTCGTCTTGGCGATGGAGGTGGTCGGGGCCGCCGCGCTGCTGGTGTTCGGGCGCGGCAAAGCGGAGTTCACCGTCGAGCTGCTCGCCGTGCTGGGCGGGGTGACGCTGGCGGCGGTGTGCTGGGCGGTGATCGGGGCGTCGCTGGGATTCCTGTTGCGTTCGCCGGTGCAGGCGATAGCGGTGATCATCGGGGTGCTGGTGCTGGAGCCGCTGGTGTGGATCACCGCGCGCGGCATCGGGTTTCCCGGATTCGCGACCATCCTGCCGGTGGCGGCGACGGTCGGGACGATGAGCGACGGCAGTTACGCCGACAGCGCGTTCATCGCGCCGACGCCCGCGGCGATCGTGGTGCTGCTGCTGTGGACCGCCGGGGCCGGCGCGGCCGCGTGGTGGTACGTGCAGCAGCGCGATCTCTGAATCCGAACTATTCGCCGCGGCGCGCCGCGAACAGCCGCTGCCAGACGGCGTGATCGGTGCGCGGTCCGCCGGGGGTGTCCGCGCCGTAGGCGGCGATCTCGGCATCGATGTCCAGGGGGCGGGTCGGCGCGGTCATGGCCGCCATCTCCGCTTCGACGGCCGCGTCCGGCACCAGCCAGCAGACCTCGAATTCGATGCCGTCCGGATCCGAGGCGTACAGCGCCTTGGTGGACGCATGATCGGACGCACCGCCCAGCGCCCCCGCCGCCTGCAGCGCATCCTTGATCCGCTGCAATTCGCGCAGCGTATCCACTTCCCAGGCCAGGTGATACAGCCCGATCCGCCCCGTCCGATGCGCGATCAGCGGGTCCGGCGACTGGAACAACCCCAGGTCGTGATCGTTCGCCGACCCCTCGGCCTGTAGGAACACCGCCCCCGGGAACCCACCCGGCAAGCGCCGGAACCCCAGCACCGTGCTGTAGAACTCCGCTGAACGCTCCACATCGGAGACGAACAGCACGGCATGGTTGAGACGCTGGACAGGCATGTGCGCGGCCTCATTTCGACTAGTCGTGAACAATCTCCACCCGACCACGGGTACCCGCCCCGCACAACCCGCAGTCCCAGCGACCGCCGCCCGAGCCGTCGCTCCCCATAGTGTCGCCCAGCCGTCTCGACCCGCGGCAGCCCGTCCCGCCGTCACTGCCCGCTGTCATGTCCTGGAATCTCCGGTCTCCCAGCATTCTTTCGGCCGGGATCGCGCCCCGCGACGTGAGATCTGTGCCGAAGCGCGCCGGAACGATGAGTGGAAGCGCAGTTCGCGCGGACGCACTGGAACGCCGAATTGCAGGTGCGCCGAACTGGGGCGGGTCGGAATGTCCGTCTGGAGAGGAGGGCGGGACTGTGCGACATGCCGTTGGGGTCGCGCGAAGGTGGGGTGCGGGAACAAAGGAGGGGTGGGGTTGTCGTTGTCGTACTGGATGATGCGAATGGGCGGACAAGACGAGGCGGTGCGGGTCGAGGGGTGCGACTGCCGGACGGCGGGGGGAGTCGATAGTGAGTGAGGTGCTCGCGGTGCGAGGTGCGGATTCGGAAAACGGTGCGGCGATCGGGGCGGCGGCGATGAACGACGGCCGGACCCGGGGCTGGTTGCGGCGGTTGTGGGAGCGCGCCCGGAAGCATCCGCGACTGGTGGCGGGCGTGGCCCTGGCCGTGCTGGTGGGTGCGGCGGTCGAGGCGGTCGGGCCGCTGCTGGCCAAGCGCGCGCTCGATGGGGCGGTGGTCGGGGATACCGAGATCATCGCGGCCATGGCCGGGTTGATGGTGGCCTTGGCCGGGGCGCGGTTCCTGGCGGCGCTCGGGCGGCGGTGGCTGGCGGGGCAGCTGGCGCTGGATGTGCAGCACGAGATCCGGGTGGATCTGCTGGGGGCCTTGCAGCGGCTGGACGGGCGCGGGCAGGACGAACTGCGGACCGGGCAGGTGGTGTCGCGGTCGATCAGTGATCTGACGCTGGTGCAGGGGCTGCTGGCCATGGGGCCGTGGGCTTTGACGGCCGCGCTGCAGTTCGTGCTGGCGGCGTTGATCATGCTGTGGCTGTCGCCGCCGTTGGCTCTGGCGGCATTGCTGGTGGTGCCGGCGCTGGCGTTCGTGGTGTACCGGGTGCGGCCGCGCTTGTACGCCGCGACCTGGTCGGCGCAGCAGCGCGGCGCGGATCTGGCGCAGCACGTGGAGGAGACCATCACCGGGGTTCGGGTGGTGAAGGGGTTCGGGCAGGAAGCCCGGATGGTGGAAATCCTGGAGCGGCAAGGCAAACGGCTGTACGCGGAACGGCTGCGAGCCGCCCGCATCGATGCTCGGTTCGCCCCGACCCTGGCCGCGATTCCGCAGGCCGGGCTGGTCGCGGTGATCGCGGTGGGCGGCATTCTCGCGCTGCACGGGACCATCGGCGTGGGAACGTTCCTGGCGTTCACCGCCTACGTCGGCACCATGACCGCCGCCACCCGCACCGTGTCCATGGTGGTGGTGATGGCGCAGCTGACCCGCGCCGCCGCCGAACGCGTGGACGAGGTCATCGACAGCGCGCACGAACGCACCGATCCCGAGCATCCGGTGGAGCTGCCGCCGGGACCGCTCGGCATCGAAATCGACGGGCTCACCTTCGGTTTCGACCCCGATCGGCCGATCCTGCGCGACTTCGACCTGACCGTCGCGCCCGGCGAGACCGTGGCGATCATCGGCCCGGCCGGCTCCGGCAAGTCCACCCTGGCACTGCTGCTGCCGCGCTTCTACACGCCCACTTCGGGCCGGATCAGCCTGTACGGCAAGGGTTCCCACGCCGATATCGCCGAATTGCGCGCCGCCGACCTGCGTGCGGCGGTGGGCGTGGTGTTCGACGAGGCCTTCCTGCTGTCGGACACCATCACCGCCAATATCGCGCTCGGCCGCCCCGACGCCACCGCAGCCGAGATACGCGCCGCCGCCGAACAGGCCGCCGCCGACGAGTTCGTCCGGGCCCTCCCCCAGGGCTACGACACGGTGGTCGGCGAACGCGGCCTCACCCTGTCCGGCGGTCAGCGCCAGCGCATCGCCCTGGCCCGCGCCCTGCTCGCCGACCCGCGCATCCTCATCCTCGACGACGCCACCTCCGCCGTCGACGCGGTCACCGAGGCCGCCATCTTCGACGCCCTCCCCACCACTTCCGGCCGCGCCACCCTGATCCTCGCCCACCGCGAATCCACCCTCGCCCGCGCCGACCGCGTCATCCGCCTCCCCGGCGCGGCCCCGCTCCTGGGCGATCCCGCCGCGGAAATCGATCCCTTTACCCCGCAACCGCTTCCGAATTCCGTCGCACCGCTCGCGCCCGCCGATTCGATCCTCGGCGCGCCGCCGCTGACCACGCAAGCCGACTCCGATCCGGCCGGAGCGGGATTCACCGGACATGACGAATCCACGAGTGGGCCCCGTGTCTCGGGGCAGCTCGAGCCGAGCCGAACCAGCGACGCGGCCGCCGCTCCGGAGGCGGATGGGTACCCGCCCCAGGCCACGAACAACGCCCCAACCGCCGTTGACGAGCTGTCGGGTTCCGATGTGCCGGAGGAAGTTCGGCGCGTGCTGCCGTCCTTGCCCGCCGCGACCGAGCTGCCCGGACTGGATGATCGGGAGCTTTCCGCGCCGGATCCGGGGTTCCGGCTGGCCCGGTTGTTGCGGCCGGTGCGGTGGCTGGTGGCGGGGACCGTGCTGCTGCTGGCGCTGGATGCGCTGGTGGGCGTGGGGTTCCCGTCGATCGTGCAGTACGCGATCGACTCGGGGGTGAGCAAGGACGACGGCGGGGCGTTGGTTCGCGCCACCGTCGCGGGCGCGCTGCTGGTCGGGATCGGCTGGGTGGTCGCGGCCACGGCGCTGGTGTGGGGCGTGCGGGCCGGGGAGCGGCTGCTGTACGGGTTGCGGGTGCGCAGTTACGCGCATCTGCAGCGGCTGGGACTCGACTATTACGAGCGGGAGCTGTCGGGTCGCATCCTCACCCGGATGACCACCGATATCGACGCCATGTCGACCTTCCTGCAGACCGGCGTGCCGGACACCCTGGTGAGCCTGCTGACGGTGGCGGGAATCGCGGTGGCGCTGCTGGTGATCGACGTGCAGCTGGCGCTGGTGGTGCTGGTGACCATCACGCCGCTGGCGCTGGCGACCTGGTGGTTCCGCAAGGCCTCCGATCGCGCGTACAGCGAATCGCGGGAGGACGCCGCCACCGTGAACGCCGACTTCGCCGAGAACGTGGCGGGGCTGCGGGTGGTGCAGGCGCACCGGCACGAGCGGCGGGCCGCGGAGCGGTTCACCGAATACTCGCACCGGTATCGGGTGAGCCGGATGCGGGCGCAGAAGGCCATCTCGGTGTACTTCGCGTTCGTGAGCGCCTGGGCCGATGTGGCTTTGGCGGCCGTGGTGTTCCTCGGCGCGCGGCAGGTCGCCGACGGCAGCACCTCGGCCGGCACCCTGGTCGCCTTCGTGCTGTACCTGCGGCTGCTGACCGGGCCGATCTTCCAGCTCTCACAGCTCTTCGACGGCTATCAGCAGGCCCGGGTCGGGCTGCGGCGCGTCGGCGAACTACTGCGCACCCCGTCCTCGATCACGCCCGACCCCGAACATCCGGTGGCCATCGACGGAAAACTGCACGGCGAGGTCGTGTTCGACGATGTGCGCTTCCACTACCCCGGCGTCGATACCCCCGCACTGGACGGCGTCACGCTCCGGATTCCGGCGGGCAGCAGCCTGGCACTGGTCGGCGCGACCGGCGCCGGCAAGTCCACCATCGTGAAACTCCTGGCCCGCCTGTATGACATGCCGCGCACCGAAACTGCAGATCACGGGGCTATCAACACGGGCGTGATCCGCGTGGACGGCACCGATATCCGCGACTACGCGCTCACCGACTTCCGAGCGCGCTTGGGAGTTGTTCCACAGGAAGCTCACTTATTCACCGGAGACATCGCCAGCAACATTGCATTTGGCAAACCTTTTGCGAATCCTGCGGAGATCGAGGCCGCGGCCGCCGCGGTGGGCGCGCTCGACGCCATCAATGCTTTACCGCACGGAATGCGGCAACCGGTCGGCGAGCGCGGCCGCGGGCTGTCCGCGGGGCAGCGCCAGCTGATCGCGCTGGCCCGCGCCGAACTGGTGCGCCCGGACCTGTTGCTGCTGGATGAGGCCACCGCGGTGCTGGATCCGGCGGCCGAGGCATCGGTGCTGGTGGCGAACGAATCGGTGACGCGCGGACGCACCGCGGTGATCGTCGCGCACCGGCTGGCGACCGCCGCGCAAGCCGACCGGATCGCGGTGGTCGAGCAGGGCAAGATCGCCGAAATCGGCACTCATGAACAACTGCTATCGCAACGCGGCGCTTACTCCCGCTTGTGGGCTGCGGCAGCCGCCGAGGAAGGAATATTCTCGTTCGAGGACGAGTCGTCATTGAGAGACGTGTCCACTCGCTGGTAGTCCAGGGACAGGGACGAACAGGGGTGGGCATATCCTCAGTGGGGGCGCATCGGCGCGCATCCGCCGATTACCCGTGCCGGGCACGTCACAAACGTCGCAGCGCGAAGAACGAAATGAGGCGAACACCTGCTGTGAGCAGCTCAACAGACCAGTTCGGACAGAACCAGTGGCTTGTCGACGAGATGTACCAGAAGTACAAGCAAGACCCCTCGTCCGTCGATGAGAGCTGGCACGAGTTTCTGGCCGACTACACGCCGGAGAACACCGGCGACACCGGTAACAGCAAGCCGGTAGCCGCTGCAGCTCCCCCCGCCCCCGCGCCGGCCGTGGCGCCCGCTCCCGCCCCCGCTCCGCAGCCCGCCCCCGCTGCCGCCGCGCCTGCCCCGGCCCCGGCTCCGGCTCAGGTGCGCGCCCCGCAGACCACTCCGGCTCCGACTTCGAACGCCGCCCCCACCACGGGTGGCCCGAAGCCCGCCGCGACGGACGAGGCCCAGGTACTACGCGGACCGGCCGCGGCCATCGTGAAGAACATGTCGGCGTCGCTGACCATCCCCACCGCCACCTCGGTGCGTGCGATCCCGGCCAAGCTGATGATCGACAACCGGCTCGTCATCAACAACCATCTGGCCCGCACCCGCGGTGGCAAGATCAGCTTCACCCATCTGCTGGGTTACGCCATCGTGCAGGCCATCAAGTCCTACCCGAACATGAACCGGCACTACGCCGAGATCGACGGCAAGCCGAACGCGGTCACCCCCGCGCACACCAACCTCGGCCTGGCCATCGACCTCAAGGGCAAGGACGGCAAGCGTTCGCTCGCGGTCGCGGCCATCAAGAACACCGAGGACATGAGCTTCGCGCAGTTCCACAATGCGTACGAAGACGTGGTCCGCCGGGCCCGCGACGGCAAGCTCACCACCGACGACTTCGCCGGCGTCACCATCTCGCTGACCAACCCGGGCACCATCGGCACCAACCATTCGGTGCCGCGCTTGATGCAGGGACAGGGCGCGATCATCGGCGCGGGCGCCATGGAGTACCCGGCCGAGTTCCAGGGCATGGGCGACGAGCAGCTGGCCGAGATCGGCATCGGCAAGCTCATGACGCTGACCTCCACCTACGACCACCGCATCATCCAGGGCGCGGAGTCCGGTGACTTCCTGCGCACCATCCACAACCTGCTGATCTCGGACCAGTTCTACGACGAGATCTTCCACGGCATGGGTGTCCCCTACGAGCCGGTGCGCTGGCGCAAGGACATCAAGGAACGCGGCATCGACAAGTCGACCCGCGTCCAGGAAATGATCAACGCGTACCGCAGCCGCGGCCACCTGATGGCCGACACCGACCCGCTGCGCCTGGTCAAGGACAAGTTCCGCTCGCACCCCGACCTGGATGTCACCCAGCACGGCCTGACCCTGTGGGACCTGGATCGCGAATTCAATGTTGCGGGCTTCCACGGCCAGGAGCGCATGAAGCTGCGCGACGTGCTGTCCATCCTACGCGACGCCTACTCGCGGCACGTGGGCGTGGAATACACCCACATCCTGGATCCCGAACAGCTGCAATGGATTCAGGAACGGGTCGAGCAGAAGCACGCCAAGCCGACCGTGGCCGAGCAGAAGTACATTCTGTCCCGCCTGAACGCGGCCGAGGCCTTCGAGACCTTCCTGCAGACCAAGTACGTCGGCCAGAAGCGCTTCTCCCTCGAAGGCGCCGAATCGGTCATCCCGATGATGGACGCCGTCATCGACCAGTGCGCCGAGCACGCCCTCGACGAGGTCGTCATCGGTATGCCGCACCGCGGCCGCCTGAACGTGCTCGCCAATATCGTCGGCAAGCCCTACTCGAAGATCTTCACCGAGTTCGAGGGCAATATGAACCCGGCCGCCACCCACGGCTCCGGCGACGTGAAGTACCACCTGGGCGCGCAGGGCACCTACATCCAGATGTTCGGCGACAACGACATTCAGGTGTCGCTGACCGCCAACCCGTCGCACCTCGAGGCCGTCGACCCGGTGCTGGAGGGTCTGGTTCGCGCCAAGCAGGATCTGCTCACCAAGGAAGACATCGTCACCAAGGGCGAAGAGGATCGCTCCTTCTCCGTCGTGCCGCTCATGCTGCACGGTGACGCGGCCTTCGCCGGACAGGGCGTCGTCGCCGAGACGCTGAACCTGTCGGGCCTGCGCGGCTACCGCACCGGCGGCACCGTGCACATCGTGGTGAACAACCAGATCGGCTTCACCACCGCGCCCGAGTACTCGCGGTCCACCGAATACTCCACGGACATCGCGAAGTTCATCGGCGCGCCGATCTTCCACGTGAACGGCGACGACCCGGAAGCCTGCGTGTGGGTGGCCAAGCTGGCCGTCGACTACCGGCAGAAGTTCCGCAAGGACGTCGTCATCGACATGATCTGCTACCGCCGTCGCGGTCACAACGAGGGCGACGACCCGTCGATGACGCAGCCGAACATGTACGACGTGATCGACACCAAGCGTTCGGTGCGTAAGGCGTACACCGAGAGCCTGATCGGCCGCGGCGATATCTCCATGACCGAGGCCGAGGCCGCGCTGCGCGACTACCAGGGTCAGCTGGAGCGGGTCTTCAACGAGGTCCGCGAGCTGGAGAAGTACACCCCGGAGCCGTCCGAATCGGTCGAGGACGAGCAGGTCATGCCGACCACGCTGGTCACCGCCGTGGACAAGACGGTGCTGCAGCGCATCGGCGACGCGTTCGTGAACGTGCCCGAGGGCTTCACCGTGCACCCGCGCGTCAAGCCGGTGCTGGAGAAGCGCCGCGAGATGGCCTACGAGGGCAAGATCGACTGGGCCATGGCCGAACTGCTGGCCTTCGGTTCGCTCATCGACGAGGGCAAGGCGGTCCGCCTCACCGGTCAGGACTCCCGCCGCGGCACCTTCTCGCAGCGGCACTCGGTCATCATCGACCGCAAGACCGGCGGCGAGTACACCCCGCTGCACAACATCGGGTCCAAGGCGCCGGGCTGGTTCGCGGTGCACGACTCGGCGCTGTCGGAGTACGCGGCCGTCGGCTTCGAGTACGGCTACTCGCTCGGCAACCCCGACGCGCTCGTGTTGTGGGAGGCCCAGTTCGGTGACTTCGTCAATGGCGCGCAGACCGTCATCGACGAGTTCATCTCCTCCGGCGAGGCCAAGTGGGGCCAGCTCTCCGAGGTCGTGCTGCTGCTGCCGCACGGTCACGAAGGCCAGGGCCCGGACCACACCTCCGGTCGTATCGAGCGCTTCCTGCAGCTGTGCGCCGAGGGTTCGATGACGGTGGCGGTCCCCTCCACCCCGTCGAACTACTTCCACCTGCTGCGCCGGCACGCCCTGGACGGCATCCGCCGCCCGCTGGTGGTCTTCACCCCGAAGTCCATGCTGCGCAACAAGGCTGTGGTGTCCGAGGTCGAGGACTTCACCGACAACAAGTTCCGCACCGTGCTCGAGGAGCCCACCTACGAGTCGGGCAACGGCGACCGCTCGAAGGTCAAGCGCGTGCTGCTGACCTCCGGCAAGATCTACTACGAGCTGGTCGCGGAGAAGCAGAAGCACAACCGCGACGATGTCGCCATCGTGCGCACCGAGCAGCTGTACCCCATCCCGAAGTTCCGCCTCAACGAGGCGCTCGAGGGATACGCGAACGCCACCGACCTGGTCTGGGTCCAGGAAGAACCCGCCAACCAGGGCGCCTGGCCGTTCTTCGGCCTGAACCTCCCGGAAATCCTCCCGGCCCGGTTCGGCAAGCTGCGCCGCATCTCCCGCCGCGCCATGTCGGCCCCGTCCTCGGGTTCGTCCAAGGTGCACGCCGTGGAACAGCAGGAGATCATCACCGAGGCCTTCGCCCCGACCGTGTAATCCCTCCGAAAGCCCGTGCGAGGCCGGATCTCCCACCGAGATCCGGCCTCGCGCCGTTTCCCGGGGTTCACTCGGACTCACGATCAGCGCGCGAGCTTCGTCAGCCGACGCCGACCGCGGTGAGCGGGACCGGTATGAACCCGTGAGCTATCGGCCCGCGAATAGTTAGCGGGGCTTACGTGTTTATATGGGGTATGGAGTCGGGATCGGAGTTGGGTGGGGCGCTGCCGGAGGTGGCGCGGGTGCGGGCGTTGCTGTTTGCGGTGCCTTCGGTGCGTAGCCGGGTGGGGGCCGGGGTGCGGTCGGGGGTGGCGTTCGGGGTGCCGGCGGCGGTTGTGGTGGGGATGGGGCATGCGCAGGAGGCGTTGTTCGTCACACTTGGTGCGTTCGCGATCATGTATGGGGATGGGCGGGCTATTAGGACTCGGGGGATGTTCGTGTTCGTGGCGGGTGCGGCATTGCTGGCTGCGGCCTTGGTGGGTGCGGGGGTGGGGCGGGCGGTCATCGGGTTCGGTGGGGCGGCGGTGGTGACCGCCGTATTCATTACCGTGGTCGCCACGATGGCGGTTGCGTTGCTCACTGGATTGCGGGCCGGGCCGCCTGGGGGATTGTTCTTCGCCTTGACCGGGTCGGCGGCGATGGTGGCGGCCGAGAGCGGGGTGCCGGTCGGGGTCATCGCGGGATATGCCGCGCTGGGGTGGGTTTCGGCCTTGGCGGTGACGGGGGTGAGCATTGCCGTGGATCGATGGCGCGGGGCTAGTTGGGCGAAGCCGGAGGTGCCGAGTGTGGGATATCGGTTGCGGCGGGCGGCTTCTCCGCATTCGCATACCTGGACGACGACCGCGCGGGTGCTGGTGGCCTGTGGGGTCGCGGGTGGGATCGGGGTGGCGGCGGGGTCGTTGCGGCCGCATTGGGCGGTGATCTCGGCGCTGGTCATTCTGGGTGCGGGTCCCGACCGGGTCCGGGGGCACGCCAAGGCGATTCACCGGATAGCGGGGACTATCGCGGGACTGGTGCTGTTCGCCGGGTTGTGGCAGTTGCATCCGTCGGGCTATGTGCTGGTGGTCATGCTGGCGGTGCTGATGTTCGCCATCGACTTGTTCATCGCGGGGAATTACGCGCTCGCGGTGACCTTCCTGACGCCGACCGCCATGTTCGCGGGCGGGGCGGGAACTTTGAGCGGCTCGGCGGGACCCATCATGCGGGATCGCTTTCTGGAGACTCTGATCGGTGTGGCGGTGGCTGCCGTGGCGCTGAATGTCGTGGACCGGCACGCACATCGGCGCGGCCTGCACTGGACCGAACAGCGAGTACGCACGGCGGCAGCGGAATTGGCCGCGGCGCCCGCCGGCGATCCGGACACGGACCGGCTGCGAGTCCAGCTGGACTTCGAGCTGAGCGGCTATCAGAGCGCCGGAATCGACAGTGCCCACAATGATTCCGCGTGGATCGAAGAACGCTGGGACTCACACACCGAACTGGTGGCCCACGGGCGGAAACTACTGGAGCACGCCGGCTGACCGCGCCGCCCGCAGCCAGTCGGGAAATTCGCCGAGCAGGCGCGAGTAGAGATCGGCATCGGTGAGCCGGTCGATATCGTCGACCGCGAAGAATCCGGCATTGTCGACCACACGACCGTCCATTTCATCCATGCTGCGCAACAGCCCGTAGTTGGCTTCGCCGAGCCCGACGAACTGCCAGAAGGCGGGCAGCGCGGCCGCTTCCCGCATGAGCGCGGCGATTTCGCGTTTCTTGCGGAAGCCGCCGTCTGTGAAGAACAGCACCAGGGTGGGCGGGCCGCCCGGCCGCAGCGTCGAGATGATTTCCTGCATGATCGGCTCTTCCCGATTGCTGTTGCCGAGCGGGGTGTAGTCGATGCCGCCGTGCGTGCCGGACAGGTGCAGGTAGGTTTCCGCCCATTCGTCCACGGTCGCCACCGTGACGTCAGGCAGCCGGGTGTACCCGATGGCGTACAGGTAGGGCTCGAGTTTCCCGTCGTCGTCGAGCTGAATGGCGACCGGAATCATGCGCTGCACCACCCGGTGCACCACCTTCTCGTGATAGAGCCTGGCCATGCTGCCGGTCTTGTCGATGACCAGCACGACGCGGGCGCGCACCTCGCCCGCACCCTTGGTGAGCAGCACTTTCACGACTTCCCGCTTGCGCAGATCGAGCCGCTCGCGCTTCTCTAGCGACAGCTTCTCCTCGCCCGGAACGGTCCGCACGCCGGGTTCGGCCGCCGGTTCGTCGTCCACACTCACGCCGTGATCGGTGACGAGCGCGGCGAATCCGCCCGCGTAACCCTGCCCGACCGCGCGCAACTTCCAATCCGCCCCGCGCCGATACAGTTCCAGCCCGATCACCACGGATTCGCTGGACAGCCCATCGATCACGTACTCGCACAAGGGATTCTCCGAAGCATCCCGCACCAGCAACCGAGGCGGCGCGAACGCTCCGAACGTGGCGGCGGGATCGGACAACGTCAGCACCACCCGCACCTGAGCGATCTCCGCGGGCACGTCCGCGAACGAAACCCGCAGCACCCCAGACGTTCCCGGCTCCAACCGCACCCCCGGCCCGCTCGCCTGATTGAAGAAGATGAAGTCGGCGTCGGAACGCACCTTCCCGTCCGCAGTGACCAAGAGCGCCGAAACATCCACTTCCGCCGCCGAACGCACGGTCACCAGCACCTCCCCCGCGCCGATCGCCGTGTTCTGTCCTTTGACCAGTTCCGTCACGGCCCACTCCCGTTCATCCAGCGAATCCGTGAGCAGCCTACAAACAAGGAGGGTTGTGCGCGCATGTTCCGCGTCGTATATTCCACGTGGAATATTTGGCACGGAAGAGTGGAGGATGCCGTGAGCGGGAAGCAGGCGGGGCCGGTATTGACGCCTCTGGCGATCTCGGTGCTCGCGCTGCTGGAGGAGAACCCGATGCATCCCTACGAGATGTATCAACTGCTGATGAACCGGCACGAGGACGAGCTGGTGAAGATCAAACCCGGCTCGCTCTACCACACCGTGGCACGCCTGGCCGAGCAGGAACTGGTGGTCGCGGAGGGCACCGATCGGGCCGGTAACCGGCCGGAACGCACCACCTACCGGATCACCGGCACGGGCACGGCGGCACTGCGCGACCGGATCGCCGACATCCTGCGCCGGCCGGTACAGGAGTACCCGATCTTCCCGGTCGCTCTGGCCGAAGCGCACAATTTGCCGGTGGGCGAGGTGACCACGCTGCTGCGTGAACGCATCACCTGGATCGAAGGCCGGCTCGCGGAGTACGACGCGCTGCGGGAATGGGCCCGGTCCCGGGAGGTGCCGCGCCGCTTCTGGGCGGTCATCGACTACGTGGCCGCGCTCACCGCCACCGAGGCCGAATGGCTGCGCGCCTTCATCGCCGATCTGGACAGCGGCGCGCTGGAGTGGGAGGACTTCGATCCCGCCACCGGCGAACGCACCACCGCCCCCGCCGCCCCCATGGGCCACGACTGGGCCGCCTGCCTCACCCCGGAGGACCTGGAATCCGTCCGGAGAGGCGGTGCCCGATAAACCCTTCCGCCCCATGCCATTCCGACTACTTCATGCCATCGGCGGCCCCGCGCCTCGCGACCGCCCATTCGGGACAGGAACGTAATCCATGACCACACAACGCAATCCGTGGCTGGCGCTATACGCGCTGGTCGTCGGGTTCTTCATGATCCTGCTGGATATGACCATCGTCGCGGTGGCCAATCCGGCGATCATGGAAGCCTTCGACGCCGATTTCAACAAGGTCATCTGGGTGACCAGCGCCTACCTGCTCACCTACGCGGTGCCGCTGCTGGTGACCGGCCGGCTCGGAGATCGCTACGGCCCCAAGAACATCTACCTGCTCGGCCTGACCGTGTTCACCGCCGCCTCGCTGTGGTGCGCGCTGTCCGGCTCCATCGAGATGCTGATCGCGGCCCGCGCGGTGCAGGGTCTGGGCGCGGCCCTGATGACCCCGCAGACCATGGCCGTCATCACCCGCACCTTCCCGCCGGACAAGCGCGGCGCGGCCATGGGCCTGTGGGGCGGCGTGGCCGGCCTGGCCACCCTGGTCGGCCCGATTCTCGGTGGCGCGCTGGTGGATTGGAAGGGCTGGGAGTGGATCTTCTACATCAACGTGCCCGTCGGCATCATCGCCTTCGGTCTCGCGGTGTGGCTGGTGCCGTCCCTGGAAACCCATGAGCACAAGTTCGATCTGGTCGGCGTCGCGCTCTCCGCGGTCGGCATGTTCCTGCTGGTCTTCGGCATTCAGGAAGGCAATACCCGGGATTGGGACGGCGTCATCTGGGGCATGATCGCCGCCGGCCTGGTGGTGCTGGGGCTGTTCGTCTACAACCAGTCCCGCAATACCGGTGAGCCGCTGGTCCCGCTGGGCCTGTTCAAGGATCGCAATTTCGCGCTGTCCAGCCTGGCCATCGCGGCCATGGGCGCGGCGGTGACGGCGACCTTCGTGCCGTTCTACTTCTACCTGCAGCAGGTGCGGGACATGTCGCCGACCAAGTCGGCGCTGGTGCTGGCCCCGATGGCCATTCTGACCGGCGTGTTCGCGCCGATCATCGGCAAACTGTCGGACAAGATGCCGCCGCGGGTGCTGCCGACCGCGGGCTTCCTGACCTTCGCGGCCACCATCTTCGGGTTCGCGGTGCTCATGGAGCCGGATTCCTCGATTCCGGTGTACCTGGTGCTGGGCGGTATCGCCGGTATCGCCAACGCCTGCATCTGGGCGCCGCTGGCCTCCATCGCCACCCACAACCTGCCGATTCAGCAGGCGGGCGCGGGTGCGGGCGTGTACAACACCACCCGCCAGGTGGGTTCGGTGCTGGGTTCGGCCGCGGTCGCCGCGCTGCTGTCGGCGCGGATCGCCGCGCAGCAGCTGCCCAGCGGTCCGGTCGGCGAGGGCGCCGCGGGCAGTGGCGGGTTGAGCCACCTGCCGCCGGAGGTCAAGGCCAAGGTGCTGGAGAAGCTCAGCACCGCGTTGAGCCAGACCATGTATCTGCCGGCCGCGATCCTGTTGATCGGCGTGGTGGCGTCCGCGCTGTTCATCGGCTTCGACAAGTCCGACAAGGGCGTGCCGGCGCTGCAGAAGACCGACGCCGGGCACTGACCTTGCGCCGCCGCGTGCGGCACAGGCCCCCGTCTCGGCGGGGGCCTGTGCCGTGTCAGTAGACGAGCCCGATCAGCCGGGTCCAGTCCAGGCGGATCTCGATGGGCATATCGATGGTGGTCTCGCCGCTGATCGGGGTCAGGCGCTTGTGCGGGCGATAGTGCCCGAGCACCAGCACGTGAGTCTGGATGGCGCTCACCCGATCTCGATCCATGTAGACCAGCCAGTACCAGGGGATTCCGGCGAGGGCGTACTCCGCCTGCTTGTCCGCGGTGTCGACCCGCTCGGTCACCGGCGACACCACCTCGATTGCCACCTTCACCCGGGACGCGGGCAGCGGCCCGACATCCGAGGGCGAACAGGTGAACATGGCGATATCGGGCCGCCGCAACGTGACTCGCGGCCATTCCCACAGCATGAGGTCGGGGTCCAGCCCCACCCACAGCCAGCCGTCGTTGTACCGGCTCATATGGGTTTCGGCGGCCGCCTCGAGCATGGAGGCGATGCGTCTGGCCGCATTGCGATGCGGCTGCGGCGGCGCTTCCGCACGCACCACGTCCCCGTTCACCACCTCCACCAACCGGCAGAAGTCACGGGGCAACTTCTTCCAGACATCCAAGGTGACCGGTTCAGGCTGCAGGTTTTCCGCCCGCGCCCACTCGAGCACTCCGCTCATGCGCGCTCCCTATCAATGGGACGACTGCCGCGCCGATCGTAGACCGCGCACCCATACGAAACGGCCGTTCGGCATTTTCGCCACTCCGAAAACCGCGCGGTCGGCGTGTCAGTCGATGCGGACGGTGATGGACGGATACCCCGTCGCACCGTCAGGCACCACGTCCTGGCGCTTGTCGGTCTGGGTTTCGCCGTTGCCGTCGGTCGACCGGGCCCAGACGGTGTGCAGACCCGGCGTGGCGTCCCAGTCGAAGGCCCACTGCCGCCAGGTGTCCACCGACGGTTCGGTGGCCAGGCGGGCGGGCTGCCATTCGCCCTGATCGATGCGGACCTCGACGCCCTTGATGCCGCGATGCTGTGCCCAGGCCACGCCCGCCACGGTGACCTTGCCGGCGCGCAAGGTGCCGTGACCCGCAGGTGTGTCGATGCGCGTCCCGGTCTTGATCGGGCCGTACTCCGACCAGCCGCGTTTGGTCCAATACGCTTGGGCGCGATCGAATCTGGTGATCTCGATTTCGGTGACCCACTTGGTCGCCGATACGTATCCGTACAGGCCCGGGACCACCAGGCGGGCCGGATAGCCGTGCGCGGTGGGGAGCGGTTCGCCGTTCATGCCGACGGCCAGGATGGCGTCGCGGCCGTCGGTGAGCACCGACAGCGGGCTGCCCGCGGTGAAGCCGTCGATGCTGCGGGACAGCGCCATATCGGCGTCGGGATGCGGACCCGCTTCGGCGAGCAGGTCTTTCAGCGGATAGCCGAGCCACATGGCATTGCCGATCAGATCGCCTCCGATCGGATTCGAGACGCAGGTCAGGGTGACGAGGCGCTCCACCGGGGTGCGGGAGGCGAGATCGGCGTAGCTCAAACGGATTTCGCGATCCACCATGCCGTGAATGCGCAGCGACCAATCGGCCTTGCTGACCTGCGGGACGGTCAGCGCGGTGTCGATGCGGTAGAAGTCCGAGTTCGGGGTGACATAGGACGCGAGGCCCGGAATCTTCAGGTCCGCGCCCGGATCCACCGCCACGGCCGGGCCGCTCGGCTCCGGCAATTGCACGTCGGCCCGCTCCCCCGACACATCCCGCGACCGCACCCCGATCACCCGGCCGAGTACGCCCGCACCGACGCCCACTGCGGCAGCGGTGGCGAGCCCGCGCAGCACCTGTCGCCGCTCGATCGCCACATCGTCGGATTCGGTGACGGACTCGAACTCCCCGATCCGCCGAATCAGGCTGCGCAGCACCGTGATTCCCACGATTACACCGAGAATCGACGGCAGCGCCCAGGTCCACGCGGCATGCGGCCGGGCCACCGCGGCCACGGCGGCGCACACGCCGAAGACCGCGAAGATCGCCGACCCGACCGGCCGCGACACCCGTTCCACCAGCCCCGCGACGCCCGCCACTACCAGCGCGACCAAGCCCATGAGCACGAACAGCACCAGTTTGTCGTTGGTGCCGAAGCGGTCGATCACCCACTCGCGCAAGCCATCCGGCGTGTGGTCGACGATCGTCGCCCCGACCGCCTGCAACGGCGTGCTGTCGGCGCTGATCCACACCGCTGCCACTTCGGCGACGCCGAGGATCACCACCCCGGCGGCCACACCACTCGCAATACGAAGTTCGCGCCCGGTCACGAATCCGACCCTACTGCTGGAACGGACCCGTGAGCGGGCGCGAATGATGACGTTACGGTGACGCCGGGGCGCTACCCCTTCGAGCCCGTGAAGTTGATCATCCACGGCACCGAGTACTTGTCGTTGACCATGCCGAAAGCTTCCGCCCATTCGGTCGGGCCGTAGGGCATGGTCACCTCGCCACCGGCCGAGAATTCATTGAACAGCCGCTCGGCCTCTTCGGCGGATTCGACCTCCAGCGAAACGGTGAACCCGGCCCGCGTGTTGTCGATGTCCTGTCCGGGCGGGCAATCGGAGCCATAGAGAAGATTCGTCTCGCTCAACGGCAACGCCACGTTCGCGACCCGCGAACCGAACTCCGGCGGCATCTCCCCGGCGCCTTCCATATCGCTGAACCGGGTGAGCCGAAGCTCTCCGCCCAGCACGGACGCGTAGAACACGAACGCTTCCTCGCAATTGCCATTGAAGATCAGGTACGGGTTCGCGGTAGGCATGGGTGTGCTCCTTTGTCGTCGGCCTCTGGAGCGGGCCGCAGCCCACTCACCAGCTACGACGGTACGCCCAGCGGAAATTCATCGGTCCCGCCGGAAAAGAACGGAGCCCGAGCGAATTGCCCGGGCTCCGTGGTCTTTACGACGCAGATCAGCCGCCGTAGATCGCGTCCACGTCGGCGGCGTACTGCTTCATCACCACATTGCGCTTGAGCGACATCTTCGGGGTGAGCTCCCCACCCTCCTGAGTCCAATCCACCGGCAGAATGCGGATCTTCTTGATCGCCTCGGCATGCGACACCAGCTTGTTGGTGTTCGCCACCGCCTCGTTGATCTCCGCGACCAGCGCCGGGTTCTCGATCAGATGCTCGATGGTGGTCTCGGCCGGAATATTGTTGCGTTCCTTCCAGCCCGGCAGCGCCTCCGGATCGAGGGTGATGAGCGCGCCGATGAACGGCTGCCCGTCGCCGACCACCATGACCTGGCTGATCAGCGGGTGCTGCCGCAGCGAATCCTCGAGCATGGCCGGCGAGACGTTCTTGCCGCCCGCGGTCACCAGGATCTCCTTCTTGCGCCCGGTGATCGAAATGAAGCCCTGCTCGTCGATGGCGCCCAGGTCACCGGTCTTGAACCAGCCGTCGGCGTCGAACGCGTCGGCGGTGGCCTCCGGGTTCTTCCAGTACCCGGCGAACACCACCGGGCCCTTGATCAGCAGTTCGCCGTCCTCGGCGACCTTGGCGCCATGCCCCGGCAGCGGGCGGCCGACCGAGCCGACCTTGATGTGCTTGGGGGTGTTGACGCTGACGGCCGCGGTGGACTCGGTCAGGCCGTAACCCTCGTAGATGGTGACGCCCGCGCCGCGGAAGTAGTGGCCCAGGCGCGCGCCCAGGGGTCCGCCGCCGGAGACGGCCGACTCGCACTGCCCGCCCATGGCCTCGCGCAGCTTGCTGAACACCAGCTTGTCGAAGACGGTGTGCTTGAGCTTGAGCACCAGGCCGACATTGCCGGACTGCAGCGCCTGGCTGTATTCGATGGCCACCTCGGTGGCGTAGTCGAAGATCTTGCCCTTGCCGCCGTCGTGCGCCTTCTGCTTGGCGCCGTTGAACACCTTCTCGAACACGCGCGGCACCGAGAGGATGAAGTTCGGCTTGTACTGCCCGAACTGCTCGACCAGCGTGGACCAGTCGGCGGTGTGCGCGACGGTGACGCCGGCGTCGAACGCGGCCAGCGCGACGGCGCGCGCGAACACGTGGGCCAGCGGCAGGAACAGCAGCGACTTGCGGCCGGGCCGCAGGAATTCGCTCATGGCGCTGCGGTCGGCGGCCGATTCGGCGTACAGGTTGGCGTGCGAGAGCATGACGCCCTTGGGCCGCCCGGTGGTGCCGGAGGTGTAGATGAGGGTGGCCGGGGAAGCGGCCTTCACCTGGCCGCGGCGCTCGTGCACGACCGAATCGTCAAGGCCCGCACCGCGTTCGGTCAGGGTCGCGATGGCGCCCTGGTCGATCTGCAGCACCTCGGCCAGCTCGCCCAGCCCGCCCTCGATCTCGGCGATGGTGGCGCGATGCTTGTCGTTCTGCACCACGGTGAGCTTGGTGGCGGAGTCCTCGAGGATCCAGCGCGCCTGCTCGGCCGAGGAGGAGTCGTAGATGGCGACGGTGCAACCGCCGGCCGCCCAGATGGCGAAGTCCAGCACGACCCACTCGTAGGAGGTGGCGGCCATGATGGCGACGCGGTCACCGAGCTCGATCCCGGAGGCGACGAGGCCCTTGGCCACACCGGTCACGGTCTTCGCGAACTCGGTCGCCGTGACGTCGTTCCAGCCGCCCTTGCCATTCGGAGTATTGAAAACGACCAGGTCGGGCGTCTTCTCCGCATGCCGGTAGGCGCCATCGGACATATTGGCGTTTTCCGGGATGGTGTAGGTAGCCGGGACTTCGAACTCTCGCATCGCTGCCCTTCCACAAAGTTGATACTGGCGGGTAATTTACGCCACGGTTACCGGCAACGCCCCACGGACCGCCGGATCAGGTGGTACAACACCCGATCCGACGGCCGTCACCTGTGTTTCGTCACTATCCTACGGACCGGGTTTGCGCAGGTCGCAAGGCTTGCCGTAGGAACTCCCCCAGTTCACGCGTGACCGCGGCGGCGGGGGCCACCAGGAACGCCTGCAACTGGGCCACATGCCAGAGGCCGCGGGTCTCGGTGAACTGCACCGGAACACCCGCCGCTTCCAGCTTGGCGGCCAGGCGGACGGCCTGACCGTGCAGCAGCTCGTCGACATCGGCCTGCACGTAGGTGGCGGGCAGTCCGGCCAGGTCGGCGAGCAGCGGCGCGTAACCGGTGTCGTTGCCGTCGCCGTCGCCCAGGTAGGCGGCGGCGCAGGCGCGCGACCACGGCTTGTTGATGACCAGATCGCGCTGGCGGTCCGGGATTTCGTTCGGATCGGTCCACGGGGCGATCAAGCCCAGCGCGGCCGGGACGAACCCGTGCCGGTCGCGCAGGCGCTCGGCCAGCGCCAGCGACAACCCGCCGCCGGCCGAATCACCGGCCACCGCAATGCGTTCCGGCTTGAAACCGAAGGAGACCAGTTCCAGGAACGCCGCCTCGGCATCGTCGAGAGCCGCCGGATACGGGTGCTCCGGGGCCAGGCGATAGTCCAGAACCTGCACCGCACAACCTGTTTCGCGCGCCAGCAGCCCCGCCAGCCCCCGATGGGTGGCGGGCGAACCGACCGCGTAACCGCCGCCGTGCAGGTACAGCACGGTGGCCGCGTCCGAGACCGGGCCCACCGTCACCTTCTCGGCGGGGCGGCCGCCCAGGCGGACCTTCTCCACATGGATGCCCCGGGGCGCGCCCTGCAGCGGTGCGCCCGCGTTCATCAGCGCCCGCTGCACCGGGAACGGCAGCCGATGGTGCAGCATCACCCGGAAGACCGGGTTCAGCAACGTACGAGCAAGGGGCAGTGGCAGATTCAGTTCTGGCATATCCAAATTCCTACGGCAGGAAGCGCTTCTGCACCACAGCCGAAATCCGCTGATAGTACGAGGCGGTGGTGCGCACGAAGAGGTCGAGAGCCTTGGCCTCCCAGCCGATCAGCACCCGGCCGTGTCCCTTGCGGACGCCTTCGGTGATGACCTGGGCAGCCATTTCGGGGGTATGCAGGGCCAGCTGCTTGTCGAACAGCGCGGCCAGGTTCTTCTGATCCAGGCCCTCGGCGACGGTGGCATTGCGCG
Source organism: Nocardia yamanashiensis NBRC 100130 (assembly GCF_001613325.1). Taxonomy (GTDB): domain Bacteria; phylum Actinomycetota; class Actinomycetes; order Mycobacteriales; family Mycobacteriaceae; genus Nocardia; species Nocardia yamanashiensis. Next base: position 39,478 of record NZ_BDCD01000025.1, on the reverse strand, counting down.
CCACCGCGGTCTTGATGCCGCCCGGGTGCACACAGGTGACCTGGACCGGGCTGCCGTTCATCAGCATTTCCTGGCGCAGCGCCTCGGTGAAGCCGCGCACCGCGAACTTGGCGGCGTTGTAGGCGCTCTGGCCGGGGACCGCGATCAGGCCGAAGAGGCTGGACACGTTCACCACGTGGCCCGAACCGGATTCGATCAGGTACGGCAGGAAAGCCTTGGTGCCGTTGACGACTCCGTAGAAGTCGACGTCCATGATCCGGTCGATGTCCTTGAACGAGGTGTTCAGCACGTCGCCGTGGTGGGCGATACCGGCATTGTTGTAGATCTGGTTGACCTTGCCGAAGTGTTTCTTGACCTCGTCGGCGTAGACCAGCACGGCCTCGCGCTCGGCCACGTTCAGGCGATCGGACTTGATCCGCACGCCGTACTTCTCGCAGCGGCGCACGGTCTCGGCGAGACCCTCGGTGTCGATATCGGAGAGCGCGAGATCCGCGCCGCGCTTGGCCAGGTTCTCCGCCAGCGCCCGGCCGATGCCGGAACCCGCGCCGGTGATGACACAGACCTTGCCCTGGAAGTAAGCATCGTTGCTCACGGTTACCACTTTCGGTTGTCGAGGATGGCTTAGACGGCTTGCGCGACGGGCGCGGCGGAGGTGGTCTCGTACGCCGCCACGTCGAACTTCTCCAGCAGGCTACGGAATCGGAAGGTGAAGTCCGGCCACAGCGTGGTGTTGTTGCCGTGCTTGTCGAGGTACCAGGAGGCGCAGCCGCCGGTGCTCCACACCGCGCCCTCGAGCTTGCGCTGGAGTTCGGCGTTGTACTCGTCCTGCACGTCCTTGCGGACCTCGACGGTGCGCAGCTTCAGCTTGTCGAACTGCGCGACGGCGTCGGCGATGTAGTTGATCTGCGATTCGATCATGTACACCATCGAGGTGTGGCCCAGGCCGACGTTCGGGCCGAGCATGAAGAACAGGTTCGGGTAGTTGTGGATGGCCGAGCCCTTGTAGCCCTGCTGGCCGATGGCGTCGAAGACCTCGGCGAGGGTGCGGCCGTCCTTGCCCGAAACCGTGTCGTAGGCAGGCGAATCCGTGACGTGGAAGCCGGTCGCCACGATGATGGCGTCGATCTCGCGCTCGGTGCCGTCCTTGGTGACGATGGAGCCGGCCTTGATCTCCTGGATGCCGTCGGTCACCAGCTCGACATTGTCGCGGCCCAGCGCCGGGTAGTACTCGTTGGAGATCAGCATGCGCTTGCAGCCGATCCGGAAGTCCGGGGTGACCTTCTTGCGCAGTTCCGGATCCCGCACTTCGGCGAAAATCTTTGCCCGGGCGATGGTTTCGAAGATGCGCATGGCGGGCGGGAACTTGGCCAGGCCCACCACCTGGGTCTCGCGGGCGGCGTAGATGGCGGCACGGGACAGCGCCTGCACGCCCGGGATGTGCTTGAACGCGAAGCGTTCCGGGGCCAGGTAGGGGCGGTCCATGCGCGGCAGCAGCCACGGCGCGGTGCGCTGGTAGACGTCCAGGTGCGCGACCTTGCCCGCGATGGCCGGGACGATCTGGATGGCGGAGGCGCCGGTGCCGATGACGGCGACGCGCTTGCCGTCCAGCTGCGAGTCGTGGTTCCAGCGGGCGGAGTGGAAGATCTCGCCCTGGAAGTCGTTGATGCCCTTGATATCCGGCAGGTTCGGCTCACACAGCGCGCCGATGGCCGAGACCACGATATCGGCGGTGAAGGGGCCCTGCGAGGTCTGGATCTCCCAGCGCGCCGCGGCGTCGTTCCACTGCGCGCCGGTCATCTCGCAGTCGAAGATGTGCTTGTCGCGCACGCCGTACTTGTCGGCGACGCCCTGGATGTAGCGCTGGATCTCCGGCTGCTTGGAGAACGAGCGCGACCACTCCGGATTGAGCGCGAAGGAATACGAGTACAGCTGCGACGGCACATCGCAGGCCGCGCCCGGGTAGGTGTTGTCCCGCCAGGTGCCGCCGACATCATTGCCGCGCTCGAGCACCAGGAAGTCGTCACGCCCCTGCTGACTCAGCCGGATGGCGAGCCCCAGCCCGGAGAATCCGCTGCCGACGATGATCACGTGCGCATGCCGGGCTTCCCGGTTGCCGACAGCTTTGTCTGTAACCTTGCGACTCATGTACCTAACCCTAGGTGCTTATTGAGTAGGAGTCAACAGTATTGACTCGCGTTCAGTAGGATAGGCCACGTGAGCAAGGAACGCAGCACCACCAGCGCCGACACCGGGACCAAACGCACCCGCTTGAGCCCCGAGGAACGCCGCCGCCAGCTCATCGCCCTGGGCGTGGAAATGCTCCGGGGCCGTTCCCTGGAAGACGTGTCCATCACCGAGATAGCGGATCAGGCCGGCATCTCCCGCGGCCTGCTCTTCCACTACTTCCCCACCAAACAGGACTTCCACCTGGCGATCATCCAGCACGCCAACGCCGAACTCCTGGAACGCACCGCCCCCGCCCCCGACCTGGACCTCTACGCCAAACTCCGCGACTCCATCGAACGCTACGTCGACTACGTAACCGAGAACCGCACCTCCTACCTGGCCCTGCTGCGCGGCCCCGCCAGCGCCAGCCCCGAACTCACCGCCATGGTCGACGCCCACCGCAACGCCCAGGTCAACCGCATCCTCACCGAATCCCCCATCCCCGTGGACGACACCGACCTCCCCCGCCTCACCCTCGCCGTCCGAGGCTGGATCGCCTTCGTCGAAGAAACCACCCTCACCTGGCTCCGCGAAGCCCCCATCACCCGAGAAACCCTCATAGACATGCTCGTAGACTCCCTCACCGCCCTGACCCTGAACCCCCTCCTGGCCACCGCCCTGCGCCCCTGATCGCGGGTGCCGCGCGGTCGCGCCCGACTAGGATGGATGCGTGACGGTGCGCGCGAAGATCTGTGGAATCCGCTCCGAGTCCGACCTGCGCATCGCGGTGGCGGCGGGCGCCGATGCGGTCGGATTCATCTGCGGGGTAACGCATTTCAGTGAGGACGCGCTGGACGAGTCGGTCGCGCAGCAGCTTTCGGCGCTGGTACCGCCATTCGTCAACCGGGTGCTCGTCACGCATCTGGAAGACGCCGAGGCCATTACGAGCCTGGCCGCCCGGATCAATGCCGACACCATTCAGGTGCACGGCCTCGTCACCCCCGAAACCGTGCGCCGCGTCCGGGAATCGGCCGGGGGGCGGACGATCGTCAAGGCGGTGCACGTCACCGGATCGGATGCGATCGAATCCGCGCGGGCGGCCGCCGCGGATTGCGATGCGGTACTGCTGGATTCCCGGACTGCCAGCCGCCTCGGCGGCACCGGCAAGACGCACGACTGGTCCATCAGTGCCGCCATCGTGCGTGCGCTCGCCGAACTCGGCCGCCCGGTGATCCTGGCGGGCGGCCTGAACGCCGGCAATGTCGCCGACGCCATCGCCGCAGTGCGGCCGTTCGCCGTCGATGTGAACAGCGGGGTCGAGACCGTCAACGGCGATAAGGATCCGAAGTCGTGTGCGCGGTTCGTCGCGGCGGCCCATCAGAGTTCGGAGTCGATCGAACTTCCAGCCCGATAGCCAGCAGCACCAGCGCCCCCGCCCCGAGTACAGCCGGGGTGAGCTGACTTCCGGTCACCGCCGCGCCCACGATCGACGCGCTGACCGCCTCGTTCAATCCGACGATGCCCGCGGTCGGCGCGTCGACGGTACGCAGCGCCCACCAGTAGCAGACGAAACCGGGGCCCAGAAAGCCCGCGCCGATGGCGATCAGCGCCAGGCTCGCGGGCCCTTCGGGTGGTGCGATGAGCAGCAACGGCAGACCGAGAACCGCGGCGGTCGCCAATTGCAGTCCGGCCGAGGCCACCGAACCGCGACCCCGCGACGCGCCCGCCACCACGGTGATCAAAGCCGCGACACACGCTGCGCTGCTTAGGGATAGCGCGCAGCCCAGCAGCACGCCGGTGCTCGACAGCGTGCCCGGATGCCGGCCCGACACCAGCAGAATCGCCATCGCCACCAGCGAAAGCTCCACTGCGACAGCGAAACTGAAGGACCTGCGCCGGGTTGCCAGCCGGGCGACGATGAGCAGCACCGGCGCGGACAGATGCAGGGCCACCATCATCGGCAATGGGCCGATGCGCAACGCGGCCATGTAGAGCGCGAGATTGACCGCTTCCAGCACGCCCAAGCGCAGGTACAGCGACCAGTCGTCACGGAAGATCCGCCAGGGCCGGTCACCCCGCAGCACTGCCACACCGAGTACCGCTGTCGCACCCCCCGCCGCCACCAGCGCCGCCGAGGTGAACCCGGTGCGCGCCACCGCGGCGATGAGGGCGCTCGATATCCCCCACAGGCTGGTGCCCGCCAGCAGCAGCCCGATGGACCGGTAGCCGGTCACGCCAGCAGGAACGACACGATCGGCAGCGCCAGCGCGGTGTAGCCCGCGAAGACGGCCGCGGCGATCCCCCGCTTCGACGCGGCCGGGAATCTCGTCGTCACCGCGGCCAGCGTGCCCAGGGCGAGGAACAGCATGCCCCAGACCACCAGGGCCCGGCTGCCGATCTTGCCCAGCTCGTCGCCGAAACCGATCGCCAGCATGGCGATGGTCAAACCGGCCGCCCCGCCCAGCCCGAACGATGCCGCGCCGGCCAGGCTGTTCATCACCACCGCGCGCCCGCGCAGGGAAACCACCCGCTGCGCGTCGGCGTGATGCCGGCCCTGTTCCTGGCAGATCATGTCGAAAATCCGTGCCGGATTGACGTTCTCGTTCACCACCTGACGGGCGCCGAGCATCGCCTCCAGCGCCTGGGTGGTGGCGAAGGAGGTGACGAAGCCTTCGGGCGAAGTCCGGAATCCGCCCCGGTGCGTCCGCAGCGGCCCGGTTTCCTGCAGGTCCAGCAGCTGTGTCAGGGCGTTCCGTACTGCCGGATCGAAGATCGTCTTCGGTTCCGCCGTCAGCAGCGCCCCGACGGTCAGATGCAGCGCCAGGTGCCGCCAGGTATCGGCGAAATCGCCCCGGCGGAACGGTTCCTCCTCGATCTGCGGATCCCCATTGCCGAGACCCGCGAGCAGCCGTTGCACCGCCAGATCCCGCGCCCGCTCGACCCGGCGGCCGCCCACCGCCGCGATCTCCGGCCGGGCGAGGGCGGTCGCGACATGCGCACTCGCGTACAGCGGCTGCACTCGCGGATCCTGATCGAGCATCGACTCGACCAGGAATCCGGTGCCGCGCAGCACCGTTCGCGCCACGTTCTCGTCGGACGCCGCGAGCGGCGCCAGGGCCTGGATCGCATTGGCGGTCGAGGTGATCGATACCGGTCCCACCCGATCCGACAGCCGCCAGCCGCCGGTGCCGGCATCGGCCTCGGCGATCAGCGCGTCCCGCCCCGCGACGACATCCGGATCCGTCTCCGGCGCACCGAGACAGTGCAGCGCCCGCAGCCGCCAGGACAGATCGATCGGGGTCCGGAAAGCCCACTCGCCGCGTTCGTCCCGTTGAATGACCGGCTGCCGCACCAGCGCGGAAACCTCGTCCACCCGCGGGACCGGGCGCCCCGCCCGGGCCAGCGCGCACACCACCTCGGCCGTATTCTGCGGATTGGGCGGCACATCCGAGACCCAGCCCCACCCGGCTCCGCCCCGGCCGTCGGGCAGCTGGCTGCGCTGGAACCATTCGACGGCATCGCCGATACGTTCGTCCAGATTGGACACGTTCCCTCCCCTGCACGCCGCCCCGCAGCGATCGGCGCCCCCGGAGCGTTATCGACACCCTACCCGCAGCGCCCCCGCCGATTCATCGAAAGGCACTGCGATACAACAACTTGACGCGAGCGTGGAGTGATCAGAGGGCGTGGGCGTCGAGCCAGGTGCGGGCTACCGAGGAGGGGAGGGCGTGGTTGTCTCGGATTTGGTGGATCATGTCGGCGAGTTCGGTGGTGGTGAGTTCGCCGGAGACGTAGTTCAACTTGCGGAGTTGATCGGTGGAGAGGGTGTTCTTGCGGAGCAGGGCGAGGATGTTCGCGGTGCGGAAGGCGTAGTCGGGGTCGGTGATCGGGGTCAGGTCCGCCGCGCCTTCGGAGAGGAAGGCGGGTGGGCCGGAGAAGACGGCGAGTTGAATTTCGTGGGTCAGGAGGGCTTTTCGGAGGTCGGCGTCGGTGGGGTAGGTGATGGGCTGGGGGAGGTCGCAGTGGTAGACGGTGCGCAGGGGGGTGAGGACGTCGGGTTGGGGGGCGAGGGGGGCGCGCATGGGGTCGAGGGCGGGGCCGGTGGCTATGCCGACGGTGAGGTCGGGGCAGTGGGGGGCCAGATCTTTCAGGGTGGTGGGGAATTCGGGGGTGCGGGTGGCGGCTATAGCGAGGGTGGGGCGCAGGTCGGTGGCGTCGGCGGGGTCGGAGACGGTGAGGCCTTCGGGGAGGGCCGCGGACAGGGCGGAGGTGACGGCGTCGGGTTTGCGGGCCTGGGCGGTGGAGTCCAGGGCGGTCAGCAGGTCGCCGTTGACGTCGGCGGTCACCGCGATGGTGTTCGAATCGAGTGCGGCGAGTAGGGCTTTGCGGTCACCCAGGCCGGGGTCGACGGCGGTGCGGGCGCCGGTGCGGGACAGGGCCTGGGCGTAGATCTCGGCGAGCAGGCCGGATTGCACGGAATCACCCGCGCCGATGGTGAGTACCGGGCGGGTGTCGGAGCTGCCGCAGGCCGCGGCGGTGAGGGCCACGGTCAGGAGCAGGACGGCGGTACGCAGCGAGGGCACGGGCAATAGTTTGCCCTCCCGAAGCCACGGAAACCGGAGCGGGGCACGCACGAAATCCGCGAAACGGACACGGGGAAGGCAGCGGGGCGGAGCCGGACCAGGCAAGATGGACACCCTGGACGGCCCCGGTTCGATCAAGTCACCGGCCGGCGACCGCCACCCGAACTGCCCGGGACGTCGGAAGGACAGCAGTGAAGTCCCTGCTCAGCAAGCGTGGCCGCGGTAGCGGACTACGCCCAGCCCTCAAAGTCGCACAGGTACTCGCCGCCGCGGTCGCCCTTGCCGCCGCCATGGCCTTGTCGGCCTGCGGTGATTCCGATCCGCTCGCCGGCGGGAAAGGCAGCTGTGACACCGACACCAACCAGCTCACGGTCGGGTCGGCCAACTTCCCGGAATCCGAGACCGTGGCCAACGTGTACGCGGAAGCGTTGCGCGCCAACGGCTTCACAATCGACACCAAGCTGAATATCGGCAGCCGGGAAGCCTACGTGCCCGCGCTGCGGCAGTGCTCCATCGCGCTGGTCCCCGACTACACCGGCAACCTGCTGCAATACCTGGACAAGAACGCCACCGCCGCCTCGGCCACGGACGTCAACGCCGCGCTCACCGCCGCCCTCGGCGATCAGCTCGCCATCGGGACGCCCGCCCCGGGTGAGGATTCCGACGCCGTCGTCGTCACCCGCGCCACCGCGGACCGCTGGAACCTGAAGACCATCGCCGATCTGGCCGCGCATTCGGCCGAGGTGAAGTTCGCCGCGCCCGCCGAATTCCAGGAACGGCCGGGCGGCCTGCCCGGCTTGAAGAAGAACTACAACCTGGACATCTCCAGCGGCAATTTCGTGCCGATCGCCGACGGCGGCGGCCCCGCCACCGTGCGCGCGCTGGTCGAAGGCCAGGTGACCGCGGCCGATATCTTCACCACCTCCCCCGCCATCGCCGCCAACAACCTGGTGGTGCTGGAGGATCCGAAGCACAACTTCCCGGCGCAGAACGTGGTGCCGCTGTTCAACACCGCCAAGAAGAGCGACAAACTGCTCACCGTGCTGAACGCCGTCTCGGCGAAACTCACCACCGCGCAGCTCATCTCGCTCAATACCGCGGTCTCGGGCAGCAGCAAGACCGAACCGGCCGCCGCCGCCAAGAACTGGGTCGCCGCGCAGGGGCTCGACAAGCCGATCGGATAGGAGAAACCCGGTGTCCGATATCGAGTTCAGCGGCGTCACCAAGACCTATCCGGATGGCACCACCGCGGTGGAGCACCTGGATCTGCGCATCGAATCCGGTTCCTTCACCGTGTTCGTCGGCCCGTCCGGCTGCGGTAAGACCACCTCGATGCGCATGATCAACCGGATGATCACCCCGACCTCCGGGACGATCACCGTTGCCGGACAGGATATTTCGAAGGTCGATCCGGTCAAGCTGCGACTCGGTATCGGATACGTGATCCAGAACGCGGGCCTGCTGCCGCATCGCACCGTCGTGGACAATGTGGCGACGGTGCCGATGCTGAAGGGCGCGCGCCGCAAGGAAGCCCGCAGGGCGGCGCTGGAGGTGCTGGACCGGGTCGGCCTGGATCGCGGTCTGGCGGAACGATATCCGGCGCAATTGTCCGGCGGGCAGCAGCAGCGCGTGGGCGTGGCACGAGCACTGGCCGCCGACCCGCCCGTGCTGCTGATGGACGAGCCGTTCAGCGCCGTCGACCCGGTGGTGCGGGCCGAACTGCAAACCGAAATGCTCCGGCTGCAAGCGGAATTGCGCAAGACCATCGTCTTCGTCACCCACGATATCGACGAGGCGGTGGCGCTCGGGGAACGCATCGCGGTGTTCGGGCCGGGCGGGCGGCTGCAGCAGTACGACACCCCGCAGAACGTGCTGGCCCAGCCCGCCAGCGATTTCGTCGCCGGATTCGTCGGCCGCGATCGCGGCTACCGGGCGCTGTCGTTCCGGACCGCCGATCAGGTGCCGCTGCACGAGATCGTCACCGCCATCGCCGGCGAAATCGATTCGCTGCGACTGGAACTCGGGCAGTGGGTGCTGATCGTGGACGAGGCCCGGCATCCGTTCGGATGGATCGACGTCACCGGCGTCGAAGGCCATCGCGCCGGAAAACCCCTGCACGACAGCATGGCCGCCGGCGGTTCGCTCTTCCCGCCCGGCGGCGATCTGCGCCTGGCCCTGGACGCCGCCGTCTCCTCACCCTCGGGAATCGGGGTGGCCGTGGACGATTCGGGCGCGGTGCGCGGCGGCGTGCTCGCCGGTGACGTGCTGGAAGTACTGGCCCGCCAGCGCGCCGGCGAGGACAACCAGCGCAACCTGCACTTCTTCGAGGAAGAAGCCCGCGAGTGAGGTACCTCCTCGACAATTTCGGTGAGATAGCGGGTTTCACCCGCACCCACCTGGTGCTCGCGCTGCTGCCGCTGCTCATCGGTCTGGCCATCGCGATTCCGGTGGGCGCGCTCACCCACCGGCTGCCCTGGCTGCGGCGGGCCACGGTCACGATTTCCGGTATCGCGTACACGATTCCGTCGCTGGCGCTGTTCGTCATCATCCCGCCGCTGCTCGGTATCTCCACCATCGATCCGCTGAATGTGGTGATCGCGCTGACCATCTACTCGGTGGCGCTGCTGGTGGTGGCGGTCCCGGCCGCCCTGGACGCGGTGCCCGCCACCGTGCTGGACGCCGCGGACGCCATCGGATACACCCGGTTGCGCCGGGCGCTCACCGTCGAATTCCCGCTCGCCCTACCGGTTTTCATCGCGAACCTGCGCGTGGTGGCGGTCACCAATATCTCCGCGGTCACCGTCGGCGCGCTGATCGGCGTCGGCGGGCTCGGCAAACTGTTCACCCAGGGCTATCAGCGCGACTATCCCGACGAGATCATCGCGGGCATCATCGTGGTGCTGGTGCTCGCGCTCGTCATCGACCGGCTGCTGTACCTGCTGGGCCGGCTGGCCACGCCGTGGCTGCGCACCGCCGAGGCGAAAGGCCCTGCGGCATGAACCTTTTCCTGGATGCCTGGGAGTATCTGACCACCGGCTCGAACTGGTCCGGCGACACCGGGATCGGCATGCGCATCGCGCAGCATCTCTGGTACAGCTTCCTGACCGTGGCGCTGTCGGTGGTGATCGCGGTGCCGATCGGCATGATCATCGGGCACACCCGCAGGGGTTCGGCGCTGGTGGTCGGCTTCGCCAATGCCATGCGCGCGCTGCCCACCCTGGGCCTGCTCACCTTCTTCGTGCTGCTCATGGGACTCGGGCTGATCCCGCCGCTGCTGGCGCTGCTCACCGTCGGAATTCCGCCGCTGCTGGCGGGCGCGTACGCCGGGGTGGCGAATGTGGATCCGACCGTGGTGGACGCGTCGCGCGCGATGGGCATGACCGAAACCCAGATCCTGCTGCGCGTCGAACTGCCCAATTCGCTGCCGATCCTGTTGAGCGGCCTGCGCGCCGCGACCCTGCAGGTGGTCGCGACCGCCACCATCGCGGCCTACGTGAACTTGGGCGGGCTGGGACGCTACATCTTCGACGGCATCGGGCTCTACAAATACGACCGGGTATTGGTCGGCGCGATCCTGGTGGCGGCGCTGGCGCTGCTGCTCGACGGTCTGCTCGCCTTCGTGGTGTGGGCCAGCGCGCCCGGCGTGCGGCGCTGGCGCCGTCCCGGCGAACTCACCGCCCGCCCGGTGGTCACCGCAGACTGACGCGGCACGGTCCCGGCCGGTGGGCGTCACATTTGAAACACTCGCATTGACCACCGCCTGTGATCGGGGTCACGATGTTGCGTGGCAAACCCATCCGAATCAGGAGGTTGCAAGTGAAGGCTCGCGACATCATGCACCGGAGTGCGGAATGTATCCCGGCGGACGAGACCCTGGACCGCGCGGCCCAGATGATGCGCAATATGGATGTCGGCGCACTCCCCATCTGCAATGGTGACCAGCTCATCGGCATGCTCACCGATCGCGACATCGTCATTCGATGCATCGCCGAAGGACACGATCCGAGCCGGGTGCGGGCCGGTGATCTCGCTCAGGGCCGGGTCTGGTCGGTCGATATGGACACCGACGTCAGCGAGGTGCTCGACGTCATGGAGAAGAACCAGATCAAGCGGATGCCGGTGCTGGATATGCGCAAGGGCAATCAGCTCATGGGCATGATCTGCGAATCCGATCTGGCCAAGAACATCAGCGACGCGCAACTGGCCGAATTCGTCTCGGCCGTGGCGACGCCGCACTGAGCCCGGCCGGAGGCGAATCACGCCAGCGAAAAGGCCCCGTCCAGTAGGACGGGGCCCCTCGTTGTTCGCTTGTCGCGCAGCGACGGTCAGCTCACGCCACGCCCTCGGCGCGGGCGGCCGCACCCACGGCCTCGGCCACGGCCGGGGCGACGCGCGGGTCCAGCGGGCTGGGGATGATCTTGTCCACGGCCAGCTCGTTCGCCACCACACCGAAGATGGCGTCGGCGGCGGCGACCTTCATGCCCTCGGTGATGCGGCGCGCGCCGACGTCCAGCGCGCCCTTGAACACGCCGGGGAAGGCGAGCACGTTGTTGATCTGGTTCGGGAAGTCCGAGCGACCGGTCGCCACGATGGCCGCGTACTTGGCCGCCACCTCGGGGTGGATCTCCGGGTTCGGGTTGGACATGGCGAACACGATCGACTCCGGCGCCATCGAGGCGATGAGCTCCTCGGGAATGGTGCCCGCCGACAGGCCCAGGAACACGTCCGCGCCCGCGAGCGCCTCGGCCGGGCCGCCGGTGATATTGCGCGGGTTGCTGCGCTTGGCCAGATCCGCCTTGACGTCGTTCAGGTCGGTGCGGTCCTGCGACACGATGCCCTTGGAGTCGAGCACGATGATGTCCGGCACGCCCGCGGCGAGCAGGATCTCGGTGCACGCCACACCGGCCGCGCCCGCACCCGACACCACGACCTTGAGGGCCGACATATCCCGATTCTGCAGGGCCGCAGCGCCCTTCAGCGCCGCCAGCACCACGATGGCGGTGCCGTGCTGGTCGTCGTGCATGACCGGGCAGTCCAGGGCCTCGATGACGCGCTTCTCGATCTCGAAGCAGCGCGGCGCGGAGATGTCCTCCAGGTTGACCGCGCCGAAGCTCGGGCGCAGGCGGATCAGGGTCTCGACGATCGCGTCCGGATCCTTGGTGTCGAGCACCAGCGGGATGGAGTCGAGTCCGGCGAACTTCTTGAACAGGGCCGCCTTGCCCTCCATCACCGGCAGCGAGGCGCGCGGGCCGATATCGCCCAGGCCCAGCACGGCGGTGCCGTCGGAGACGACCACGACGAGGCGCTCGGCCCAGGTGTAGGTCTTGGCGAGGGATTCGTCCTCGGCGATGCCGAGGCACACCTTCGCCACGCCCGGGGTGTAGGCGATGGAAAGGTCGCGCTGGGTTTCCAGCGGCGCGGTGAGTTCGACCGAGAGCTTGCCGCCCAAATGACCGGCGAAAATTTCTTCCGTGGTGATGTCGGCCAAATTCCCGGCGGCGGGCGCGGGGGTGGCCTGGGTGGCATTCACTGCTTCAGTCACGGGTGACACGATTTCACTCCTGCTCGATGCGGACTCAACCGTTTGACGGTTACCGTTCGGTAATAGGTAATTGGGTTCTTGTGCTCAAAAGGGAAGTGCGCGGATCACTTCCCGACAAGCCGTTGCGGACGGAACCTTGCCACTGGATCGGGGCAAGCACCGGTAAGTATTACGGCTTAACGGAAGCGTGTCGCGGCACAATCGTCGAGCGAACCGGACGGGTGGGTCCGGGCGATGCCGGGGTGATCCCGGAAGAACCCGCGAGTTTGCGGATCGTGATCACCGAGTCTCCCGGGCCGGGCGGTGGCTGCGGCCGGGGGTCGACACATTCTGCCAGGAGCCGCGACGACGTGCCAAATCGGCCTCACGGCCCGTCGCGGTAGTTCGTCATCACCGAAGAGTAGGAGACCCGGATCACCCCCGGGTTAAGGGAAACTCCCACGTCGGAACCCGATCGCGGAGAAGTGTCACAACGGCGTCGCATACCGTGCGGTGAGGAGTCACGAATCGGTCGCGGACCCGGAAGTCAAGCCGGAGTCGCTTCCGGGACGGCATGGTCGAAACCGGTGGCGTCGAGGCGTTCGGGGCGGACCCAGACGTCGCCGACGCCGCCGGAGAGCAGACGGACGCGCCAGTCGTTGCCCGCGCCGGGATGATCGGTGCGGCGGTGCATGCCGCGGGTTTCGGTGCGGGCCAGGGCGGAGTACTTGGTCCAGCGGGCCACGGCCAGCAGCGCGGCGGCCTGGCGGGCGCGCAGCCGGGCCGCGCCCGCGCCGCCGAGGTCGAATTCCGCTCCCGGCCACATACCGTCGAGTTCGGCGATGCTGTCGCGCAGGCTGCCGTCGCTGCGCCAGTAGGAGCGGCGCAGCGGCAGGGTGTGCTCCTGCACCAGGCCGACGATGGCGCGGGGGTCGATGCGGGCCTTGTCGCCGAGGCCCGCGCCCCGCACCGGGCGGGTCTTGCCGAGGCGGCGGCGGGTGGCGGCGAAACGGGCCGCGGCGGCGCCGGACCAGACTCCGGACGAGATCGCCCAGGCGCCGTTCTGACCGCCGAAACCGCTGACCGCGCCGGTGATCGGCTCGCGGGTGGTGACGTCCCCGGCGCCGTAGAGGCCCGGGATCGTGGTGGCGCAATCGGGTCCGGCCAGGCGCAGGCCGCCGGTGCCGCGCACGGTGCCTTCCAGCACGGCGCGCAGCGGGACCCGCCCGGACCAGTTGGCGCCGCCCTGCTGCACGAGTTCCGCGCGCAACGGCGCGGGCAGGTCGTCGAAGGCCGCGTACACCCGGCGGCCGTCGGCGATGGCGGTGAAAACCTGTGCGCGCGAGCCGCATCCGTGCCCGAACAGCACTTCCCGCGATTCGTCGTAGAGCGTCGCGAAATGCATCAGCTGCCCGGGGGCGAACGGCGCCGAGCCGCCGGCCCAGGCGTCGCGGCCGTGCTCGGCCATCACCCCGTCGGCATCGCGGCCGCGCGGGCCCCCGCCGCCGTGGGTCCACCCGGCCAGCCCCTGCTCGGCCATCGACCCGCCCGAACCCGCACGCGCGGCAGCGGTATCGCAGCGCCGGTCGGTCCGGGCCGGGGCCGCGCCGAAGGCCGGGACCAGGGAATACGCATTGGAGAATTCCATGCCGGACAGGTCGGCTCCGGCCTCCGCTCCCATGAGCAGGCCCTCGCCGGTGTTCACGTCGGTGCCCGCGCCGCCGGACAGGAAGGCGCAGCCGCCGGTGGCGAGGACCACGGCCTTGGCGCGCGCGGTCCAGGGGTGGCATTCGCGCAGACCGCCGGAATGCGGCGGATAGGCGATGCCGGCCGCCCCGGAGACGGTGCCGTCGGAGTCGGCGAGCAGTTGCAGGACGGGGTGGTGGTCGAGAATCCGCACCCCGGCGATGACCAGGCTGCGCCGCATCCGGCCGAGATAGCGGGCCCCGTCCAGGTAGATCCGCGCGGGCCGGGCGGCGTGCTCGCCCTGGAAGCGGAAGCCGCCCTGCACCAGTTGCGCGACACGCCGGTGGGTCTCGTCCAGCACCCGGTACATCCATTCCGGATCGCCCAGGCCGCCGCCGTGCGCGTAGTTCTGTGCCACGGCCGCGTCGCGGGAACGGCCGGGCGGGATGTTCCAGAGCGTGACCCCGCCGCGCGCGGTGGGTCCGCTGGCGCCGCAGCGGGCCTTGTCGACCACGATCACCCGAGCTCCGGCGGCAGCGGCCGCCAGGGCGGCCCAAGTCCCCGCGGGACCACCACCCAGCACCAGCACATCGGCGTCGAATTCGGTCATATCGACAAATGTTCGTGGACAGTTCAACTGCCCGCAACCGTTATGCGTATTTCAATTCCACCACTGTGTCCACAGCAGATATCCGGCTACGACGAAAACAACCATAGAACCGGAAAAAGCGGCGAAACCCTGACGCCGATCAGTGAAAATCTGTGCCGCCAAAGCCAATAGCGCGCCCGTCACATGCCAGGCCACCGAGGAGGCTCCGGGGCCCGGAAAACCACGCCGAGCACCGATGATCGCGGCGCCGACGACCACCGCCGCCAGCACCACCACCCCACCCGTCACGACTCCGCTCAGACCCCGGAGCACCTTCATGCGGTGATCACCGGCACCCCGGTGGCTTTGCCCACGATTTCCTCGAATTGCGTTGGGTCGGTGGTGAATTCACCGAGACGAATGGTTTTGTTCGCACCGTGATAGTCGGACGAACCGGTCGTTACCAGACCGAGTTCGGCGGCCAGGCCGCGAAGAATCTCGCGATCCTCGGCGCTGTGATCGATGTGGTCGATCTCCAGCCCGCCCAGCCCCAGCGACGCCAGCTCCCGGATGTGGTCGAGCGCGAGCAGCCGCCCGCGCTTGCGCGCCCGCGGATGCGCCACCACCGACACGCCGCCGGCCGCCGCGACCATCTCCACCGCGCGCTGCAACGGCGTGTCGGCCTTCTCGACGTAGTACCGGCCGTGCGGGGCGAGCAGATCCTCGAAAGCCGCGTCCACCGTCGGGACCACCCCGGCGTTCACCAGCGCCCGCGCCAGGTGCGGACGGCCCGCCGACGGACCGGCGGAAGCCATCACCTCGTCCGGATCGACCGGGAGCCCGTCGGCGGCCATGTGCTCGGCGATGGCGCGCAAGCGCACGATGCGCTCGGCGCGCAGGCGTTCCCGCTCCTGCGCGAAGCATTCGTCGGCAGGATCGAAGAGGTAGGCCAGCAGGTGCACCGGCACCGGCCAGCCGTCCTCGCCATTGCCCACACACGACATCTCCATGCCGCGCACCAGGGTCAGCCCCGGCGGTAGCGCCTCGACCGCCTCGGCCCACCCGGAGGTGGTGTCGTGATCGGTGAGCGCCACCACGTCGAGTCCGGCGGCAGCCGCCTTGCCGATCAGCTGCGCCGGGGTGTCGGTGCCGTCGGAGGCGTTGGAATGGGTGTGGAGATCGATACGCACAGGGTCTATCTTGCCTGCGCGATCGCGGAGGTCCCGGGCGGCCGGTCGGTGCGCGGCTAGCATCGTCAGACGTGTCTTCGATTCCGCCGCTGCCGTCCTTCCACTGGCCCGGGCGCTCCGGCGAGCCGCCGGGCAAGCACCCGAAGCCGAAAGTGCCCGCCGACAAGATCATCGACTGCGCGCTCTACCTCGACGGGCACCGGCAGCAGGAGCACTGCACCTATCGGCAGGCGCTGACCGAGGTGCGGGCGCAGGGCAACGGCTTCGTCTGGCTCGGCCTGCTGGAACCCGGCGATGCCCTGATGGCCGATGTGGCAAAGACTTTCGGCCTGCACCAGCTGGCGGTGGAGGACGCGGTCACCGCGCATCAGCGGCCGAAACTGGAGCGCTACGACGATGTGCTGTTCCTGGTGCTGCGCACGGTGCAGTATCACGAGCACGAGCTCAATACGCTCAGCGAGATCGTGGACACCGGCGAGATCATGGTGTTCCTCGGACCGGATTTCGTGATCACGGTGCGGCACGGCGATCACACCGGATTGGCCGGGGTGCGTGGCCGATTGGAGGCCGATTCGGCGCAGTTGAAGCTGGGGCCGGGCGCGGTGCTGCACGCGGTGGCCGACCATGTCGTCGACTCCTATATCGAGGTCACCCAGGCCATGGAGGACGATGTCGCGGCGATGGAGGAGGAAGTCTTCACGCCCGGCAGCAAGATCGTCATCGAGGCGGTCTACCAGCTCAAGCGCGAAGTCGTGGAATTGCGCCGGGCGGTGAAGCCCTTGGCGCTGCCGCTGCAACTGCTCGCCCACGATTCGGCCATGCCGATTCCCAAGGAGATCCGGCGCTATATGCGCGATGTGGCCGATCACCACATGCAGGTGACCGAGCAGATCACCGATTTCGACGAATCGCTGAGCGCGTTGATCAATGCCGCGCTGGCGAAGGTGAGCGTCCAGCAGAACACCGATATGCGCAAGATCTCCGCCTACGCGGCCATGGCGGCGGTGCCGACCATGATCGCGGGCGTGTACGGCATGAATTTCGACCACATGCCGGAATTGCGATGGACTTTCGGCTATCCGGCCGTGATCGCGCTCATGGTGCTGCTGTGCGCCGCGTTGTACGCGAACTTCCACCGCAACAACTGGTTGTGAACCCGTTCAGAGGGTCGCGGCGCCCCGATCCGGGTCGCGCACATCGATTTTCGCTTCCGCCCAGGCATCTCGCAGGGCCGAGGCGCCGCGAATTCGCACCCACGCCGCCTCGGTCGCGGTGATGGGCGTGACCGTCAGAAACTGCACGGGCTCAGCGGGTTCCGGCAAATCCACCGCCGGAATCTCACTCTCACCCAGCAGGGCGGCGGTGAAAGAAGCGTTGGCCCACAACGGTTCCCCGAGATCGAGCAGCGCATCGGGTTGCAGCACAACGCCTTCCACGGACGGCGCGGCGACCAGCACGCCGAGCGACCGGGTCAGTCCCGCGCCCGCGCCCACTCCCCCGCGCAGGCTCAGCACCAGTTCCGCGCGCGGCCCGCGCACCGGATCCGCCAGCGCCGCCGCCGGATCCGTCATGGGGTGGCGCGAACCGCCCACCGTCACGTAGTGCACCACCTCGTCGCCCGGGATCCGCAGGATCTCGATGGGCTCCAGGCCCAGGAAGGTCACCGAGGCCGAATCGGCCGAGTCCACTCCGAAATAGCCGAGCGTCGCGGCCCGGACCTTGTCCAGCACATCCATCGAACTAGATCGCCAGCCGGGCGATCAGGTCACGCGCCTGCTCGGCGACCTTCGGGTCGCACAGCACGTCGTAACGGCCGGCCACCAGTTGCATGGTGGAAGCGAAGTCGCGCTGCCCGCGGGTGGCGGCGTACGGGATGGTGGTGGAGATGACGCCGAACACGATGCCGCCGACCAGGCCCACCACCAGCGGGCCGAACACGTGCCCGCCGGTGCCGAACAGGCTCAGCAGCAGGCCGATGAACAGGCCCAGCCAGGCGCCCGAAACAATGCCCCCGCCAATGACTTTCCCCCAGGTCAGCCGGTAGAGCACGCGCTCCACCTGCATGAGGTCGACACCGACGATGGTCACGTTCTCGACCGGGAAGGCATTGTCGGCCAGATAGTCGACGGCCCGTTGCGCCTCGGCGTAGGTCGGGTACGAGCCGACCGGCCACCCCGACGGCGGCGTGGGCAGGCCCGGACGGTTCCGGCTCGAGTTCCCCAAGGGATTCGTCATGACTCCATCATGCTATTTCGCATCGTCGGACGGGGGCACGAAACGCGTGGTTCGCGTCATTCCGGCCGCCCGTCCTTTATCGGCTATGACCTGCGCCATTTTCGCGCTGGCCTCATCGATCATCTCATCTCCGAGCATGACCGCGCCGCGCGCGCCGCCGTCGGCCGAGGTGTGGAAGGCATAGGCGTCCAGGATCTCCTCCGCGCGGTCGTAATCGGCCTGGCGCGGGCTGAAGATCTCGTTGCAGGCGGCGACCTGGTCCGGATGCAGCACCCATTTGCCGTCGAAGCCGAGCGCGGCGGTGCGAGATGCGTTGCGGCGGAAGCCATCCACATCGCGCACCGCCAGGTACGGGCCGTCGATGGCCTGCAAACCGTGCGCCCGCGCGGCGAGCAGAATCGTCATGTAGATGTGGTGGTAGGCGTCGCCGGGCTCGTAGCCCTCGGGCTGTTCGCCGACCACCAGCGTGCGCATATTGATGCTCGCCATGAAGTCCGCGGGCCCGAAGACGAGGGTCTGCACGCGCGGCGAGGCGGTGGCGATGGCGTCGATATTGCGCAAGCCGAGCGCGTTCTCGATCTGCGGCTCGATCCCGATCCGCCCGACCTGAAGGCCGTGTGTCTTCTCCAGCTGCGTCAGCAGCAGATCCAGCGCCTGCACCTGCCCGGCGTCGGTCACCTTGGGCAGCAGGATGGCGTCGATATTCGCGCCCGCGCCCTCCACCACCGAGATCACATCGCGATAGGTCCACGCCGTGGTCCAGTCGTTGACCCGGACCACCCGGATCTTGCCTTCCCAGCCCGGCTGGTTCAGCGCGGCCACGATATTGGCGCGCGCCGCTTCCTTGGCCGCCGGCGCGACCGCGTCCTCCAGATCCAGGAACACCTCGTCGGCCGCCAGGCCCTTGGCCTTCTCGATCATGCGCGGATTGCTGCCGGGGACGGCGAGCACCGATCGGCGGGATGTCATGGATCACTCCTTCGCTCTGCCAACAGGGCAAAGAACAGTTCGCGCTCGTGGCGCGGACAATTCGGGCAGTCGGTTACCACTAGCCTTGACAACCATGGCAGCGACGAAGGTTTTCGCCGCCCGGCTGGCGGGCCTGGTGGTGCTGGGACCGGACGGGGAGTCTATAGGCCGCATTCGCGACCTGGTGATCTCCATCCGCTATGACCGGCAGCAACCGAGGGTGCTCGGGCTGCTCGTCGAACTGCCCACGCGGAAGCGGATTTTCATGCCGATGCTGCGGGTGACCTCGGTCGAGCCGGGTTCGGTGACCCTGACCACCGGCACCATCAGCGTGCGGCGGTTCCAGCAACGACCGGGTGAAATGCTGGGCATCGCACAGCTGCTCGACTCCACCGTGCGCGTCGACGATCCGGAGCTGCCGCAGCTGCAGGACGTGGACGTGGTGGTGGTCGATCTCGGTATCGAGCAGACCCGCACCCGCGACTGGGTGGTGTCCCGGGTGGCGGTGCGCGAACGGCGGCGCCTCGGCGTGGGTTTCGGGCGGCGCGGCGCGGTGCACGTGGTGGACTGGGCGCAGATCCGCGGGCTCACCCAGACCGAGCTGAACCTGCCCGGGCAGGACGTCACCCAGCTGCTCACCCAGTTCGAGGGCATGCGCCCGGCCGACGTCGCGCATCTGCTGCGCGATCTGCCGCGCAAGCGCCGCATCGAGGTGGCGGCGGCCTTCGACGACGAGCGCCTGGCCGACGTGGTGCAGGAGCTGCCGGAGAACGATCAGGTGGAGCTGCTCGAACAGCTCGGCGTGGAGCGCGCCGCCGACCTGCTGGAGGCGATGGATCCCGACGACGCGGCCGACCTGCTGGGCGAGCTGCCCGCGGGCGAGGCGGAATCGCTGCTGGCGCTGATGGATCCGGAGGATTCCGAACCGGTGCGCCGGCTGCTCGAGCACGCGCCCTACACCGCCGGTGGTCTGATGACGCCGCGCGCGGTGGTGCTCACCCCGGCCACCACGGTCGCCGAGGCGCTGGCCCGGATCCGGAATCCGGAGCTGACGCCCGCGCTGGCCTCGATGGCGTTCGTGGTGCGCCCGCCGACCGCGACACCGACCGGTCGCTATCTCGGCTGCGTGCACTTCCAGCAACTACTGCGCGAACCCCCGGCGAACCTGGTGGGCGGCATTGTCGACGCCGACCTGGTGCAGCTGCGCCCGGACGCCCCGCTGACCGCCGTCACCCGCTATTTCGCCACCTACAACCTGGTCTGCGGACCCGTGGTGGACGACGAGAACCACCTGCTCGGCGCCGTCACCGTCGACGATGTGCTCGATCACCTGCTCCCCGAGGACTGGCGCGAGCAAGATGAAGACAATCACGACGTACACGGGCTGCCCGTGATCGACGGGACCGGAGGCCGCCCATGACCGATCGCATGGACAAACTGACCGCCCGGCAGCGCCTGGAAACACCCGTCGAGAGCCGATTCCGCGGATTCGACTGGGACGCCGAGGCGCTGGCCCGTTCCAGCGAGAACGTGGCGCGCTTCCTGGGCACCGGGCGCTATCTCGCCATCCAGACCATCGTGGTGATCGTCTGGATTCTGCTGAACGTCTTCGCGGTCTCGCTGCGCTGGGATCCGTACCCGTTCATCCTGCTCAACCTGGCTTTCTCCACCCAGGCCGCCTATGCCGCGCCGCTCATCCTGCTGGCCCAGAACCGGCAGGACAATCGCGACCGGGTGGCCCTGGAGGAGGACCGCACCCGCGCCGCGCAGACCAAGGCCGACACCGAATTCCTGGCGCGCGAGCTCGCCGCGCTGCGACTCGCCGTAGGTGAGGTCGCGACACGCGACTATCTGCGGCGAGAACTGGAAGATGTAAAGGAAACACTGGTCAGGCTGGAAAAATTGGCCTCAGACGACGAGGTCACGCGGGTGAAAAAGGCCAAGAAGAGTACCGATCGAAAGAGGTCCGAGGTACCGATTTCGCCGCGAAAAGATGGCGAGTAACCGCACAAGTTGTACACAACAAGCTGACTGATGGGTAACCTGGATCACGTTGTTCCGAGCGACCGACCCAGACAGCTCCTCCGGGAGACCGTCCTCACTTAGGGCCCGGCCGCACGACTGAGGGGATTGTGTGGTGGCGAAGAGAATATCTGCACCGGTGACAGCGTCGGCGCTCCTGATCGCGGGTCTGGTCACCGCCGGTTCGGCCACCAATACCGCCGTCCACACCCCGGCCCCGCAGGCCGCCCCCGACGCGCTGCTGGCGGCCGCCGCCAGCAACACCGCGGCGGTCGCCGAAGTCCCCGCCGACCAGACCGTCGGCCTGGTTCCGGCCGCCGCCGAAGCGCCCCGCAAACTCAGCGCGCTCACCCCGCCGGCGGACGGCAGCCCGCTCTTCGGCGGCACCGTGCCGCTGCAGAACATCGCCCTGCCCGGCGGCGCCGGCGCGCTCGGCATCCCCGAGATCGTGCTCGCCGCCTACCGCAACGCGGAACTGGCGCTGCAATCCCAGATGCCCGGCTGCGGGCTGCCCTGGAACCTCCTCGCGGGCATCGGGCGCATCGAGTCCGCGCACGCCAGCAATGGCCGCACCGATGCCGCGGGCACCTCCGTCACGCCGATCTTCGGTCCCGCGCTGGACGGCACGCTGCCCGGCAACGAGATCATCAAGGCCGCCGACGGCGGCTACGTGCGCGCCGTCGGGCCCATGCAGTTCCTGCCGAGCACCTGGGCCAACTACGCCTCCGACGGCAATGGCGACGGAGTCTCCGACCCGCACAACGTCTTCGACGCCGCGCTGGCCGCGGGCAAATACCTGTGCTCCGGCGGGCTGGACCTGCGCGACGCCGCGCAGCAGCTGAAAGCCGTACTGCGCTACAACAATTCGATGACCTACGCGGCCCAGGTGCTGAGCTGGTCGAACGCCTACAAGACCGGCGGCGCGCCCGCCCCGGTCGCCATCTCGGCCGAGATGGTGCAGCCGGGCACGCTGGGCAACGGGGTGGACTACAGCGCCGCCAGCGCCACCCTGCCGACCACCACCGAAGCGCCGGTCGCCACCACCACGGTGGCCCCGCAGACGCCGACCCAGGTGATGATCACCATCCCCGGCCTGCCGCCCATCCCGTGCGGCATCTTCTGCCCCGCGCCCGTGCAGCCCGCCAATCCCTGTGAGCAGGCGGCGGTTTCGCAGGACAAGCCGGAGCAGGAGGCCAAGGAGAACGAGGCCGGCCAGACCGAGGGCGCCGCGCAGAACGGCGAGACGCAGGTCTTCGGACCCGACGGCAAGCCGGTCCAGGAACAGGCCAAGTGCACCCCGGCGACCCAGGAACAGCCGGCCCAGCAGCAGGCCCAGCAACCGCAGGAACAGGCCGCGCCCGCGCCGGAGACCACCCAGGAGGCGCAGGCCGCTCCGGCGCCCGAGGCGGCTCCGGTGACCACCACCGAGAACCCCGGCATCACGCTCCCGTTCGGCATCACCATCCCGATGCCGGCCCCGGCGCAGTAACCGCGCGAAACTCTCCGATCCGAAGGCGTGAGGGCTTGTCCCTCACGCCTTTTCGGGCAATTCGGGCAGTTCAACAGGGCTTTCGAAACCAAACCGGAGAATTAATCACGGATCGGTAACGGGAAGGTCTCGAATGCGGTAACGTAGCTGTCATTGCGAAACCCCGGTCTCATCCGATGGCAATGGAGGGCAACCACACAGTGGGACGTCACCGTAAACCCCCGGTCCCGAAAGTTCGGCGCGGATCGGTCATCGCATTGACCGGACTCATCCCGACCGGGCTCGCCACGGTCACCGGCGCCGCCGACGGATCGCTCGCCGAACAGCTCTCAGCACATGTGGAGCAACGACTTTCGGCCGAATCCGACGACCACCTACCCAGACCGGAGGCGGCCGGCCAGGTCGCCGCCCAGGAGCCGGTGCTGCGCGAGGCCAAACAGCTCGCGCCGCCGCCCCCGCCGGTCGTGAAAACCGTCGCCCAGCCCGACGGCCGGGTGCCCGCCGCACTGCCCGCCGGACCGCTCGGCATGCCGGGCATCTCCGAACAGGCCTACCGGAACGCGGAACGCCTGCTGGCAGCGGACAATCCGACCTGCAATATGCCGTGGACCATGCTGGCCGGCATCGGGCGGGTGGAATCCACGCACGCGTTCGGCGGCAAGGCCGACGCCGAGGGCAATCCGCTGGATCCGATCTACGGGCCAGTACTGGACGGAAGCCTCTACGGCAACAACGTGATTCACGATACCGACGGCGGCGAGCTGGACGGCCTCGGCGGATACGACCGGGCCATCGGCCCGATGCAGTTCCTGCCGGAGACCTGGCGGCACTACGCGGCCGACGGCAACGGCGACGGCATCGCGGATCCGCAGAACCTGTACGACGCGGCCCTCACCGCGGGCAAGTACCTGTGCTCCGGCAATCTCGATATGCGGGACGCGGCCCAGCAGACCCGGGCCATCCTGCGCTACAACAACTCCATGGCCTACGTGGCGAACGTGATGGCCTGGGAGACCGCCTACGGCTCCGGCCTGGCGCCCTCGGCGGCCGCGCTGCCGCGCATCTGACACCCGCCGAGGGGTTGCTCACGCTCACTCCTAGACTTTCGGTATGCCAGTGGTAACGGAATCGGATGTGCGGGGCGCGCTCGCGAAGGTGGACGACCCGGAGATCCGGAAACCGATCACCGAACTGGGCATGGTGAAAAGCGTCGAGATCGGCGCCGACAGCAGTGTCCATGTCGTGATCTACCTAACGACTTCGGCCTGCCCGATGAAATCGGCCATCCAGGAACGCGTCAGCAAGGCCGTCGCGGACGTGGCGGGGGTCGGGTCCATCACGGTCGGCCTCGATGTCATGAACGACGAGCAGCGCACCGAACTGCGCAAGAAGCTGCGCGGCGATGCGGCCGAACCGGTCATCCCGTTCGCCCAGCCCGGCTCGCTCACCCGCGTCTACGCGGTCGCCTCCGGTAAGGGCGGCGTCGGAAAGTCTTCCGTCACCGTGAATCTCGCCGCCGCCATGGCCGCCAAGGGGCTGTCGGTCGGCGTGCTCGACGCCGATATCTACGGCCATTCGGTGCCCCGCATGCTCGGCACCGATCAGCGCCCGACCCAGGTCGAGCGGATGATCATGCCGCCCATCGCGCACGACGTGAAGGTCATCTCGATCTCCATGTTCACCCAGGGCAATACGCCCGTCGTCTGGCGCGGCCCGATGCTGCACCGCGCGCTGCAGCAGTTCCTGGCCGACGTGTTCTGGGGCGATCTCGACATCCTGCTGCTGGACCTGCCGCCCGGCACCGGCGACGTGGCGATCTCCCTCGCCCAGCTGATCCCGAACGCCGAGATCCTGGTCGTCACCACCCCGCAGCTGGCCGCCGCCGAGGTGGCCGAGCGCGCCGGGTCGATCGCGCTGCAGACTCGCCAGCGCATCGCCGGCGTGGTGGAGAACATGTCCTGGCTGGACCTGCCCGACGGCTCCCGCATGGAGCTCTACGGCTCCGGCGGCGGACAGACCGTGGCGGACAACCTGACCCGCGCCGTCGGCGCCAACGTGCCGCTGCTGGGCCAGATCCCGATCGAGCAGTCGCTGCGCGAGGCCGGCGACGAAGGCACCCCGATCGTCCTGCGCGACCCCGAATCCGCCTCCGGCAAGGCCCTGCTCGGCATCGCCGACAAACTGGCGGTCCGCCGCCGCGGCCTGGCGGGCATGTCGCTCAGCATCGACACCACACGCCATCTGTAGGTCCGACGAGAACGACGCAGCCCGCGCCCGTTGCCTGAGCAACTGGCGCGGGCTTTCGTATGGGGGCACCCGCCCTCCGGCCGGAACCTCATCGGGCGAATGCGATCGCGACGGGAGTCATGCTCGGGCGCTGCGCAATTCGAGGGCCGGATTCCGCCAGGGGTGACGGCGGCTTCGCGCACGGACTCCACCTAAGCTCGAGGGCATGCTCACGCTGTTGCTGTACGTGCTGATCGTCGGGTTGGTCGCCGCGCTGCTGTTCCTGCTGGCGAGCGCGCTGTTCGGCCGGTCGGAGGAGCTGGGCCCGCTGCCCGAGGGCACCACGGCCACCGTGCTGCCGGTGGCGGGCATCAGCGGCAGCGATGTGCGGGCGCTGCGCTTCCAGCAGGTGTTCCGGGGGTACAAGGCGGGCGAGGTCGACTGGGCGCTGGCGCGGCTGGCCGGGCGCATCGACGAACTCGAGACCGAGCTGGCCGATGCGCGGGCCTATGTGGCCGCCACCGCGCCGGAACGCCCGCTGGCGGCCGCGAACCTCACCAAGGCGAATTCCGCCGGCCCGGACGGGGCCGGTACGCCCGCGCCGCGGCGGGTGCCCGGCGCCACGCCGCTGCCGCAGGTGCTGCCCGGCGAGCCCGCGACCCCCGACACGCCCGAAGCCGTTTCCGGAACCGTCGCCACCGACGCCGCCGCGGACGAGACCGCCGCGCCGGGCGAAGGCCCGGCGGGCGAACGGAACGGGGAGACCGGCGCGCGATGAGCACCACCGAACTCGCCGCCGACGGCCTGATCCGCTGCGGATGGTCGGAGGGCTCGCAGCTCTATCGCGACTATCACGACGGGGAATGGGGCCGGGCGGTGCACGGCGACGACGCCCTGTTCGAGCGGATCTGCCTGGAAGCGTTCCAATCGGGTCTGGCCTGGATCACCATCCTGCGCAAACGGGAAGCCTTCCGCGCGGCCTTCGCCGGCTTCGCGATCGAGCAGGTGGCCGCCTTCGGCCCGGCCGATGTGGAACGGCTCATGACGGATCCGGGCATAGTTCGCAATCGCGCCAAGATCGAGGCGAGCGTCCATAATGCGCGTGTCGCCCGGGATCTCGGCGAGAGCCTCGACCGGCTGCTCTGGTCCTTCGCCCCGAGCCCCCGCAAACGCCCCCGCACCCTGTCCGATGTGCCCGCCGTCACAGCCGAATCCACCGCTCTCGCAAAAGAACTCAAGCGGCGCGGATTCAAATTCGTGGGACCCACGACTGCGTACGCACTCATGCAAGCGACGGGCATGGTAGACGACCACATCGCCGATTGCTGGGTGAATGTGGAGACACGCTGAACGCCACAACGGTCGGTTTTTGGAACTCAGGTACCCGCCCCGATCCGCGATAGGGAAGAATGGTCAGGGTGTAGCCCGCCACATGCCGGCGGGCTGCCTGGTTGGTGACAACTGGAGTTCCATGAAAGTGCGCAGTAGACCGCGCAGATCTGGAGGGAGCAGAGGATGGCGGCCATGAAGCCCCGCACCGGGGACGGTCCCCTCGAGGCAACCAAGGAAGGGCGTGGAATCGTCATGCGGGTTCCACTCGAGGGTGGCGGGCGTCTGGTCGTCGAGCTGACTCCGGACGAGGCCGCAGCGCTCGGTGACGAACTCAAGAATGTCACCGGTTAGTACGGACAATCCAACTCTCGGGACTCGCCGTGGAGTCGCAGCCTCCACGCCGTCGGACGCCCGAGGCCACGGTGAATGCCCCCGGATGCCCGGGGGCTTCGCCGTGACACCGGGGAGTTTCGCTCCGACCGCCCGCGTCCGGTGAACCCCGGACCCTTCTCGATCGGCACGGCCGAGGCATCCCCCGCGGATCGCCTCAGCGCCTGCGCCGATCTGCTGGCTTGCCCGGAGTGCGGCGGGCCGCTCGCGGCCGAACCGCACACCCTGCGCTGCCCGCATGGTCATACCTTCGATATCGCCCGGCAGGGCTATGTCAGCCTGCTCACCGGTGCGTCCACCAAGATGACCGGCGATACCCCGGACATGCTGGACGCGCGGGCCCGATTCCAGGCGGCGGGCCATTTCGAACCGATCGCGACGGCGCTCGCGCGGGCGGCTCGGCGCGGCCATCGTCCCGGTGGTCCGGGCGCCACGGCCACCGCCTTCTCCGCCGGCCGCCTGGCCGGTCTGCTGCTCGCCGCGGACGAGCCTCGATCGCACGGCACGGGGGTGCTGGAGATCGGGGCCGGGACCGGTTACTACCTGGCCGCGGTGCTCGACGCGCTGCCGGGAGCGCGCGGCATCGCCTTGGACGTGTCCAAGCCCGCGGTGAAGCGGAGCGCGCGAGCACACGGCCGCGCGGGCGCGGTGCTCGCCGACGCGTGGCGCGGACTGCCGGTGCGGGACGGGGCGATGGGCCTGGTGCTGTCGGTGTTCGCACCGCGCAATGCGGACGAGGTGGCCCGGGTGCTCACCGGCGACGGCCGATTCATTGTCGTGACCCCGACGGCGCGGCATCTGAGCGAACTCGTGGGACCGCTGGAAATGGTCCGGGTGGATTCGGCGAAACAGGAGCGGCTCACCGAATCATTGGGCGGCCGTTTCGAATTGCTGGACCGCACCGAGGTCGAATATCCGATGCCGCTCACGCACGCCGATATCGCGGCGGTGGCCGGGATGGGTCCCTCGGCTTTTCACGCCGCAGCGGATCGGTCGGAGCGCATTGCGGCGCTGCCGGATCCGCTCCCCGTCACCGCCGCGGTCACGGTGTCGAGCTATCGGCGGCGCTGACCCCGCGATTGGGCAGCAGCGCGAGGAGATTCCGCACCAGCGCGCGGTTCTCGTCGGTCCGGTGCGCCGTGTAGATGGTGGTGACCGCCGAGGTGCCGGCGAGCGGGATGATCCGCACCGAAGCCGGCGCCGTGAAGGTGGCGCTGCGCGGCGCGATGGTGATGCCCAGCCCCGCCGCCACCAGGTACAGGATGATCGTCCAGTTGGTGGCCTCCTGCACGATGTGCGGCCGGCGGCCGGATTCCAGCATCGGCGACAGGTTCTTGTCGTGGGCCAGGGAACCCGCCGCGCGCGGAAAGAACACCATCGGGCTGTCGGCGAGTTCCGCCCCCGTGATGGTGTCCCGCCCGGCGAGCGCATGATCGCTGGGCACGATGGCCACGAACGGTTCGGTCATGAGCGGTTCGGTGCTGATGCCCGGCAGCGGATCCGGATCGCGGACGATGGCGGTGTCGAGCGCTCCGGTGGCCAGCTTCTCCATCAGATGGCTCGTATAACCCTCCACCAGATCGACTTCCACCAGCGGGAACCGTTCCCGGAAGGCGCGCACCCCGCGCAACGGTTCGAGCGGCAGCACCGACGGCACGAACCCCAGGTAAAGCGTGCCCTGACTGCCCTGCCCGATGCGCGCGACCTCGGCCAGGTCGCGCGCGGCGTGCCCGAGCAGCGGCCGGGCGCGTTCGCACAGCACCTGTCCGGCCGGGGTGAGCGCGACGGTTCGCGAGGTGCGGTCGAAGAGCTTGGCCCCGAGCAGGTTTTCCAGTCGCTGGATCTGCTGGGTGAGCGCGGGCTGGGCGATGTGCAGGCGCGCGGCGGCCCGCCCGAAGTGCAGTTCGTCGGCGACCGCCAGGAAATACCGCAGGTGGCGCAGCTCGACCCCATCAACCATAAGCTGAGCGTATCAATCGCAGCTATCAAGTATTGGACGTTATGGTTCGAGGCTGGGCATGCTGTGCTGGTGACTCAGCAGACCGACGCCCTCGTGATCGAGCCGATGGCCACCCTCGCCGACGCCGCGGCCTTCAAGGAACTCAATCTGGAGTGGATCACCAAGATCTTCGAGGTCGAACCGGCCGATCTGGTGACGCTCGACGACCCGCAGCGCATCGTGACCGACGGCGGGCAGGTGCTGGTGGCGCGCGACGGCGCGGATATCGTCGGCTGCGTGGCGCTGGTCGCGGACCGGCCGGGCGTGTTCGAACTGTCGAAAATGGCGGTGACGCCACGGGTTCAGGGCCGGGGCGTGGGCCGCCGGCTGCTGGAGACCGCGCTCGGCCTGGCCCGGCGCATGGGCGCCACCGAAGTCTTCCTGGCCAGCAACAGCGCGCTGCAGGACGCGGTGCACCTCTACGAATCGTTCGGCTTCGTGCACGTCCCGCCCACCGAACTGCCGCCGTTCCACTACGACCGCGCGGATGTGTTCATGCGGTACGTGTTCGCGGACTAGCTCTTTCGCACCAGGTCGTAGATGACCGCCGTGCGCGCCGCGACCTGCGCCCAGTCGAACTCGCCGATCGCCCGCGCCCGGCCCGCGACGCCCATGGCCGCGGCCGCGACCGGATCGCCGGCGACCTGATTGACCGCGTGCGCCAGCCCGCGCTCGAAAGCCCCGGGCGCGGACTCGTCGTAATGCACCAGCCGCCCGGTCACGCCTTCGAGCACGACCTCCGGAATGCCGCCCACATCCGAGGCCACCACCGCGGTCCCGCACGCCATCGCCTCCAGGTTCACGATGCCCAGCGGTTCGTACACCGACGGGCAGATGAACACGGTGGCCGCCGCCAGCACCTGCCGCACCAGTTCGGTCGGCAGCATCTGCTTCACCCAGTGCACGCCGTCGCGGATGGCGCTCAGTTCGCGAACCGCCGCCGCCACTTCGGCTTCCATGGCCGGGGTGTCGGCGGCTCCGGCGCACAGCACCAGCTGAATGTCCGGATCCAGGTGCCGGGCCGCCGCCAGCAGATGCCCGACGCCCTTCTGCCGGGTGATGCGCCCGACGAAGGCCGCGATGGGCCGCTCCTGATGCACGCCGAGTTCGGTGAGGATGTCCCGGCTTTCGAGCGCGGGCCCGCCCGGATGCCAGACCCGCGCGTCGATTCCGTTGTGCACCACGTGCACTCGCGCCGGATCGATATCGGGGTAGGCGGCCAGCACATCGGCCCGCATGCCCGCGCTGACCGCGATCACCGCGTCGGCGGAGACCATGGCATTGTGCTCGGACCAGGAGGAGAGCCGGTAGCCGCCGCCGAGCTGCTCGGCCTTCCAGGGCCGGCGCGGTTCCAGCGAATGCGCGGTGAGCACGTGCGGAATTCCGTACAGGGTGGCGGCCAGGTGCCCGGCCAGTCCGGTGTACCAGGTGTGCGAGTGCACCACGTCCATCCCGGCGGCGGCATCGGCCATGCGCAATTGCGCGGACATCATCTGCAGCACCGAATTGGCGGCGTAGAGCATCGGATCGGGTTGGTGCACCACGGCATCGGCGCGCTCGACGCCCATGCAGTGCACGGTCACGTCGCACAGTTCGCGTAGTCGCGGCACCAATTCGGTGACGTGCACGCCCGCCCCGCCGTACACCTCGGGCGGGTATTCACGAGTCATCATGGCGACGCGCAGATCGCGGCCGCCGTCCGAGCCGGAACTCACCGGTCCAAACTAATCGCTCCCACCCATGGTCACCAATCGCCGGCGCTATCGACACGGAACGTGCTGGCCATTCCAGGTTCGATTAGTACCGGTAGTTTGGCGGGTGTGAGGAGCCAGCCGCACGTACTCGGGATCGTGCTCGCCGGTGGCGAGGGGAAGCGACTGTTTCCCCTCACCAAGGATCGCGCCAAGCCGGCCGTTCCGTTCGGGGGCGCCTACCGGCTCATCGACTTCGTGCTGTCCAACCTCGTCAATGCCGGCTATCTGCGGATCTGCGTTCTCACCCAGTACAAATCGCATTCGCTGGACCGGCACATCTCGCAGACCTGGCGGCTGTCGGGTTTCGGTGGCGAGTACATCACCCCGGTGCCGGCGCAGCAGCGGCTGGGCCCGCGCTGGTACACCGGCAGCGCGGACGCCATCATGCAATCGCTGAACCTGATCTACGACGAGGATCCCGAATACATCGTGGTGTTCGGCGCGGATCACGTGTACCGGATGGATCCGGAGCAGATGGTCCGGGCGCACATCGAATCCGGGGCGGGGGTGACGGTGGCGGGCATCCGGGTGCCGCGAAGCACCGCGAGCGCGTTCGGCTGCATCGATTCCGACGAGTCCGGCCGGATCGTGAATTTCCTGGAGAAGCCCGCGCATCCGCCCGGCACCCCGGACGATCCGAACTCCACCTTCGCCTCCATGGGCAATTACGTCTTCACCACCAAGGTGCTGGTGGACGCCATTCGCGCGGACGCCGACGACAACGATTCCGATCACGATATGGGCGGCGACATCATTCCGGGCCTGGTCCGTTCGGGCGCGGCCTCGGTCTACGACTTCGCCGAGAACGAGGTGCCGGGCGCGACCGACCGCAGCCGCGGCTACTGGCGCGATGTCGGCACCCTGGACGCCTTCTACGAGGCGCATATGGATCTGGTCTCGGTGGATCCGGTGTTCGATCTGTACAACAAGCACTGGCCGATTCGCGGTGCGGCCGAGAACCTGCCGCCCGCCAAGTTCGGGCGCGGCGGGCTGGCGCAGGAATCGATCGTGGGCGCGGGGTCCATCCTGTCGGCGGCCACCGTCCGCAATTCGGTGCTCTTCTCCAATGTGATGGTCGAGGACGGCGCGACCGTGGAGGGCAGCGTGCTCATGCCCGGGGTGCGGATCGGGCGCGGCGCGGTGGTGCGGCACGCGATTCTGGACAAGAACGTGGTGGTGTCGGAGGGCGAGATCATCGGCGTCGACCTGGACCGGGACCGGGATCGTTTCGCGGTGAGCAATGGCGGCGTGGTGACCGTCGGTAAGGGCATCTGGGTGTGACCCGCCGATAACGGTGGACACCCACCGCTTCCGGGTCCGAAAATCTAGGGGCCGGAGCGCTACCGGCAGGGTGGCGCGGGAGGGAGCATCATGGGCCGCCGCAAGCGCCGGTTCTCGACAGCAACCCGGATCGTCACCGCCGTCACGTGCGTGGCCCTGACCGCCCTGGTGGCGGGGTGCGGCAAACAGGGGCACGCGGTGGCGGGCGAACTCGATGTCCGCACGCTCGACGCCGGGAGCTACCCGGTGAACCGCCACACCTACGTGCAATCGGCCGACGGCAAAGGCGCGGTGCTGGAAGGCATTCGGATGGCCGACGCCGTGGTCCCGGGCGTGAAGGTGGACGAGAGCGTGGGCATCGGCCGCGGCGGCGTGGTGCTGGCCTCGGCCAAGGACGTGATCAGCGTCAGCCATCTGTCCAATACCGCCAAGCCGATCCTGGAGAGCCGCGGCTTCCTGACCGGATTCGCCACCAGCAGTACGGATCTGCGCGAACAGGCCAATACCGACGAGGCCAATCCGAAGGCCACCACGGTCACCATCCGGGTGCTGCGCATGTCCACCGCCGACAATGCCAAGCTGGCGGCGCGCGAGATCGAGGACGCGGATTTCAATGTGGCGCTGGACCAGAACAAGAAGCTGACCCTGACCGAGTATCCGGACGCGTACATGCACTGGCGGCCGGGCGTGGCGAATATCGGCGCGATCATGGCGCACAAGGATTTCGTGATCTCGCTGTTCATCACCCGGCCCAAGTCCGAGCAGGCGGATCTGCTGTCCTGGGTGCGCAAGGCGCTGGACGCGCAGGTGCCGGCGCTGGATTCGTTCCAGGCCACCGCCGCCGATCAGCTGGAAAAGCTGCCGGTGGATCCGGGGCGGATGCTGGCCCGGGTGCTGACCGACAATCGCGACAATCACACGCCCGACCCGGACAATTTCGCGGTGTACGGCCCGAGCATGATGGTGCATCCGGCGGGCGAGCAGGCGCTGCGGCAGCGGCTGGTGGACGACACCGGGATGGACGCGATGGCGATCGTCGGCGACAACTACACCTTCCGGGTACGCGACGCCAAGGCCGGGGCCGATCTGGTGAGCGGGCTGATCAGCGGCCTGGACGAGACCAATGGCGCTGCGCCGGACAAGGTTCCGGACACCAAGTGCGTGACGCACAAGACCAGCAGCAAGACGATCTACCGCTGCTATGTGGCGTACAAGCGCTATGTCGGCGTGGTGAACGCCGATAACGAGGCCGCCGCGCACAAGGCCGCCGCAGCGCAGTACGCGCTGCTGGCGAACAGCCTGTAGCGCAAAGGGTTTCAGTAGCGGACGGTATCGGAATCCAGCAGGCGCCAGGCGGCGGGCCGGGAGCCGTGCGCGTGGCGCCGCGGCTCCCGGTCGTCGGCGCACCCGGCGCAGTCGGAAAGACCTGTGGCGGTGTCGCTCTCGCGATGCACCGAAGGATGGGTCCTGCGATCGTGCCCACGCGGCGGCCGGGCCGGTCCCGACCGGCTGCCCGGCGAGCTGTCGTCGCGGAAGCGGTAGTCCCGGAAACCGAACGGCTGCAACAGCGCTCGCAGGAACGCGGGCCCGTCGGCGGGCAGCACGGTGCGGTCCTCGCCGAGCAGGTCGACGCCCTGGTGGTACCAGACGCGCGCGACCAGTCCCTCCACCGGATCCACCGCCCGGAAGGTGGCGTGCCCGTCGGTATTCAGCCGGAACTCGGCGATCCGCCGCCATTCCCCGGACTCGCGCAGATACAAACCGACCACGGACGGAACCCGCTGACTCATGGAAACCTCGATCGTCGAACTCTCCGATGGAGTATCCGCGATGAACCTCCGGTAATCCTCCGATCGCCGGATGATCACCTCATTGCTGGTACGCGGGCGACGGCGTCATGCAGAACGGTTCGCACGGTCCTGGCGTGGACGGGACGACATGCGATTGGTCGTCGAAGCGCGCCCCGCTGACCAGCAGCAGGACCAGCAGTCCGGCCGCGAGTATCAGGCCGAAGACGACCATTGCGGGCCATAGCCAGCCCGTGGGCAAATGCACGCCGAGGACGAGTCCTTCGAGCATCTCCCCCACCTCCTAGCGAAAATCGTTCCCCTATCGGTGGTACCACCCCGAGCGGGCTCGAATCCACCCCTGTGCCCTGCCCGTGTGCTGCCTCGAAGGGCATGGGCAAGGGCGGCAAACGCGCGATGCCACCGGCGGAGCCGGTGGCATCGCGGGCGAATCCGATGGTCAGCGCAGGTCGCGCCGCCGGAAGGCGATGAGCCCCAAGCCGATCAGCGCCGCGTCGACAACCAGCAGCACCACCAGCGGTGTGGCGGTGAACTCACCCCCGGGCAGCTTGGGCGCGTGCTCGAACGGTTCGAGATCGCGCAACCACTGCGGGGCACCGGAAATCGCGCCGAGCAGGAATACCGCGATGGCGGCGGTCAGCACGCCCCAGGCAACGGGCGTCCAGCGCGGCGCCAGCCCGAACAGCAGCACCGTAACCCCGGTGAACACCCACACCGCCGGCAACTGCACCAGCGCCGCAGCCAGGGTGTCGCCGACCTTGCCGCCGACGTCACCGGCGGCGCGCCCGTAGACGATTCCGCCGAGCAGCGCCGAAACCGTCAGCGCCACCGCCGGTCCGCCGATCGCGTACAGCAGATGCGATGCCGCCCAGCGGGTTCGCGATACCGCGCCGGTGAGCACGATCTCGGCCCGCTGCGCGCTCTCCTCGGCGTGCAGCCGCAGCGACGCCGACACCGAGTACGCCGCGGCCGCCACCGCGATCATGGTGAACGCGTAGGTGAGCATGGAGTTCTCCAGCGACTCCGACCCGCCCATGCGCGTGATCAGATCCTTGATGGCCTGGCTGCTGCCGAGCTCGTCCCCGATCCCGTGCACCACGCTGCCGATCAGCAATCCGTACAGCCCGAGCCCGGCGGTCCAGGCCACCAGCGTGCCGCGCTGCAAACGCCAGGCCAGTCCGAACGGACCGCTCAGCGCCGGGCTCGCGGCCGGCGCGCCGAGCCGTTCGGCGATCAGCCCCGCACCCATGTCCCGGTGCCGCAGCAGCGAATACGCGATCACGGTCAGCACCAGCACGGCTGCCAGGTGCAGCAGCAGCACCGCGAAATGATCGCCCGCATACGGCCGCACCTGCAGCGACCAGCCCTGCGGCGACAGCCAGGTGAGCGGACTGGTCGGCCCGTCTCCGGCCCGCGCATCCCCGATGGCGCGCAGGGTATAGGTGGTCCCCAGCACCGCGAACGCGATGCCGCGGGCCAGCCGCGCCCCGGCGCACAACTGCGCCGCCACCGCCGCGACGGAGGCGAACACCGCGCCCGATCCGGCCAGCGCCAGCCCGAAGGCCAGCGACCCGTCGCGCGGCACGTCGGTGCCGGACAGGCTCAGGAAGGCCAGCAGCCCGGTGGCCAGCGACGCGCCGTAGCCGAGGATCAGCGCGGCGGTGAGGCTCGCATACCGCCCCACCCGGGTGGCGGCGACGAGTTCCTCACGCCCCGTTTCCTCTTCGGCCCGGGTGTGCCGGATGACGGTGAGAATGGTGGCGATGGCGATCAGGGTGTAGAACATCCCCGCTTTCCAGATGCCGACCGCGCCCAGGCTGGTGTTGTACACCGGCCCGTACATGGCCAGCTGCGCCGGGCTGGCCAGAATCGTGACCGCGAAACCGGCCCGGTCCGCCTCGCTCGGATACACCGAGGCGATGCTGTCGATGTACACGCTGCCCACCGGCAGCGACAGCAGCAGCACCCACAGCGGCAGCACGATGCGATCGCGTCGCAGGTACAGCCGCAGCAGCTGCCCGGTCCCGGTGAAATCGGCTGTGCGTAAAGATGTTCCGATGGTTCGCGGTGCGGTGATGGCGGTCATTTCGCCACCTTCTCCCGGGTCTCGGCGGCCGCCTCGCCCTCGCCGTTCAGCGAATAGTGCCGCAGGAAAAGCTCTTCCAGTGTCGGCGGCTGGCTGACCAGGCTGCGCACCCCGGCGTCGCCGAGCACCCGGATGAGCTCCCCGAGATGCTCGCTGTCGACCTGGCAGCGCAGCGTCCGCCCGTCGACAGCGATATCCGACACCCCGGCGATCCGGCTCAGATCCCCTGGGTCACCGGTCAATTCGGCGGTGATGGAGGTCCGGCTCAGATGCCGCATCTCGGCCAGGGTCCCGGTTTCCACGGTCCGCCCGGCCCGGATGATGGTCACCCGCTCGCACAGCTTCTCCACCTCGGACAGAATGTGGCTGGACAGCAGCACGGTGACACCGCGCGCGCTCGCCTCCGCCACGCATTCCCCGAATACCTGCTCCATCAACGGATCCAGCCCGGAGGTGGGTTCGTCGAGCAGCAGCAGTCGCGCATTGGAGGAGAAGGCCGAAACCAGTGCGACCTTCTGCCGGTTGCCTTTCGAGTAGGTGCGCGCCTTCTTGCGCGGATCCAGTTCGAACCGCTGGATCAGCTCGGCGCGGCGCTCCTGGTCGATACCGCCGCGCATACGCGCCAGCAGGTCGATGGTCTCCCCGCCCGAGAGCGAGGGCCAGAGCGTGACATCGCCTGGCACATAGGCGATATCGCGATGCAGGGCGACCGCGTCGGTCCACGGGTCGCGGCCCAGCAACCGCGCCTCCCCGGAGGTCTTGGAAAGAATGCCGAGCAGGACGCGAATGGTGGTGGATTTCCCGGCGCCGTTGGGCCCCAGGAAGCCGTGCACTTCGCCGTCGCGGACCTCGAGGTCCAGGCCGTCGAGTGCGCGCACCTGCCCGAAGTGCTTGTGCAAGCCCCGGATCTCGATCGCGGGGGTGGCAGGAACGTTCATCGAATCTCCTAGGTAGGAAGACGATTTCGGATTCAGGCCGGTTCTTTGCCGGTCAGTGCGTCCAGAGCGGACGAGTCGGTGAGCAGCCCGTGCGTGTACAGCTCCAGCGCGGGCAGCATCATGCGATCGGCGTAGTCGCGCAGCGCTTTCCGGAAGTCCATGGGTCCCGGATGCTCGGCCGCGTAGAGCTGCAGGAACATCATCATGCCGCCGCCGTTGGTGATCGCCACGTAGCGGGCGAACGCCTTGACGTCGGGCAGGGGCCGGATCGTGCCGGCGGCGATGCCGGTGGTGAGGTAGACCTCGACGTCTTCCACCATGTGCTCGAAGAACACCTTCATCAACGGCCCGCCGGACTGGAAGCTCCGCAGCATGTAGGCCATGTACGGCGCGAAATCCTCGATCTCGGCGAGTTGCTGCATGAGACTGCCGGGCGACGGATGCTCGATGTACTCGGTCTTGGCCGTGCGCACGACTTCCCGCACCCGGTCGTCGCACGCCTCGCGCAGCCCGTCCTTCGACCCGAAGTGATGGATCACCAGCCCCGGCGAGACGCCCGCCGCGGTCGCGATGGCCCGCACCCCGACCCCGAACCCCTCCGCGCCGAAAGCGGCGATGGCCGCATCGCGAATCCGGGCCCGGGTCGTCAGATCCTCTGCTGAACGCACGTTTAATATGCTAAACAGTCGTTCAACAAGAGCGCAAGAGGTACCGCTTTCGCTAGCCCCGCGAAGCGCAGAGCAGCCCGTCACCCACCGGAATCAGCACGCTGGTCAGCTGCGGATCCTCGGCGATGGCCCGGGTCGCGGCCCGCACCGCCATGGTCTGCGGATCCCGCTGCGCCGGATCCGGCACCCGCCCGCCGAGCAGCGCGTTGTGCAGCACGATGGCCCCGCCCTCGCGCAGTAATCGCACCGCCTGCTCCACGTACTGCGGATGCTCCAGCGGCGCGGCATCGATGAACACCAGGTCGTAGGCCCCATCGGCCAAGCGCGGCAACACATCCAGGGCCCGGCCGTTGATCAGCCGGGTGCGCGCCGGGGTGATCTCCGCCGACCGGAACGCCTCCCGCGCCGCGCGCTGATGCTCGGGCTCGGAATCGATGGTGGTCAGCGTGCCGTCCTCGCGCATGCCGTCGAGCAGCCACAGCCCGCTCACCCCTGCCCCGGTGCCCACCTCGACCACCGCGCGGGCGCCCAGCAATTGGGCGTACATGCTCAGCAACGCGCCCACCGCCGGAGGCACCGGGCCCGCCCCCAGTTCCAGGGCGCGCTCGCGCGCGGCGACGAGAATCTCGTCCTCGGCGACCGATTCCTCCACGTAGGCGAGGTTTCGCTGCAGGTTCGTTGCGGCGGCAGGCTGGCTCACGATTCAAAGGCTAATGGCGGGAAGGCGCGAAGGCGTGGCGGTGACCGGCCGGTGTGGCGACTTTTTCTCAGGTGTCCCTCAGCCTCCACATACGGCGACCACATGCGGACCGACGAAAGTATTGCCTACGCCAGGCCAGCGACCGGCGGATCCCGGCACCGGGAACAACTCGACCAACCAGGTCGGTTGTACCGGACACCGAGGTTCACGGTCCCGAGTAGGAGGTAACCCCATCCACATGGTCGACGCGGCGCGTGAACACGCCAACACTCTGCACCCGCAGATTCAGCCGCTGGACAGCGACACCACGCTGAACGGCGAGTTCCTACTGTCTTCCGATGGCCTCACCCCCGAGGATACCGACGAACTCCTCAGCGGGACGGCCGCTTTCGACGCCACCGGCGACCGCACCATGATGCCGTCCTGGGACGAGCTGGTCCGCGAGCACGCCGATCGCGTGTACCGCCTGGCCTATCGCCTGACCGGTGATCAGCAGGATGCCGAGGACCTGACCCAGGAAACCTTCATCCGGGTCTTCCGCTCGCTGTCGAACTATCAGCCCGGCACCTTCGAGGGCTGGCTGCACCGCATCACCACCAACCTGTTCCTGGACATGGTCCGCCGGCGCAATCGCATCCGGATGGAAGCGCTGCCCGAGGACTACGACCGGGTGCCGTCCGAGGGTCCCGGCCCGGAGCAGGCCTATCACGACGCCAATCTGGACCCGGACCTGCAGACCGCGCTGGACGCGCTGGCTCCGGAGTTCCGCGCCGCGGTCGTGCTCTGTGACATCGAAGGACTGTCGTACGAGGAGATCGGCGCGACGCTGGGCGTCAAGCTGGGGACCGTGCGCAGCCGCATCCACCGTGGACGTCAGGCACTGCGCGAGCACCTCGAGCATAATGGGATTGAGCGGCGGGTCGCCGCTGCCGAAAACGTCGGGTGACAGTGCGGGCCGTACCGGTCCGCGCGTCGTTTTCCCCGGTTCCGCCGAGGTCGTCCGGAAGGGTGTGCAGCGCATGAGTGGCGAGGCCAGCGTATGAATGGTCAGGAGAATGCGCCCCGTCGTCCTCGATTCGCTCCGACCGAGCATCTGGCCAGCGAGGCCATCGCCGCCTACGTGGACGGCGAATTGCGGATGAACGCGTATCTGCGCGCCGCCCATCATCTTTCGCTGTGCCACGAGTGCGCGGCCGAGGTGGACGCGCAGCAGCAGGCGCGCATCGCCCTGCAGCAGTCCAAGGACCAGATTTCCGCCCCGCTGCGTTTGCACGACACGCTCAGCCGCATTCCGCTCTCGGAATTGCCGGGCGCCGAGCACAACAATCACCAGCTGCCGAATGCGGCGGAGCAGCATTCCGATCGGAATATGCTCGCGCGCGGCGTGAGTTCCTTCGGCCTGCGCCAAGATTCGTTCGACAGCAGACGGTGGACCTCGTGGTGGCGCAAGTAGAGTTCATCGCGTGACCACCGAATCGAAGAACACGGGCCCGGTTCCGGGTGAGGGGCCCGCGGACAAGATCGCGCCGGCGGCTGCCGCGGCGACTTCGGATTCGGCGGCTGATCGGGGGAACCTGAGGCCGTCGGACGCACCCGTCTTGGGGCCGCGGCCGGTGTATCGGCCGCATGTCGACAATCACACCGCCCGCGCTTTCCGCCGCCCCAATGGCCAGCACGGTTCCTTCGCGCCGCATACCGCGGCCGCCGCGGCGGCCGCCGCCAAGGGTTCGCCGGAGCTGGTGAACCGGCCGCCGGACGCGGTGCTGGCCGAGGCGTTCGGCCGTCCGCAGGGTTCCGACGAACTGCTGCAACGGGATCCGGACGCGCCGGGCCGCAAGCTGACCGC
>NZ_BDCD01000024.1 GCF_001613325.1 Nocardia yamanashiensis NBRC 100130 | reverse complement strand
TTTTCGACCTGAAGTTGATCAGATGTCCAATGAGGCAACCGTTCCAGCCTAACGGTCAGACTCCACAGAGTCAAGAACCAATTTCGAGGCTGGAGTGTTCAAGCCAGGCGCTCCTCGTACAACCTCGTTTCCGGATCCTCGTTTCCAGCCTCTGAGCTGGGCGTTTGGCACCCGGTCGGTGTCCGTGTCGCTCTGACCTGGACTAAGTTACGCCCAGGAAAACGCGAATGCAAATCGCCTGGTGAGCGCCGCGTCTGCGCAGGTCGCCGACCCCCGAAACAACAAGATCGCCGGGTCGGGGCACGGTTTTGTGACCCAGCTCTCGGCGATCTTGTTTTCGTATCGGTCCGGCGAATTACGAACCCGCGCGGCGCACGCCGGCGAAGTTCTTCTTGCCCCGGCGCAGCACCAGCCAGCTGCCGTGCAGGTAGTCGGCGTCGGCCGGGGTCCACTCCAGATCGGCGACCTTCTCGTTGTTCACCGAGACGCCGCCTTCGTTGACCGCGCGGCGAGCGGCGCCGCGGCTCTCCGACAAACCGGCCGCGACCAGCAGATCCACAATGGTGTCGCCGGGCTTGGCCTCGGCGACCGTGCCGTCGACGGCCGCCTCGGTGAGCGCCGCACCCAGGGTCGGCTCGTTCAGCTCGCGAAGTTCACCGCGACCGAACAGCGCCTGGCTGGCGAGCTGCACCGCGGCGGTGTTCTCCGCGCCGTGCACCAGGGTGGTCATCTCGGCGGCCAGCCGGCGCTGCGCCTCACGGGCGTGCGGGCGTTCGGCGGTGGCCTGCTCCAGCTCGTCCAGTTCCTCCTTGGACAGGAAGGTGAACCAGCGCAGGTAGCGGACCACATCGGCGTCGGCGGTGTTCACGAAGTACTGGTACCAGGCGTAGGGGCTGGTCATCTCCGGATCGAGCCAGAGGCTGCCGCCGCCGGTGGACTTGCCGAACTTCTTGCCGTCGGCCGAGGTCACCAGCGGCACGGTGAGGGCGTGCACGTGCGCGCCGTCGACGCGGCGGTTGAGCTCGACGCCGGCGATGATGTTGCCCCACTGATCCGAGCCGCCGACCTGCAAGGTGCAGTCGTAGTTGCGGCGCAGCTGCAGGTAGTCGTTGGCCTGCAGCAGCATGTAGGAGAACTCGGTGTAGGACATGCCGTCGGATTCCAGGCGGCGCTTGACGGTGTCGCGGGCCAGCATGACGTTCACCGAGAAGTGCTTGCCGATATCGCGCAGGAAGGAGACCGTGCTCAGCGGGCCGGTCCAATCCATGTTGTTGGCGATGACGGCCGCATTGGGGGCGTCGCCGAGGTCGACGAAGCGCTCCAGCTGGGAGCGGATGCGCCCGGCCCATTCGGCCACGGTGTCGGTGGAGTTCATGGTGCGCTCACCGACATCACGCGGGTCGCCGATGAGACCCGTTGCGCCACCGGCCAATACGACGGGGCGATGGCCCGCGCGCTGGAAACGCTTGAGCGCGAGCAGCGGGACCAGGTGCCCGGCGTGCAGGGAGGCGGCGGTCGGGTCGAAACCGGCATAGAGGGTGATCGGGCCCTTGGCCATCTCGGCGCGCAGGGCGTCGAGGTCGGTGGACTGCGCGATCAGCCCGCGCCAGGTCAGTTCGTCGATGATGTCGGTTCCGCTCACGTTCACCCATCTTTCCGCACGTAGATATGCGCGGCTGCGGGAGGCCGCACATACGAAGGTCCGCCGCCGATTGTGATCGGCGGCGGACCTCGGGTCGAGGCAATATTCAGGTTGTCCCTGGGACTAGCGCTTCACCAGGGAGGTGAAGTCGGCGCGGCGCTCGTAGGCGATCCAGGCGAAGACGACCGCCAGGACCAGCGGGAAGGGGGCGAGGGCGGGGGCGTCGAGCAGGAAGGCCTGGGTGGCGGCGGCCAGCACGGTGGTGATGGACAGGCCGGCGGCGGCCGGGGCGGTCAGGCGGGGCACCAGCAGGCCGATGCCGCCGGAGATCTCGACGACGCCGGTGAAGTAGCGGAACCAGTCGCCCCAGCCGATGGTGTCGAAGGCGTGCACGGCGTCGGACTGGCCGACCAGCTTGGGCAGGCCCGAGGCGATGATGAAGAAGAGGGCCAGCACGATCTGCAGGGTCCACAGCACGCGATTGCGGGTCTTGCCGGTGGCGGCGGGAGCGGTGGCGGCGGTCTGGGCGGGGGCGGCGATGGCGGTCATGGCGAGTGTCCTTACGGGGCTTGGGTTTCGGTCGGTACGGCGCGCTTGCCGGTATTGACGGAGCCCGGTGCGGAAACTCATCGCGATCGCGGAAGAAATTTTCTCCCTGACCATAACTGGTGGTCGAGCAGGGTTTTCGGGCCGCGGGTCAGCGTTCGAAGGCGTCCTTCAGCGCGGTGAGGTGGACACGGCTGGCGGTGGCGGCGGCTTCCGGATCGCGGGCGCGGATGGCGGCGTACAGGTCTTCGTGCGCGGTGTGGTCGGCCTTCGGATCGGCCATCGGGCGGATGCGCAGCATGTCGATCATGGCGTGCCGCAGGCGCGGGACGAAGGCGTCGAACATCTGGCTCAGCACGTCGTTGTGCCCGGCCGCGACCACGGTGCGATGGAATGCGGTGTCGGCGTCCACGAGTCGTTCCAGCACCTCCCCGGCTTCGGCGCGGGCGGCCAGCGCGGTCAGCATGGCGCGCAGATCGGCGGGGGTGCGGCGGCGAGCGGCGAGCGCGGCCCCTTCGGCTTCGATGGCGATGCGCGCCTCGATCACCGTGACGATGTCGGCCCGGCGCAGCACCGTGTCCCAATCCTCGGCGACATCCAGCGCGGTGAGGAAAACGCCCGCGCCCTGGCGGCTTTCGAGCACGCCCTTGCCCGCGAGTTCGCGAATGGCCTCGCGCAGGGTGGAGCGGCCGACGCCGAGCTGCGCGGACAACGTGGTCTCCCCGGGCAGTTTGTGGCCGAGCGCCCACTCCCCCGCGCGAATCCGGCCGAGCAGTACCTCGGCGGCCTGGGCGGCGAGCGGGTGCCGCTGGACCTGCGCCATACCTCTCCTACCTCTCTACTTGTCTGAGGAGTTATTGCCCTCTAGTCTAGGCCACATGCATACGGGTGCCCTGCTTCTCCTTCGTCGCCGCGACGGGGTCTGATCGACCGGCGCCCCGTCCGCGGGTCGATGTGCCGCGCCGGTCCTCTCTCACCGACGCGAAGGAATTCCGAGCATGACCACGTCCACGACCTGGAATCGCCAGCAGCCCTCCCCCATGCCCTCGCATCGTTACCGCGATGTGTACCAACGAGTTTCGGTTCCGCTGACCGATCGGCGCTGG
The DNA here is from genome assembly GCF_001613325.1 of Nocardia yamanashiensis NBRC 100130. Classification (GTDB taxonomy): domain Bacteria; phylum Actinomycetota; class Actinomycetes; order Mycobacteriales; family Mycobacteriaceae; genus Nocardia; species Nocardia yamanashiensis. Next base: position 192,543 of record NZ_BDCD01000024.1, on the reverse strand, counting down.
CCGGGCAATCGCATCGCCGAGGCGCCGCTGTGGGTGCCGGTGGATCTGCGGGACGGCAATCAGGCGCTGGCCGAACCCATGGATCCGGTGCGCAAGCGCCGGTTCTTCGAATTGCTGGTCGCCATGGGCTACAAGGAGATCGAGGTCGGGTATCCGAGCGCCTCGCAGACCGATTTCGATTTCGTGCGGTTGATCGCCGAGGAGGGCATCGCGCCCGCTGATGTCGCCATCGTGGTGTTCACGCCCGCCCGCCGGGATCTGATCGAGCGGACCGTCGAATCCATTCGCGGCATCACCAATCCCGTGGTGATTCACATGTACATCGCCACCGCGCCGGTGTGGCGGGACGTCGTACTGGGCGTCTCGCGCGCGGGCGTGGCCGACCTGATCATGGCGGGCGGGCGCGACATTCTGGAGCTGGCCGGGGATATGCCCAATGTGCGCTTCCAGTTCTCGCCCGAGGTGTTCATGGCGACCGAACCGGATTTCGTGCTGGACGTGTGCGATCGGATCACCACGCTGTGGGATGCCACCCCCGAACGGCCGGTGACCTTGAATCTGCCCGCGACGGTGGAGATCGCGACGCCGAACGTGTACGCGGACCAGATCGAGTACATGCACCGGAATCTGGCACGGCGGGACAGCGTGATCCTGTCGGTGCATCCGCACAATGATCGCGGCACCGGGGTGGCGTGCGCGGAGCTGGCGGTGCTGGCCGGCGCGCAGCGGGTGGAGGGCTGCGTGTTCGGCAACGGCGAGCGCACCGGCAATGTGGATCTGGCGACGCTGGCCTTGAATCTGCATGCGCAGGGCGTGAATCCGGGCATCGACTTCTCCGATATCGACGCGGTGGCGGCGACGGTGGCCGAATGCACGCGCATGCCGATTCATCCGCGCCATCCGTACGCCGGGGAGCTGGTGTACACGGCGTTCTCGGGCACGCATCAGGACGCGATCAAGAAGGGGTTCGCCGAGCATCGCGAGCGGGCGGCGCGCTCCGGGCAGCCCGAGCGTGAAATCCCTTGGGAGGTACCGTATCTGCCGATCGATCCGGCGGATGTGGGCCGCACCTACGAGGCGGTGATCCGGGTGAATTCACAGTCCGGCAAGGGTGGCATCGCGTATCTGCTGGAAACCGAATACGGATTGACGATGGACCGGGCGACCCAGGTCGAATTCGCCCGGCACGTACAGGAATACACCGATCGCACCGGCGCGGAGGTGACGGCGCGGACCCTGTGGGAGCTGTACCACCGCATGTACGCGGCGAAGTAGCGGCGGCTATCCCGCGGCCCGCGGTGCGCGCGGGCTGCGGCGGTAGGCCGAGACCGCCGGGGAATCCGGCAGCCACAGTCGCCACGGCCGGTCGGCGGCCAGGCTGACGCCGACCCGGGGGCCGACGGAAACGGCTGACAGATCGGTGATTTCGGGCCCGAGCTCGAGCCGGATGGGCGATGCCGGATCGAAAAGCGCGGTGCCGTAATCGTCCAGCGTGATCCCGAGCGCACTGCCGACATTACCGGGCCCGCGCGCCAGAGCGGCGTCGGTGCGGGCGGCCGGTCGCCGGGCCCGCGCCGCCTCGACCCCGGCGATGATCTCCCCCGCCCGGATCAGCACCGCACTGGCCACCCCGTCCGGGCCGGTGGTGACGTTCACGCAGGTGTGCATGCCGTAGCTGAAGTACACGTACAGCACCCCGGGCGGCCCGAACATGGCCGCGTTCCGGGGCGTGCGGCCGCGCCCGGAATGCGCGGCCGGGTCCGGCCACGGCCCCGCCGGGTCACCGCCGTACGCCTCGACCTCCACGATCCGCATGCCGACCGGCCCCGACCACAGCGTCGCGCCCAGCAATCGCCGGGCGGCGGCCAATGGTTCGACGGCGAGTTCCTCGGCTGACACGAGGGCCGATTCTGCCATCGCGGTACGGCGGTCCCGGCCGACGGGGCGGGCGGGGCTGATTCGCCTGCCGGTTCAGGATTCCGGCTCGTCGGCGCGGGCCAGCCCGGCCAGCTTCTGCGGATTGACCTGGAAGCGAATGTTTTCCATGCGCCCGTCGACCAGATCGAAGGTGAGCGCGCCGCCGCGGTAGTCGCCGAGCGTGAACAGAATGCTCAATTCGCCGTTGACCACGGCGGTTTCCAGTCCGAAGCCGGTCGAGACGGGTTTGGCCAGCACGCCGAGGATCCAGCGCGCCACATGATCGGGTCCGTGCAGCGGGCGGCGCGCGGCGGTGACGATGCCGCCGCCGTCGTTCCACAGCGTGACGTCCGGGGCCAGCAATTGCATGAGCGCGTTGAGATCACCGCCGTGGCAGGCCGCCATGAACTTCTCGGTGATCTCCGAGCGGGCTTCGGGATCGGCGTCGAAGCGCGGGCGGCGCGAGTGCACGTGATTGCGGGCGCGGTGCGAGATCTGGCGGACGGTGGCTTCGGGGCGGTCGAGGAAGCCGGCGATCTCGGCGTGCGAGTAGCCGAACACCTCGCGCAGCACGAACACGGCGCGTTCGACGGGGGCGAGGGTTTCGAGGACCACCAGCATGGCGGTCGAGACGGTGTCCGCCATTTCGGTCTCCTGGGCGGCGTCGGCCGCGGTGATCAAGGGCTCGGGCAGCCACGGGCCGATATAGGTCTCGCGGGTGGCCCGGGCGGAGGTGAGGCGGTTGAGCGCCAGATTGGTGACCGTGCGCACCAGGTAGGACTTGGGGTGTTCCACCGAATCCCGGTCCACGGCATGCCATTTCAGCCAGGCGTCCTGCAGGATGTCCTCGGCGTCGGTGACGGTGCCGAGCATTTGATAGGCGGTGCCGAAGAGCAGGCGACGGTGTTCGACGAAGGGGTCGATGTCGCGGTTCGGGGTTTCGGTCGTGCGGTCCTGCATGGGACTCATACCTACCGGTCTAGTTGGTTAGCGGTCCGAGTGGGGCCGGATTCGGGGGACTCCGGCCCCACCGCGGGGTTCACGCGGGCTTCCGCGTGGCGCGGCCACCGTTCGACAGCTGCGCGCGCACGGCCACGTGTTTGCTCATCTTGAAGGTCGGCACCGGGCTGCTCGACACGCTCTCCTTGTAGGCGACGGCGGCCTTGCCCTTCAGGTACCAGCGCTTCGGGCTGTCATCGGCATTGGTGAACTGGATGACCGCGTCGCGACGGCCCAGGCTGACGGGCTGGTGGAAGTAGCCGATCCGGAACGGCTTGACCTTCTTACCCTTCAATTGCCGGGCCAATGCCGCCGCGAGGTAGCCGGCGCTGGCCATCCCGGTCTGGCAGGTGCCGTGCACCTGACCCCAGGCCATGTAGACGGCGGCCGCATCGCCGACGGCGTGGATCTCCGGGTGTGAGATCGAGCGCAGAGTGGCGTCGGTGATGACGAGTCCCTTGGCGTCCGTGGCGATTCCGGCCTCGGCTGCCAGCGGCGACACCTTGACGCCGGTCGTCCACAGGGTCAGGTCCGAGGGCAGCAGTTCCCCGGTGTCCAGGCGCACCGCGTCGGGCAGCACCTTGGTGACCTTCACGCCGATCACCCGGATCACGCCCAGCCGGTCCAGGGCGCGGTTCAGGTGAGCACGCGCCTTCTCCCCCATCATCGCGCCGGGCTGTTCGGCGCTGACCAGGGTGACGGTCAGTCCCGGATGAGCTTCGGCGATCTCGGTGGCGGCTTCGATGCCGGTGAGCCCGCCGCCGCACACGGTCACCTGCCCGCGCTGCGCGGCCAGTTCGGTCAGTCGCAGCGAGAACCGGTGCGCCAGACGGGGATCGTTCAACGTCCAGGCGTGGTCTTCGGCGCCGGGCACCCGGGTGGTGTCGGTGGCGCTGCCCAGGGCGTACACGAGTTCGTCGTAGCGCAGCACCGCTCCGTCATCGAGGGTGATCGCGCGCGCCGCGGTGTCGATGGCGGTGGCCGCGGCCTGATGGAACGCGACCCCGCTGCCGGCGAGCAGATCCGGGATCCGGTGATCCGCCAGCTCCTGCCCGGCGGCGATCTGGTGCATACGCAGCCGCTCGGTGAAGCGGGCCGACGGGTTCACCAGGGTGATCTGTACCCCGGCCAGCTTGCGGGTGCGGCGCGCCAGCTGGATGGCGGCCAGCATGCCGGTGTAGCCGGCGCCCAGAACCACGATCTGTCGAATGGTGTTGTCGGCGTTCATGTCTTGCTCCCGTGTGCTCGTTCCTGCTGGGTCGGATATGGGACAGACGAGCCCCCGGGAACGTGACAATCGGGTGCTGTGACGCGGGTCACGGCGGAATTCCGGGTGCGGCCCGGCGGTTGAAACACCTGGTGGCGGGCCATCCGGTCCGCGAAAATAGTGTCGTTGGAGTGAGGTGTGATGGCCGTACAGGTCGAGATCTGGACCGATATCAACTGCCCGTTCTGCTACCTGGGCAAGCGGCGGTTCGAGGAAGCCCTGGCGGCTTTCCCGCATCGGGACGCCGTCCGGGTGGTGCATCGGTCCTTCGAACTGGACCCGTCGCTGCCGAAGGATCACAGCGATGCGGTGGTGCCGCACATTGCCGAGAAGTACGGGATCAGCGAAGCGCAGGCGGCGGCCAACGAGCGCGGCATCGGGGCGCAGGCCGAGGCGATGGGGTTGCCGTATGTCACCTCGGGCCGCGACTTCGGCAGCAGCTTCGATATGCACCGGCTGCTGCATTTCGCCCTCGAACAGGGCAAGCAGGAAGCGCTGCTGGATGCGCTGTACGCGGCGAACTTCGCGGAGCAGCAGCCGCTCTTCGGTGATGCCGAACGACTGGTGCGGGTCGCCGTCGATGCCGGGTTCGAGGAGGCGGCGGTGCGCGCGGTGCTGGAGGATCCGGAGGCGTTCGCCGACGCGGTGCGCAAGGACGAGGCCGAGGCGGCGCAGCTCGGTGCGCGCGGCGTGCCGTTCTTCGTGCTCGATCGCAAGTACGGGGTTTCCGGCGCGCAGCCGCCGGAGGTGTTCGCGCAGGCGCTGGAGCAGGCGTGGAGTGATCACGCACCGGAGCTGCAGATCGTCGCCGATGCCGACACCTGCGGCCCGGACGGGTGCGCGCTGCCCGAACGTTCCTGACCTACCCGCGATTCGGGCCCGGCGCACCACCGCCGGGCCCTGTCGTCAGGGGTTTTCGCCGGCCGCGGATGCCGCTTCATCGCCGCCGTGGATGCCCGCCCCGGTCCGCAGGTACGCGCTGTGATCGCCCGCGCGCAGGCTCATGAGATCGTCGGCGATCACGAACGCGTAGCCGACCACGAACAGCACCAGCAGCTGACCCCACGCCACCCAGGCGACGCCGATCGGCGCGGTGGCCAGCACGGCGAACGCGGCGATGAGCCGCCACCACGGGCGCGGCAGGCCGAGCACCAGCCGGAATGCCCACTGCCCCAGGAAGTAGAGCGCGACGCCGCCGGACAGGGCGAGCGCGGCGGCGGCCGTGGCGGGCGTATTACCGTGCGCGATGGTCATTTTCAGCCCGGCGGCGGTCATGGTGATGCCGAGCAGCAGGGCGAAGAAGGCGTAGCCGTAGGCCAGTACGGCGGGGCGGCCGCGTTCGGAACCCGGCAGTGCTTCCAGGGCGTGTTCGCCGCGTTCGTCGTCGAGGCCGAAGTAGGCCCACCACAGCGCATACGCCAGCCCGAGGCCGAGGCCGACGGTGGCCACCAGGCCGACGGTGATGTCCATACCGGTCAGGCTCGCGCCGATGGACACGATCGATTCGCCCAGCGCGACGATGAGCACCAGCCCGTGCCGTTCGCAGAAGTGCGTGGTGCGGATGACGAACCCGCCCGGATCCATCAGATAGGGCGTGATGATCTGGAGCGCGAAGGCCAGGCCCCACAGCACGTAGCGCGGCCATTCGTGAATGAGCCCGCCCGCCAGCACGAGTCCGGCCGACAGCGCGTTGAGCGGCGCCAGCCGCAGCACCGCGGCCACCGCCGCCGCGCCGCCGTTCGCGCGGAACAGCAGGGTGTGCACGGTATTGATGAGCAGATAGGCCAGGCCGAACGCCAGCCCGGAACCGGTGAACGCGCCCGGAATCGCCAAAGCCAGCACGAAGAATCCGAACATGCCGACGAGCAGCCAGGTGCGCCGCGCCGAACTGCTGGGCGCGACCTCGTTAGTCAGCCACACGTAGCCGTCGTACATCCACCAGATGACGCCGAACATGAGCGCCACCTGACCGAACGCCGCCCACCCGGGATGGTGGGTGAAGGCGTGGGTGAGCTGGGTGATGGTGAAGACGAACACGAGGTCGAAGAACAGTTCCAGGGTGGAGGCGCGGAGCTGCCCACCCTCGGCGGCGTTCTCGGCCTCGACGGCCGCGTCGGAATCCTTGCTGGTCACGACCAGAGATTAGAGGTCCGCCGGGGCGGGCGCGAGCGGTGCGGCGGCGTGTTCACGACGAGTGATCAGGTGGATGGCGACGCCCGCCCACACCACGGCCAGCGCGACGCACAGGCCCAGCGTGTAGTTCCGGTCCAGGACGGTGTCGTTGCCGGGCACCGCGCCCTCGCGGCCCAGCACCGGTACGGCGATGAGCACCAGGGCGAGCGAGACGAACGCGCCGACCGCGCAGGCCGGCCACCACCGGGCGGGGAGCAGCCGATGCCCGGCCAGGCCGAGCAGGGCGGCCAGCGGTCCGAAGATCAGGTCGTCGGCGAGGATGCCGCCCACGAACCAGAGCGCCACGGATTTCAGGTCGGCGGCGGACATCTCCAGCAGCAGGTCGATGCCGTAGGCGGCGATGGCGATGCCGAAAGCCACCAGGGTGCAACGGAATACGGTCATGTCAGTTCCTCGATGGACTTCAGCCATTTGGTCTGCAGGACGCCGGGGCGGTTCGGGGCGATGAGCCGGCAGGGGTAGCCGTGGTCGAGGGAGAGCTCTTCGCCGTTGAGGCGCAGTGCGATCAGCGTGGAGTCGTCGATCACGTGCGGGCGCGGCAGGGTCGAGGAACCGTAGATGCCGGTGGTTTCGAGGGATACGAAACGGACGTCGCCACCGCGATATTCACCGACGCGGGCCAGCAGGTCGTGCAGGCGGACGCCGCGCCAAATCCCCTGGGCGCTCCAGCCTTCGACACAGGCGATGGGCAGGGCGCTGTCGTGCTGCGGTAGCGCCTCCAGGTCGGCGCGCGAGAAGGTCCGGGTCGCGCCGCCGACCGTGACCCGCAGGGCGTAATCGGCGGCCCGGGCGGTGGTGGTGACGGCGGCCGCCTCGGCGGTGCGGTTGATCGGAATGCCCTGCGGCCCTTCGCCACTGCGTGGAGCCAGCAGTGATACCCAGCGCAGGAAGGGAACGGTCTGACCGGCAATGGCCAGGCCCGCGACGGCCGCGCCGACCCCCGCGGCCGTAAGTAGGGCGCGCCGTGAGAGTCCTGTTGCCCGTTGGGGCTGGGTCTCCTGCACGCGCCCCGAATCCGGCACGAGCGTCGAATCCGCTTCCGGCTCAGGCAACGATGTCGGTTCCGGTGCGGGCGACGATTCCGGTTCCGGCTCGACGACGGGACGGGCGAGGGCCTGCCGAACTACCGGCAGCTTCACCGCCAGATGCACGGCGAGCGCGCCGAGCGCCACGTAAGCCATGGCGTAGTGGGTGGTCGGGAAGAAGAACTTCCACGGGTAGTACTGGGCCGTATTGAACAACCCGGTGACCAGCTGGAAGATCATCGCCCCGATCAGCACCGCGATCGAAAGCCGTTCCAGCACATCGGCGATCCCCGCGGTGAGCTTGCCGAATACGGGTGCGAGGAACAGCCGCGGGTACACCGACCAGAGTTTGATCAGCAGCAGCGGAATGAGCATGACGCCGACGGTGACGTGAATGCCCTGGGTGACCCGGTACAGCCAGACCGGATGCGCCGGCCACCAGAACCATTCCGGCGGATGCTGGATCAGATGGCTGATCAGCCCGGTCAGGAAGACGATCACCACTCCGATGCCGAGGGCGATGCCGACCCGCGCCGTGACCGCCGCCGAACGAGCGGGACTGATGCGGCGGCTCAGCGCGGGCGGTAGCAGCGTGTTCACCACGAACGGCCTTTCCGAATGGCGGTCCTGCAGCCGAGCTTCACAGGGACACCGCTGTTTTCACCGGGTGCGCGGTCGCTTCGGCCGAGCACAGGTCGAGCGCCGTGCGAGCGAACCGCCCGTGTGCCACCGCGGCCACCGCGAGCAGGTCCGCGTAGGTGTCGACATCGGTGAGCTCGGGCAGCTCGTGCACCTGGAATCCGCAGCGCCGCACCATGTTCGCGGTCAGCTCACCGGTGCGATCGGTGGACATGGGCACCTCGGTGAGCAGCCGGGCCGGGCGCGGATCGCTGAGCCCGAGCGCCCACCAGCCGCCATCGGCCGCCGGACCGAGCACGGCCTCGCCGGTTTCCACCAGCCGGGCCGCCGATTCGGCGAGCAGTCGCGGGGACGCCTGCGGGGTGTCCATGCCGATCTGCAGCACCGGCAGGCCGAAACGCGCGGCGTCGGCGTGCGCGTTCGCCAGCCGCTCACCGAATCCGTTCCCGCGCTGCGGAACCACGGTGAAACCCTTGAGCGCCGAGGCGATTTCGATACGCCGCTCGGCCCGATCGATATCCCCGGTCCACGCCACCATCGGATACTGGATCCCGCTGTCGCGCACCGCTTCCAGGGTATCCAGCAGCGCACAGGCCGCTAGATAAGCGGCCTCCACCGGCGAGAACGGCGGCGTGAGACGAGTTTTGGCGAACCCCGCGATGGGCGACTTCGCGACCACCAGCGCGGTCGCGGCGATAGGCTCCCGCCGCACACTCGCCCCACCCCACCTCGCAGCCACCGTGGCATTCGATCCAGTCGGCGCGACGTACGGCCCAGTCGCCGCGGCGTTGGGTTCCGTCGGCGTGGCATCAGGCCCAATCGCCGCGGCGTTCGATCCAGTCACCGTCGCATTCGGTCCAGCGACGGCGGCCTTCGGCCCGGTCGCCGTCGTATTCGGCCCAGCTACCGCGGCATTCGGTTCAGTCGCCGTGGCATTCGGCCCGACGGCTGTCGCGCAGCGGCCCGCCGCCGGTGCGACCGGGAGGGGAGATTGCGTCTGCGCCGCAGCAGGATCGGCTGCCGTCGCGGCGGCGGGCACTCCGCTGGAAGCGCTTTGTCCCCCGGCGGATTCGCCGGCGGCAGGAGCCGGTTCGCGTTTGGGGGCGGGGAGCCATGGAAAACCGGTGCGGTCTATGTCTTTCGGGTTCATCGGACACTCCAGAAGTCGCGGGCGGCGCGTACGGTGCCGAGCCAGGAGCCGGACACCTTGGAATCGCCGTGGGTGCGGGGGCTGTAGGTGATGTCGCGTTCGATCACCAGCCAGCCGGCGTCGGCGGCGCGGGTCAGGAGCGCGAGGGGGTAGCCGGAGCGGGCGTGCAGGTGGCCGAGGGCTTGCAGGCGGTCGCGGCGGGTGACGCGCATGGCGGCGATGTCGTGCACGGGCAGGCCGTAGCGGCGGCGTAGGCGGAAGGCGAAGGCCCAGTTGCCGATTCGGGTGTGCAGCGGGAAGGCGCCGGGCACGGCGGCGCGGCGGCGGCCGACGACCATGTCCACGCCGGGGGTGAATTCCGCGACCAGGCGGGGTAGTTCGGCCGGGTTCATGGAACCGTCGCCGTCCAGCACAGCCACCAGTTCGGTAGTGGCGGCGTCGACTCCGGCGTGCACGGCGCTGCCGTAACCGGGGGTGGATTCGCACACCACGGTGGCGCCGGCGGCGCGGGCCACGTCGGCGGTGCCGTCGGTGGAACCGTTGTCCACCACGATCACCCGATAGCCGGGAGGGATTGCGGAGAGTACGCCGGGCAAGGCACCTGCCTCGTCCCGGCAGGGGATCACGACGGTGACCCCGGGCTGCTCGTCCGATTCGGTCATGGCCGCAACCGTACGGCCTGCGACGCCCGTCACGGCCGCGGACACGATGACGAAAGTATGACGGGAGCTGGCACGATGCCGTTTCACCTGGGTCGGCGGGCGTGTCGGGCCTAGGGTGGCTGACATGGTGAACGCTTCCGCGACCTCGGTCGCGCGGTATGTGCCCAGCCGGGTCGATCGCCTGTGCGCCGGGGCCGCCGTAGTACTCGTCGCGACCGCGTTCCTGCTACCGCGAATCATGGGCAAACAGTGGCGGGATGCGTTGTATGCCGGTGCCGCACCGATCTTCGGCGCATGGCTGCCGCACGTCGGGTGGGGCACGGTGCCCGCGGTGGCCATCGCGGCGGGCGTGGTGCTGCACGGTCCGGCGCTGGCGCGACGGCTGTCGTGGGGGCGGCTGCTGGGCGTCGGCTGGCTCACCGCTATCGCGTGGGCCTTCGCCTTGGCCATGGTGGACGGATGGCAGCGCGGGTTCGCGGGCCGGCTCACCACCCGCGACGAATACCTGCACGAGGTCGGCGGGGTGGGCGGAATCCGGACCATGATCAGCGGATTCGCGAGCCGCATCCTGGATTTCCAGCCCGATTCCTGGACCACGCACGTCTCCGGGCATCCGCCGGGCGCGCTGCTGACCTTCGTGCTGCTGGATCGGATCGGGCTCGGCGGCGGCGCGTGGGCGGGGATGCTGTGCCTGCTCGCGGGGACCAGCGCGGTGGTCGCGGTGGCGGTGACCGTGCGGGCGCTGGGCTCGGAGTTACGGGCCCGTGCCGCAATGCCTTTCCTGGTGCTGGCCCCGGCCGCCATCTGGATCGCGGTATCGGCGGACGCGCTGTTCGCGGGCGTGAGCGCGTGGGCGGTCGCGCTGCTGGCGATCGCGACCCGGCTCGAACGGGATTGGCCGGTGACGGCATTGGCGTCCGGCCTGCTGTTCGGTTTCACCCTGTATCTCAGTTACGGCCTGGTGCTCATGGCGATTCCCGCCGCCGCCGTCCTGGCCGCCCGCAGCTTCCGGCCGCTGCTGCCCGCGCTCTTGGGCGTGGCGGTGGTCGTCGCGGCGTTCACCGCGGCCGGATTCTGGTGGGTGGACGGCTATCACCTGGTGGTCGAGCGCTACTACCAGGGCATCGCGAGTGAACGCCCGTACTCCTATTGGGTGTGGGCGAATCTGGCGGCGACGGTCTGCGCGGTCGGACTGGCGACCGCGGCCTCCGGATACCGGGTGTGGGCCGGATTGCGGCTGCTGCCGCTCCGGTCGGCGCAATCGGCAGCCCATCTGGACGAGCCCGGGTCCGCCGGCGGCGCGCGCGTCCGACTTCGAGTACTCGCCCGGCGAGCCGACGCGGGCAGGCCGACCGAATCAGCGGAGAACCGGCGAATTACCGCCTCGCACGACGAGATCGATGCCTCGCGCGCTGCGTCCGCGCGTACCGCGTCCTTGCTCGCCCCGGCCCGGGAATGGCTGGCGCGCTGGCGATCCGAGGTCGATCCGGCGGCACTGGTCGCGGCGGCGGGGGTGCTGGCGATTCTCGCCGCCGATATCAGCGGACTGAGCAAGGCCGAGACCGAGCGGATCTGGTTGCCGTTCGAGGTGTGGGCGCTGGCCGGGACCGCATTGCTGCCGCGCGACAATCAGCGGGGCTGGCTGACCGTACAAGCCGTGGGCACGCTGGTGATCGCCCACCTGATACTGACGAATTGGTGAGGACCGTGCGCATTCTGGTGGCAGACGACGATCCGGTGGTGCGCGAGGTGGTGCGCCGGTATCTCGAACGGGACGGGTTCGAGGTGGTGGAGACCGCGGACGGGCGGGCGACGGCGGAAGTGCTGGCGCGCAATGACATCGACCTGGCGGTCCTGGACGTGATGATGCCCGCGCCGGACGGGATCGAACTGGTGCGCACGGTGCGGTCCGGGCCGCATCCGGAGACGCCGATCATTCTGCTCACCGCACTCGGCGAGGAAGACGATCGGGTGATCGGGTTGCAGGCGGGCGCGGACGATTACGTCACCAAACCGTTCAGCCCCAAGGAGCTGGCCTTGCGGGTGGCGTCGGTGCTGCGGCGGGCCCGGGCCGTGCCGGTGTCGGATCAGGTATTGCGCGGCGGCACCGTGGAATTGCGGCAGGACTCGCGCACGGTGACCATCGCGGGCAAACCGGTGGAGCTGACCGCCCGCGAATTCGATCTGCTCGCTTTCCTGCTCGCGCATCAGCGCCGGGTGTACAGCCGCGACGAACTGCTGGCGCAGGTGTGGGGCTGGGATTTCGGGGATCTGTCCACGGTCACCGTGCATATCAAGCGCTTGCGCGCCAAGCTCGGCGACGCGCACCTGATCGACACCGTGTGGGGGCGCGGATACGCCTGGGGCCGAGTCGATTCCGGCGATAGCGAGTCCACTCCGGAGTCCACCCGATGACTCCGGCGCAATCCACCCCCGATCTGGAGACGCCGGGCCGCGACCGGCCGGAGCAGCGAGCGCCGCGCGGGGACCTCGGCCAGATTCCGGCAGCGGCCCGCAGAGCCGCACGGTGGTCGCGGCGAAACGGCGGCGGCCATGCCCACTGACACGTCCGGGCTGGTCGGGTACGCGCTCGCGGGGTCGCTACCCGTGGTGCTGGTGGGCGCACTGCTGCTGCGGTACACCAGGAATCGGGCGGTCACCACCAACCTTGTGGTCCTGGTCCTGATTCCGACGGTGGCGATCCTGGCCGGCGTGGTCGCGGTGAGCGGCCTCATGTTCGACGATGCGCTGGAACGCACCGCCATCGTGCTCGGGGTGGTGACGGCGGTGACCGTGCCCGCCGCCGTGCTGCTGGGGCGGGCGCAGGCGCGAACCATGGTGTGGGAGAAGGAGATGCTCGCCCAGGAACGCGCCGCCGAGCAGTCGCGGCGGGAACTGGTGGCCTGGGTGAGTCATGACCTGCGCACTCCGCTGGCGGGGATCCGGGCCATGGGCGAGGCACTCGCGGACGGGGTGGTGAGCCGGCCCGATGACGTGCAGCGGTACGCGAATCAGCTGGTGCGGGAATCGAATCGGCTGTCGGCCATGGTGGACGACCTGTTCGAGATGTCGAAGATCAATGCCGGGGCGCTGCGGCTGGAACTGGAACCGGTCGACCTGCGCGAGGTGATCGACGAGGTGCTGGCCGCGAACCAGGCGACCGCCGCACGCGCGGGGATAACCCTCGAGGCGCGGCAGCCGGACTACCGAATCCCGGTGGCGGGCAGCGACCGTGCGCTCGGGCGGGTACTGACCAACCTGGTGGCCAACGCCCTCGCCCACACGCCGTCCGGTGGATGCATCACGCTGTCCGCCGGCATCGAGGGCCAGCGGGCTTGGGCGCGGGTGGACGACACCGGGCCGGGTATCGCCGAAGCGGACCTGCCGCGCATCTTCGAGATCGCCTACCGCGGCACCGCCGCCCGCACCCCCACCGCCGATGCCCTCGGCAGCGGCAGCGGGATGGGGCTGGCCATCGCGGCGGGGCTGGTGCAGGCGCACCACGGCGAGATCCATGCCGAGAACCGCGAGCAGGGTGCGCGTTTCGAAATCCGCCTACCCCTCCTCCGCACCACAGCCACCCGCTGACTCCGTTACCTCACCCCGCCGTCATTTCGGTGCGCTTCGACCGGAATCTCACGTCGATAGCTGAGATCTCGGCCGAAAGCGTGCCGGGATGACGATGGGCGACGAGGCTTCCCATCACCTCCAGGTGGGTGCGCCGACGCCCACGGCGGCTCGTAGCGGAGCCGTCGCGAACTCGGTTAGTCCGGCCTGTGGTGTGACCGCGGCGGTGAAACCCAATACGGTGCGCGCTTTTTCGGGGCTGGCGACGATGTGCCGGACGTCGCCGGAGCGGAAGTCGCCGGTGACGACCGGGGGTTTGCCGCCGTGTGCGGTGGCCAGGATCGACGCTACTTCGGCGATGGTGATCGGGACGCCGGACGCGATGTTCAGGGGGACGAAGCCGGGCAGGGGGTGCTCCAGGGCGGCGAGGTTGGCGGCGGCGACATCGCGGACGTGCACGAAATCGCGGGTCTGACAGCCGTCTTCGAAGACGCGTGGGGATTCGCCCGCTTCCAGGCTGGATCGGAAGATGGCGGCGACACCGGAATACGGTGTGTCCCTGGGCATATCGTCGCCGTAGACGTTGTGGTAGCGGAGGGCGGTGACCGTCCCGCCGGTCGCGGCCGCCCAGGCCGTCGCGTAATGCTCTTGCGCCGCTTTGCTTGCCGCGTACAGGCTGCGGGGTCGCACCGGCGCATCCTCGTCGATGGTCGCCCAGGTCAGGGGTTCACCGTCGGCATTCAGGTGGTCGAAGAGCCCGGCTTCCAGGTCCTCGCGGCGGCGCGGGGCGGGATCAGCGGGCGCGCCCGAGGCATCGAGGTAGCGGCCTTCGCCGTACACCACCATGGACGAAGCCAGCACCAGGCGACGGCATTTCGCGCGATCCATGGCCGCGAGCAGGACGGCGGTGCCGAGATCGTTGTGACTGGCGTAAGCGGGCGCGTCCTGGGCGTCCACCCCCGCACCGACCACGGCGGCTTGATGGCAAACGGCATCGACGCCGCGCAGATAGGGGTCCAGCGCGCCCGGGTCGCGCACGTCCACCCGGGCGATGCCGGTGGGCGGCAGGGCGGCGCACCCGTGCGCGGCGGCGAGCATGAGGTCGATGGCGACGACCTCGTGCCCGGCATCGGACAGGGCGCGATGAATGTGCGATCCGATGAATCCGGCGGCACCGGTCAGCAATACCCGCACGGGCGGCCTCCATCGGTCGTGGGAACAGCGGTCATGCCGGAGATTGTGACCGCGGCGGGGCGCATCGAGCAGCCCGACATACCGGGTTCACCGCGACCGTCAGACTTTCGTCAGCCGCACATCGGACATACCTCTTCAATCGGGCGGCAGCTCGGGATTCGCGGCACAGCCCCATGGAAGGGGGCGGTGCCATTGCAGCCGCGAGCCGGGGTGAGTTCGGGGGTGCGTTCAGGGTCTGGTCCGGGGGAATCTCCGGGCGCTGCCCGATGTGTGGAGAGCACCCGGTTTCCTAACGTCAGCGGCATGGCGAGCGGAGGATCGCGGGTCCGGCGAATACTGCTGGGGCTCGGGGCATTTGTGGTGGTCATCGTGCTGGCGGTGGGCGGGTGGTTCGGGTGGGCGTACTCGCGGGCGGACGTGTCCACCGTCGGGATGGCGTTCACCGAGGAGCTGTGGGTGCCGCCGCTGGCCGAGTCGAAGGTCGAGGCGGACGGCACGCGGGTGTTCGAGTTGAACATGCGCGCGGGGCAGAAAGAGTTCCGGCCGGGGCAGCGCACGGCGACATGGGGGTTCAACGGGGACTATCTCGGGCCTACCTTGCGTGCGAAACGCGGTGAGCGCGTGCGGGTTCAGGTGACCAATCAGCTGGACGAGGCGTCCTCGGTGCACTGGCACGGCATGCATCTCCCGGCGGCCATGGACGGCGGCCCGCATCAGATGGTGCGGGCGGGCGCCACCTGGACGCCGGAGTGGACGGTGGATCAGCCGGCGGCCACGCTCTGGTATCACCCACATCCGCACGGGGCCACCGAATCTCACGTGCGCAAGGGGCTGGCGGGGATGTACATCCTCGACGACGACACCGCGAGCGCGCTCACCCTGCCGCACACCTACGGCGTCGACGATCTCCCGGTCATCGTGCAGGACGTGAAGTTCAAGGGCGACCAATTCGGTTACGGGCGAGGAGTTTTCGCCGATATCGGCACGCTCGGCGACCGCACCCTGGTCAATGGCACGCTCGCCCCGTACCGGACGGTCAACGACGAACTGGTGCGGTTGCGCCTGCTGAACGCTTCGACGGCGCGGATCTACAGTTTCGGCTTCTCCGACGGGCGGGCATTCGACCTCATCGGCACCGACGGCGGACTGCTGGAGCGACCGGCGAACCTCGACCACGTGCGGCTCTCACCGGGTGAGCGGGCCGAGATCGTGGTGCGGGTGCGCCCCGGCGAGCGGGTGACGCTGCGCAGCGAAAACCCGGACCTGGGACTGGATTTCTTCGGCAACCGGTTCAGCGGCGGCGACGATCGCTTCGATCTCCTGGAATTGCGCGCGGCCGAAACCCTGCGTCCGTCGCCCGCGCTGCCTTCCACGCTGGTCCCGTCGAGCGCCCCGCAGGCGTCGGATGCCGAGCGAGAGCGCACTTTCAACCTCGACTTCGGCACCATCAACGAAAAGGCGATGGATATGAGCCGGATCGACGCGACCGTCACGCGCGGCGAGACCGAACTGTGGACGGTGCGCAATCGCGACGGCATGCCGCACAACTTCCACATCCACGATGTGCAGTTCCGGGTCACCGCGGTGGACGGCAACACGCCCCCGGCGGCCCTGAGCGGCCCGAAGGACACCGTGTTCCTGCCGCCGAACAGCACGGTGCAACTCGCGGTGCGGTTCGACGGACCTAGCGATCCGAACAATCCGTACATGTTCCACTGCCACCTGCTCTGGCACGAGGACCTCGGCATGATGGGCCAATTCGTGGTCGTGGACCCGGGTGCGCAGGCCGGCGCTCCCCCCTCCCACCAGCACTCCGGGCACTGACACGCAGCGACACGCACAAGGGTCTTGACGTCGGCGGCTGCCCGCGAGCAAAATTCATCACGTAGTGAATTCAACACTCGATGAATTGAGGCAGACCGTGACGTCGCCCGACACCGCCGCCATCGCGATAGAGCACTTGGAAGTGCGTCGCGGTGGACGGCAGGTACTCCAGGACATATCGCTGACCGTGCCGCGCGGCAGCATCACCGGACTCTTGGGTCCGTCCGGCTGCGGCAAGACCACCCTGATGCGCAGCATCGTCGGCACCCAGATCGTGGCATCCGGGTCGGTGCGGGTGCTCGGCGACGAAGCCGGGTCGCGGGCGCTGCGCCGCAAGGTCGGGTACGTGACCCAGGCGCCCAGCATCTACGACGACCTCAGCGTCACCGACAACGTGACGTATTTCGGTGCGCTGTACGGCTGTTCGGCCGCCGATGTCGAAACCGCCATCGCCGCAGTGGGTTTGAGCGGGCATGCCGGCCATCGCGGCAATCAGCTCTCCGGCGGGCAGCGCACCCGGGTGTCGCTGGCCTGCGCGCTGGTGGCGAATCCGGAACTGCTGGTACTGGACGAGCCCACCGTGGGTTTGGATCCGGTGCTGCGCGCGGACCTGTGGGAGCAGTTCCACGCGCTCGCGAAACAGGGCCGCACCCTTTTGGTTTCGAGTCACGTCATGGACGAGGCCGAACATTGCGACAAGCTGCTGCTGATGCGGGAAGGGCGGCTGCTGGGGCAGCTCAGTCCCGACGAATTGCGGCATGACACCGGCGAATCCAGCCTGGAGAACGCCTTCCTCGCGCTCATTCGAATGGGAGAACAGCTGTGACCGCGACCCTTTCGCGTCCCGCCGGACCGCGACCGCTGCGCTGCTACACCGCCACCACCGTGCGTATTCTGCGGCAGTTGCGGGCCGACCATCGCACCGTGGCCATGATCCTGGTGGTGCCCGCGCTGCTGATGACCCTGCTGTACTTCGTGTACCAGAACTATCCGGTGCTGCCCGGCCAGCCGCGCCTGTTCGACCGGGTCGGCATCACCATGCTCGGCATCCTGCCGTTCGTGGTCATGTTCCTCATCACCGCCATCGCCATGCAGCGGGAACGGGTTTCGGGCACCCTCGAACGCCTGATGACCACCCCGCTGGCCAAGTTCGACCTGCTGGCCGGCTACGGCACGGCGTTCTCGGTGGCCGCCACCGGTCAGGCCGTCATCGCCTGCGTGGTGGCGTTCTGGCTGCTGGACCTGGACTCGGCCGGCAGTCCCCTGCTGGTGATCCTGATCGCCGTGGTGGACGCGGTCCTGGGTGTCGCGCTGGGTCTGCTGGCAAGCGCCTTCGCGCGCACCGAGTTCCAGGCCGTACAGTTCATGCCCGTGATCGTGCTGCCCCAATTCTTCCTCTGCGGCCTGCTGGTGCCGCGCGGCCAGCTGCCCGGCTGGCTGGAAGCGATCAGCAATGTCCTGCCGCTCAGCTACGCGGTGGACGCCCTGCAACAGGTCTCCACCCACTCCGGCGTCACCGGCCAGATGTGGCGTGATCTGGCGATCGTGGCGGTATTCGCCACCGTCGCACTGGCTCTCGGCGCGGCGACCCTCCGACGGCGCACCGCGTGAGCTCGGGCAACGGCAGCCGCAGCGGCCGACGCCCGGGACAGTCCGGCACCCGGGAGGCGATCCTCGACGCCGCCCGGGTGCGGTTCGCCGAAGTGGGCTTCGACAAGGCCTCCATCCGCTCCATCGCCACCGCCGCGAGCGTCGATCCCGCCCTCGTCCACCACTACTTCGGCACCAAACAGCAACTCTTCGCCGCCGCACTGGAATTGCCGATCGACCCCGAAGTGGTGCTGGCCCAGATCGCCGCCGCCCCCGTCGACCAACTCGGCGAAACCATCATCCGAGCCGTCCTGACGGTCTGGGACTCCCCCATCGGCATCCAGGCCGTAGCCGCCTTCCGCGGCCTGCTCAGCCAAGGCGACCCCGCCCTGGCCCGCACCTTCCTCCTCGAGGTGGTCCTCAAAGACGTTCGCACCCGCGTGGATTCACCCCCGGGCACCGGCCTCAAACGAGCCACCCTCGCCGCCTCCCAACTGGCCGGTCTCCTGGTAACCCGCAAAATCGTCCAACTGGAACCCATCGCCTCGATGCCCATCGAGGAACTCACCGCGATCGTGGGCCCGACGCTCCAGCGCTACTTCACCGGCGACATCGAGCTCCACTGACGCAGCGGCCCCGAGACGGCGTTCAGGCCTGGGTGATGAAGACGGTGTGTTCGCTCTCTTCGACGTCGCGGGCCTCGTCGGTGAGCAGGACGGGGATGCCGTTGTCGATGGGGTAGGCGCGGCGCAGGCGGGGGTTGTAGAGGACGGCGTCGCCGTTGTCGTCGTGGACGAGCAGGAGCGGGCCTTTGTCCTGGGGGCAGGCGAGCAGGCTGAGCAGGGTGGCGTCCAAGGTTTCCTCCGACATGGTCACAAACTACCGGGCCGGGGGTGCGGGGTGGGAATCGTGGGTGGGGCGGCGGAAGGAGATGTGGCGGTGGCCGAAGAAGCTGCCCACCGCCACCAGGGCCATCACGGCTATGGCCGAGAGGTTTTTGGGGAGGTCGAGAACCGACACCGCGAACCAGAGCAGGGCGGTGTTGAGGAGCATGCCGACGAGGTTGACGCCGACGAAGGCGATGAAGTCGCGGAGGACCTGACCGCGGACCCGGAAGACGAGGGTGCGGTGCAGGACAAAGGCGATGGGGAGGCTGACGCAGTACGCCAGGGGAACCGAGAGGGCGGCGGCCACGTCAGTGGAGACGGGGCCGTCGAGGATGGCCAGCCACATGATGGTGAACGCCATGCCCATGACGGTGTTGAAACCGCCGACCAGGGCGAAAGCGATCTCCTGACGCCGGACCAGCTTGAGCAGTGGTCCGGCGGGGCCGGAGTCGACGGCGGTCACGAGAGCGAGTCCGCCAGTTCCCGATCGGGGCGCGGGCCGGTGGCCGGTGCGCCGCCGTCACCGTCGTCGCCGTCCTCGTCGCGGCGCGAACGCAGGTACAGCCATTGCAGCAGGCCCAGGCCGACCAGACCGGCCGCGGCGGAGGCCATGCCGATCTTCCAGCCCGGCGGACGCCACGACACCTCGAGTTCGGCGTTCCGGGTGCCCGCCGGGATGTCGACGGCCACGAACACCTTGGCCACGGTGTGGAACGGAATCGTCTTGCCGTTCAAGGTGACCCGGTAGCCGGGCCAGCCCAGGCGCGAAAGGGTCAGGCGGCCACCGGTTTCGGAACTCACCTTGATCCGGCTGGTGGTGCCGGTCTCGGAAATCGAGGCGGCGGTGACATTGTGGGCGTCGCCGACGCGGCCGTTCACCGTGGAGATGGGACCGTTGTCGCGTTCGAGCACCCAGATGTACTTCTCGTGGCCGGCCGCGGGCACGAAATGCCAGCCGTCGGGGGCGGGCTGGTTACCGGCGTCCGGGAACATGGCCTTCTGCAACACGATCCGGTCGATCAGCATGAGATCGGCGAGCGTGCGGCCGGTGGTGGGTTCGGGCGCGAACATGCGGCGGTAGGAGTCGGGGCACACGCTGCCGTCCCAGCGCATGCACAGCATCTCACCGAAGTAGAAGTGGCCGTTGGGCGTATAGCCGTTGACGTAGTCCTTCTCCAGGTCCTTGGCGTAATTGCCCCAGACCAGCGAACCGTACGCACCGGACAGGCTCTTGTCGGCGGGCTGCAGCAACCCGCGATCGCCCAGCTGCAGGGTCGTTCCGGTGTCGAACTTCGGGAACGCCGCCTTGGCCTCCTCGCGATCGGCGGGCAGGTTCCAGGACATGATGTTGGGCTGCGCGGCATCGACCTGGAAGTAGGCGATCGGGAACATGGCCACGATGGTCAGCGCCACGCCCGCGCCCAGCCCCTTGGTGCGCACCAGCCACACCACACCCGCACCGAGCGCCGCCACCACGACCGCGGACAGCACATGCCAGACCACATCGTGCGGATCGGCCGAGAAGCTGCGCACCCACAGCGCCAGGATCAGCACCCCGGCCGCGATGCCGCGATTGCGCCACCCGCGCACCGTGCCGAACCGCCCGAGCAGCACGCACACCAGCACCAACAACCCCAGCGCCAGCATCGGCAGCACGCGCGCCGGCCACCGCAGCGGCCCGATGGTCCCGGGCCCGGCGGTCCAGAACAACGCCATCAATGCGAACAGCGCGATCGACACGAACTGCTTCCACTGCTGCCGCGCCGCATGCCAATCCACGAACGCCAGCGCCGGAATCAGGAACCAGGCGATGTACACCATGGGCAGCGGCTGCACATACCCCCACCAGGAGGTGAACGCCGGCATGGTCGAGGGCAGCGAGGCGTTCAGCGATTCCGACCACGGCACCGTCAGGAACTGGTCGTTATTGATCTGCGAGGTGCCGCGCCAGCTCACCTTGGCCGACAGCATCGAGGGCAGGAAGGTGATCAGTCCCGCCAGCCCCGCGCACAGCGCGACCGCCGCGAGCCGGGCCAGCGGCGGCCAGGCCGCCTTCCATCCGCGCACCACCAGTTCGCCGACCGCGACCGCGGCCAGCATGAGCACCGCTTCCACGGCCGGGAACACGTACTGCACCGAGATCGCCAGGTACAGGAACACGAACACCGGAATCGGCCCGCTCTTGCCGCGCGAGTACCGCACCGCCGACGCCCAGGCGTGGATCATCCACGCGGTGCCGGTCATGGAGGTGATCCAGCTGGCGGAATCGAAGAACAGGAAGAACCCGGTGAAGGGGAACGCCACGCCCGCCGCGGCCGCCCATTCCGGACGGCTGCCGTAGGCCAGGCAGACGCGGTACACGCCGAGCCCGGCGATGATCGCGAAGACGAGTTTGACGAGGGTGGCGTACAGCGCCAGGTTCGGCACCGAGGGCGCGATCAGATCGATCAGCAGCTGCGGCGGGTTGAACAGTCCCGCTTCCTCATTGGTGTAGTTGCCGGTCATCCATTGCTGCGGCACCAGCAGCGGGAAGTCGCCGTCGCGGAAGGCGCGCCCGAAGAACACCCACAAACCGGTGTATTGGGATTCGGTGTCGTCGGTGTAGAAGTGGCGGGCGTCGGCCAGCAGGACCGCGAGATAGCCGAGCGTCACACCGACCGCGGTGATCAACGCCCAGCGACGTACATCACGTCGGGCGGTTGCGTGGGTCGCTTCGGCCTCGGATTCGGCGGCCCGCGCCACCGTCGAAAATGCACTTTCCACCACGAGTTCCAGACCCTACAGGGCGTCGCTGTGGAAGGCATCGACCGATGACGCAATGATGATGGCGTGAGCAAACTCCGAGCCGATTACCGCGACCTGCACCGTGTTAGAGTTCACGGCGGCTCGGGCTCTGTAATTTGGCGAGGAGTTCCGGCACGCACCGTCTTCGAAAGTCGATCCAGCTGATGCCGATTCCGTCCCGTTCGTACGAGACCACCTCCGCCCCGCCGCGCAGCCGAGTGCACGCGGTCTCGGTGGTGGTACCCGTGTATCGCGGCGAAGAAACCATTGCGGCGCTCGTCGCCGAACTCGACAAACTGGGCTCCGAAACCGCCTCGCCCGGCGGCGCGGTGTTCAGCGTGGACGAGATCATCCTCGTGCACGATCACGGCCCCGACCGCTCCGATGTGGTGTTGCAGGAGCTCGAACAGACCTATCCGCAGGTGCGGGTGGTGTGGATGAGCCGCAATTTCGGCCAGGACGCGGCCACCATCGCCGGTATGGCGGCGGCGCGCGGCGACTGGACCGTCACCATGGACGAGGACGGGCAGCACGATCCGGCGTTCATCGGCGACTTCCTGGACGCGGCGCTGCACGAGCGCGCCGACCTGGTGTACTCCAAGCCGGTCAACACCCGCCCGCACGGCTTCCTGCGCAATATCACCTCGCGCGGCGCCAAGATCGTGCTCGCGACCGTGTTCGCCTTCCCCGATTCGACCCGGTTCGAGAGCTACCGGCTGATCCGCGGCGATATCGCCCGGCAGCTGGCCGAGGTGGCGTCCAACGGCGTGTACCTGGACGTGGCGCTCACCTGGGTGGTCAGCGATGTGGCGCAGGTGCCGGTGCAATTGCGCGCCGAGGGCCGCGAGGAATCCGGCTACAACTATCGCCGGCTGTTCTCGCTGTTCTGGAAGATGGTGCTGTGCAGCGGAACTCGCGGCCTGCGCCTGGTGAGCCTGCTCGGCGTGACGCTGGCCCTCGCGGGTGGCGTGATGGCGGGCTGGGTGGTCTATCACGCGCTCACCGACAGCGGCACCGACCCCGAGGGCTGGGCCTCGCTGATGACCGTGCTGCTGCTGTGCACCGGCGCGATCCTGTTCTCGCTCGGCCTGATCGCCGAGTACCTGGGGGTGGCGCTGCACGTGCTCGTGGGCAAACCCCTGTATCTGACGGTGGATTCGCCGACCCCGCGTCCGGAGGAACGCGGCCGGGCAGGCCACCGTGAAATCCACAGCAACGCGAGGGGACTCGACCCGGGTGAGCACTGACCGCATCATCTTCAGCCGTCCGTACCGCGCGAGCCGCGAACTCGCCAATGTGGAGGCGGTGCTGTCGTCGGACCACAGCCACGGTGACGGCCCGTTCACCGCGGCCGCGACCGCGAAGCTGAAGGACATCACCGGCGCGCCGCACGCGCTGCTCACCACCTCGTGCACGTCCGCGCTCGAAATGGGCGGGCTGCTGCTGGAACTCGGGCCCGACGACGAAGTGATCGTGCCGAGTTTCGCGTTCACCTCCACCGCGACGGCGATGGCGCTGCGCGGGGCGACCGTGGTGTTCGCCGATATCGACCTGGCGACCGGCAATCTGGATCCGGAGTCGGTGGCGGCGGCCATCACCCCGCGCACCAAGGCCGTGGTCGTCATCCACTACGGCGGTGTGGCGGCGGATATGGAAGGGCTGCAACAGCTCGCGCACGCGCACGGTTTCGCCATCATCGAGGACAATGCGCACGGCCTCGGTGGGTCCTACCGGGGGCAGCAGCTGGGCACCATCGGCTCGATCGGCGCGCTGAGCTTCCACGACACCAAGAACGTGCACTGCGGTGAGGGCGGCGCGGTGCTGCTCACCGACGAGATCCTGATGGCGCGGGCGGAGATCATTCGCGAGAAGGGCACCGACCGCGCGCGTTTCCTACGCGGGGCGGTGGACAAGTACTCGTGGCAGGACATCGGATCCTCGTACCTGCCCAGTGAATTGAACGCCGCCGTGCTGGACGCGCAGCTCGCCGAGTTCGACACCATCCAGGCCAATCGGCACCGGGTGTGGGACGCCTACGCGGCCGGGCTGCCGGAATGGGCCGCCCGCAACGATGTTCAGCTCATGACGGTGCCCGAGGACCGCGAGCACACCGCGCACCTGTACTTCCTGCGGGTGCCCGGCGAGGGCCGGCGCGACGAGCTGATCGCGCATCTGCGCGGGCTCGGCATCGTCGCGCCGTTCCACTACATTCCGCTCGATTCCAGCCCGGCGGGCCTCAAGCTGGGCCGCACCCCGGTGCCGTGTGTCCGCAGTGCGGAGTTCTCGGGAACCGTTGTGCGACTGCCGCTCTGGCCGGGGCTCACCAGCGAGCAACTCGATCGGGTGATCGAGGGCGTCACCTCGTTCACCGTCTGAGGACCGACGTGAAAACGGCCGCCGCACCCACTGTGCGGCGGCCGTTTTCGGCTAACCGCGGACCGCGGCGAGAATGCCCTTCCGGTCGTATCCGTTGACCGGCAGGGTCGCGCCCTGGAGGTGCCGGACGATGCCGTCGGCGTCGACGAGCAGCGTCCCGGACTGCTGCATCGAACCGAAGACCTTGCGGGTCAAGCCGATCGACTCGTGCGGGCGTGCCGAAGTGCCGACCAGCACCGGGAACGGGACGCCGTGCCGGATCTTCCAGGCGGCCCCGGTCTCGCGATCCTCGGGCACCGCGATGAACACGCGAACATTGTTGCCCTCGAGCTCGTTTCGCCGCGCGACCAGGTCACGCACGTGCCGGTTGCAGATGGGGCAGGACGTCGAGCGCATGAAGTACAGCAGCACACTGTGCTCGCCGTAATGATCCGACAGTCGCCAGGGGCGGCCGGTGGTGTCCTCGAATTCCATTCGGGGCGCGGGAGATCCGGACGTGAGCATGACAAAGCTTCCCTTCGATACGGGAGGAGTGAAGTGGTGGCCTAGCGCGCGAGGACGAGACTGTCCCGCACCGCGATGCGCGCCCGATGCAGCTGCGATTTCATGGCCGCGGTGCTCAATCCGAGCGCGTCGGCGGTCGCACGGCCGGAATGACCGAGCACATCCCGCATGATCAGCACGCGCCGCTGCACCGGCGGCAGCCCGGCGATCGCCGCGGCGAGCTGGTCCGCGTCCAGCCGCCGCAGCACCTCGTCCTCGGCGGACACGGCGGCCTCGCCGTCATCGAATTCGAACCGGGGCGGAGCCTGGAACACCGCCTTGGCGCGGCGCAGGCATTCGTTGCGCACGATCCGGAACATCCACGACGCGATCGCCGACGTGGCGCGCAAGGTTCCGATCTTGCGATACAGGATGATCAACGCCTCCTGCGCGGCGTCCTCGGCATCATCGGAGGAAGCACACAGGTGATGCGCGAACCGCCGCACATGTGGATGCGCCCCGTGCACCACCGCGGCAATGGCCGCCCGGTCCCCACGCTGCGCGGCTTCGACCAGCCACGCACCGGCCCACCCACGCTCCACCCCGCCCGGCTCCTCGACGATCTCGGCTCTCGTTTGAACAGTCACCACCATAAGAGGCGGCCGGACCGAAAAGGATTCGCGCGCCGCGGCACGAATTTCCAGCGCGGACCGGAAAGTCCGCGGAGCAGATCCCGTTCCCGGTATCTGCCTGTGCTCGACCTCGAGTCCCGCCGGGCGACCCCCTGCCGCGTGAACTCGGCGCACGCCGGGCGACGCGGACCGAGCTCTCGGATCAGCCCGCGCGGCGGCCGATGAGCAGGTGGCCGGTGAAGGGCCGGTCGGGGACCTGGCGGTGCTCGACCTCGAGTCCCGCGTTCTCCAGGGCGGTGCGGATCTCGGCGACCGGGCGGAGGGTGAAGCCGTAGCGGGTGAACGGGGCCTTGGCCATGCCGTCCGGGTCGTTGATGCCGATGACGATGCGGCCCTTGGGGCGCAGCACCCGGGCGAACTCGGTGCAGGCGGGTTCCAGGTCGGGGATGAAGTACACGGTGTTGACCGTGATGGCGGCGTCGAGACTGGCGTCGTCGAGGGGTAGTTCGGTGAGCGAGCCGGTCGCAACCTTCAGGCGGCCGGTGGCGATCTCGCCGCGCAGCTCGGAGGCGGCGCGGGCGATCATGTCGGGTGAGATGTCGAAGCCGTGCACGGTGCCGTTCGCGCCGACGCGAGCGAGCAGCAGCGAAAGGCCCACTCCCCCACCGAAACCGATATCGGCGACGGACTCGCCGAGGGCCGGTTCGGCGGCGTCGACGGCGGCTTCGATCAGGGAACGGTTGCCGCGATTGAGGATGCGGGCGGTGAGCTTGCCGAGGGCGCCGTGCGGATTGCCGAGCTGTCCGGCGACCGTGGACAGTACGCGTGCGGCGACGGGATTCACCACACGCATACTACCGGCGGGATCAGGCGAACAGGCGGTCCGCGAGCTCCGGGGTGAGGATTTCGTACGCCTCGGATTCGCGGTTGTACCACCAGGTTCGATCGCCCGGCTGCGGACGGCCCGCCGCCTGCACGGCCCGGGTGGACGGGCGGAAGGTGGAGCTGCGCGGGATGTCGTCCACCACGTAGATCAGATCGGGGCGCTGATCGGGAGCCAGGGCGCGCATCGCCTCGGTGACGTCCTTGGGTTCCAGGCGCAGGCCCGGGCGAATGTTCAGCGCGGCCACCGCGAGGGTGCGGTCCCCGGCGGGCAGCCCGTAGGCGACCTCCAGGTCCACCGCGGTGATGTCGTTCAGCACATCCACGATGGGCTGGGTGTAGACCGGCCCGCGCGGGGTGTGGATGACGGTGTCGCGGCGATCCATCAGCCAGTAGTCGCCGTCGCTGTCGCGGCGGAAGAGGTTCTCCGTCGGCATCCAGGCGTCACCGGAGGTGAAGACCCCGCGCAGCCCGCCGGCCGAGACGTCCACGATCTCCGAGGCCTTGCCGATCAGCAGCCCCACCTCGTTGTCGGCGCAGCGCCGCGCGAAACCGGACTCCTCGACCTGGATCTCGTCGGTTTCCGGGTCGTAGCCGATGAGCTCGACCTTGGCGGTGCCGGGCACCGGCCGCCCCTTGGAACCGATCTTGTCGGCGGCCACGTTGGCGAGCACCACATCGCCCTCGATGGAGGCGTAGAACTCGAGCACCTTGGCGGGCGCGAAGCGTTCCTGGGTGCGCCGCCACAAACCGGCCGGCATGCCGGAGCCGATGAACAGGCGGATCGGATGCGGGTGACCATTGGGGAAGGTGTCGGCGTCGAGGATGTCGCGCAGCATGGTCCAGGTGTAGGTGACCACGGTGACGCCGTAGCGGTGCACCTCCTCGGCGAACCGCGCCGGATCCAGCGAACGCGCCAGCGCGATCCGGGAACCGCCCGCCACCGCCCCGCCCAAGCTCACCAGTAAACCGGACGAATGGTGCAGTGGCGCAAGGCAGTACACGGTGTCGCGGCGGCCCAGATCGGCCGCCGAGGCGGTGCCGAACGCCGACAGCGCCCACCGGTGGTTGGTCACGTATTTGACGTCGAACTTGTCCCCGGTGCCGGTGACCAGAATGAACGCCAGCTCGCGCGCCAGCCCCGGATTCGGGCGGTACCAGGCCGGCAGGGTGACCTGATCCGGATCGATGCGCTCCAGGTCCACGACATCGGAACCGCTGGGCACGTCCAGGTTCCGGGCCTCGCCGCCACCGCCGAGCACCAGCACGCGATGACCGGTGGCCGCCGCGGCGTACAGGTTCTCCGGATCGGTGACCAGCAACTTCGCGCCCGTCAGCGCGGCCACCTCGGACAGTTCGCTGCCCGGCGCGAGCAGCACCGCGACCGCGCCGAGGCGCGAGAGCGCCGCGATGGTCACCAGCGCCGACGGCCGGGTCTCCATCACCACACCGACCCGGGTGGCCGGGCGCACGCCGACCGAGATGAGCCCGCGCACCACATTGTCGATGCGCTGGTTCACGGCCTGCTGGGTGTGCACGCGATCGTCGAACAGGAAGCATTCCCGGGACGGATTGCGGCGCGCCTGCTCGGCGAGCAAGCGGCCCAGCGAGATCCGGGTGTGCGGCTGGATCATGCCGAGGCGGGTCAGCCGGGGCAGGGCGCGGGCCGCCTCGCCGGTGAGTTCGACGGTGCTGCGCAGGGTCTGCCCGGCCACGCCCTCGATGGTCTTGCCCAGGCTGGTGCCAGCTTCGGCGAGGCTGCCGACGGCGTGCACGGCGCGGGTGAGCGGCGAGGTCGGGCCCTTGCGCACCACATCGGCGCTCATGCGCTCGATCTCCGGCGGCAGTTCGCCGCGCCCGCTCAGCCAGTTCACCCATTCGCGCACCAGCGGCCAGGTGTGCTTGGTGGCGGTGGAGCCGGAGACCAGTCCGAAATGCCCGGCCACGATGCTGGCCTCGTACACGTCGGCGTTGGGCGCGGCGCGCACGATGCCGCGCACGGCGGCGGGCTGGCCGATATCGTCGACCTCGCCGACGAAGGCCAGGATCGGGCACTTCAGTTCCGCCAGCGAGATGAGCTGGTCGCGAATCACGAACCCGCCCAGCATCATTCGATTGTGCTTGACGAACTGCTCCAGCAGATCGGTGAGCGCGGGCCCCGGATAGCCCAGCCAGCCCTCGGCTTCCAGGAAGCGGCGCTGCCGTTCGCGCGGCAGCAGCGCCTCGCGGTCGTGCAGCTGGCGCAGGAAGTCCAGGCGCGCCTTGGCGGTCTTCATCGGGTCCAGGGCCTGGAAGCCCAGCCGCACCATGGATTCGGTGATGGGCAGCCGGTTCAGCACGTGATCGGTGAGGAAGTCGGCGGCGTCGGACACCAGGCCGTGCGGCAGCCCGAACGGCATACCGGCCACCGCGTCCACCGGCGAGCCGAAGGTGACGATGGATTCCACGCCCTTGCCGTAGCGGTAGGCCGCGGTCTGGTAGGAGAACATGCCGCCCTGGGAGTAACCCATGAGATGCACGCCGCGCCCGGTCAATTCGTTGACCGTGTCGATGGCCGAGCTGACCGCCAGCACATGGTCGGCCAGGTCGCGGTCCATGCCGCCTTCCTCGGTGGCGGGCGAGCCGAAATCGACCACCCAGCAATCGATTCCGGCCGCATTGAGAATACCGACCGCCCCGTCGGCGGCATTCACGTCCCAGATCTCCGCGGTCACCATGATCGGCGGCACCAGCACCACGACCGGCCGGTCGGTTCCGACGGCATCCGGGAAGTAGTGCCGCAGCCGATACATCCGCTTGCGCTCGACGATCTCGTACGGCGACGACTCGATCTCGTGAACCAGCCCCCCGAACCGGATCACCTCGAGTCCGTTCTGGGCGGTCGCCACCAGGCGCTGCATCGGCCCCACAACGGACTTCGTATTGAATTTCAAGGCTGTGCTCCCAGACCTATTCTGCTTGTGACCAGCGTCATCCGCCCCAACGCGTCCAGATGAGCTTGCCATAGAGCCAGCCTACTGCGCGGGGCTTGTGAGCAGCGCCATGCGGGCCTCGCACGGCCACGCCACGCCAACCCGGTCGCGGCTCCGAATCACTGAATGTGAACCTGCAAATTTCCCGTTTCTGGAGTTTTCCTGCGCGTGAATAGCCCGCAGTCTTACCATCGGTACCGCTGGAACGCATTGTTGCGCATGTCTTTTCACTCACTTGACTAGTTCTTGCAGGCCCCGTCGCGGCCTGCCGCTTCGCCGTGGACTCCACCGCCAGTTAACCCGCGGTGGCCCTTCGATCCGAGGAACGCAGCATGACCATCGAACTGCCCACCCAGGCCGAAACCAACCACGTTCGCAAGACCCTCAGTACCACCGCCGCCGGCCGGCTCGCCCACACCACCAAATCCGAACCCCAGATGCAGGGCATCAGCTCCCGGTGGCTGACCCGGTCGCTGCCGTGGGTTCAGGTCAAAGGCGGTGTCTACCGGGTCAACCGGCGCCTCACCCACACCGTCGGCAACGGCGAGGTGGAGTTCGTCATCAACGGCTCGAGCGCGCGGGTCATCCCCCTCGAGCTGCAGGAACTGCCGCAGCTGCGCGGTTTCGACGACGAGGAGGTGCTGACGGCGGTCGCCCAGCGCTTCGAACAGCGGGATCTGCAGCCGGGCACGGTGGTCGCCGAATTCGGCAACCCGATGGACCAGGTGCTGCTCATCGTGCACGGCAAGCTCAGCAAGATCGGCACCGGCGAATACGGCGAGACCACCAAGGTCGGCATGCTCGGCGGCGGCGACTTCTTCGGTGACGAGATGCTGGTCGACGAGGACGCCATCTGGCCGGTCACGGTCAAGACCGTCACCCCGACCACCATGCTGGTGCTGCCCAGGCAGGCGCTCGCGCAACTGTCGGAGAACATTCCGGCGCTGGCCCAGCACCTGGCCGCAGTGGCCGACGCGCCCGCCGCCCCGCAGAACAAATACGGCGAAGCCGAAATCGTGGTCTCCTCCGGCCATTCCGGGGAACCGCTGCTCGACGGCACCTTCGTCGACTACGACGCCTCGCCGCGCGAGTACGAACTCAGCCTCGGCCAGTCGGTGCTGCGCGTGCACACCCGCGTCGCCGATCTGTTCAACGATCCGCACGATCAGGTCGAACAGCAGCTGCGGCTGACCATCGAGGCCATGTACGAGCGGCGCGAATACGACCTGGTCAACAATCCCGACTTCGGCCTGCTCAACAATTGCGACCTGAAGCAGCGCATCTACACCGAGTCCGGCCCGCCGACCCCGGACGATATGGACGAGCTGCTCTCCATGCGGCGCAGCACCAAACTGTTCCTGGCCCACCCCAAGGCGATCGCGGCGCTCATGCGCGAATGCAGCAAGCGCGGCATCTACCCGGATCCGGTGGACGTGGACGGCCATCGGGTGCCCGCATGGCGCGGCGTGCCGATCTACCCGTGCGGCAAAATCCCCGTCAGCGAGAACCAGACCACCTCGATCCTGGCCATGCGCACCGGCGAGAAGGATCAGGGCGTGGTCGGCCTGCACCAGACCGGCATTCCGGACGAGTACGAGCCCGGCCTGAACGTCCGCTTCAAGGGCATCGACGATCAGTCGATCATCTCCTACCTGGTCAGCTGTTATTACTCCGCCGCCGTGCTGGTCCCCGACGCGCTCGGCATTCTCGACAACGTGCTGGTAGCCCGCCAGTCCGACTGATCGGACGATCCGCCGCGTCCCGCACCGGGCACCAACGGTGCCGCGCTCGCCCTCGGCGCAGCGCGACGGGTCCGGCCCCCGGTTCCGGCGCACGGTGTGGAGCAGACACCCACCGGCCGCGCCGGAACCGCGGCGTCCCGGTGCGGACGGCGCGCGCAGCCCGACAGTCGCCGCTACAACGATCGAAAGGATGTCCGACATGACCGCGCTTCAGCCTGAAGCCGATGGTGTCCTGCGCACCGAATATCAGAAATCCGTTGCGGCGTATTGGAACAACAATCCCAATGACGACCGGGTGAACACCGTGCTCGGTGAGGTGGACGGGCTCTTCCACCACCACTACGGTCTCGGCGATCCGGACTGGTCGATCCTGGAAGGGCCGGAAGAGGGCCGCCAGGAACGCATCGTGAAGGATCTGCACCGGCTCGAGACCGCGCAGGCCGATATCCTGCTCGACCATCTCGGCGACGTCCGGCCGGGCGATCGGCTCATGGACGGCGGATCCGGGCGCGGCGGCACCAGTTTCATGGCCAATCAGCGCTTCGGTTGCGCGGTGGACGGGGTCACCATCTCCGAATACCAGGCCGGTTTCGCCAATGCCCAGGCCAAGGACCGCGGCGTCGACGACAAGGTCCGGTTCCATTTCAAGAACATGCTGGAGACCGGGTTCGACACCGGCTCGCGGCGCGGCATCTGGACCAACGAGACCACCATGTACGTGGACCTCTACGAACTGTTCGCCGAGTTCTCCCGGCTGCTCGAACCCGGCGGGCGCTACGTCTGCATCACCGGCTGCTCCAATGACGTGTTCGGCGCGCGCTCGGCGTCGGTGAGCTGGATCGACGCGCACTACGGCTGCAATATCCATCCGCGCAGCGAGTACTTCAAGGCCTTGGCGGCCAACAATCTGGTCCCGGTCGCGGTCACCGACCTCACCCCGGCCACCATCCCGTACTGGGAGATGCGCACCCACTCCGAACTCGCGACCGGTGTGGAGAAACCCTTCCTGACCTCGTACAAGGAGGGCAGCTTCCAGTACCTGCTGATCGCCGCCGATAAGGTAGGCCGGTGACCGGCACTCTCGACGCTTCCGACGCCACCCCGGTGGTCGACCGTGAAACCCTGCTCGTCGAGCTCGTGGACGATCAGGGCAATGCGGCCGGCTCGCTGCCGGTGGCGGCGGCGCACACCGCGCCGGGACAGCTGCACCGGGCCTTCTCGGTGCTGCTGTTCGACGACACCGGCCGGGTGCTGCTGCAACAGCGGGCCGCGGTGAAAACCCGTTTCCCGCTGTTGTGGACAAACACCTGCTGCGGGCATCCGCTGCCCGGGCAGGACGTGGCCGAGGCCGCCGCCGTGCGGCTCGGCGAGGAGCTGGGGTTGTCGGCCGACCTGACCGAGGTCGGCCGATTCACCTATCAGGCATCCGATCCCGCCACCGGACGGGTCGAGTACGAGTTCGACCACGTGCTCATCGGCACGGCGGAAGGCATTGCACCGCAACCGAACCCGGACGAGGTCGCCGAGATCGAGTGGGTGGATCCGGAACGACTGGCAGCCGAGGTGGCCGAGAACCCGGACCGCTACACGCCATGGCTCGCCGGGGTCCTCGCCGCCGTCGCGGCACACCGGAACTGACGACCACCGCGCCCGTGGTTCCGCCCGCCGATCAGACCGGCAGCAGCCAGTCGTTCGGCGCGAAGAGTTCGAAATGCACTCGGCTGCCGGGGATTCCGGCGGCCACGAGCTGCGCTCGCACCGATTGCAGGAATCCGTTCCCGCCACACAGGTAGTAATCCGCGTCCGCGGGTAGATCGAACCCCGACAGATCGATCAACCCGTGGCCGTCGGCCTGATACCAGGTGCGAGCATCCGCGTTCGCCAGCCCCGCGATCAGCCCGGAAACCTTGTCCCGCAACGGGTGCGCCGCGCGCGAGCGATCGGCGTGCAGCACCACGGTCCGGCGCCGCGGAGTCTCCGCCGCCAGATATTCCAGAATGCCCGCCATCGGGGTGATGCCGATGCCGGCGGAGATCAGCACCAGCGGCGTGGTCGCGGCGGTATCGATGGTGAGATCACCGAAGGGCAGCGTGATCTGGAGCCGGTCCCCCACGCCGACGGTCTCGTGCACATTCGATGACCTCGGTATCGCCTTCGAGTGCGCGCACAATGCGGCCGACGGTGGTGGTCCGCCCCTGCTCGGTGAGGAACAGACCACCCGTCCGGCCGCGTTGCGCGGCCACGTAACCGAGTTCGGAGAGCCGCGAGACCGCTTTGGCCACGTAGTTCTCCGACGCGTTCACCTGCGGGGCAATGAGTTTCGTGGTGACACGCTCTTCGGCGTCCCGGCTGACGGCGTGGATTATGTTTGCTGCGGCACAGTTTTACCGCCCAGCGCATAATTGCTGGCAAATCGCCAGAGAACCATATAGACGATCAATGCCAGACCGCAGCCGATGAACCAGCTGTACTGGGCGGCGGTGTGCATGCCGTACACGTTCTTGGCCAGCACCGGGAATACCGCGGCGAGCGCGCCGACCACGGTGGCCGCCACCGCCACCGGGTTGAAGCCCTTGCGGTACCAGTACTTTCCGGATTCCGACATGGTGAACAGCTCGTCGACCACGATGGTCTGCTTGCGCACCAGGTAGTAGTCGGCGATCAGCACCCCGAACAGGGGTCCGATGAACGCGCCCAGCACCTCGAGGGTGTAGTGGATGACGTCGGGATTGTTGTACAGGTTCCACGGCGTGATGAGCACCGAGCCGACCGCCGCGATCATGCCGCCCATCCGCCAGCTGATCTTCTGCGGGCTGACGTGCGAGAAATCGAAGGCCGGGGAGATGAAGTTGGCCACGATATTGATGCCGATGGTCGCGATGGTGAAGGTCAGCGCCCCGAGCACGATGGCGAAGGTGTTGTCGATGCGCGCCACCGTCTCCACCGGATCGGTGATGAGTTCCCCGTACACCGGAATGGTCAGCGACGCGGTGATCACCACCAGCAGCGAGAAGGCCAGGAAGTTCACCGGCAGGCCCAGCAGATTGCCGCGCCGCACCGCCGTCATGGACTTGCTGTAGCGGGAGAAGTCGCCGAAGTTCAGCATCGGCCCGCAGAAGTAGGACACCACCAGCGCGATGGCGCCCAGCACCACCGGCAGCGCGTCCCAGCCGTGGTACTTCACCGCGCCCAATTGCAGATCGATGGCGCCCCAGCCGGCCTTGTAGATGAGATAGCCGCACAGGAAGAACATGACGACATAGACCGCGGGACCGCAGAAGTCGATGAACTTGCGGATCGATTCCATTCCCTGCCAGAACACGGCCGCCTGAATCACCCACAGCACCAGGTACGCGCCCCAGCCCAGCAGCGAAAGGCCCAGGAAGCCATAGTCGTCGGTGACCGCGTAGGGCGCCAGGCCCGGGAACAGCTTGACCGCCACCACGATCAGCGCGGCCGACGCCAGATAGGTCTGAATGCCGTACCAGGCCACCGCGATCAGCCCGCGGATGATGGCCGGGATATTGGCTCCGACCACCCCGAAAGCGCTGCGGCACATGACCGGATAGGGCACGCCGGCGCGCTGGCTGGGCGCGGCCACCAGGTTGCACAGGAAATATACGATCGTGATCCCGATGAGCAGGGCCACCAGCACCTGCCAACCGGCCAGGCCGAGCGCGAAAAGGCTGCCGGCCGTGACGTATCCGCCGACGCTGTGCACGTCCGACATCCAGAAGGCGAAGATGTGGTACGAGCCCCAGCGCTGTTCGCGCAAGGGAGCCAGATCGTCATTGGTGAGGCGCGGGTCGTAGACTGGGGGCGCAGGGGACCCCGCCGTCGTCGCGGGAGAGGCGATATCGGTCATTGTGCATCCGATCCGAAATCCGGTAATGGTCGGACCAAGATAGGAATCGGCTATTGCCCCTGGATTTCCCGACTTTTTCCAGTCCATTTCGGGATCGATATATCTTTCCCACCCCAAGATCGATGCGGCCGGGCCGAAGACCGTGCGCGGCAGCGATTCAGAGGATGGTGGCGGTCAAACGCCCGACGCCGGTGGGGATTCCGGCGCCCAGGCAACCCAGCACCTGGTCCGGGGTCCCCATCTCGTAGGTGGCGCTGATCTGCGCGCGGCTGCCCTGCCCGAGACCACCGACCACCTCCAGCGGACCGACCGCGGGCTGCATCATGCCGACCGGCCAGGGACCTTCGAGGGTACTGGTTTCGCCATTGGACCAGAGGATGTGCACCGTGATCGGCCCGTCCGCCGGATGCATGCAGTCCGACCAGGCGGTATGCACGCCGGTGAAGGTGCCGCCGGTGATGCCGGTCGTGCTCACGCAATCCCACAGCCGGCCCACCGAGGTGAAGGTGAGGAACTGCGGTTGCATGGTGATGCCGCCCCGGACCGCCGTCCAGCGGAAGTCGCCGCTGCCGCAGCTGCCGACGGTGGCGTGAGCGGCGGGCGCGCCGAGCAGCGGCACCGCACCGGCGGCGATGGAGAACGCCAGCGTGGCAAGGACTTTCCCGGCTTTCGGCACGATGCTGCTCGCTTCCGCGGTAGGGGTGGCGGCGATAAATCAGACCGATCGGTCCGACCCTAGTCCGGAACACCCGCGTACCGCGGCTGCGCGCTACGTGTCGTGCCTGGTCAGCGCCGTTTCGATACCGCGGTGCGGGCGGCTTTGATGGTGTCCCACGGAATCGGCGGGCGCGGCAGGTCGCGGCGGCGCAGATACTCGGTGGCGGCCCGGTGCCCGCCGCGCACGAACCGGATCATCGCCCCGGGCGAGCCGGTGTTCTCGTTCAGCCCCATGGGCAGGAAAACCACGGTGCCGTCCTGGGTTTCGATCACGCCCTTGGCCTGCGCGAACCGCAGATTCCAGCCCTGTTCGTCATGGCGGTGCCCGAGCAGCGCGGCCGGGCCGTCCACCCCGTCGAACCATTTCGGCTGGTCGATCACCAGGGTCTCGCCCTCCAGCCGGGGCCGGCAGCGCAGGCTGACCGGGTAGCCGTCGGCATCATAGGCGACGAGCACCGCGCCGTCCGGAAAGCGTTGCAGCGCCGGATATATCCGCTCGGCCAGGCTCATGACAGCGTCACCTCACGCGGTTCGGCCGTCATATCCCGGCCCGGCCACCAGCGCACCCGCACCGGCCGGACGTGGATCTTCAGCCGCATGTAGTACCACCAGAACATGCGTTTGGTGATGGGGTCGGCGCCGATGACGCCCTTGGTCTGCGTCGCCCACACCTTGGTGAACTGGCGCTCCAGTTCGTCGTCCCAGGTGCTGATACCGGGGTCGACCTCCGCCTCGCCCTGCACCAGCACGGCGGGCGGATCATCCAGTCCGCTGGCCACCGGATTCGAGTACAACAGCGCGACTTTCGGATCGCGGCGGGCATTGAAGACCTTCAGCGGCGCGCCGATGCCGGCGGTCACCAGGATGCGGCCGCGTTCCGGCAGCCACAGCGGGGCGACCGGGGTGGTGATCGGGGTGTGGTCTCGGGCGTGGGTGGACAACTCCGCGGTGAAGAACCGATCCAGGACCGTTTCGACCTCCGCGGGCAGGGCGGTGGGAGAGGCCATATGCCACGGTCCCGCCATCGACTCGCCCGCACAATAGGGTCGCGCGAAGCCGTCCGTTACGCGACAGACCCGTTAACTCCTGGCACCATGGCGGCCATGGATCTCCTGGCTCGGATCGAAGCGGCGGCGACCCTGCTGGCACCGGTCATTCGCCGGACCCCCGTGGTGTCCTCGCGGGTGCTGTCCGAGCGGACCGGGCACGAGGTGCGGTTGAAATGCGAGAACCTGCAGCGCACCGGATCGTTCAAACCGCGCGGGGCCTACAACCGGATCGCCAATCTGCCCGAGGCCGAACGGGTGCGCGGGGTGGTGGCGGCCAGCGCGGGCAATCACGCGCAGGGGGTGGCGTGGTCGGCGACCTCGCTGGGCATCGAGTCCACGGTGTTCATGCCGGTGGGGGCGGCGCTGCCGAAGCTGGTGGCCACCAAGGCGTATGGGGCCACGGTGCATCAGGTCGGCGAGACCATCGACGAATCATTGGCCGCCGCACACGAATTCGCGGCGCAGACGGGTGCGACGCTGGTGCATCCGTTCGATCACCTGGATATCGTGTCGGGGCAGGCGACGGTGGCGCTGGAGATCCTGGAGCAGATCCCGGATGTCGGCACGGTGCTGGTGCCCACGGGCGGCGGCGGGTTGCTGGCCGGTATCGCGGCGACGCTGCAGGCGCTCGCGCCGCAGGTGCGGGTGATCGGCGTACAGGCCGCCGAGGCCGCCGCCTGGCCCGCCTCGCTCGCGGCCGGTAAACCGCAACGGCTGGCGAGCATGGCCACCATGGCGGACGGTATCGCGGTCGGACTGCCGGGCGAGGTGCCGTTCGAGCACATTCTGAAGGCCGCGCCGGCCATTCTGACCGTGGACGAGGACGCGCTGTCCAAGGCGCTGCTGCTGTGCATGGAACGCGCCAAGCTCATTGTCGAACCGGCCGGGGCGGCCGCGGTGGCGGCGCTGATGGCCTGCACCCCGGCGGAGCTCGACCTGCGCGGGCCGGTGTGCGCGGTGCTGTCGGGCGGCAATATCGACCCGCTGTTTCTGACCCGGGTGGTCGGGCACGGTCTCAGTGCCGCCGGGCGCTATCTGTCGGCGCGCATCACCATTTCCGATCGCCCGGGCAGTCTCTCGCGACTGCTCACCGAGCTGGGCCGCACCGGCGCGAGCGTGCTCGATGTGGCGCATTCGCGGACCGGGGCCTGGCTCGCCATCGAGGAGGTCGAGGTGCTGCTCACCCTGGAAACCCGCGGCCCGGCCCATCGCGACGATGTCCTGACCGCCCTGGCCGACGCCGGATACGACGTGCGCGTCCAGGATTGAGCGCTGGAACTCAGTGCGCCCCACCGAGTTCCAGCGCCAGCACTCCGGCGACCACCAGCACGATCCCGCCGATCTGCACCGGGGACAGGTGCTCGTCGAGGAACAGCGCTCCGATGGTCGCCACCGCCACCACGCCCACCGCGGACCAGATGCCGTACGCCACCCCGACCGGCATGCCCCGCTTCAACGCCTGCGAGAGGAAGAAGAACGCAGCCCCGTACCCGATCACCACGACGATGGACGGCACGAGTTTGCTGAAGCCCTCCGAAACCTTCAGCGATACGGTCGCGGTGATCTCGCACGCGATGGCCAGTCCGAGTAGCAGCAAGGTCATGGCCGCAGCATAGTCAACGGCAAACTCGCAGCTCATAAATGGGATGCGCGCCGTGCGGGCGCCTCGCTACAGTGGCCCCCATGTGGATTCAGTTGTTCTCCTGAGCCTTCTCGCGTGAGCTCCGCTCACGCCTCGCCGCCGCCTTCGCGCCGCGGCGCATTCCCGATCCCGACCGGCCACACATCCGGTGATCGGTCGCTCATTCTTTCTAGGAGGACCTGTGCCCGAACAGTTTCCGCACCCCGAAATCAAGGTGGAGACCCCCGCCGAACAGCCGCGATTGTCGCGGCGCGAGCGGCGGGGGAAGTCCGGTAAGCAGCAGCAGGCTGCCACCGGAAAGATCCACGACGCCGGCCGCATAGCGGTACCGGCGGCCAAACATCAGAACTACCGGCGCGGTTGAGCGCATCGCCCGTGGCATTCCCGAGCGGGAATGCCACGGGCGCAATTGTTTTCACTGCGTTCTGGCTCTCAGGTATCGGGTGCGGCGCAAGGTATGGCTCTCGCGGGTGAGGTGGAGATGGACCGTGGCTTCCTAGCATGAGGTCCGACCCCACCGATGGAGGACGAAATGCCTGGACGCACCCGCTTTTTCGGCACCCTGTGCATTGCGGCGGTGACGCTGTGCGCGAGTACGGCGGTAGGCCGGGCCGATACCGATACACCGGCCGGGTACACCGAGGCACGCGAAATCCTCCAGCGCTTGATCACCATCGATGGAGCGCCGGGTGCGCTGCTGGCGGTGAACGGTCCACGGGGCCGGACGGTGCTCTCGAGCGGCGTGGCCGATATCCGGACCGGCGCGGAAATGCTGGACGACAATCGATTCCGGATCGGCAGCATGACCAAGATGTTCGTCGCGACCGTGGTGCTGCAGCTGGTCGGTGAGGACCGCATCGCGCTCGACGCAGCCATCGAGCGGTATCTGCCCGGCGTCGTCGAGGGTGGGAACGAGATCACCGTGCGGCAGTTGCTCCAGCACACCAGCGGCGTCCCGGATTACGTGCAGTACCTCGATATGAACCAGGTCCTGCAATCCATGTCCGCTCACTACGAACCGCGTGAACTGGTGCAGCTCGCGCTCGCCCACCCCCGCGTGTTCGCGCCCGGAACCGGCTGGGATTACTCCAATACCAACTACCTGCTGGCCGGAATGCTCATCGAGAAGGTCACGGGACAGCCGTCCGGCGCGGAGATCGAACGGCGTATCCTGCAACCGCTCGGACTGCGCGACACCTCCGTACCCGGGGACCTGTCCACGATTCCCGGCGCTCATCCGCGGGGCTATGCGAAACCGGCCGACAGCTTGATCGATCTGACCGAATTCAACCCGTCCATCGCGGGCGCCTCCGGTCAGATGATCTCCAGCACAAGCGATATGGAGCGTTTCCTCACGGCGCTGCTCGGCGGGCGACTGCTGCGCCCGGCCGAACTTCAGGAGATGATGACGACCCGCCCGATCGGCGATGCCGGCGGCAATGCCTACGGCCTCGGCCTGACCAGTTCCCCACTCCCCTGCAGCGGCAGTTACTGGGGCCATGACGGCGATATCTTCGGCTTCTCGACCATCAGCGGTGCCATGATGGACGGCCGTAGCGCCACCATCATGGTCAATCTCAATCCCGGCGGCAGCGACGCCCGCGCCACCGATATGCGAGCGGCCCTGAATTCCGCTCTGTGCGAAAGCAATTCGGCACAGCCCGCCCGCTGAAGCGCACGATCTATTTCGGGCTGTCGGGGTAGAACGTCGGCAGCATGCCCTTGACCAGGACCAGCGCCGAGCCTTCACCGGCGGGGACGGTGGCCAGATTGGTGGCGACCACGATGGTGAGGCCGGACTCGGGATCGGACCCGATGAAGGTCATGAAGCCCGGCATCTGGCCGTCGTGCCCGAGCAGATGGGCGCCGAATCTGACGATGCCCAGGCCGTAGCCGGCCATCTGCGGATTCGCCGGATCGATCGGGGCGATGCTGTCGATCCGCTGCCGCTGCATCTGCGCGTCGAGCAGGGTTCCGTCGGCGAGAGCCTTCACATAGGTGGTCATATCGCCGACCGTCGAAATCATCCCGCCCGCCGTCCAGGTCCACGATGGGCTGGACAGCGTTTGGTCGCTCGGCAACAGCGTGCCCGCCACGGCGGCGGCCTGCTGGTCCGGC
Source organism: Nocardia yamanashiensis NBRC 100130 (assembly GCF_001613325.1). Classification (GTDB taxonomy): domain Bacteria; phylum Actinomycetota; class Actinomycetes; order Mycobacteriales; family Mycobacteriaceae; genus Nocardia; species Nocardia yamanashiensis. The sequence goes on along the minus strand of NZ_BDCD01000024.1, from coordinate 152,367 downwards.
GGCAGAGCGAAGGTCTCGAGGGTGGAGACATTGGTGCCGAAGGCGTATCCCTGCGGGTGCGGATCCGGAATCGCATTGTCCGTGGCCGCCGGGAACGAAGTGTGGCGCAGCCCGAGCGGCTCGAAAATGCGTTCCCGGAAACTGTCGCCCACCGGCTTGCCGGTCACCTTCTCGATGACCAATCCCAGCAGGATCGTATTGGTATTGCAGTAGTCGAATTTCGCCCCCGGCTCGAATTGGACGGGATGCGAGAAGGCGATGGCCAGCAGTTGCTCCGGAGTCCACACCTTCTGCGGCTGATTGTCGAGGTCGGCGTTGAACTGCTCGTCGAAGGTGTAACTGAAAAGCCCGCTGCGCATTTCGGCCAGCTGAGCGAGGGTGATCCGGTCCCCATTGGGCACACCCGGCCAGTATTTGCCGATCGGATCCTCGAGCGCGAGTTTGCCCTCCTGCGCCAGTTGCAGAAGCACCGTCACCGTCATGGTCTTGGTATTGCTGCCGAACCGGAAATGATCCCCGGCCGTGAGCGGCACATTCGCCCCGATCTTCCCGGTCCCGAAGGTAGCGGTCCAGTTCCCGTCGCGCGGCGACTCCACCCGCACCACCGCACCCGGAATCACATTGTCCCGCATGAGTTTCTCGATGACCGGCCGCAACGCGGCGGCATATCCGGGCTCGCCCGATCCCGTGGAATCGCTACCCGACCCGCACCCCACCGCGACCGTCAACCCCACGGCCGCGACCATCACCCCTAAACCCCGCCGGTATCCCATGACGTTCTCCGGGTCCGCTGGATTGTGGTTACGAAGTGTTTGCCAGCCTAGACCCGTACCACTCGGTCTCGAAGCGGAATGAGATGCCGGATACGACCGGCCCCCGGCGGCCGTGCCAGAAGAAGTATGGGCGTTTCATATTTGGCGAGTCTTCCTAGGGTTGGCATCCACACAGGAAGGCTCCAGCCATGAATCATCGGATCGCGCTCCTCAGCGCCGCGATCGCCGTCCCCCTCCTCCTCGGCGCGGGCAATGCCCAAGCCGCACCGGCCGTTTCACCGGAACCGGTCGCGAACTCCGGTTCCGCGCTGCTCGATTCCGATCTGGCGGTCCTGCTCGGCACCGGCTCCGGCCAGCTCGCCCGGGCGTTGCTCGATGCCGGATCCAGCCGGACGCCGTCGAACGCCGATATCGCCGCGAGCGGCTCCTCCGACCTCGGCGCCACCGGGTCCGCGCTCGGCAACAATCTGCTCACCACCGGGTCCGCGCAGGCGCTCATCGGCCCGGGCAGCGCCTGGTCGAATTTCTGGACCATGCTGGGCAATTCGGGCTCCGGCAAGGGCTGGATGCAGGGCTTCGGGTCCAGCGGGTACCAGAACGGCTGAGCCGCAAACGCCGGTCAGCTCTCGACGATCTCGGCGCCGATCTCGTCGAGACGCTGCCGCAGCAGTAGCCACGATTGCGTGGCGAGACGCTCGATCAAACGCTCGCGCGTCTCTTTGGGGTGGTCGAGCCACCACTGGATCGAGGCGTCGATCAGGCCGTGCACCGCGACGATGAAGCCGTCGGCCATATCGCGGTGTTCGGTAAAGCCGGGGATGTATCGCTTTCCGGCGGAGGCGATTTCGAAGGCGAAGGCGCTCTCGCTACCCGGGCGTTCGTCGTCGGTGCGGGCGTAGCGGCGGCTGACCAGGAAGCGGAACAGGTTCGGGTGTTCGTGCGCCCAGGTCACATGCCGGGTGATGGGCCCGCGAATGGCGTCCATGGGCGTCTCGTGGGTGCGGATGCCGTCGCGGATGCGCTCCTTGTGCTCCCGGTACAGCCGCAGGGTGATCTCGCGGTCGAGTTCTTCCTTGCTGGCGAAATGCCGGTAGATGTGGGCGCGGTTCAGGCCGGCGCGGGTCGCGAAATCGCCGGTGCTGGCGCTCGGGCCGCGTTCTTCGATGGCCGCGATCGCCGCGGTGACGATCTCCCGGCGGCGTTCCTCGCCCCGATCACCGCGACTGGCCGCCCGGCGGGCGTGCAAGCTGTCCACCTTGCCCTGACTGTGCACCACCGGCCCAGCGTATCGGTCCCGGGGTCTTGCGCCGGACAGCCTTGCGGGTACACCATGTACCCAGACGCCGGGTACATGGTGTACCCAAGCCTGCGCCGAGGAGAACCATGTCCGCTCACCGCTCCAGCTGGCACACCGACGAACTCGACGCGCTGCGCGAGCTCGCCCGCACCTTCTGCGAGAAGGAACTGCAGCCGAACGCGGAACGCTTCGCCGCCCAGCACCAGGTCGACCGGGAGCTGTGGAACCGGGCGGGCGAACTCGGCCTGCTGTGCATGTCGATTCCGGAGACCTACGGCGGTGGCGGCGGCACCTTCGCCCACGAGGCGGTGCTCATCGAGGAACAGGCGCGGTGCGGGGATACCGCCTGGGGCGCCAGCCTGCACAGCGGCATCGTCGCGCACTACCTGCTCGCCTACGGCACCGAGGAGCAGAAGCGGCAGTGGCTGCCGAAGATGGCCAGCGGCGAGGTGGTCGGCGCCATCGCCATGACCGAACCGGGGACCGGCTCGGATCTGCAGAACGTCAAGACCAAGGCGATTCGCGAGGGCGACGAGTACGTGGTCAACGGCGCGAAGACCTTCATCACCAATGGCCAGCAGGCCGATCTGATCATCGTGGTGGCCAAGACGAATCCGGAGGACCGGGCGGCGGGCATCTCGCTCATCCTCATCGAGGGCGACCGGCCCGGTTTCCGGCGCGGGCGGGTGCTGGACAAGATCGGCCAGAAGGGCCAGGACACTTCGGAACTGTTCTTCGACGACGTCCGGGTGCCGGTCGCGAATCTGCTCGGCGAGCAGGAGGGGCTGGGCTTCATCCAGCTCATGCAGCAACTGCCGCAGGAGCGCCTGATCATCGCGGTCGGCGGGGTCGCGGGCATGGAATCGGCACTGGCGCAGACCATCGCGTACACCAAGGACCGGCAGGCGTTCGGCAAGCCGATCTTCGCGTTCCAGAACACCAAGTTCACCCTCGCCGAGGTCGCCACCGAGACCCGGGTCGCGCGCGTGTTCGTGGACGACTGCGTCTCGCGGCACCTGGTGGGCGAGTTGGATATTCCGACCGTGGCGATGGCGAAGTGGTGGGTGTCCGACCGCGCCATGTCGGTGGCCGACGAATGCCTGCAATTGTTCGGCGGCTACGGGTACATGACCGAATACCCGATCTCGCGCATGTGGACCGACGCCCGTGTCCAGAAGATCTACGCGGGCACCAACGAAATCATGAAGGAAATCATCGCCCGCTCGCTCTGAGCGCGGGCTTTCCGGAGTATCCCAGGAGGCAACAATGACGTTGGCGGCGCCGCGAGGCAACTCCTACGACGAAATCCTGGCCACCCTGTCCCAGGGTTCGGTCGACGTCAATTTCGATCCGTATCTCGACATCGATTGGGATTCCCCGGAATTCGCCATCGAGCGCGATGATCCGCGCTGGGTGCTGCCGGACTACGACCCGCTCGGCGGCACCCGCTGGTATCAGGAGCTGCCGCTGCAGCGGCAGATCGACATCGGCCGCTGGCGCATGGCCTACGCCGTCAAGGTCGGGCTCATGTTCGAGAGCATCCTGATTCGCGGCATGATGCAGTACGTCATGAAGCTGCCGAACGGGTCGCCCGAATTCCGGTACTGCATGCACGAGATGACGGAGGAATGCAATCACATCCAGATGTTCCAGGAGCTGGTGAATCGCATCGGCGAGGATGTGCCCGCGGGTCGGCGGCATTTCCGGGCGCTGTCACCGCTCATCGGCGTGGCGGGCGGGTACGCGCACCTGATCCTGTTCATCGGCATTCTCGGCGGCGAGGAGCCGATCGATCACCTGCAGAAGGAGATCATCCGCAATGGCGCGAACATTCCGCCGGCGGTGCTGCGCTGCATGCAGATCCACATCGCCGAGGAGGCGCGGCACATCTCCTTCGCCGGTGAGTTCCTGAAATCCCATCTGGCGCAGACCAATCCGGTGTTCCGGCAGATCTGCGGCATCGCTTTCCCGATCGCCATGCGCTGGCTGGCCGGGGAGATCACGGTGCCGCCGAAGTCCTTCGCCCGCGAATTCGGCATCCCCGACGAGGTTTTCGCCGACGCCTACTGGCGCTCGCCCAATTCGCGCCGGATCCTGTCCGGGTATTTCGGCGATATGCGCCGCCTGGCAACCGATCTCGGGCTCATGAATCCGGTGACCCGCCGGCTATGGCAGGTCCTGAATATCGACGGCGCGCCCTCGCGCTACCGCAGCGAGCCGGTGCGCTCGGGGTAGGCGAGGTCGAGCAACCGCGGCCGGTGGCTCCAATGCACCACAGCCACTTCGCCGGGGTTCGGCACGGGCCATTTTGTACAAGACCCCGGCGCGGCCGACACATAGGATGACTTCTGTGACAATCGATCACGAAGCCCTCATCGGCGAAATCAGAACCCTGCACGATGATCTGGCCCGCTGGCTCGGCACCGCCGACGCCACCGATGCCCGAGAACGGTTCGAAGCGCAAGTCCACCATGAATTCTCCATGGTCTCCCTGGACGGCGCGGTCATCGAACGGGAGCAATTGCTCACCGGTCTGCAAGGGGCCGGCCATGCGGCGCCCGGCCTTACCATCGACATCGCCGATATCGCGGTCCTGCACAGCTCCACCGACTGCGCGGTAACGCGGTTCCGCGAGATCCACCACGGCCCCGACGGCCCGACGTCCCGCCTCACGACCGCGGTCCTGCTGCCCGACCCCGCGGCCCGCAATGGCCTGCGCTGGCGCAGCGTCCACGAAACCGCGGCTGATTGAGCGCGAATTACATGGCGACTCGTTTCCCGGCTTCCAGAAACATACGGTCGGAGGGTTGAACGCGGTAGGCGGTATAGAACTCCGGCAGATTGCGCACCACCTGGTTGACACGGAATTCGGCGGGCGAGTGCGAGTCGAGCCCGACCATCATGGCCAGGTATTCCGAGGTCGCGCACTGCCGCCACAGCCGCGCGTACGCCTGGAACAGCGGCCGGAAGTCCGGATCCGCCACTCCCCTGCGCTGTTCGGCAAGCCGGAACGCCGCCAGGGCCGTCGTCAATCCGCGCAGGTCGGCCAGGTTCTCGGTGACGGTCAGCGAGCCGTCGACATGCTGCTCCGGCCGGAGACCTTCGGGTACGAGGGGGTTGTACTGCTCTACGACCAGACTCGCCTTACCCTCGAAAGCCGCTTTGTCCTCGGGTGTCCACCAGTCCCGCAGGACGCCGTCGGCATCGTATTTGGAGCCGCCCGTATCGAACCCGTGACCCATTTCGTGCGCGATGACAGCGCCCATACCACCGTAGTTGACGACCGCGTCGGCATCCGGATCGAAGAACGGCGGTTGCAGGATGGCGGCGGGCAGGCAGATGTGGTTGAGTTCCCAACTGTAGCTGGCGTTCACGTCGGCGGGCGTCATGAAATCCCATTCGCCGCGATCCACGGGCCGCTCCAATTTGCCCAATTGCCAACTGAATTCGAACGCATCGGCGGCGCGCAGAGCGGTGACGAAATCGCCCTGCGGGATATCCAGCCCGGTGTAATCGCGGCCGTGTGACGGCGCACCGACCATGGCGACCACCTTGTCCACCTTGGCGACAGCGGTCTGCCGGGTGGCCTGCGACATCCACCCGGCCTCCGCCAGCGCGGTCCGGTACGCACGCAGCAGATCCGCCACCAGCGCTTCGGCCAACCGCTTCGACTCGGCCGGGAAATGACGCTCGGCATAGGCGCGCCCGAGCGCGTCCCCGAGCCGTTCCCGGACCGTGCGGACGGCCGTGCGCCACTGCTCCGGCGGCTGCCGGGTCCCCTGCAACGTCCGGTCGTTCCATTCGAAGTGAGCTGCGGTGAACGCGGCGGACAATGCCGGCGCATATCGCGAGAGCACCTTCATCCGCAGGTAGTCCCGCCACACGGCAATGTCGGTCTCGGCCCACACCCGGCCCACCACGGGCAGGTATCCGGGCTGATCCACCACCACCGTCTCGAATCGCCCAGGCCGCCCCGTCACACCCGCGAGCCACTCGTCCCAATCGAATCCCGTTGCCAGATCCCGAAGTTCAGCCCAACGGTAGGCGTGGTAGGTCGACAGCGATTCGATGAGCTGCGCGAGATCCACGTGCCCACCGGCGATTCGGTTCTCCACCTCGTATACGCGAGCCGCTACCGCGCCCGCCTCCGCGAAATTCGCCGCGCGCCCGATACGTTCGAGGTAGACCCGGTACGCGGCCTGCTGATCCACATACTGCCCGTCCCGGTAATAGGCGCCGTCCGGCATCCCGAGCCCCGACTGCGACAGATAGACCCGATGCCGCGCCGGCTCCCTACGATCGGGCTGCACTCGCACACCGATCAGTCCCGGCACCCCCAGCGCGGTCAGCCGTCCCATCACCTTGGCGAGATCGCCCTTGCCGCCGGCCTTCTCGATATCGGCGAGTAGATCCGACAATGGCGCGATCCCCGCCCGGTCCCGGGCCGCCGTATCGAGACATCCCGCATAGACAGCGTGCAGCCGATGCTCATCGGTCCCTACCGCGCCACCGGAAAACCCTTCGAGAATCTCCCGCAACCGATCCTCGGTCCGATCGATCAATTCGTCGAAAGTCCCGAAAGCAGGTTTGTCCGCCGGCAACCGATACTCCCGCAACCACCCCCCGTTGACGTGCCGATAGAGGTCATCCTGCGGCCGCACCCCCGCATCCATTCCCGAAAGATCCGGCCCGCCCGCCCGTTTCGCCCCATCCCCTGCCGAACAAGCCGCCATCGACACCAGCAACGGCACCGTGGCGATTCCAATCAGGAACCGCCGCCGATCCATCCGCCGAGACCCACCCGAATCACCCGCACACCCAGTCATATCCGCGAGCCTAGAAACCCGGTCGCCGCCCGGAATCGAACTGTCGGATGATCATTCCTACCGCAAATGGCGCAGATCCACCCTGACCGAACCCTGAACCCACCCTGAGCAGCCGCCGGCCCGCTATCGCGGCGAGCCGGATCGCACCGCGTTCATCGCTTGATACCGCCGGTCAGTAGGAGTCGTTCGCGTAGGTGCGGCTCCACTGGCGGCTCCAGGTGACCAGGGCGCGGGCTTCGGGCAGGCGCAGGCGGTCGTAGTTCGCCATGGCGGTCAGGGCATTCGGGCCGACGACGCCGTCGCGCGTGCATTCGCGCAGTGCGATGGCGTCCTCGACGCTGGAGTTGTAGCCCTGACCGGTGGCCGGGGCCACCGCGTGCGCCGCATCGCCGATCAGCGCCACCCGGCCGCTGGCCATCCGCTCGGGCAGGTAGTTGCCGATCGGGGTGCCGAAAGCGATGCCCTGCTCGAAGCATTGGACAATGGTTTCGCGCCACGGCGTCGGCCACATGCGGTTGGTGGCGGCGATCATTTCCTCGGTCAGCCCCGCCGGGAACATGTCCACTTCCAGACCGCGCATGATCTTGCCGTCCCGCACGCACCCGGTGTCCTCGAGCAGCTTCGTCCGGGTGGGGTCGTGCCAGGCGAAACCGATGGTGCGCAACCCCTTCGCCATATCGCGATTGTTCAGTCCGGGCAGCGGGAAGGCCACCAGCATCTGCCGGCCGTAACCGAAGCTGACCAGGTCGTCGCTCGGCAGCGGAGTGCCCTGCGGCAGATCGGATTCGGCGATCCAGCCGCGCCAGGTCATGAAGCCGGCGTAATCGGTGAGCAGATGGCCGGGGTTCACCTCGGCGCGCACGATACTGCGGTAACCGTCCGCGCCGATCAGGATATCCGCGCTGTATTCCTCGGTATCCGTGGTGGCATAGACCTTCTCGTCATCCTGATAGACCTTGGCGACATCGACGCCGAGCCGCATGTCCAGTCCCTCGATGCGGGAGCCGACATCGGCCAGCCAGGCGTAGAGCGCATTGAAGCTGGTCGAGCGGCGGTACCCGTAGATATACGCGAGCGTCTCGTCCGGGTTCTCCCCCGTCGCCTCGCACAGCATCCGGTAATCGACGCCGATGCCGCCGCGGCCTTCGAACGAGTCCCGGCATTCGAGCACGGTGGTTCGAATGCCGGTGCGCGCCAAGGCGATCGCGGCCGTCAGACCGCCGATGGAACCGCCGACCACAATCGCACTGCCCTTGGACGCCATGACCCGTCCGCTCCCGTCAGCCGACCGGCGCCGGGGTGAAGGCGGCGTAGAAGGAATTCAGGTGCGACCAGTTGTTATTGGACGCGGTGATGATGTCGACCACGCCGGGCGCGGTGGCGGCCTTCGCGCCGCCCCACTTGCGCTGCAGTTCGGCCAGCACCGAGGTCCAGCTCACCGGGATCGCCCCGGCCTGCATCATGCGCTCGATGCCGTATTTGTGCGATTCCGGGCTGAGGCCGCCGCAGGCGTCGGTGACCAGGTACACCTCGTAGCCCTGGCTCAGCGCCGAGATGGTGGTGAAGGTCGCGCAGACCTCGGTGAGCACGCCCGCGAGCACGATCTTCTTGCGGCCGGTGGCGGCGACGGCGGCCTTCACGCCCGGATCGTCCATGGAATCCATCGGGCCCTCGGGGCGGACGATGACGCCGGTGTCGCCGAGGGCGTCCATCAACTGCGGGACCAGGGGGCCGCCGGGGCCTTCCGGCGGGGCGTTCGTCGCGATCAGCGGAACATCGAACAGTTTGGCCATTTTCGCCAGCGCGACCGCGCCGTAGGTGACGGCGGTGCGGTCGCCGGAGCCGATGGTGAGGACGAATCCGTCGCTGTGATCGATGAGCAGGATGGCACAGTTCTCGGGGGTCAGATGTTCGAGATTGGACATCGGTCGGTCCTTCCGTATCGGCGTGGATGGGGAGGAACTGCGTGTCTACCGGGTCCGAAGACCCTCTCGATTCTGCTGTCGGACGAGCTGCATGACCTATGGGCTACCGCCACACTCACTCGCCCTCACTCATGTGCGGCTGCATAAAACTGCAGTTCAAAGCATGTAATCCGGTGATGGACGCCACACCGGGGGTCGCCGATCCAGCGATTCAGCAAATCATTGGCGAACTGATCGGGTCGGTCGATGCGCTCGCCGGGACCCTCACCGATCGCATCGTGGACGTGGAACTGCCCTACCTCGCCGACAATGCCGAGAACCGGCGTCGGCTCTACGACTCCGGCCATGCCAATCTGACCGCGATCCTGCAGCACCTCAACGGATCTCGTCCGCTGCGCCTCGAATCCGCCCGTGCCGGAAGTCGCACCGCCAGTGCGGATTTCGTCGAGTTCACGACGGAGAGCTGGGCGATCGTGGACCGGATGTCGGACGCCATCGCCACCGCCTACCGCGAAACCGAACACCGCCTGGTGCACGCCGACGCCGAAGCTCACGCCCGCCTGGTGCGCGATCTCTTCGACGCCCGCCCCGAAAGTCCCGGCCGGACCCTGGAAACCCTGCGGGCCCTGCGGCTTCCGGAGCAGGCGCGGTTCGCGGTGCTGGCGGCCGAAACCGGTGACCCGGGCGCGGCCCCCGGGACCGAGGCCGCCCGGCTGCTCCGCCGCCACCACATTCCCTCGGTGTGGGACATCCACACCGGGACCCATCTGGGCCTGATCTGCGCGCCGCCGACCTCCGACCTGGACACCCACCTGACCGCGGTCGCGAGCCTGTTCCCGGCCCGGGTCGGCGTCAGCCGCCTCTTCACCGAGCCGACCGCGCTGCCGGCCGCGCTCACCGAAGCCCGCCTCGCACTGCTGTGCAGCCCGCCCGGGCAACCCGCCATGGTCCGCTACGACTCGGCCCCGCTGCCCCTGCTGCTCATCCATCTCCCCGATGCCGCCCGCACGGCCGCCGCCGACATCTTCGGCCCGCTGCTGGCGCTGCCCGACGCGGCGCGCACCGAACTGCTCACCACCTTGCAGACTTGGTTCGCGTGTGACGGTTCCACCACCGCGACTGCCCGCATGCTGCACTGCCATCGCAATACGATCCTGTACCGGCTGCACAAGATCCGAGACCTCACCGGCCGGGACTGCGACAACCCGGCCCAGGCCGCCGAGCTGTATCTGGCGCTGCAAACCGAACTCCTGCTGGGCGCGCGCGAGCCCGCACCGGGCACATCCGAATAGCCAGCGGCAGTATCGAATCAGTGATCCGCCACGGGTTGCCCCGTCGCCGCGTCAGGTGGCCGACAGCGGTGTATTCACTCCCACGCGAACCGTGGCTGATCCATCTGGTCGACGCGGGTGTCACGGTGATGCAGAGCCACTTCCCGGAATTGATGCAGGATCGCGGCGGTCGGAGCGTGCAGCAACCCGCCGAGCAGCGGCAGTTGGACGGCAAGCCGATCGGACCCGGGGACCGGCACGAACCGCGGCTCGACATCGAGGTCAGCGAGCGGAATCCAGTGCAGCACAGCCACTTCCGCCGGATTAGGTACCGGCACCCGCGACTCGCCGATCCAAGCCACCACCGGCGTGATCACATACCCCGACCGCGTCGGATAGTCATCCAGCAGCCCGAGCACCGCCGACCGCGGCACCGCGACCCCCAATTCCTCGTGCAACTCCCGCAGCGCCGCCCCCTCCGCATCCTCCCCCGGATCCAATTTGCCACCCGGCAGCGCCAACTGCCCCGCATGCGCCCGCAACCCCGACGCCCGCTCGGTAAGCCAAACCCCCTGTCCCCCATCCCGCTCGAAAACAGCGATCACCACAGCAGCAGCCTTCCGCCCCTCCAACGCGACCCCCCGCCGCCGAAACGCCCCCAACCCCGCAACCATCCCCCGTCGCACCAGGTCAGCAGCCTGCCCACCCCCACCCTCACCGAAACTCATGCACAACCTCGATCAACCCAACGATCTGCCCATTGAACTCCCCCAATTCCTCAGCCGGAACCCACAATTCCAAAATCGTCCGCCCTCCAGCCTGCCGCACCGGATACCGCTCCAAAAACGCCGACCGCACCCGAAACCGAGTCACATACCCCACCCCATGGTGCGGAACATTCCACTCCCGAGCAATCCGAACCGCATAATCCTCATTCAACACCGGATAAAAAATCGGCTGCTCAGGCAACCGCGGCGGCCAAGCCCGCCACCCCGCCTCCCGAACCAACTCCAATTCCTCGGGCCCGGTCGGCCGCCACAACACCGTGGTTTCCACCCGCTCGTCCCCGAGATTCGCCGCAGTCATCGATCCCCTCCTTCACACCGGATTCGCCTGTGACTTCTACCGGGATCAACCGACCCGCGCATCCGAATTCCGGAGCCGGGCGGATGGTCAGGAACCGTCGCTGCTGCCGGTGAGGACGGGGAGGATCCCGTGGGGGCCGAGGCTGCTGGTTTCGATGAGGCCGCAGCCGCCCTGGTCGACGGGCGTGGCGGGGGTGCTGCCGGCGGGGGCCGGGGCGACGGTGACCGTGATCGACTTCGAGGTGCCGGCATGTTTGGTGACCAGTTCGTGTGTGCCGGGGGTGGTGGGGATCCACTGCACCGACGCGACGATGGCGGAGCCCTCCTCGCCCCCCGAAGCTCCACCGTTGCCAACGCATTTGCCGTTGTCGAAGAACGTGACTCGTTGGAAACGGGTCAAATCGCCGGACGCGACCAGCCAGTAGCGTTCTCCCACAACGTACGGCCCACTGGCGGGACTCACAGCGAGATAGGAGACTGCCGAGGCCGGCGCGGTGACGACCGAGACCATGGCCGCTCCGGCCACCAAACCCGTTGCACCCCTTGCGATCCAACGTACAGATTTCATTCACTCGCCTTTCGCTCACAGCCCCGGAGATGGGGTCGGTGAAGGCTAGCTCCCCGAAACTTTGAATCGCTGACATTTCAGAAACGACGGGACCCCCGAATTACCGGGGCAGGCCGGTTACATAGGCGGTGTCCGCTGTGATGTTGCCGAGGCTCGTCGCGCTGCCGGGGGTTCCGAGCGGGGCATCGTGGCCGGGCAGGGTTTCGGTGAAGAAGCGGGCGTTGTCGGCTGTGAATTGCTGTTGGTCGGCGGGGATGTCGTCTTCGTAGTAGATGGCTTCGACGGGGCAGGCCGGTTCGCAGGCGCCGCAGTCGGTGCACAGGTCGGGGTGGATGTAGGCCATGCGGTTGCCGGTGAAGATGCAGTCCATCGGGCATTCCTCGATGCAGGCTTTGTCGAGGACGTCTACGCAGGCGGCGCCGATCACGAATGTCATTGGAACTCCTCGGTTTTCGAGCCCGCCGAAAGCGGACAGGCATGATCCTGCCGGGCGGCGCGGGCTGCGGGTAGCGGGCGGGAGTCGATCACCTCATAAGGTGTGCTTATGCCTTTGCCGCCGGGAACACCCGATCTGGAAGTCCTGGACCTGCTCGTGTCGGTGGCGGAGCTGGGCAGTCTCGGTGCGGCCGCGCGGCGGCACGGCATCAGTCAGCCCGCCGCGAGCATGCGGATCAGCGCATTGGAGCGGCGGGTGCGGCTGCGGCTGCTCGATCGCGGGCGAACCGGTTCGGTGCTCACCGACGCGGGTCAGGCCGTGGTGGAGCTGGCGGCGCCGCTGCTGGGCGCGGCGCGGGCGGTGAACGAGGGGATCGCCGCGCTGCACGGCGCCGCCCGCCCGAGCCTGCGGATCGTGGCGTCCACGACCATCGCCGACCATCGCATTCCGCACTGGCTGACCGCCCTGCGCAAACTGCGCCCGGAGCTGGCGGTGGTGCTGGACGTGGCGAACTCGCGACAGGTGACCGCCGCGATCCGGGACCGGGAAGCCGATCTCGGATTCGTCGAAGGACCGCACGCCCCAGCGGGTTTGGGCAGCCGGGTACTGGCCACCGACGAACTCGTCGTGGTCGTCTCCCCCGGCCACCCCTGGGCGGCCCGCCGCCGCCCGCTGAGCTGGCGGGAACTCGCCGCCACCCCGCTGCTGTGGCGCGAGCACGGTTCCGGCACCCGCGACACCGTGTGGGAAACGCTGGAGCTGCACGGGACCCCCGCACCGCCCGCCGCCGAACTAGGTTCGGCGGCAGCGATTCTCACCACCGCGCGCAACGGCCTCGCCCCGGCAGTGGTGAGCAGGCTGATCGTGGCGCACGAACTCCGCGCGGGCACCCTGCACGAGGTGCGGCTCACCGATGCGATCGTGCTGACCAGGAAATTCCGCGCCGTCTGGCTCCGGCGCACACCCCCGGAAGGCCCCGCCGCCGACCTGGTCGAACTCGCCGCGCGCATCGAGGCCGCCCGAACCCGCCGCCACTAGCCGCCCGGCCCCGCCCGCGACTACCGGCGGACCAACAGCGAATCCGGTTGTACCGGGCCGGATGACACCGGCCCGGTCGCGACATCAGTTCACCCAGCCGCGCTGTTCGGTTGCCGCCGAACGGACTTCCTCGAGCTGCTTGGCCACCTGGACGCCCGCGGTGCCGCCGCGCGAGTTACGGGAGGCGATGGAGCCCTGGACGGTCAGGACTTCGCGGACGGCCGGGGTGAGGGCCGGGTCGACGGCGGCGAATTCGGCGTCGGTGAGTTCGTCCAGGCCGACGCCGCGGGCCTCGGCGGCGCGGACGCAACCGCCGGCGGCTTCGTGGGCGACGCGGAACGGGACACCCTGGCGGACAAGCCATTCGGCGATGTCGGTGGCGAGGGTGAAGCCGGCGGGGGCGAGTTCGGCCATGCGGTCGGTGTGGAAGGTGAGGGTGGAGACCAGGCCGGCGATGGCGGGGAGGAGCAGTTCGAGCTGGGCCACCGAGTCGAAGACCGGCTCTTTGTCTTCCTGGAGGTCGCGGTTGTAGGCCAGGGGCTGGGCCTTCAAGGTCGCGAGCAGACCGGTGAGGTTGCCGATCAGGCGACCCGCCTTGCCCCGGGTCAACTCCGAGACGTCGGGGTTCTTCTTCTGCGGCATGATCGAGGAGCCGGTGGACCAGGCGTCGGCGAGGGTGATGTAGCCGAATTCCGGTGTGCTCCAGATGATCACCTCTTCGGCCATGCGGCTGAGGTCGACGGCGATCATGGCGAAGACGAAGGCGGCCTCGGCGGCGAAATCGCGCGAGGACGTGGCATCGATGGAGTTGGCGGCAGCGGCGTCGAACTCCAGATCCGCGGCGATGGCTTCCGGATCGAGGCCCAGCGAGGAACCGGCGAGCGCGCCGGACCCGTAGGGGGACACCGCGGCCCGCTTGTCGAAATCGCGCAACCGATCGATATCGCGCAGCAGCGGGTGCGCGTGCGCCAGCAGGTGGTGCGCCAGCAGCACCGGCTGCGCGGCCTGCAGATGCGTCTTGCCGGGCATGACCGCGTCCGGATGCGCGGCGGCCTGCTCGACGAGCGCGTCGACCACATCGAGCACACCGGCGGCCACCCGCCGCGCGGCATCGCGCAGCCACATGCGGAACAGGGTGGCGACCTGGTCGTTGCGGGAGCGCCCCGCACGCAGGCGGCCGCCGAGTTCGGCGCCGACCCGCTCGATCAGTCCGCGTTCCAGCGCGCCGTGCACGTCCTCGTCGGATTCGGCGGGACCGTACGCGCCCGAGGCCACGTCGGCGGCCAGCTGATCCAGCCCGGCCAGCATGGCGGCCAGGTCACCCTCGGTGAGCAGCCCGGCCTTGTGCAGCACGCGCGCATGGGCTTTGGAGGCGCGGATGTCGTACGGCGCGAGCACCCAGTCGAAATGAGTGGACTTGCTCAGCGCCGCCATGGCCGCGGCCGGTCCGGACGCGAAGCGCCCGCCCCAGAGCGCACCTTCATTGGTTCCGCCGCTCTGCTGCGTCATCGTGTGCTGTCTCCTCCGGGTCGGATTGCGGTCATCAGGATGTGGCCGGCCATATCGGTGCGCGCCGCCTCCGGCACGCTACGGCCGCGATCTTCGAGCTGGGCCACCGGGTCACCGTCCAGGACCAGCCATTCGTGCATGCCGAACCAGTCGCGCGGATCGGTGCGGCCCTCCCACGGATACCAGAGCTGTTCCAGGTCGGCGTGAATCCCGGCCTCGGACAACGCTTTCGCGCGTTTATCGGTGGATTCGCGGGAGAGCGCACTGCGCCCGGTGCCGATGTTCAGCGCCATCCGGCTGCGCGGGGCGCTGAGCGCGTGCACGTGTTCGAGCAGTTGGGTCTGGGCTTGCCCGGGCAGGTAGCGCAGCAGCCCTTCGGCCAGCCACGCGGTCGGCAGTTCCGGTTCGAAGCCCTTGTCCAGCAGGGCTTTCGGCCAGTCCTGCCGCAGATCCACCGGCACTTCCCGGCGATCGGTCCCCGGCTGATCGCCGGCCAGCGCCCGCGCCTTGAACGCCAGCACCTTAGGCAGATCGATTTCGAAAACGCGGCTCTCGTAAGGCCATTCGAGCCGATAGGCGCGCGCGTCCAGCCCGGAGGCCAGGATCACGAACTGCCGGATACCGGCGCGCACGGCGGCATCGAAATAGGCGTCGAAGTACAGGGTGCGGGCGACGAGGAAGTAGCCCATCACCCCGTTGAGGAAGTCACCGCCGTCGGGCTGCTGCCCGTCGAGCGCCGCCGCGAGCAGCGCATCCCATTGCTCGGATCCGACCGCGGCGACCAGTTTCGCCGCGTACGGGTCGTGGAAAAGCGAGTCGCCGCGCCGGGTTTCGTAGGCCCGCATGGCGGCGACGCCGATGGCGGTCACGCCCACGCTCTCCGTGATGTCCCAACTGTCGTCATCGGTTCGCATGGGCGCGCCTCCTTGGACCGGTCCCCCGGTCGCAGGCTACTACTTCTTGCCGAGGTCCCGCCGCGCCGCGACCTTCGAGGACAGACCGTGGATCTGCACGAAGCCCTTGGCGAGGGACTGGTCGAAGGTGTCGCCTTCGTCGTAGGTGGCGAGGTTGAAGTCGTAGAGCGACTCGTCCGAGCGCCGGCCGTTGACGACGACGCTGCCGCCGTGCAGGACCATGCGGACGTCACCGGAGACGTGCTGCTGGGTCTCGGCCACGAACGCGTCGAGGGCGCGCTTGAGCGGGGAGTACCACAGGCCGTCGTACACCAGCTCGCCCCAGCGCTGCTCGACCTGCCGCTTGTAGCGGCCCAGTTCGCGCTCGATGGTGACGGCTTCCATCTCCTGGTGCGCGGTGATCAGCGCGATGGCGCCCGGCGCCTCGTAGATCTCCCGCGACTTGATGCCGACGAGGCGGTCCTCGACCATGTCGAGGCGGCCGACGCCCTGGCGTCCGGCCCGCTTGTTCAGCTCGGTGATGGCCTCGAGCATGGTGACCGGGCGGCCGTCGATGGCGACCGGGATGCCCTTGTCGAAGGTGACGATGAGCTCGTCGGGCGCTTCGAAGTTGACGGTCGGGTCGACGGTGTAGTCGTAGACGTCCTTGGTCGGCGCGTTCCACAGGTCCTCGAGGAACCCGGTCTCGACCGCGCGGCCCCACAGGTTCTGGTCGATGGAGAACGGCGACTTCTTGGACACGTTGATGGGCAGGTTGTTCTCGCCCGCGAATTCGATGGCCTTCTCACGGGTCCAGGCGTAGTCGCGGACCGGCGCGATGACCTTCAGGTCGGGCGCGAGGGCGCCGATGCCGACCTCGAAGCGGACCTGGTCGTTGCCCTTGCCGGTGCAGCCGTGCGAGACGGTGTCGGCGCCGTGGTACTCGGCGGCCTCGACGAGGTGCTTGACGATCAGCGGCCGGGAGATGGCCGAGACCAGCGGGTAGCGGCCCATGTACAGCGCGTTGGCCTGGATGGTGGGCAGGCAGTACTCGTTGGCGAACTCGTCGCGGGCATCGACGACGATGGACTCGACGGCGCCGCAGTCGAGGGCGCGCTGGCGCACATCGTTCATGTCCTCGCCGCCCTGGCCGAGGTCGATAGCGACGGCCACGACCTCAGCGCCGGTCTCCTTGGCGATCCAGCTGATGGCTACGGAGGTGTCCAACCCGCCCGAGTAGGCGAGTACGACGCGCTTGGTCATGTCAGTGCTCCTCGATTCTTGCGTCCGGTTCTGCGGCAGCCCCCCGGCGTGCTGCAAATGATTATGCACGACGATGCAAGCCCATTCATAACCGGGGTCCCTCGAGCAGATATGACCTGGCCAGCCCCAGTCCCAGCAGGATGACGACGGTGCCGAAATACACCGGAAGCAGGTGTACGAAGGCCGTGTAGTGAATGAAGAAGTGGATGATCAGCGCACTCGCCGACCCGGCGATCGCCGCCGCGAGCAGGGTCCACCACACCCACGCCTCGCCCTGCCGCCAGCCCCAGAGCGCGAGCAGCAGGATGGCCGCGCCGGTGGAGATGAGCGCACCGCCGAAGCCCGCGCGATCATGGGCGATGAACGGGAGCAGGTGGTCGTTGGCCGCGCGCAGGGTGTCCGCGTCGGTGTGCAGGAAGGCGAGATCGGTCGGGACGAAGACGTAGGTGAGCCCCACGCACGAGATGACGACGCCGCCGATCATGACGCCGATGCCCATGGCGACGATCAGCAATTGCCCGACGAGCGCCCGGCGGCGGGTCGGCTCCGGGCACGGCGGCGGCGTGGTCCAGCGCGGTGGTCCCGGCCGGCGCGCGACGGCCAGCACCCACATCGGGAACAGCACCACCGCGGCCAAGACGTGCAGCGGCTCCACGAACCCGATCACCAGGAAATAGAACAGCGTCGGAAACCCGATCAACCCGGACGCCAGCAGCGCGTTGCGCGCCCACACCCGCCCCATCCGGATCCCGCCCCAGGACAGCCCGGCATACAGGCACCCGATGGCAATCATATTGCCCGCCATGGTGATTCGATCGTGCTGCAGGAAATGCACCAGATGGTGGTTGATCGCGTGCAACCCGTCGACGTCCGTCCCGAGATAGTCCCGGTCGTACCACAGCAGCACCGGCCCCAGCGTGATCGCCGCCGCCCCCAGCCCCGCCACGATCATCCCGGCCCCGACCAGCAGCCCCCAGAACCATCCCGGCCACCGCCGCGGATCGACCGGGACATCCCGCAGCGTCTCCGGCGGCGGCTGGGTCGGCTGCGCCGCCTCGATCACCCGCTGAAACCACCCCGGTCCCGCCTCGACCAGCACACTCGGCCGCGCCAGCACCAGCGCATCCGAATCCCGCAGCGCCGCAAGCGCTTCCGCGATATCAGGATCGCGCAAGTAGCGGCGCGCGGGCAGCGGAGCCCCGCTCCCGTCCGGGTCGCAGCAGTCACCCGGCTGCGATCCAGAGCTGCCGCTGTCCGCCTCGACGCGGCTCGCGCAGACCGACACGGCATCGACGCTGCCGTCCAGCGCCGCGGCGGTTGCCGGATCGAGCGCCCGCGCGATGACGCGGCAGCGCCTGCCGGAGGCAGCGGCACGGACCTCCTGCACATCGCCGGGACCGACCGGTCCGACCTCTATCACCCGTGCGCCCTGCACCGGCAGGACGCGAATCGCGTCCCGCGCCACCGAGACCGGGACGGCGGCGCCGAGCCTGCCCTGCCATTCCGCCGGCGGCTCGGGATGATCGAAGATCCGTTTGATCGCGTTGCCGCCGCCAGGGATCGCGATCAGGGTGGACAGGAAACGCAGGGCGAAGCGTTGGGCGCGACGTTCCCCGAGCAGCGCGTTCGCGGCCGGGCACAGGGGGTGATAGGTCCAGTCGGGCACGGGCCCATCGTCACATATGAGCGCGGCATCCGACCTGGACCTGATGCGGGGATCACGTCGTCGCGGCGCGGCCGTTCCCCGGTTGCGCGGCTTCTTCCGGGAGCAGGTGGGCGAGCAGCAGTTTGATCAGGAGGACGGGGGCGAACCAGGCGGCTGGCGGGGGCACGGTGAGCAGGGAGGTCGCCGCCAGTACGCCGATCGCGGTGACGCCGTAGGCGACCGGGCGGCGCAGGGACAGCGGCGTGCTGGTGACGATGACGCCGCCGAGGAGCGCGAGCAGGTAGATGGCCGCGGCGGGCGCCCAGCCGAAACCGGGGACCGCCCAGGCCAGCAGGAACGGTTGCAGGTGGATGGCCACGAAGCCGAGGTGATGCCGGGCGTCCCGGCCGGGTCCGTGATAGCGCCGTTTGGCGGAGGCGGTCGCGTTCACCACCACGCCGCCGAAGATGTCGAAGGCGACGAAGACGATGACGGCGATCCGCCACCAGTCCAGCCCGGCGTCGACGGCGAGAGCGGATACCGTTGCCGCCCCGGTGATTCCGACAGCTAGCGCGGCGATCATCTCACCGTGCGTGGCGCCGGGCGCGATCATGTGTTCGGCGAGCGTGCTCATGCGCGGATTCCTTCGATGCAGACCTGGATGACCGGTTCGGCCAGTTCGCGCAGGGCGATGTCCGGATCCACCAGGGCTTGCACCAGGCAGCCCTCGATGGCTCCGACGAGCACGGTGGCGTGTTCTTCGCCGATGCCGGTGCGCAATTCGCCGCGCGCCCCGGCTTCGCGCAGCAATTCGGCTATGGCGCCGCGATATTCGCGATACACCGCGACCATGTCGATGGGCGGATTCGCGGCCCAGACGTCGAGCAGGACGCGGGCGTGGTCGGGATGGGCGGCCAGCATGTCGATGGCCCCGCGCACGAGTGCGGCCAGCCGGTCGAGCGGCGGGCCGTCGCCGAGTTCGGCGAGGACTTCGGCGGAGCGGGCGGCATAGCTCTCGAACACTCCGGCCAGCAGGGCGTCCCTGCTGGGGAAATAGAGATACACGCTGCCCTTGGCGATCCCGGCTTCGGCGGCCACATCTTCTATCCGGGAGGCGGTGAAGCCTTTGCGCGCGAACACTTTTGCCGCGGCGTCCAGGATTTCTCCCTGCCGGGCGGCGCGATCGACGATCTTCGGCATGGATTTATTATGAATGACCGGTCAGTCATAAACAACCTCTCCGCGTCTGGATCATTCAGCGCACATAACCGCGCACCAGCGCATCCACCAGTACCGCCGGCTCCGGCCATGGAAAGCTGGGCCGGTCCTGCCGCAAGGTGACGAGGCCGTGCAGCGCGGCCCACAGGCAGGTCGCGTCGACCTTCGGATCCGCACTGCCGCAAGCGATCAGCCCGTCCACCAGCAACTGGAAGGTAGGCAGCCCGGGCAGCTGCTCGGCGGTGGGTTCCCAGCCGGGCGTCCCCGCCGTCCCGAACAGCACCCGATAGTGACCCGGATGCGAGAGCCCGTAGTCGAGATAAGCCCGGCAGAGCGCAGCCAGCCGCACCGAGGGTTCCGGATCGCGCTGCGAATCCTCCAGCGCCGCACGCAATTCCGCGAACCGCACCGCGTACACGGCGGTCAGCAGCTCGCGCCGATCCGCGAAATGCAGGTACACGCTCTGCGGCGCGATCCCCACCGCACGCGCCACCGCCCGCAGCGACAGCGCTTCCTGCCCGTCCAGGGTTTCGAGCAGAACGCTTGCCGCCGAGACGATCTCGTCGCGCAGCCGCGCCCCCTCACCCCGCCGGTTCCGGCTCCGGGAATTCTTTTCCGCCACCTTGACAGCATAACAAGACGGCTGTCTACTTACATCCATAACCAGACACCCGTCTTCTTATGGATGTGCCCCATGCTGACAGTCACCCGTGTCGTCCACGCCAGCGTCCTGCTCGATTTCGGCGGCGCCCGAATCCTCACCGACCCATGGTTTTCCGAACGCCGCTTCTACTACCCCGGCGAGCCGCGCGGTTTCGCGAGCGCCGCCGACCTGCCCGCACTCGCGGGCATCGTGATCAGTCACGAGCATTACGACCACTGTGACCTGGACGCGCTGGCCGCCTACCCCGACAAGTCGGTGCCGTTCGCGGTCGCCAAGGGCATCGCCCGCCGGGTCCGCGCCGCCGGCTTCCCGAACGTCGTCGAGCTGGACCCTTGGGAGAGCACACATCTCGGCCCCGTCGAGGTGATCGCCACCCCCGCCAGCCACGGCGTCCCCGAGGTGACGTTCATCCTGCGCGCCGACGGCCACACCGCCTATTTCGGCGCGGACACCCGCCGCATCGCCGACCTGGACGAAATCCCTTCCCGTTTCCCCGAAATCGACCTGGCCCTGCTCCCCATCAACGGCCTCCGCATCCGCCCCCTGGCCAATCGCCAGGAAGTAATGGACGCCGCCGAAGCCGCCGACTTCACCCGCCTGCTCCGCCCCCGCCTGGCCGTCCCCATCCACTACGCCTTCACCAGCGGCCCGCTCGGCGACCGCATCATGACGAAATCCGTCCGCAACCGCCCCGACCTCTACCGCGACGCGACCGCGGACCTCTCCCCCGACACGACCGTCCAGATCCTCGAACCCGGCCACGCACTCACCGTCGCGAACTGATCGAGTGGCACACGGTCGCGGTGATCTGCCCGAATTCTCCGCACCGGTGTGCCACTGATCTTGAAGCGACAGTGCGGAATTCGGCGGGTCGGAATGGCCACGGCCGGTTAGGGTGGGGCTGTTCGGTGGCGGGAGCTGGCCTGGAGGATCCGGTATGGAGGGCACGGGGTTCGGGCCGTACCGATTACGCGGATTGCTCGGCGCGGGCGGGATGGGCGAGGCCTGGGAGGCTTACGACACCGCTACCGACCGGTTGGTGGCTTTGAAGGTGCTGCCCCGGAATCTGGCCGCGGACAGCGAGTTCCGGGAACGATTCCGGCGCGAGGCGTACGCCGCGTCCCGGCTGACCGATCCACATGCCGTGCCGATCCACACCTTCGGCGAAATCGACGGTCGCCTCTATCTGGATATGCGACTCATCCGGGGCGGCGACCTACGCGAAATACTGCGGCGCGACGGTGCGCTGACCCCGGAGCGAGCCGTCGCGATTGTCGAGCAGGTCGCCGACGCGCTCGACGACGCGCACGGGCACGGCCTGTACCACCGCGACGTCAAGCCCTCCAATATCCTGGTCGCCGCACGAGACTTCGTGTACCTCATCGACTTCGGGATCGCGCGCGGCGGGAGCGATCCCACCGTCACCCGCACCGGCGCGGCGATCGGCACCTTCGCCTACATGGCCCCGGAACGACTGACCGGCGGCCGCGGTGATGCCCGCGGGGACGTCTACGCTCTGGCCTGCGTGCTCCACGAATGTCTCACCGGAACAAGGCCTTTCCCCGGCGAAGCGGTCGAACAGCAGATCGCGGGGCACCTCTCGATCGCTCCCCCGGCGCCGAGCCGGATCAGGCCCGGCGTGCCAACCGAATTCGATGCCGTCGTGGCACGCGGGATGGCCAAGCACCCGGACGACCGGTACCCGGCCCCGGGCGAATTGGCCGCCGCCGCCAGGCGAGCGCTGCGCACCACCGCGCCTCCGGGCGCGCGCACCGCCTGGCCCGAACCACTACTCGACTCGGCCGAATCCCTTGTCGATCCGTCGGGCCTTGCACCGGAGACCGCGCCCACGGTCTCCGAGGCGTGACGCGAGTCGACCGACGCCGCACGGCACGCAGTCACTGTGCCCGACCCGGCCGGCGGCGTCCCGCCGGGCTATTGCCTGGGCGCTCCTCCCCCAGCGCCGGACACCCCGCGAGAGTCCAAGCACCGCCGCGAACCCGGCAGGTTCGGCGTGCCGCAACGCAAATCCGTGCGCGTGGCGATCTGCGCCGTCGTAACTCTGCTCGCGATCACGACGACGGTGTGGTGGGTCCGGCGCGATACCGGCTTGCCCGCTTGGGATCTGGCGGCGACGCTGTCCGACGTGGGCCCGAATCCACAGGCCTATGCCTTCGATCCGCAGGCGATGGTGGTGGCGGGCAAGCGGTACGTGGACGGCGGCTACGAGCCGGATTGCTCGGTGACCGTGGTGGATCCGGTGACGCGTGCGATCCGGAGCACGGTCATCGTGCAGACCGGCAGGCGCAATCTCACGGGCGTGGCGGCCGATCCCGGGGGTACCTATCTGGCGCTGTTCGACATGCAAGCGGTCACCTTCGCCGCCCCGGCCACCGGCGCGGTACTGAGCACCCTCGACCTCACGCCCCCAGGCGGCTCCGTGCCCCCGGCGTGGGATCCCGCCGCCCGGCGCGCGGTCGTACCGATTGGCACCCGCGATGCGATCGTCGTCGATCTGGCCGAGCGCACGGTGGCGGCGACGATCCGGCAGAACAACTTCATCCTCGCGATCGCCGTCGACACCGGCGACCACAGCATCGTGGAGCTGTCGAATTCCGAAGTGCTCTGGATCGATCCGGTAACGGTCCAGGTCACGAAACGGGTTCTGGTGCAGAACGGCATGGCGTTGGCCGTCGACCCGCGCACGCATATCGCGTACGTGCTGACCACGGATATGACGATCGCGGCCGCCGACCCGGCCTCGGGTCAGGCCACCACCGTGAATCTGGGCTCCGGCTTCAAGGCCACGTCATCGAATCGGATCGCCGTCGATCCGATCAGCCACACCCTGTACCTGACCCTGAAACGCAATGACCAGTACGTCATGACCGCGATCGATCCGGACGGTAAACGAACTTCGCGCACCGCCGTACTGCCGGCCGATGCGTACCCGGGTCAGGGGTTGACCGTGGACCCCGCCACGCACCGCCTTTACATCCTCGGCGACGGCCGGCTGTACGCCCTCGCCATCGACGGTTGAAGGAAAAACGGCTGCGCTCGAGATCGCTTGAAACGCGTTCACTTTCCTTCGATGCCGCATGATGCGACGTCGGCACCGCTGAGGCGACTTGAAAAGTGGGCCCGCTTACATTTCCGGCCAGTAATTCCAGCCGGGCGAATTCGAGAGAAAATTTGCGTGTCTGATAGTTTCAGATAGTGATCGATAAGCAGTACGGCCCCGGTAGGCGCAGGATCTTACGGCCGCCCAGTTTCGGGGAGTCACTGCGCCGCTTGCGAGATGAACGGAATGTCTCGCGGGAGAAACTCGCGATGTCGATCGGCGTGAGCGTCAGCTATGTGGCACGGCTGGAATCGGGGGTGCGTAGTAATCCCGGGCCTGATGTACTGCGGGTGGTGATCGATCGGCTGGACCGGATCGCGCCGGTTTCCGCGGCGCGACGGCGGCATCTGCACGAGCTGGCCGGGGTGCCGCTGTCCGGGACGGCGCCGCCGGCGGTGACCGAGCTGCGGGCGGAGATCACCCCGGACATGCGCGCGCTGCTCGCCGCCGCGGAACCGAATCCGGCCTGCTATTACGATATTCGCTACCACGTGCTGGCCGGGAACGAAACCTTCTTCGAGCTAATGCCGGGTCTCGCGCGGGACGGAAATATAGCGCGTTGGTATTTCGCCGATCCGATCGCGAAACAGGCGCTGACGGAATGGGACTACGAGGCGTCGATGATGGCGGCCGGGCTGCGGCTGACCATCGGCCGGAGCGATTCTCCCGAATCGTTCACCGAGCTGCTCACCGAGCTCTACGATTTTCCGGAATTTCGCGGGAAATGGGAAGACGAATCCTTTTACGACCGGTACCGCCGGCCGATCCTCTACCGCGCCCCGGACACGGGCGCACGCATCGCCGCCGAGGTGCACGGTTTCGTGCACGAGTCGGCCGCGCACCCCGGCTGGATCTGGCTCTACCTGGGCCGCCGGGTGCCGACCCCGGAGGCGTGCTGATGCCGCAGTACCACCCGGCCCTGCCGCATATCGGCCGGCTGCTGCGGAAACTCCGTCTGGAGCGCGGGCTTTCGCGGGAACGGCTGGCATTCCCGGCGGGCGTGAGCGCCAGCTATATCGCCCAGCTCGAAGCCGGGAACCGCAGCCGCCCCACCGCGGCGGTGATGACCGCGCTGCTGCGGGAACTGGAGCAGGCCGGATCGCTCGGCGACGCGCAGCGGCGGCAGCTCGACGATCTCTCCGGCGGACTCGTCCGCGCGGACCCGGCCCTGCCGGAGTTGCGCGCCGAGGTCACCGCGCAGACCGCCGGCCTGCTCGCCGATTTCGACGCCGTCCCGGCCTGCTGCCTGGACGCCGGCTGGAACGTGCTGGCCTACAACGACTCCTATGCCGAGGCGTTCCCGGGCGTGGTCGCCGACGGGAATATGCTGCGCTGCTTCTACGCCGACCCCCGATCCAAGCAGCTGCTGGTCGAATGGCGCGAGGAGACGGAGCTGGCGGTGCGACTGCTGCGCGGCCGCATCGCCCGGCAGGCCGACTCGGCCTGGTACGCCGACCTTCTGGCCGAGCTGTCCCGGTTCCGGGAGTTCCGGCGGGTATGGGAGGAGGGCGAAGTGCGCTATCAGCGTGATCGCGGCCCGATGCAACTCCGGCATCCGGTGACCGGCGCCCGCTACGCGACGCAGCCGCACTCGTTCCGCCTCGCCGCCGGCGACCACCACGACCGGGTCCGGATCCAGCTGCACCTGCCGGTCGGATGAACGGCGGCTGTTTCCGGCAGCCGGGCGGCGCGGAACCCGGTGCGAACTAAGCGAATTCGTGCATTCGAGAATCCGGCGCTCATCCCGGCTGAATCCAGCCGCGCCACGGCCGTCGAATATCGCCGACCTGTGATAGCTTCGTCGTTCGCAATAGTTCCGGCAAACTGCCGGATGATGCGTAAGAAATTAGTTGAAGGGCCTATGAACACCGGCAAAATGAGCGGTATTCAAGCCCCCAGTTTCGGGGACTTGTTACGTCGGTTACGAGATGCTCGCGGCATTTCGCGCGAGAAACTCGCCATGGCCATGGGGGTCAGCGCGAGTTATGTGACGCGGCTGGAACGGGGCGGGCGCAATCGCCCGACCGCGGAGGTCGTGCAGGTGCTGATCCGGGAGTTGCACGCGATCGAGCCGGTCTCCGACGAGCACCGCCGCCACCTCTACGAGCTGGCCGAACTGCCCTTGCCGAACCTGCCTACGGTGGCCGAACTGCGCGCCGGGATCACCGGCGACATGCTGCGCCTGCTGCGGGCGGCCGAACCCAGTCCCGCCATGTATTTCGATTGCCGCTATAACGTGCTGGCGTACAACGACTCCTATGCCGCGGTGACGCCGGGCATCGGCGAGATCGGGAATGTGCTGCACTGGTATTTCGCCGCACCGGAAGCCAGAACGGCACTGCCGGAATGGGATTACGAGGCGGCCAATCTGGTGGCCGGATTCCGGGCCATGATCGCCATCACCGGTAATCCCGAGATTCACCGGGAACTCCTGGCGGAAATGTCGGTCTATCCCGAGTTCCGCGCGCACTGGGATACCGGAATGGTCTTCGAGCGCGCCGCCCGGCCGATGTATCTACGCGAATCCGGCACCGGGAAACCTTTTCCCGCCGAAGTGAATTCGTTCATTCACGAATCCGCCGCCCATCCGGGCTGGATCTGGTTCCTGATCTGCCGCCGCCTGCCGGAGGCCGGATCATGACCGAAGCCATCAGTCCCGCGCTCCCCCATCTGGGCTGGCTGCTGCGCAAACTCCGGGAGGACCGGAAGCTCTCGCGCGAACGGCTGGGCTTCGCCACCGGCATCAGTTCCAGCTACATCAATCACCTGGAGGCCGGGAACCGCTCGCGGCCCACGACGTCGGTGCTGACCGCGCTGGAACGCTATCTCGACACCCTGCGGCCACTGACCGAGGGCGAACGCCGGCAGCTGACCGAATTCTCCGGCGGCCACTTCCGGCCGGTGCCGACGCTGGCGCAATTGCGCGCCGAGGTGTCGGCGTCCGCGGGCCCCATGCTCGCCGATTTCGGCGACACCCTGGCCGCCTGCGTCGATATCGGCTGGAATGTACTGGCCTGCAACGACTCCTACGCGGCGGCCTTTCCCGGCGTCGTCGCGGACGGCAATATCCTGCGCTGGGTGTTCGGCAGCCCGGAGGCCCGCACCATCATGGTCGAATGGCCGGCCGAGGCGGAGCTGTCGGTGGCGCTGCTGCGCGGCCGCCTCACCCAGCACACCGATCTGCCGTCGTGCCGGGACCTGTTCGCCGAGCTCTCGCACAATCCCGACTTCCGGCGTTACTGGGCGGCGGGTGAGGTCCGCTTCCATCGCGATCGCGGCCCGATCGTGGTGCGCGACCCCGCGACGGGACGGCGGGACGCCATCCAGTTGCAGCTGTTCCGCTTCGCGGCGGGCGTGAACGCCGACCGGGTGCAGATGCACCTGGGCATCCGCACCGGCGGAAGCTAGGCCAGCCCTTCGATCTTGGCGGCCAGTTCCGCCCCGGTCAGCGGCTCGCGGGCGATGACCGCGATGGTGTCGTCGCCGGCGATGGTGCCCACGATCTCCGGCAGCGCCGCCCGGTCCAGCGCGCTGGCCAGGAAATGCGCCGCGCCGGGCGGAGTGCGCAACACGGCGATATTGCCGCTGGCGTCGGTCGAGACCAGCAGATCGCCGAGCAGTTTGGAGAGCCGTTCGGTACCGCCGGTGACCCCGCGCACCGGGCTGCCGTCCTCGGGCACCACGTACACGCCCGCGCCGCCGTCCGCGGCGCGCAGTTTCACCGCGCCCAGCTCGTCCAGGTCGCGGGACAGCGTGGCCTGGGTGGTCTCGATGCCCTCACCGGAGAGCAGCGCGGCCAGTTCGGTCTGGCTGCGCACCTCGTGCTGGGCGAGGATCGCGACGATGCGGGCCTGGCGACCGGCGCGGGTGCGGGCGATGGCCGCACCCGATCTGCCGGTCGCCGGGCGTCGTTCGCCGGTGCTCACGCGCGTCCGCCGTCGTACTTCTCCAGCAGCCAGACCAATAGCGCCTTCTGCGCGTGCAGGCGGTTCTCGGCCTCGTCCCAGACCGCGCTGTGCGGGCCGTCGATGACCTCGTCGGTGATCTCCTCGCCGCGATGCGCCGGAAGGCAGTGCAGCACGGTCACATCCGAGGCGGCGCGGGCGAGCAGGTCGGCGTTCACCTGGAAGGGCCGGAACGGGGCGACGCGATCGCGGCCGTCGTTCTCCTGGCCCATGGACATCCAGGTGTCGGTGACGAGCGCGTCCGCGCCGTCGGCGGCGGCCTGCGGGTCATCGGTGAAGGTGATGCTCGCCCCGGTCTCGGCGGCCCGCTTCTGCGCCAGGTCCACGATCCACGGGAACGGCTCGAAACCCTCGGGCGCGGCGATGGTCACGTGCAGCCCCGCGGTGACGCCGCCGAGCATGAGCGAGTGCGCCATATTGTTCGCGCCGTCGCCGAGGTAGGCGAGCTTGCGGCCGGTGAGGTCGCCCTTGCGCTCCTTCAGCGTCTGCAGATCGGCGAGGACCTGGCAGGGGTGGAATTCGTTGGAGAGCGCGTTCACCACGGGAACCGTTGCGGCTCCGGCCATCTCGTCGAGACGCACCTGTTCGAAGGTGCGCCACACGATGGCCTCGACATAGCGGGACAGCACCCGGCCGGTGTCGGCGAGGGTCTCCTCGCGGCCCAGCTGGGTGTCGCGGCCGTCCACGACCACCGCGTGCCCGCCCAGCTGCGCGATGCCCATCTCGAAGGAGAAGCGGGTGCGGGTCGAGTTCTTCTCGAACATGACCGCGACGCCGCGCGGACCCGCCAGGGGCTTGCGCGAGAGCGGCGCGGCCTTCAATTCCGCTGCGATGGCGAGGATTTCCGCCTGCTCGGCCGGGGTGACGTCGTCGTCACGCAGGAAATGCCGGATGGTCACTTGGTCTCCTTCGCCTTGGCTTGCGCCGCGTCGAGAATGCCGGGCAGGTCGGACAGGAAGTTGCCGGCCTGGGTTTCGGTGAGCACGAGCGGCGGAGCCAGTCGAATCACATTGGGCTTGGCGGGATTCAGAAGGTATCCGGCCTCGATCGCGGCGTCGTTCACCTGCGCCGAGACGTCCTCGGTGAGCTGGATGCCGATGAGCAGCCCCGCGCCCCGCACATGGTCGACGAGCGGGTGATGTAGCTCTTCGATGCCGTCCACCAGGATCTTGCCCACGGACTCGACGTGCGCGAGCAGACCCTCCTCGTCGATGGTGCGCAGCACCGCCAGAGCCGCTGCGGCACAGACGGGATTGCCGCCGAAGGTGGTGCCGTGCATGCCCGGCTGCAGCAGTTCGGCCGCGTCGCCCTGCGCGAGCACCGCGCCGATCGGCAGCCCGCCGCCCAGCCCCTTGGCCAGGGTGATGACATCGGGCACGATGCCCACCGCCTGGTGCGCGTAGAACGCCCCGGTGCGGCCGATGCCGGTCTGCACCTCGTCCAGGATCAGCAGCGCCCCATGCTCTTTCGTGATGGCCCGCGCCTGCGCCAGGTAATCGGCGGGCGGCACCACCACGCCGCTCTCCCCCATGATGGGTTCGAGGAACACCGCGGCGGTGTCGTCGTCCACGGCGGCGGCCAGCGCGGCGGCGTCACCGTAGGGCACGTGCACCACGCCGGCGGGCATGGGCGCGAACGGTTCCCGCTTGGACGGCTGACCGGTGAGCGCGAGCGCGCCCATGGTCCGGCCGTGGAACGCCTCCTCGCAGGCGACGATCTTGGTCTTGCCGGTGAGCCGCGCCATCTTGAACGCGGCCTCGTTGGCCTCGGTGCCGGAATTGCAGAAGAACGCCCGGCCGTGCCCGTCGCCGAAGTGCGCGAGCAGCCGCTCGGCCAGTTCGATGACCGGTTCGCTGGCATACAGATTCGAGACGTGCCCGAGCGTGCCGAGCTGCCCGGTGACCGCCTCCAGAATCGCCGGATGCGCGTGCCCGAGGCTGTTGACCGCGATACCGCCCAGGAAGTCCAGGTAGCGCTTGCCGTCGGCGTCGTAGACCACCGCGCCCTGCCCGCGCACCAGCGCGATCTTCGGGGTGCCGTAGTTGTTCATCAGCGCGGTCTGCCACCGCTGCTGGATGTCGGCTGTCGTCATGGCTTCTCCTGAGCTGGGGTGACCATCGTGCCGATGCCCTCCCCGGTGAACAGTTCCAGCAGGACCGAATGCGGCACCCGCCCGTCGATCACGTGCGCGGTCGGGACGCCGCCCTGCACGGCGCGCAGGCAGGCTTCCATCTTGGGCACCATGCCCGCATCCAGGCGGGGCAGCAAGTCGGCGAGTTCGGCGGTGTCGATGCGCGAGGTCAGCGACGACCGATCGGGCCAATTCGTGTACAGCCCTTCGACATCGGTGAGGACGACGAGCTTCTCCGCCCCGATGGCCTCGGCCAGTGCGGCCGCCGCGGTATCGGCATTGATGTTGTGCACCACGCCGTGCACGTCCGGCGCGATGGTGGACACGACCGGGATGCGCCCGGCGGCGATGAGGTCGTGCACCGCATCGGGATTCACCGAGGTGACATCGCCGACCAGGCCGATATCGGTGGCCGCGCCGTCCACCTGCACGGTACGGCGGGTGGCGGTGAACAGGTGCGCGTCCTCGCCGGAGATGCCGACCGCGTACGGGCCGTGGGCGTTGATCAGCCCGACCAGTTCGCGGCCGACCTGGCCGAAGAGCACCATGCGCACGACATCCATCACCTCGGGGGTGGTGACCCGGAAGCCGCCGCGGAATTCCCCTTGCAGGCCCAGCTTTTTCAGCATGGCGCTGATCTGCGGGCCGCCGCCGTGCACCACCACCGGGTGCACGCCGACGGTGCGCAGGAACGCCATATCGGCGGCGAACGCCTGCTTGAGTTCCTCGTCGACCATGGCATTGCCGCCGTACTTGACGACCACGATCTTGTCCCGGAACTTCTGCAGCCACGGCAGCGCGCCGGCTAGCACGTGCGCCTTGTCCAGGGCCGAGAGTTCTTCGTGCACAGTGCTCATGAGCTGTACGCCGAATTCTCTTCGACGTACCCGTGCGAGAGGTCGGTGGTGCGGATGGTGGCCGTGCCGTCGCCCAGGCCGAGGTCCACCAGCACCGCGATATCGGGCCCGGACAGGTCCACCTCGCGCGCGCCCGGCGCGCCCGCACCGTCGACGCACACCGGAGAACCGTTGAACGACACCGAGATCCGGTTCGGATCCAGTTCGATGGGCGCGATGCCGATGGCGGCCAGCACCCGGCCCCAGTTCGGATCGGAACCGAAGAACGCCGTCTTGACCAGGCTGTCGCGCGCCAGCGCCCGCGCGCCGATGAGCGCGTCGTCCTCGCTGACCGCACCCTGCACGGTGATGTGCACCCGCTTGGTGACGCCCTCGGCATCGGCCATGAGCTGCTCGGCCAGATCGTCGCAGACCGCCAGCACGGCCGCGTTCAGCTCGTCCTGCGACGGCGCGACGCCGGACGCGCCGTTGGCCAGCAGCAGCACGGTGTCGTTGGTGGAGCAGGAGCCGTCCACGTCCAGGCGGTCGAAGGTGTAGCGGGTCGCGTTGCGCAGCGCGGCGTCCAGCTGCTCCGGGGTGGCGACCACGTCGGTGGTCAGCACCACGAGCATGGTGGCCAGCGACGGCGCGAGCATGCCCGCGCCCTTGGCCATACCGCCCACGTTCCACTTGTCCCGGTGGTGGTACGCGACCTCTTTCGGCACCGTATCGGTGGTCATGATGGCCCGCGCCGCCTCCGCGCCGCCGGACAGGCCGCCGCCCATCTCGTGCACGATCTCGGTGACGGCCGGAATGAGCTTGTCCATCGGCAGCCGGTCGCCGATCAAACCCGTGGAGCAGACCGCGATCTCGCCCGCGCCGGTCTCGGTGCCCCAGTTGCTCAAGGCTTTCGCGAGTTCCTCGGCGGTGGCGTGGGTGTCCTGGAAACCGCCCGGGCCGGTACAGGCATTGGCCCCACCGGAATTCAGGATGACGGCGCGCAAACGGCCGGTCTTCAGCACCTGCTGCGACCACAGCACCGGCGCGGCCTTGACCTTGTTGCGGGTGAACACGCCCGCCGCCGCGTACTCCGGCCCCTCGCTGAAAACCAGTGCCAGGTCCGGCTTCCCGCTCACCTTGATGCCCGCCGCGATACCGGCGGCGCGGAAGCCCAGCGGCGCGGTCACGCCCTGGGTCCGGACCAGTTTGCCAGCGTTGCCTGTCGTCACGGTGCCACTCCTACGGTGGAAAGTCCTGCGGTCTCCTCGATGCCGAGGGCCAGGTTCATGGATTGCACCGCGGCGCCCGCGGTGCCCTTGGTCAGGTTGTCGATCGCGCCGATCACCACCAGCAGCCCGGCGTCGGCGTCCACGGTCACCTGGAGGGTGACGGCATTGGAGCCGAGTACCGAACCGGTCTGCGGCAGCACGCCTTCGGGCAGCAGGTGCACGAAAGGCTCGTCGGCGTAGGCCTTCTCGTAGACGGCGCGCGCGGTGGCGGCGTCCACGGTGGTCGGGGCGGTGCAGGTGGCCAGGATGCCGCGCGGCAGCGGGGCCAGCACGGGGGTGAAGGACACCGAAACGTCCAGGGCGGCATCGCCGCTCGCGGCCTTGAGGTTCTGCGCGATCTCCGGGGTGTGCCGGTGCGCGCCCGCGATGGAGTAGGCGCGCAGCGAGCCCATCACCTCCGAACCGAGCAGGCCCACATCGAGTTTGCGGCCCGCGCCGGAGGTGCCGCTGACGGCCACCACGTTCACGTTCGGCTCGATGATGCCGGCGGCCACGGCCGGGGCCAGCGCCAGGCTCGACACCGTCGGATAGCAGCCGGGGACCGCGATCCGGGTGGCGCCGCGCAGTTTGTCCCGGCCGCCGGGCAGTTCGGGCAATCCGTACGGCCAGCTGCCCGCGTGCTCCGACTTGTAGTACTTCTCCCAGGCCGCGGCATCGGTGAGCCGGAAATCCGCCCCGCAGTCGATGATGATGGTCTCTTCCGGCAACGCCTTGGCAATAGCGCCCGACTGCCCGTGCGGCAGCCCCAGGAACACCACATCGTGACCCGCGAGGATCTCCGGCGTGGTCGCTTCGAGTACCCGGTCGGCCAGCGGCAGCAGATGCGGTTGCAATTCCCCCAGGGTGGAACCGGCATTGGATCCCGCGGTCAACGCACCGATCTGAATACGCCCGCTTCGGTAATCTGGATGTCCGAGCAACAGGCGCAGGACTTCACCGCCCGCGTACCCGCTCGCACCAGCCACCGCGACCCGCAATGTGGGCCCAACCGAGGTATCCGCCATGTGATGATTATGCACGACTGTGCAAGCTCATTCACAGGTGGGTTCGAATCCGACAGCACCCCGTTCGCTCCGGCAGACTCGACAGGGCCATGTACGAAGACAACACCGAACCGATCCCGGCCATCCGCGACGCCCGCGACGCGAGCCGGAGTTCGGCAGCGCCCGCATCCGGCCGGTCACCGCGCGAACGTCCGGCAACCGGACGCCGGCGCGCCAGCCATCGCAAGGCCGACGCGCCCACCGGCGACAAGCCCGACCGGGCCTGGCTGCGCAACAGCGGACGCGGCGTCATGGCGCTCGCCGCGGTGGGTGTGCTCGGAATCACGGGCGTGACCTGGTGGGGCGAGACCGCCGCGGAATCGGGCTTCACCCGCACCAACATCATCCCGGAGGAAGACCGCTCCCTCGCCGGCGATATCAACCTGCTGATCATCGGCCTGGACACCCGCAAGGACCTGAACGGCAACGATCTGCCCAAGGACATTCTCGATCAGCTGCACGCCGGCGACGGCTCCGAAGGCGGCTACAACGCCAATTCGCTGATCCTCATGCATATTCCGAAGGACATGAAGAAGATCGTGGCCTTCTCCATCCCGCGCGACGACTACGTGGCGGTGACCGGCATCCCCGGCTACGACCACGCCAAGATCAAGGAAACCTACGGGCTGAAGAAGTACTACACCGAGGAGAAGCTCAAGGCGCAGGGCATGACCGACAAGGTGGAGCTGGAACGCCAGGGCCGCGAGGCCGGTCGCGATTCGGTGCGCGCCGCGGTCAAGACGCTCACCGGGGTGCCCATCAACAAATTCGCCGAGGTGTCCCTGGTCGGCTTCTACGATCTGGCCAAAGCGCTCGGCGGCGTGGACGTCTGCCTCAAGAACGCGGTCGACGACAGCTACTACTCCGGCGCGGTGTTCCCCGCCGGACCCCAGCATCTCGATGCCGCCAACGCGCTCTCCTTCGTGCGCCAGCGCCACGGCCTGCCCAACGGCGACCTCGATCGCACGCACCGCCAGCAGGCGTTCCTGACCTCGGTCGCCAAGTCGCTCAAGGATTCCGGGACCATCCTCAACGTCACCCGGATGAAGGAGCTGATGGAGGCCGCGCACCGCGACGTGGTGGTGTCCGACGACTGGGATCTGCTGAAGTTCCTCACCACGCTGGGCCGCGCCGACTCCCCCAGCATCGAATTCCGCACGCTGCCGGTGCTGCGCTACGACAACATCAACGGCCAGGACGTGAACATCATCGATCCGAAGGCCATCAAGAAGGAAGTACAGGCGGCTTTCGGCATCACGCCCTCGACCACCCCCACCACGCCGACCACGGTGCCGACCTCCACCCTGGACGTGGTCAATGCCACCGGCACCCCGGGCATGGCGGCACAGGTGTCGAAGTCGTTCGGCGCCAAGGGTTTCGCCACCGGGCAGGTCAGCAACGGCACCTATGCCGACGGCTCCTCGACCATCGTCTACTACGGCACGGGCGCGGAGACCGATGCCAAGCAGCTGTCGGACATGCTCGGCGGCGTCCCCGTCGCCTCGTCGCCGAATGTGGAGCTCGGACGGGTGAAACTGGTGCTGGGCACCGACTTCCAGCTGCCGGACTCGCTCGATCCGAGCGCGGCGGCCAGTACCGCGGCCACCCCGACCACCACCGTGTCCAAGACGCCCACCACCTCGACCTCGGATGTGCCGGACTCCGGGAAACCGGTCGTCACCGATCTGGGCGGCAGCATTCCCTGCGTGAACTGACCCCGCCGGTACGGCCCGGCGATTCGCTGGACGCTGTGTATGGTGAGTTCCGAGACGACGGCTCGGCGTGAGGAAAACAGGTGGCCGACAATACTTCCGGAAACGGACAGCTCACGCTGGCGGGGCGGTTCAACCACTACTCCACCAAATACCTGGGCACGGCCGCCCGGTTCTACGCGCGCCTGCACGCCCGCCTCTACGACCGCTTCGGCGGCACCCGATTCACCACGCTCTCCGGCAAACCGGTGTTCCGGCTGAACGTGACCGGGCGCAAATCCGGTGAACCGCGCCCGGTCATGCTCATGCTGGTCCGCGACGGCGAGGACCTGCTGGTGTGCGGGTCCAACGGCGGGCATCCGAACCTGCCCAACTGGTGGCGGAACCTGGTCACCACGCCGCGGCCCGAAGTGCAGGTGGGACCGGATCGCTGGGCCGTCGAGGTGCACGTGGTCGACGACGACGCGGAGTACGAGCGGCTCTGGAAGCTGCTCGTCGCCGGATATCAGGAGTTCGCCACCTATCGCGCGCTGAGCGAGCGGCGCTTCCCGATCGCGGTGCTGCGCAAGGCGAGCTGACGGGCGGCTCAGGGAATCGGCACCACCGAGTACATCCACCAGGGGCGGCGCGGCATCTCGTAGCGGAACAGCTGGATGTACATCGGCACCCAGTCACCGGTGTCCGGCGAGCGCATACTCGTGGGCTTGCGCGGAATATCGGCGGGCGCGATATCGGTGTGCCAGAAGCGATCCCAGTCCGGTGACTGCCCGCACGCCGCGACGATCTCGGCGGCGCGCTCGGGAGCGGTATTGCCGGCCGACATGTAGCGGAAGCTGTGCACCATGATGTGCGCGGTGTAGTCCCATTCGGAGATGGCTTCCCGCGACCGCGGATCGAAGAGCATCCATTCGATGACATTGCCGCCCACCACCAGGCCCGGGAACCAGCGCAGGTACGCCTCGTTGGCGGCGATCACGTCCAGCGCGGGCATGGTCTGGTAGCAGGCCGGATTCGGCAGACCGTGCAGGAAGGCGAGTTCGGCCGGCTCGGGCGCTTCGTGATAGTCGGCCAGCCCGGCCAGGCCCGGTTGCAGTACGGCGGCGGCGTGCTCGCGGTACTGGTGCGGCACGTCGAGAGCTTCGTAGAGCGCGGCCAGGGCGGTGGCGGTGGGCGTCCGGGTGCCCTGTTCGATCTTCTGGATCAGCGCCTCGGACACCCCGGCCCGGCGGCCCAGTTCGGCCCGGCTCAGCCCGGCGACCTCACGGCGCTCCCGCAGATAATTCGCGATCCCGGCGTGCGTATCGGCCACCGTTCTCCTGCCTCCCTCGAACCGATCCGCCATACCGTCGCATCCGGTATGCGCATGACGTATAGCAAACCATGTAGAACATTCGCGAACCGCTCAGGTGGGACAATTTGGGACACACTCCCGCCTTGACGTGCACCCCTCCGGATCGGGATGCTCTGTTTCGGTCGTGCGGATCGCATGGCCATCACCACGGATGCCCGCGAGGGGACGGCATGAACGCGGGCCTCGTCGATGCCGACGGTGGGTTCCGTCGTACGTGCTGAGCGGTATCCCACACGGGCCGACGCCGTGGCGAGTGAGCTCCTGACAGCCCACCGCCGCGGCGCAAGCTCAGGACTCCTGCGTCCAGACCGCCAATTCGCCGCCGGGCATGCACACCACCAGGAAGCGGCCGGGCGCGGTGACGGTCCAGGCTTCGAAGTAGCGATCCGGTTCCACCACCAGGCGATGCCCGGAATCCAGGTCGATGCGCAATTCCCCGTCGTCGTTCACCACCGCGGACACCACGGCCCCGGTGAGCGCGGCGACGAGTTCGTCGGTGTGCGGCTCACCGGGGATGCGGTGAATGGTCGGACCGGCCGGATTGTGCACCGCCAGTTCGCCTTCGATATGTAGCTCGTACGCGCCCGCCTCGAGGACGAGCAGGGGGCTGGACGACCGCACCGTCAGCGTTGCACCGGTGATCGGTATGTCCATGAGCAATCTCCCGTATCAGAGTGGGTGAGAGGTCCACTCTGCCGGAATACCCCCGGCCCGGCACGGCGAACAGCTCAGCTGAGCACCGCGAACAGCAGCGCGGCCACCGCGAAGCTGACCACCGACAGCACGGTTTCGAGCACCGTCCAGGTCTGCAGCGTCTGCTTCACCGTCAGGTTGAAGTACTTGCTGATGATCCAGAAACCGCCGTCGTTGACATGGCTCAGAATGATGGACCCGGCCGCGATGGCCATGGCGATCAAAGCGAGCGAGACCTGCGAGTAGTCGTGCCCGGCGACCAGCGGGGCCACGATGCCGCCCGTGGTGACGATGGCGACCGTGGCCGAACCCTGGGCGATGCGCAGGCCGCAGCTGATCAGATAGGCCAGCACGATCACCGGAAGCCCGGCGGCGGACATGGTTTCGGCCAGGGCGGTGCCGATTCCGGTGGCGGAGATCACCTTTCCGAAGAAGGCGCCCGCGCCGACCACCAGCAGCAGCATGCCGACCGGGCGCAGGGATTCGGCGGTGATGGCGCTGAGTTCCTGGACCGAGGAGCCGCGGCGCAGGCCGAGCACGTAGAAGGCGATCAGGACGGTGATGAGCAGGGCCACCGCCGGGGTGCCCAGGAAGGTCAGCACCTGCAGGGGTTTGGAATTGGCGATCAGCAGCTGGCTGCCGAAGGTCGCACCCAGGATGAGGATGAGCGGGACGGCGATGATGCCGCCGATCAGGGCGACCGAGGGCGGGCGCTTGGTCACGGTGGTGGTGGGGACGGCCGTGGCGATCGAGCCGGAGCCGCCCGCCGGGGAGCCGTTGTCACCCGGCTCGGTGTCGGCGCCCGGCGTCACGGCGGGCGCGTCGCCGTCGTCCTTGCGCACCAGGAATTCCTCGGGCACCTCCACGTGCACCCGCTTGCCGATCCAGCCGCCCCAGACGATGCCGGCCGCGATGAATCCCGGGATGCCGCAGACGAATCCCATGACGATGAGCCAGCCCAGGCTCACCCCGAGCAGTCCGCCCAGCGAGACCGGGCCCGGATGCGGCGGCAGGAAGGCGTGCGTCATGGACAGACCGGCCAGCATGGGCATGGCGTAGAGCACCAGCGAGCGCCCGCCGCGCTTGGCCGCCACGTACACCAGCGGCGCGAGCACGAAGATGCCGATATCGAAGAACACCGGGATGCCGAAGATGAGCCCGAGCAGGCCCATGGCGACCGGAGCGCCCTTCTCGCCGAACACCTTCAGCAGTTTCTCGGTGAGTACGTCCGCGCCGCCGGATCGCTCCAGGATCGCGCCGAGCACGGTGCCCAAGCCGATGATGACGGCGATATGGCCGAGGATGCCGCCGAAGCCCGTTTCCAGCAGGGACTCACCGGCTTTCAGCGGCGTGCCCACGATCTTGGCGACCGGCAAGCCCGCCGCGAGGGCGAGTCCGAGGCCGGTGAGCAGCAGGGCGATGAACGGTTCGAGTTTGAACCGGATGATGGCGATCAACAGCACGGCGATCGAGAGACCGCAGAGCAGCAGCAGTCCCGGCGTGGTGGTGCGCAGCCAGTCGACGGTGGCGCTCATGGTTTACCTTCCAGCGATGAAACGAAAGCCGCGGCGCGCGCGGCGATTTCCGGCCAGTCGCCCGCCGCGACGGAGGCGGGCGGGACGACATCGGTGCCGGCGGTGACCGCGACCGCGCCGTGGGCGAGGAATTCGGCCGCATTACCGGCATTGACCCCGCCGGAGGGGATCAAGCGCACGCCCGGGAACGGACCGCGCAAATCCTTCAGATAGCCGGGGCCGAGCGCCCGGGCCGGGAAGATCTTGACGGCGGCCGCGCCCAGGTCCAGGGCGCGCATCACCTCGGTGGGCGTGAAAGCGCCCATGACGACGGGAATGTCGTGCTGCGCCGCCACGGCGGCCACCGGTGCGGTGACGCCAGGGGTAACCAGGAACCGCGCCCCCGCGTCGATGGCGGCCTCGGCCTGCTCACGGCTCAGCACGGTCCCCGCACCGATCACCGCCCGCCCGGCCGCGGAAACCTTACGCAGGCAATCCAATACGCCCGGCGTGGTGAAAGTCAGCTCCACGGCCCGGATCCCGGCGCCGGCGAGGGCATCGGCCAGTGCCACGGGGTCGGGAATCTCCGGCGCGCGAACAACGGTCAGCGCCCGGTCCGCCAGGATGGCCTCCATTGCGGTGGTCAAGACAACTCCTTCCGCGTGGCGGCCACGCGTCTCGTTCGAGGTTCGCCGCACCGCGGACGGTGCCGGCGGGTGGGCGGTCAACTGATATGCCCGTTCGCCGCGTCCAGGCGCAGCGCGCGGCCGGCCCGGATCCCGGTGGGTTTGCCTGCGTCCAAAGCGAATTCGCCGTTGATCAAGACGTAGGGGATGCCGTCGGCCTGCTGCTTCGGGTTCTCGAAGGTGGCGGTGTCGGTGACGGTCGCGGGGTCGAACAGGACCAGGTCGGCGGCGTAGCCGGTGCGGATCAGGCCGCGGTCGCGCAGGCGGAGGCGTTCGGCGGGGCGGCCGGTGAGGTGGTGGACGCAGTCCTCGAGGGTGAGGATGCCGAGTTCGCGGGTGTAGTGGCCGAGGTAGCGGGGCATGGTGCCCCAGGCCCGGGGGTGGGGGCGGTCGCCGACCAGGAGGGCGTCGGTGCCGCCCATGTGGCGGGAGTGGCGCATGATGGCGCGCACGTTCTCCTCGTGGCCGACGTGCTGGAGGATGGTGGTGGCCAGCTGGTCTCGGGTGAGGATGTCGAAGAAGATCTCCACCGGGGGCAGGTCGCGTTCGGCGGCCAGTTCGGCGACGGTCTTGCCGACACAGCTGCTCAGTTCGGGGTTGGCGACACCGCTGATCTGGATGGTTTCCCATTCCACCGTCACGCCGTGGCAGCCGTCGGAGCCGTGCACGTTCACATCGGCGACGATCTTCAGCCGGGTATCTAGATCAGCGATGCGCGCCAGGGCAGCATCCGGTCCGCCGGACATCGCCCAGCTGGGCAGCAGCGCAGAGAGCGTGGTGGAGCCGGGCAGGTACGGGTAGGTGTCGAGGCTGATATCGCAGCCGTCGTCCAGGGCCGCATCGATCATGGCGAGCAGTTCCGGTGCGCGGCCGCGGTTCTCGCCGAAGTTCATGGTGGCGTGGGTCAGGTGCAGGGCGCAGCCGGTGCGGCGGGACAGTTCGATCATCTCGGCGTAGGCGTCCAGTGCGCCCTTGCCGTAGGAGCGGGTGTGCGGGGCATAAAAGCCGCCGAACTCCGCGACCACCTCGCACAGGGCCGCGAGTTCCGAAGTGTCGGCGTACATTCCGGGCGTGTAGGTGAGTCCGCTGGACATGCCGACCGCGCCTTCACGCAACGCCTGGGCCAGCAGCTCGCGCATCCTCGCGATCTCTTCCGGTGTGGCGTCGCGCTTTTCGCTGCCCACCACCATGAGCCGGAGCGTGCCCTGCGGGACCAGGTACGCCGCGTTCGGCGTGATCCCCGCGCCGTCCAGGCGGTCCAGGTATTCCGCGACGGTCCGCCAGGAGAAGTCGAGGTCGGCGGGATTGCCGTTCCACCCGGCGATCTGGCGGCGCACCACATCCAGGGTCGGCTCGTCGATCGGTGCGTAGGACAGCCCGTCCTGCCCGATGACCTCGGTGGTGATGCCCTGGCTCAGCTTCGGGAAATGTCCCGGATCGGTCAGCAGATGCAGATCCGAATGCGCGTGCATATCGATGAATCCCGGTGCCAGCACCAGGTTCTCGCCCTCGTCGAGCACCCGGTCGGCCCCGGCGACGGTGCCCGGTGCGGCGATCGCGGCGATCCGCCCGCCGTCCACCACCACATCCGCCCGGAACACCGCCCCGCCCGAACCGTCGACCACGTCGATATCGCGAATCAGTAACTCGGCCATGATGTTCCGCTCAGAAGAAGGTGTGCAGGAAATCGACCACGCGCGGCCGCTCGGCCCCCGCATCGTCGATCACCGGTATCAACCGCCACTTGTCGAACGCCGTACACGGATGCGACAACCCCAGCCGCACCACGCTCCCCACCGGCACATCCCCGTCCTCACCCCCGGGCAACCGCAGAAAAGCATGCTGATCGTTCAACGCCGAAACATGCGCCCCCGCAGGCAATTCCTTCGCCACCGGTCCCGCAACCAACTGCGGGACCGGCAGCCCCTCATCGAACGGAAGATCACGCTTACCCGCATCGAGAAGCGCCAATTCCGTCTCCGGCCGGGACACCGAACGCGCCCAGCCGTGCATCGCCGACCGCAGCGGATGTTCCGCCACCCCCTGCGCCAACGGCGAAATCCCCGAGTAGAACCCGTCATCGTGCACCAGATAGGCCCCGGACCGCAGCACGACCGCGGTCGGAACACCGTCCGCCCCAGTCTCATCCGCCAGCACACCCAGCTGCTCGACGACCAGGTCCGGATACGCGCTACCGCCCGCCGTCACAATCGCGGTGAAGTTGCCGTACCGTCCCGCCGCAGCGAGCTCGCGGTGCAGGATGGCCAGCTCGTCCAGGTATTGCCGGACGGCGGCGAGGCCCTCGGGGGTGCGGTCGTGGGCGAGTGCGCCCTCGTAACCGCCTACGCCCGCCAGGACCAGGCGCGGCGACTCGTGAACGGCGTCGGCGATCTCGTGGGCGGCGGCTAGCCCGCGGGCCCCGGTACGGCCGTGCGGGCCACCGAGTTCCACCAGTACGGACAGGCGGACACCCTCCGGTGCGGATTCGAGGTGGCGTTCCATTTCGCGGACCGAGGCGACGCTGTCCACCCAGCTGTAGAGCTCGAAGGTGGGGTCGGCGGCGAGTTCGGCTGCGGCCCAGCGGATTCCGGTGGGGTCGAGGAGGGCGTTGGCGAGCATGATGCGGTTCAGGCCGAAGGAGCGGCCGACCTGGGCTTGCCAGCCGGTGGCGAGGGTGATGCCCCAGGAGCCGGCGTCCAGCTGTTCGTGCCAGAGCTGGGGGGACATGGTGGTTTTGCCGTGGGGGGCCAGCTTCATGCCGGCGGCGTCGGCCCAGTCCGCCATGACGGCGCGATTGTTGTCCAGGGCCGCGCGGTCGATGGTCAGCACGGGGGTTTGCAGTTCGTCGAGATGGGGTGCGGTGGCCAGGTATTCGCGCACGGTCAGGCCCCAGGCGGCCGGGGGCAGCGATTTGTGCTGCGGGCCGAGCACGGTGTCGGCGAAGACCGAGAGATCACCGGGGGCGGGGGCGACGGCATTGTCGGCGGCCACGACGCTCCTTCCAATCAGAGCAAACCTGCATTGCATAATTTGCAACGCTTGTTGCACATCGTGTTTCTCGTGGTTAGTCTGCACGTAATGTCCGAAACCCGCAAGCATTCGAAGGAGATCGGTGTGATCCAGCCGACCGCGCAGGCCGTCACCGTGGGCGAGGGGCTCGCGGTGTTGATCGCGCGTCCCGGGCCCCTGGAGGACTCGCCGGTGTTCGAGCGCGGGGCGGCGGGAGCCGAGGCGAATGTGGCGGGGGTGCTGACCCAATTGGGGGTGCCCACGGCGTGGGTGTCGCGGGTGGGTGACGACGGGTTCGGGCGATACCTGGTGCGACAGCTCGCGGAACGGGGCGTGGACACCTCCGCGGTGACCGTCGATCCGGCGCGGCCGACCGCCGTCTACGTGAAGGAACGCGGCAGCGGATCCGGACGGCCGCACGATCTGGCCGCCGGCGCGAGCCGAATGCTGTACTACCGCACCGGTTCCGCCGCCAGCGCCCTCTCCCCCGCCGATCTCGAAGCGGCGCACGCATTGATCAGCGGGGCGAGGCTGGTGCACTTCACCGGTATCACCACCGCGTTGTCGCCGAGCGCCACCGCGCTCACCGAAGCGCTGCTGGCGCATCCGCGCGACGGGCGGCTGATCAGCTTCGACCTGAATTACCGTCCGGCACTGTGGGATCGGCGCACGGCGGTGGCCGCCGAGATCCTGGCCGACCATATCCGCGGCAGCGACGTGGTCTTCCTGGGCGCGGACGAGGCCCTCGCCGTCTTCGGCCTGGAGGACGCCGACCAGCTGCGCGCGGCCTTCCCCGAACCCCGGCATCTCATCGTCAAGAACGACAAGCATTCGGTCACCGGATTCCTCGGCGCCGAACGCCTGGAGGTCCCCGCGCTCACCCTCGAGGTCACCGAAAGAATCGGCGCGGGAGACGCTTTCGCGGGCGGCTACCTGGCTGCCCTATTGCAGAACCGCCCGCACGAACAACTGCTGCGCTTCGGCCACCTGTGCGCCGCCGCCGCCCTCACCGGCACCGGCGACGTCGCCGAACTGCCGCCCCTGGCCCTGCTGGAATCCCTGGCCGCTGTCACCGCCGCGGAATGGGCGGGCATGCATTACCGCACCTTCGCGGCCGTACCCGAGAATGTCCCCTCATGAGCCAGAGTCTCCAGCGCGCCCTCACCCTCCTCGTGCAGCTCGGCGAGGAGCCGAAATCCCTGGACCAGCTGGCGGTTACGCTCGGCGTGCACAAATCCACCGTGCTGCGCCTGCTGCAGACCATGGAGGCCGAACGCTTCGTCACCCACGACAGCGAACACCGCTACCGGCTCGGCACCCGGCTCTTCGAACTCGCCAATCACTCCCTCGAGGGCCGCGACGTGCGCACCATCGCGCGCCCGCATCTGGCCGCGCTGAACCACGACACCGGGCAGACCGTGCACCTGGCCACCTACGAATCCGGTGAAGCCGTGTACATCGACAAGCTCGACGCCACCCACAGCGTGCGCATGTACTCCCGCATCGGCCGCCCCGCCGCCCTGCACTGCACGGCCGTCGGCAAGATACTGGTGGCCGGGCTACCCCGCGAGCAGTGGGCGGGCATCGCCCAGCGGCTCGACTATCGCAAATTCACCGAACGCACCATCCGCGATCCCCAGCAGTACCTCGCGGAGCTGGAACTCGTTGCGTCCCAAGGCTTCGCCGAGGACCACGAGGAGCACGAGAGCTTCATCAACTGCGTGGCCGTCCCGATTCGCAATGGCACCGGCGCGGTCGTCGCCGCGCTGTCCATGTCGGTGCCGGACATGCTGCTCGATCACGACCAGGTCCTCGGCCTGCTGCCCCGCGTGCGGGCGACGGGCGAGGCCGTATCCACCGAGCTCGGCTGGAGCCCGAGCCCCGAGAAAGGCAACGCATGACCGAGAAGATCGCCATCCGCACCGAGAACGCACCCGCGCCCGCCCACACCTTCTCCCAAGGCGTGCGCAAGGGGCCGTTCGTGCAGGTATCCGGGCAGGGGCCGGTGGATCCGGCGACCAGCGAATACCTGTTCCCGGGCGATGTCGCGGCGCAGACGATCCGGACCCTCGAAAACGTGAAGGCGATCGTCGAGGCGGGCGGGGCGAGCTTCGACGACGTGGTGATGCTGCGGGTGTATCTCACCAAGCGTGAGGACTTCCCGATCATGAACGAGGCGTACGGGAAGTTCGTGACCGAGCACACCACGCCGGGCGGCGTATTGCCCAGCCGCACCACGGTTTTCACCGGGCTGCCGCGCGAGGAGATGCTGGTGGAGATCGACGGCATCGCCATCGTCGAGAGCTGATTCCTTGAAAGCAACTGGGCCGCACTCCTTTTCAGGAGCGCGGCCCAGTGTCGTATCGAACTACTTCCCGGCGATGGCCGCGAGCACCGGCTCCGACAGGTAGAACGGCTCCAGCCGCTCCCGGACCAGCTTGGCCAGCACGCCGTTCCGCTTGGCGGCCTCCACCACGGCCGGGCCGTAGCGCAGGATCTCGTTCGAGATGGCCTCGCCCGACAGCCCCAGCTCCGGCAGCATGGCCGCGAGGGTGTGATCGC
The DNA here is from genome assembly GCF_001613325.1 of Nocardia yamanashiensis NBRC 100130. Taxonomy (GTDB): domain Bacteria; phylum Actinomycetota; class Actinomycetes; order Mycobacteriales; family Mycobacteriaceae; genus Nocardia; species Nocardia yamanashiensis. Next base: position 108,044 of record NZ_BDCD01000024.1, on the reverse strand, counting down.
CGTACTTCTCGAAGAACACCTCCACGCCCTGATCCACCAGCACGCCGAAGTACTCCTTCTCGCGCGTGGTCAGCGCGATCCGGTAGATGATCAGCGCCAGATCCTTCAGGTCCTGCTGCGAGAGGTATTCGCGCAGACCCGCGACCGGCTCCCCGGCGTGCAGATCCCAGAACTCCATGGCCGCATCGTGCACGGGCGCGTCCTGCAGCATGTCGCGGATGGCGTTGTTGGTCCGCTTGAGCGCGAATTGCGCTCCCTTACCGGCCATTTCGCCGATGAAGGTGCCACCCGCCTTCTCCGCGGCCTTGCGCGCCGACTTGGCGGCATTGGTGCCCATGGAGACCAGCGAACCCACGCCCGGGATCTTGGAGGCCATCTGCTTGTTGGCTTCCATCAGATCGTCGACCAGCTTGTCCACGAACTTGGCGGCCACGGTGGCGATGAGCGGGCTCTCGGTGAGGCGCTCGAGAATGCGCTCCTGCGCCTGGTGCATGCCGAAGATCTTCTCCAGCAGTTGTTCGACCGGCTCGCGCTCGACCACGTCGCCGAGGGTGTAGTCCTTGTTGGAGGCGATCTCGTCGTACAGCGCCGGCGCCAGCGCGCCGACCATCTCGCCCAGCACCGGCGAGCCGCCGATCAGGTCGATGATGGTCGCGACGGTGGCCTTGGCCTGGTCGATCTCGACCACGTCGCGGAAGATGATGGTGTCGGCGACGCCGATGACGGCGTCGGTGTCCCGCGCGATCACCTCGGCGAAGCGCTCACCGGTCACTTCCGACAAGATCCAATCGACCTGCAGGTCGAGCAGCCGTTCGGCGATTTCCCGTGGCTCGGTCACAGTTTCCACCCATCCGATATGACGGAGCCCCGGATCTCAGCCTTTGTCGTTGCGATGCACCGACTTCCGAATCTGTTCCAGGCGCTCCCGCGCGGCTTTCTCCCGCGCGTCCCACTGTTCCTCCACGCTGCGACCCACCGGCGTCTGCGAATCCAGTTCGCTCATCCCCTGCGCGGTGCCGTAGCGCTGCTCGACCTTATCGCGAACTGACTCGAAAGTAGGGACACCGTTGTTCGCATACCCCGCGGCCCCCGGCCCAACCGGGATACCCGCGGGCGGTACCAGCTCGGCATCGACCACCGGACCCGTCCCGACCTGCTGGAACGTATCGGTCAGCAGCGCGCGTGACGACTCGGCGGGCGCGGGCGTGGCAGGCATCACATTATCGATATGCGGCGCATGACCCACGGTCACTGCCACCGACAGCGCCACCTCGTGCAGGGCCGCCAGCCCGGCCCGCCCATCCGTCGCCGCCCCGACCACCGCGGCCAGCTCGGCATCCGACAACTTCCCCAGTTCCGCAGCAAGTCCCTCGGCATGGCTCATGCAGCCAGGCTACGCAAGCCCGGCCACCCAGGCCGCCAGGGTTTCCGCCCAGCCCGGAATCCCGATCAGATCGTTGTGCCCGGCCCCCGGATACACAATCAATTCCTTGGGCTCCGGCGCGGCCGCGAACAGGGCCCGGCCCATCGCCACGGGCAGCATCTCATCGGCTTCGCCGTGCATGATCAGCACCGGGCAGCGGACCTGGCGCATCCGCTTCAGCGACGGATAGGCATCGGGCACGAACGCCTTCGGCAGGATCGGATACACCGCACCCGCCGCCGCCCGCAGCCCGGTGAACGTGGACATGAGCACCAGCCCGGCGGGCCGGTGCACGGTCGCGAGCTCCGTCATCACCCCGCCGCCGAGCGACTTCCCCAGGTACACAACCCGTTCCGGGTCGACCCCCGGCCGCGCCAGCAACGCCTCCCGCGCCGCCCGCGCATCCAGATACGTCCCCGCCTCACTGGGCCGCCCGCTGCTCCGCCCGAACCCCCGGTAGTCGAAGACCAGCACATCGAACCCCACCGCCGACAACAACGCCAGCACCGGCGACCGGTCCCCGATATTCCCCGCGTTCCCGTGCGCGAACAGCAAGTGCCCCAACGGTTTCCCCGCCGCCCGCACGAACCAGGCGTTGATCCTCTCCCCATCGGCGGTACTCAGCATGAGGTCCTCGTACCCCACCCCGAACTGTTCCGGGGTCGCCACGATCCGCCGATCCGGAAGGTAGGTCAGCGCATTGAGTATCGGAGTAGCCGGATGCCGCATGCTCCTTTCCTACCCCACCTCGGCCCGCGCACCGACCCCGCTCGACCGCGTGCCGCGCCACAGCAGCAGCACGCCCACCGCCGAACCCACCATGGCGAAGCCGACCATCCACAGCCCGGCCTTCTGGGTGCCGGTCCAGTCCTTGAGCCAGCCGGTGATGTACGGGGCGGCGAAACCGCTGATATTGCCGATGGAGTTGATCAGCGCGATGCCGCCCGCGGCCGCGGCTCCGGACAGGAAAGTGCTGGGCAGGGCCCAGAAGGTCGGGAGGGCGGCGAGCACACCGACGGCGCACACCGTTACGGCGACCATGGCGGCGAAGGGGTTGCCCAGATAGAGGGTCACCGGGATGGCCAGGCCGCCGGCCAAGGCGGGGAGCGCCACGTGCCAGGCGCGTTCGCCGGTGCGGTCGCCGTGGCGGCTCCACCAGACCATCACCACTGCGCCGATCACGTAGGGCACGGCATTGATCAAGCCTCGTTGCACCACCGAATAGTGCGTACCGAACTGTTCCTGGAAGCCGTTGATGATGGTGGGCAGGAAGAAACCGAGCGCGTACAAGCCGTAGACGATGCCGCCGTAGACCAGCGCGAGGCCGAGGATGCGCGGATGGGTCAGCGCCTTGCGCAGCGTCCAGTGTTCGGCCGCTTCGGCTTTCGCCTGTTCGGCGTCGAGTTCGGCTGCCAGCCATTGCCTTTCGGCGGGTTCGAGCCAGCTCGCCTGATCCGGGCGGTCGGTGAGATACCACCAGGTGACCGCCGCGAGCACCAGCGAGGGCAGGCCCTCGACCAGGAACATGAATCGCCAGCCGGTGAGGCCGAAGACGCCGTCGCCGTACTGCAGGATGAGGCTGGACAGGGTCGCGCCCAGCGCCGTCGAGATCGGCACGGCGGTCATGAACAGGGCCACGATCCGCGCCCGATGCCGTTGCGGGAACCAATAGGTCAGGTACAGCAGGATGCCGGGGAAGAAGCCGGCTTCGGCGACGCCGAGCAGGAACCGCAGCACCACCAGCGTCGTACCGTTGGGCACGAACGCCATGGCCGAGGCGATGATGCCCCAGGTCAACAGGATTCGGGCGATCCAGCGGCGCGCGCCGAAGCGGTGCAGCGCCAGATTGCTCGGCACCTCGAGCAGCAGGTATCCGATGAAGAAGATCCCCGAGGCGAACCCGAACGCCGTCTCGCTCAAACCGAGATCGGTCTTCATGCCGTTCGGCCCGGCGAAGCCGATGTTCACCCGGTCCAGATAGTTCACGAAATACAGCAACCCCAGGAACGGCACCAGCCGCAGGGTCACCTTGCGCAGCGTCGCGCGCCCCACCACATCAGCTTCCACCCCGGTATTCTGCACCCGGCTATGCGCCCGCTTACAGCCTTCCGGCATATTCATCCCACCAATTGGACTGCCGGAAACGGAAAACCCGGTGATCACGGTGGCGTGCCGTGATCACCGGGGTGTCGAATCCGGTGTGCCCGAACGGTTCCGGCGTCAGCCGCGCAGCACCGCGCCGACCGTGTCGGCGGCCTGCGCCACTGCCGCGTCCCGCGCCGCGCTGGCCTCGTCCTCGGTCAGCGTCCGGTCGGTGGCGCGGAAACGCAGGGCGTAGGTGAGGGATTTGCGGCCCTCGCCGGCCTGCGCGCCTTCGTAGACGTCGAACAGGGAGATGGTCTCGAGGAGTTCGCCCGCGCCGGTGCGCAGGGCGGCTTCCACGGCGGCGGCCGGGACGGTCTTCTCGACGCTGATGGACACGTCCTGCAGCACCGCCGGGAAGGCCGAGATGACCGGGGCCGGACGGACTTCGCGCAGCGGGAGGGCATCGAGGTCGAGTTCGATGGCGCAGGTGCGCGGGGGCAGGCCCGAACGCTCCAGCACCGCCGGGTGCAGTTCGCCCGCGTGGCCGACGACGACGCCGTCCACCAGCAGCTCCGCGCCGCGGCCCGAATGCCATGGCAGGTACGCCACCGCGCGCCGTTCGATGGTCAGGCCCGCGGCATCGCCGATGGCGTCCACCAGCGCGAACGCGTCGGCGGCCTCGACGGCGCGGCCCGGACCCCACGGCCCGCGCGGTTCGCGCTTGCCGGTGAGCACCGCGCCGATCCGGACCGGTTGCAGCGGAAGGGAATCCAGCAGCACGCCGATCTCGTCCTCGGTGGGACGGCGGTCGACGGGCAGCGGGGCGACCGCGCCGGTCTTGCCGGTGGACAGGGTGACCTGGCCGATGGCGTAGATGGCGAGGTCGCGTTCACCGCGCGAGATATTGCGCGCGGCGATCTCCAGCAGGCCCGGCAGCAGCGTGGAGGACAGCTCGGCGCGATCGACGTCGAGGGGGTTGAGCACGCGCATGGTGTTGCGGCGCGGATCGTCGGCGTCCAGGCCCCAGGTGTCGAACACGGTGCCGGACATGAAGACCGGAGCCGGGACCTCGACGCAGCCTTCGAAGGCGACGGCCTTGCTGATGGCCCGGCGGCGGCGCTGTTCGGCGGTCAGCCCGCGTCCGGCCGGGGCGGTGGGCAGCACCGACGGGATCTTGTCCAGACCTTCCAGGCGCAGCACCTCCTCCACCAGATCGGCGGGCTGGGTCAGGTCGGGCCGCCAGGTGGGCGGGGTGACGACCAGCTGACCGTGCCCGGTCTCGCTGACGCCGACCTCGATGGTGCAGCCGACCTGCTGCAGGCGGCGAGTGGCCGCGCCACGCTCGTACTGCACGCCCGCGGTGCGGTCGGCCAGGTCGATGTCCATGCTGATCGGCTGCGGGCCCGGGGTGGGCACGCGCACGTCGGTGAGCACGGATTCCACGGTGCCACCGGCGATTTCGGCCAGCAGGGTGGCGGCGCGGTCCAGTGCGGCCAGGTTCACCTCGGGGTCCACCACGCGTTCGAAGCGGCGGCTGGCCTCCGAGCCGAGCTTGTGGCGGCGGGCGGTGCGCGCCACCGCGACCGGGTTCCAGGTCGCGGCCTCGAGGAGGATGTCGGTCGAGTCCGCGCCGACCTCGGTGCTGGCGCCGCCCATGATGCCGGCGAGGGAGATGACGCCGGACTCGTCGGCGATCACCACGTCCTCGGCGTCCAGGGTGCGCTCGGCCTCGTCGAGGGTGCGCAGGGTCTCGCCCTTGTTGGCGCGCCGCACCACGAACCCGCCGCGCACCTTGGCGGCGTCGAAGGCGTGCAGCGGCTGGCCCAGCTCGAGCATCACGTAGTTGGTGACGTCGACGGCCGGGGAGATGGGACGCACGCCCGACAGCAGCAGCCGGCGCTGCAACCACCACGGCGACACGGCCTTCGGATCGATCCCGGTGACCCGGCGCACCGCGAAACGGGTGCACAGCGACTCCGGTTCGATCTTCACAGGCCAGGCTTCGGTCTCCGAGTCCGGCAGCAGGCGCACGGCCGGATCGCTGTACTCCAGGTCGAACCCGCAGGCCAGCTCCCGGGCCAGGCCACGCGCCGAGAAGGCGTACCCGCGGTCGGGGGTGATGGCCAGTTCGATGACCGTATCGTCCAGGCCCAGCACCACATTGGCGTCCGCGCCCGGTTCGGCGGTGCCCGGCTCCAGCACCAGGATGCCGGAGTGATCCTTGCCGATGCCGAGTTCGGCGACCGAGCAGATCATGCCATTGCTGGTGTGCCCGTAGGTCTTCCGCGAGGAGATCTTGAAACCGCCGGGCAGCTCACCGCCCGGCAGCACCACGACGACCAGGTCGCCGACCGCGAAATTCCGGGCGCCGCAGACGATCTCCTGCGGTTCCGGATTGCCGACGTCGACCTTGCAGAAGCGGATGGGCTTCTTGAACTCGGTCAGCTCGGTGATCTCCAGCACCCGCCCGACCACTAACGGCTTGTCGATCTCGCCGCCGATCGGGGTCACCGGATCGACCTCTTCGACTTCCAGCCCGACCCGGACGAAACCGGCGTCGAGCTCCTCCGGCGTCACCGACCAGCCGGGGGTGGTGCGCTGCAGGATTTCGGTCAGCCAGGATTGCGCTACTCGCACTTGACGTTTCGCTTCCTCGTATCGAAGGGTCGGGTCAGGCTTGGATGCCGAACGGCACGGTGAAACGCACATCGCCCTCGACGATGTCGCGCATATCGGACAGGCCGTTGCGGAACTGCAGGGTGCGCTCCAGGCCCATGCCGAACGCGAAACCGCTGTACACCTCGGGGTCGATGCCCGAGGCGATGAGCACCTTCGGGTTCACCATGCCGCAGCCGCCCCACTCGACCCAGCCCGGGCCGCCCTTCTTGTCCTCGAACCACACGTCCACCTCGGCGGACGGTTCGGTGAAGGGGAAGAAGCTGGGCCGCATGCGGGTGGTGGTGTTCGGGCCGAACAGGGCGCGCGCGAACGCGTCCAGGGTGCCCTTGAGGTGGGCCATGGTCAGGCCCTTGTCGATGGCCAGGCCCTCGACCTGCGAGAACACCGGGGTGTGGGTGGCGTCCAGCTCATCGGTGCGGAAGGTCCGGCCCGGGCACACCACATAGATGGGCAGCTCGCGCGACAGCATGGACCGCACCTGCACCGGCGAGGTGTGGGTACGCAGCACCTGGCGCGAACCCTCCGGCGCGATGTGGAAGGTGTCCTGCATGGTGCGCGCCGGATGATCCGGCAGGAAGTTCAGGGCGTCGAAATTGAAGTGCTCGGTCTCGACCTCGGGACCTTCGGCGACCTCCCAGCCCATCGCCACGAAGACGTCCGCGACCCGCTCCGACAGCACCGCGATGGGATGCCGCGCGCCGACCGGTTCCCGCCGCGCGGTCACCGTCACGTCGATGGCCTCCGCGACCAGCACCGCCGCGTCGCGCTCGGTGAGCAGCTCGGCCTGGCGGGTCTCGTAGGCCGAGGACACGCGCCCGCGGGCCACGTTCACGCGCTTGCCGGCCTCGGCCTTCTCCTCCTTGGGGAGGGTGCCGAGCGAGCGCTGCGCCAGGGAGATCGGCGACTTACCGCCCATGTACTCGGTTTTCGCGGCCGCCAGCTCGTCCAGGGTGCTGGCGGCGGCAAACGCCTTCTCGGCGGCTTCCGCGGCAGCGGCGAGCGATTCCTCGCTCAAGGCCGCGGTCTGCTCGGCACGGTCGATATCGTCGGCCACGATGCTTCGTCTCTCCCCTGGGCGGTATGGGTCAGGCGGATTGCCTGGCTCCCATTCTTGCTGGTCGCATCGTAAGCCTTGTAATCAGCCCGCTTCACCTGGATTTCCGCAGGCCGCGCGCACCTTCCGGCGTGGTGCGCGCGGCGGCGGGCGGTCAGGCGGTGCGGTAGCGCTCGTGGTGCACGGTGCGGGTGAGCGGGCGGCGACCGGGGTGAATCCGGGTTTCGGCGGGGTAGCCGACCGACATGAGCAGGGCGATGGACAGGTCGTCGCGTCCTTCTATACCGATCACCTTCTTCACCCGGGTTTCGTCCCAGCCGTTCATGGGTGAGGTGGCGAGACCGAGTGCGGTGGCGGCGAGCATCACATAGGCGGCGGCGAGCATGGCGTCCTTCACCGCGTATTCGCGCAGCAGCCCGCGTTCAGCCAGCTGCTGCTGGAACTCGGTGGAGGCGGCCGAGAAGCCGGCGATGAACTCCTCGTTCCAGGCGTGATTGTTCCGTGCGGTTTCGAACACATCGCTCCGATCCGCTTGCCACGCTTGGGGTTCCGCGACAAACACCAGCATGACCGGCGCTTCTTGGGGCTGAGGCTGGCCGTCGGTGGCCCATGTCAACCCTTCTCGACCGGCCGGATCGCGCACCACCACGATCGAGCGGTCCTGCAGGTTCCAGCTGGACGGCGCTTCCATGGCCAGTTCGAGCAAGGTCTCCAGATCGGCGGCGGCTACGGGATCGGGGCGGTAGTGCCGGACGGTCCGGCGGGTGCGGATGGCTTCGGCGACTGTCATCGTGTTCATGCCACTAACTATTGGAGAGTGACGTTCGTTCGGGAAGAAGGCACTAATTAGTGCGCTACTCTCTCGAGTATGACCACGGTCGTCGAATCCTCCGGCCTGCCCGCCGACTGCTACTCCCCCAAATGCCCCACCCGTCAGGTCCTCGACCACATCGCGGGCAAATGGACCGTCCTCGTCATCGATGCCCTGCTCGCCCAGGGCACCATGCGCTACACCGATCTGTCGCGGCGCATCGGCGGCGTCTCGCAGAAGATGCTCACCCAAACTCTGCGCACCCTGGAGGCCGACGGATTCCTCACGCGCACAGTGCATCCCACTATTCCGCCGCGCGTCGAATACGAACTCACCGCGCTGGGCCGCAGCCTCGCCGAACCGATCACGGCATTGCGCATGTGGACCGAGGAGCACATCAACGAGATCGAGCAGGCGCGTGCCGCGGCCTCGGCCTGACGTTCAGTTCCCGGCGTCCAGCCAGTGCGGCGTCGTCGACGTCACCGTGGTGTAGGGCGCGAGCGGCACCGTGAAATTGCCCGCCGGCTCCTGCGGTTCGCTGTAATCGAACGCCAGCAGTCCGGCGGTGACCAGCGCCGCGGCCGCCATCGCACCCAGAATCGGCCGCACCAGCCGCCATCGCCCACGCATACCGCTCACCCGCCGTAGATCGCCCGCCCCTCGATGCCCTCTGCATCGGCCTCCCGGCCGGTCCGTTACGCCCCCTGACCGGCGGATCCCCCGCTGTCAGCGCCGATGTCAGCACAATGTCAGTCCGCTGTAAGCGCCCCCGCCGACAGTGGTCCTCATGAACAGCACGGCAATCCGCTACCTGCGCGGCGACCACGTCTTCGCCCAGTTGATCCGCTTCGCCCTGGTCGGCGGATCCAGCAATGTCGCCTACGTCCTGCTGTTCATGTCCATGAACGGCATCGGCCCCCTGGTCGCCAACACCGCCGGCTCCATCGTCAGCACCGTCATCGCCAACGAGCTGCACCGCAAACTCACTTTCAACGCCGCCGGCCGCGTCGGCTGGTTCAAGGCCCAATACGAAGGCGGCGGCCTGGCCCTGATCGGCCTCCTGATCAGCACCGGCGCCCTGGCCGGCCTGGGCTCCTGGGCCCCCGGCCTGAGCGAACTGGCCCAGTCCACCGCCGTCATCGGCATCATGGCCGCAGTCGGCGGCCTGCGCTTCATCGCGCTGCGCGGCTTCGTCTTCTGACCCATCGGCTACCGTTCGCATAGCCAGTCGCCCCCGCCGGTCCCGCCCACCGCCACCCGCCTGCGCGAAGCCGTCACCACCGCCGATGCCGTCCTCATGATCACCCCCGAATACAACGGCTCCCTCCCCGCCGTCCTCAAGAACGCCATCGACTGGACCTCCCGCCCCTACGGCCGAGGCGCCTTGGCAGGCAAGCGAATCGCCATCATCGGCCTCTCCACCGGCCGGCGCGGCGGCGCCCGCGCCCTCGAAGAACTCCGCGTCATAGTCGGCATCGCCGGCGGCACAGTCGTCGAAGGCGCCTGCCTCGCGGTAGGCAGCGCCGGCCACCTGTTCGGCCCCGCCCCCACCCCCGCCGACACCGAAGTAAAAGCCAAGATCGCCGAAGCCCTCCGCCTCCTGGCCGCCTAGCCGCGCCGCTCTTCTCGCAATTCCCCGATTTCGGCTCGCAGCGTGCAGATTTCGGCGAGCAGCTCCCCGAGTTCGCGATCCGTCCGGTCCGCGCCCGCGTCGAGCGAACGCAGTTTCTCGACGACCCAGCTGGTGGTGGTGCCGATGGCGAAGGAGATCAGGGCGATGCCGAAGGTGAGCAGGACCAGCGCGACGAGGCGGCCCTCGACCGTCACCGGGTAGAAGTCGCCGTACCCGACCGTGGTCACCGAGACGACGGACCACCAGGCCGCGTCCCCGAAATTCTGGATGGTGCCGCCCGGCGCGCCACGTTCGGCGTCGTACATGGCCAGACTGCACAGCACCATGAGCAGCACCGAGGTGACGCCGACGAAAACCGACATGCGTGTGCGCGCCCGGAAACGCGTCTGCCGATCGACGGCATCGACCACCAGCACGGCCGCGCGCAGCAATCGGAGCGGGCGCAGCGGCGGAATAGCGATCATGATCAGATCCAGCCAGTTTCGCCGGACGAATCGCGAGCGCGCGGTCGAGAGATACAGGCGCATCAGATAGTCGGCCACGAACAACGCCCAAATGAGCAGATCGGCTCGGCCCAGCCAGCGTTCCAGAGCCGGATGCAGGCCGTGATCGAGCACCTGCCAGGCATAGGAACCGAGGAACAAGACCGCCAGCACCGCGAGCGGGATGGCGGTCGCCCGTTCCCACGCCAGGCGGCGGGTGCGAACGGGAGCGGTATCGGCGTCTAGCACGAGCCTCCTCTGTCGATACCGTCAAACAGGCTCAAAAACCGTGCTTGAACAGTGTTTATAGGCGTAGTACATAATAGTTTCCAGAATGCGGGTCTCAATGACCACCCGTCGTCGGCCTTTCACGTGACACCACACACAGTGTTTGACCAAATTTTTAGTCAGAGGTAGTTTGGGGTTGCCGATCGGTCGCTGACCTCAGTGTTCGTGATCGATTCGAGATTCGGCCGAGAGCATGGGAAGCGAGGATCGGGAAAATGGGCAGACGTGGATTGTTGGATCGGGGCTGGGCGATCATCGATGGGATTCTGGGGAGTGAGGGTGGGGAGGATGAGCGGCGGTGGGTGATGCCTGAGGAGGGGGAGCCGCATGCGCGGACGTGGATGGCGTTCGGGGCTACCGAGCGGGTGTGGGGGCGGAAGTTGCTGCCGCAGGCGCAGCGGGATCTGGCGAATATCGCCAATGCGATCGCGCGGTTCGAGCCGGTGTCGATGCTGGTGCGGGCCGAGGACATGGCGATCGCGCGGGAGCTGACCGGGCCGGGGGTGGAGCTGGTCGAGGCGGTGCTGGACGATATCTGGGCGCGAGATACCGGGGCGGTGTTCGTGCGGGGTGAATCCGGTTGGGGCGGGATCGATTTCAACTTCAACGGGTGGGGCGGCAAGCAGTCGCATCGGCGGGACGCGGAAGTGGCGGGGCAGATCAGCGGGCGGGCCGGGGTGGAGGCGCTCGAGACCGATCTGGTGCTGGAGGGCGGCGGGCTCGAGGTCGACGGCGAGGGCACCGCGATCATCACCGAGTCCTGCGTGCTGAATCGCAATCGCAATCCCGGATGGAAGCGGCAGGACGTGGAGGAGGAACTCGCGTATCTGCTGGGCATTTCGAAGGTGATCTGGCTGCCGGGGATCGCGGGGTACGACATCACCGACGGGCACACCGACTTCTATGCGCGGTTCGCGCGGCCGGGAGTGGTGGTCGCGGGGCTCGACAACGATCCGGATTCCTTCGATTACGACGTCACCCGGCAGCATCTCGAGATCCTGCACGAGGCCACCGACGCCCGGGGCCGGCGGCTGCGGGTCGAGGTGCTGGCCGGGCCGTCGCGAGTGCGGCCGCAGTTCGAATCCGATGATTTCGCAGCCGGTTACATCAATTTCTACGTCTGCAACGGTGCGGTCATCGCCCCGGAATTCGGCGATCCGCAGGCCGACAACGCGGCGCTGTCGAGCCTGACGCGACTGTTCCCGGACCGGCGCGTCGTGCAGCTGAACATCGATGCCATCGCGGCCGGTGGCGGCGGCATCCACTGCACCACCCAGCAGGAACCCGCCCGCTAGCACCCGTCCGCGACCGGGCGCGCCGAGACACCCGTCTCACCATTCTTGATCAAAAAGTTAGTCAGCGACTAGCGTTCGGGATGCCCGCACGCGGCCTGACAGACGTGAGGAGATACGCGATGCAACGACGCCGATTCATGCAATCGAGCCTGCTGGTAGCCGTGGGCGGGCTGCTGGCCGCCGCCTGCGACGATCTGTCGGAGTCCGATTCGGGCGGTTCCGGAAGCGACGGCAGCCGCTGGGCGATGCCGGAGGAAGGCGATCCGCACAAGCGCACCTGGATGGCTTTCGGCCCGAGCGAACCGATCTGGGGCGACGAACTGCTGCCGCAGGTGCGGCGCGATCTGGCCGGTATCGCCGTCGCCATCGCGCGTTTCGAGCCGGTGTCGATGCTGGTGCGGCCCGACGAGATGGGTCTGGCGCGCGGCTTGATCGGCGGCGCGAATGTGGAGCTGATCGCCACCGATATCGACGACCTGTGGATGCGCGATACCGGACCGGTGTTCGTGCGCGGCGAAAACGGCTGGGGCGGTGTCGATTTCAACTTCAACGGCTGGGGCGGCAAGCAGAAGCACAAGCGCGACGCCAAGGTCGCCGCGTTCGTGGACGATCGGGCGGGCGTGCGGACCGTGCACACCGATCTGGTGCTCGAGGGCGGCGGTATCGAGGTCGACGGGCAGGGCACCGCGATCATCACCGAATCCTGTGTGCTGAACGCCAATCGCAATCCGGGCTGGAAGAAACCCGAGGTCGAAGCCGAACTGGACCGGCTGCTGGGCATCCGGAAGGTGATCTGGCTGCCCGGTATCGCCGGTCAGGACATCACCGACGGCCACACCGACTTCTACGCCCGCTTCGCCCGCCCGGGCGTGGTGGTGGCCGGGCTGGACAACAACGAGGAGTCCTACGACTACGACATCACCCGCACCCACCTCGAGATCCTGCACAACGCCAATGACGCCCAGGGCCGCCCGCTGGAGGTGGAAACCCTGGAAGCGCCCACCGACCTGCGCTACGCGAACCCGGGCGACGATTTCGCGGCCGGCTACATCAACTTCTACGTCTGCAACGGCGCGGTCATCGCCCCCGAATTCGGCGATGCGGCCGCCGACGCCGCCGCCCACGACACCCTGGCCCGCCTGTTCCCCGACCGGCAGATCGTGCAGCTGAACATCGACGCCATCGCGGCCGGTGGCGGCGGCATCCACTGCACCACCCAGCAAGAGCCCGCCCACTAACCCATAAGGTGACAACCGTGTCAGACCGCGCCACTCAGATTCTGGAAGCCGCCGTCCGCGTCATCGCCCAGGACGGCGTCCGCGGCCTGCGCATCGACAAGCTCGCCACCGAGGCCGGCGTCTCCACCGCACTGATCTACTACCACTTCAAAGATCGCTCGGGAGTGCTGCACGCCGCCCTCGCCCACGTCAACCACCGCGCCCAGTCCTACACCGACGACGCCTGGATCGATGCCGCCGACCCGCGCACCCAGCTCGAGGCCACGCTGCTGGCGGAATTGCAGGACCGCGACGACGTCCGCGAAACCTCCATCGCCTGGGGCGAATTGCGCGCCAGCGCGGTGTTCAACACCGACCTGCGGGCCCCGCTGACCGCCACCACGCTCAGCTGGAACTCCGATATCGCGGAACTCATCCGCGCGGCCCAGGACGCCGGAACCATTACCGGCACGGTCGATGCCACCGCTGCGGCGGAACGCCTCACCGCACTGATCGAAGGGCTCTCCGAGCGCTGGCACAGTGGTTCCCTCGCCCTCGATCGCGCCCGCGAACTGCTGGCGGGCGCGATCACGGCCGAACTGGGCACGGCGCCCGCGTCCTGACCGCAGGCGCTACCACCCGATCGCCCCGCGGCTACCCGTGTGCGGGGCACAGGAACGGCAGATACGCGTCCACGCGCCGGCGGTACGCCAGGCGAAGCGCATGGACCGCGGGCCGATGATCATGCGCCGCAACCGAACCCACCAGCCGATGGGTGAGGCCTATGCGCCGTTCCAGATCCTGTAGATCGGCATCGAGCAGCAGCCCGAACGCCGCGGCGACCGGTGCCGGGAGTTCGGCCGTGCGCAGGTCGAGATCGGACAGCAGTTCGTCCATCGCGGCCCGATACTCGCGGTGATCGAGGTTCATCGACCCGTCCGGTTCGAACCGCAACCGGGGCCGAGCCGCGCCCGGGCGCACCACGGACGCGTACCGCGGCACCGGCATCGCCGCGGCGTAGGACATGGCCGCGGTCAGCGCGCGCACGTCGGCCGCCGCACCGGTCAGGGCGGCCGCCGCGATACCTGGTCCGGCCAGCAACGCACCGGAGGCCATACGGATATGTTGTGCCGCAGACCGATTGGCGAGGGCGTAGAGCTGATTGCCGCGCCGCCAGCGTTCCAGCGAGGACACGGGCGCCGCCCGCCACGGCAGCGTGTCGCCGGGCGCTCGCTGCCGCGCCGCGGCGGTCACGCTCCGGGTGGCGTGGTCGATGAACCGCGCGATGAACTCGTAGAGTTCGGCCTCGTCCTCCGGTAGCAGTCGCGCGGCCGGGACGTCGTCGATCACCGCGGCGAAACACTGCGCCGCATCCGGGATCCGCTCCGCGGGGGCGAATTCCCGTACCGCGCGATTCAATTGCACCGCAAGCCCTCCCACCGCACGCCGCGCCTCGGACAGCACATCCAGGTAGGCGGGCGAGGGACCGGCCGGCGCGGTCAGCGCCGCGCGGGCCGCGCACCGCAGCATGGTGGCGGCGGCACCGGACGGGCGCGGGTGGACCGCCGGTTCGAAATCGGTGGTGTGCGACACGGTTCTTCCCTTCGCCGAACAGCCATCGCGCCGTGCGAGCAGCGGCCGCGAGGTCTTCGAATTCCCGCGTATCAGATTACGATCGGCACCTTCCCGGCAACATTCCCAATTCTTGGGAGTGGTGCGCGCGGTATCGCCGCGGAGATACCAAATTTTGGGGTGTATCACGGGTCCGCCGCCTTCTAGAGTTGATCCAGGCAGTCCGCGCAGACTCTTTTATCCGACCGGTCGCTTTTATGAGTGACTCCATCAGCTCGGAAGGTTTCGATGAACGCGATGGAACCGGAATTCCCCACCTACCGAATCGGATTGGTCGAAGATCATCTGGAGATGGCCCGCGCCGCATTGCACGGCTTCTTCCAGCCATATCCGGAACTGCGCCTGGTCGCCGACGGTCACACGGTGGCCGAACTGCTCTCCGTCACAACCGAACTGGACCTGGTGATCCTGGATCTCCAAGGGCTACCCGACAAATCGACGCCCAAGAAGAACATCCGCGCACTCAAGGACGCGGGCATCGCCAACGTCCTGGTCTACACCTCCCGCGACCGGCGCTACCTGGTCCAGGAAGCCGCCAAAGCCGGTGTGCTCGGCGTCATCACCAAAACCGAACCTGCGGGCAAACTCGTCGAAGCAGTGCGCCTCGCCGTCACCGGGCAGGCCGCACCCTCGGTCGATTGGGCCGCCGCCCTCGACGCCGATGCGGAATTGATCCCGCAGCTCACCGAACGCGAACGCAAAGTGCTGGCCATGTACGCCTCCGGCGACACCGCGATAGATATCGCGACCGAACTGCACCTGGCGCCCGACACCATCCGCAAGTACGTCGCGAAAATCAAGGACAAATACACCGAAGCCGGTTTCGAAGTGCGGAAGAAGGGCGATCTGGCCGCGCGGGCGCGCGTCGACGGTTATTTCCAGGACTGGGACGGGTGAAGGGTGACAATGAAATTCAGGACCCCCTCGGAAGCGGGGCGAACGAGTGACCGCGATCGGTTGCTGCGCCTTTTCGCGATCTTCATCGCCACCGGGTACCTGATCTATTTCGGTCTGCTCTACACCCGGCTGGCGCCCGAAGGCGCGCATCTCGCCGCATGGTGGATGCCGCTCGGGCTCACCGCCGTCTACGGGCCGGCGGTCGTCCTGCTGGCGACGGCGTTCCTGGCCGAACTACGCGCCGTGGAGCGGGCCGCGGGCGCGGCTGCCATCGGCTTCTTCCTCGCGGCGTCCACCTGGTATGTCGCCTGGCGGGGCGAACTCCTGGCGGATCCGCCCTTCCTGACCAATATTCCGGGACTCGCCGCCATGGCGGCCGCGCTG
This sequence comes from Nocardia yamanashiensis NBRC 100130, assembly GCF_001613325.1. Taxonomy (GTDB): domain Bacteria; phylum Actinomycetota; class Actinomycetes; order Mycobacteriales; family Mycobacteriaceae; genus Nocardia; species Nocardia yamanashiensis. The sequence goes on along the minus strand of NZ_BDCD01000024.1, from coordinate 92,164 downwards.
ACCTGGCGACCGCGCTGGGTCATCGGATACACCATCGTCGTCGTGACCGAGGTGCAGCTGCTCGGGCTGCAGCGGATCCCCGAGATCGCCGAACCCTTCTGGATGAGCTGGATTTTCGCGACCAGTTTCTGTCTCGCCTTCGTCGCGGCCGCGCTGCGGGCCGTCCGCACCGGACGCCTGCTCGACGCCGCGCGCGAGGAGGCGATCCGATTGAGCGCCGACGCCGAATCCGTGCTCGCCTACAACGACGACCGGGAGCAGTTCGCGAACATAGTGCACGACAACGTCATGCACTGTCTGCGGATCGGAATGGCCATGCGATCCAGCCCCGCCGACGCGCACGAAGCGCTGCGCGCGCTCGCCGAGATTCACACCCGGACCGGCGACGAACCGATGACGGGCGCCGCCGCCATCGCCTACCTCGAGGAGAAGCTGGTGACGCTCGACGACGAACTGCCGCTGATCCTGGAATCAGCTCTCGACGGCCGGCCCGCCGTCTTCGACGCCGCCGTGGTCCGCACCGCCGGCCTGGTACTGAAGGAGGCGGTGGGAAACAGCCTCCGGCACAACGGTTCCGAGGTGAAGCAGGCGGTGACGCTGCGGATCGGGCCGGGCCGGCTGGGCGTGACCGTCGATGACGACGGCAAGGGATTCGACACCACCCGGATGAGCCGCCGCTGGGGTCTGCAACGACTCCCCCGCCAGGTGGACGCCATCGGCGGCACGCTGCGCATCGACTCCCGCAAGGGCCACGGCACCACCGTCGAAATGCTGTGGGTCGCTCCGTGAACGGGCCCGAACGGCAACCCGAGGATGTCCGATCGCTGCTCGGGATGAACACCCCCGCCGCGGCCGCCCTCCTCGCCTTCTACTGCGCCGGCCTCGCGGGCCCCGCGATCATCGCCGTCGGGCACACGCACACGCACCTATGGCAGTCCGCCGTGACGGTGCTCGTCTTCTGGTGTGCCGGAATCGCATTGCTCGCAGTGCGCGGCGACCCGCTGCCGGCCCGCCCCGCCTTGGCGATCGCGGCCGCGGCCCCCGCCACGTCCGCACTGGTCCTGCTGACCCCGCCGCCCATCACCTATGCGCACCAGAACTGGCCGGCAAACGTCTACACCCTGATGCTGACGTTCCTGTGTGTGCGCGGCCGCACCGGTTTCGCGGTGACCGCCATGGCCGCCACCGTTCTCGTCACGACCGTCTGGACCACGGCGACCGGCCAAGGCCTGCTCGCCGCGCTGTTCCTGTCGCTGCCCAATCTCGGTCCGCTGGCCATGTCGACCATGTTCGCGTACACGATCCGGCCGGCGGCGGCCAAGATCTTCGCCGCCCGGGCGCAGCAGGACTCCGCGGTCCGGCAGATCGAGAAGGCGGCCAGGACCCGCCGGGAACTCGACAAGCGGCTCTACGAGCTGGCCGAGGTCGCCCGGCCGCTGCTCGAGCGTATCGGGGACGGCAGCCGCCAGCTCAGCCCCGATCACGCCCGGGCGTGCGAGGCTTTGGAATCGCAGCTGTCGGCCATCCTGCGCGGCAGCGGGCTCGTGCACGAAATGGTCAACCCGGCCGCTGACGCGGCGCGCAATCGCGGGGTGGCGGTCAAGATGTTCGACGACGGCGACCTCGACGAATTGGACGAGGACGTGCACGAGCGGCTGCTGCGCGGCATCGCCGCCGAACTGGACGAGGCCGCGGACGGCGAGATCATCATCCGGACCGTTCCCCGGGGGCGCGACGAACTCGCGACCGTCCGCGCGGCGAACGCGCTCACCGTACGCAAGGTCAGCTTCGATCTGTCCGGCACCCCCAAGGTCCCGATCGTGCGGGGCGTCGAATAGCCCGGTGCCCCTGCCGGTTTCGACAGGGGCACCGAAGGGATTTCAGGCTTTGCGACCGGGCAGCAGCAGCGAGATGACGGCGCCGACCGCGACGATGGCCGCGCCGACTCCGACGGCGGGGGCCAGGCCGTCCACGTAGCTCTGCGGGGTGAGATACGCACCGTAGGAAGAGAACACGGAGGCCAGCACCGCGATGCCGAGGGCGACGCCGACTTCGCGGATGGTGCTGGTGGTGCCCGAGGCCATGCCCTGGTCGGCGGGTGCGCTGCTGGCCATCACGACGGTGGAGGACGGGGCGAAGGTCAGGCCCATGCCGATGCCGCCGAGGACGAACGGGAGCAGGAAGGCGCTGTAGGAGACGTCCACGCTGGTGATGAGCGACATCCAGCCGAGGGCGATGGCCAGGAACGCCTGACCGACCCCGACCAGGACGCGCGGGCCCACCTTGTCCACGATCAGCCCGGCCAGCGGCGCGACGAACATGGGGGCGAGGGTCCAGGGCAGGGTGCGGATGCCGGATTCCAGCGGGGAGTAACCGCGCACCACCTGGAAGTACTGCGCCAGCAGGAAGATCGAGCCGAACGCGCCCATGGAGAAGGTCACCATGATGGCGTTGATGACGCTGAACCCGCGGGACTTGAACAGCCGCAACGGCAGCATGGGTTCGGGGGAACGCCATTCCCAGCCGAGGAAGGCGATCAGCAGCACCGCGCCGCCGAGCAGCGCGCCCAGCACGTTCGCCGAGGTCCAGCCGTCGTCGGCGCCGTGGATCACGCCCCACACCACCGCGAGCACGCCGCCCGCCGACAGCACCAGCCCGGGCAGGTCCACACGCTTCGCCTCGCCGAAGGATTCACCGAGGACGCGGGCCGCGAACGGCACCGCCAGCAGGCCGATGGGCACATTGATCCAGAAGATCCACTGCCAGCTCAGGCCGTCGACGACCGCGCCGCCGACCACCGGGCCGAGCGCCACGCCCAGTCCGGAAATGCCGCCCCAGATGCCGATGGCGGCGCTGCGCAGCTTTTCCGGCACCGCCGCCGACAACAGCGGTAGCGACAGCGGCATGACCGCCGCCGCGCCGAAGCCCTGCACCGCCCGGGCCGCGATGAGCATGCCGGGATCGGTGGCGAGGGCGCAGGCGGCCGAGGCCAGTGTGAAAAGCGTGATGCCGATGAGGAATACGCGTTTGCGGCCGATCCGGTCACCGAGCGCGGAGGCGGTGAGCATGAGCGCGGCGAAGGACAGCGCGTAGGCGTTCACGAACCATTGCAGGTCCGCCAGCGAGGCACCGAGCTCGGTCTTGATGACCGGCAGCGCGTTGGTCACCACGAGGTTGTCGAGGGTGACCATGAACATGGGGATGCCCACGGCGGCCAGGACGGCGGCGAGCGGCCGGCGTCGAGTGTCCGCCGTACGGGGCGTGGAAGTGAGGGTGGTGGTCATACCGGCGATTCCTTTGTTGTTATCGACTGATAACTTATGGATCGAAGAGTATGCATTGACTGATAACATGTCAATACGCGACCACATCGAGGAGGATGAGGGGCATGACCAGAACCCGGATGACCGCCACCGAACGCGGTGAGCAAGTGCTACAGGCCGCCATCACCGCCTTCGCCGAATCTGGTTACGCCGCAACCAAAACCGATGAGATCGCACGCCGGGCCGGGGTATCGCAGCCGTATGTGATCCGGTTGTTCGGCACCAAGCAGCAGCTGTTCCTGGCCGTGCTGGCCCGGGTCTGCGACCGGATCGACGAGTTGTTCCGCGCGGCCGTCGAGGGGTTGCCCGCCGACACCCCGCCTCAGGAACGCCTGCACGCGATGGGCCGCCAGTACAAGGTTTTCCTCGCCGAGCGCGACCTGCCCCGGGTCTTCCTGCAGGGGCTGGCCGCCGCCGGAGTCGATCCGGAGATCGGCCGGGCCATTCGCGCCCGCTTCGGCAATATCTACACCACCGTCCGGGAACTGACCGGCGCCCCGGTCCTGGCGGTGCGCCAGTTCATGGCCACCGGCATGCTGCTCACCGATATGGCGGCCATGGGCGTCACCGACGACGAGGCCGTCGACGCGCCCTGGGCGCAGGAGATACTCGCCGATATCGAAGCCGCCGGCGACTGAAACCGGTTGCGCGCCCGAGCCGTTCGGCTCCCGCTCAGCGCTGTGCGGGCGCGTCCGCCTCGATGATGTCCTCGGTCGGGGCGGGCAGCTTGCGCGCCAGCACCTCGCCGCGGAAGAACGGCGGCATGGTGCGCGCCAGGATCAGATACAGCGGCACACCGAGCAGCAGCGTCCCCACGCCCAGCACGAAAATGGCGCTGAACCACGAGGTGACCGCCGTCCAGCCCGCCGCGAACAGCAGCGCGAATCCGCCCAGCGCGGGCAGGATCCCCTTCATCACCAATGCCCTACGGTCCGTGGCGAATCGGTCCCGGTACAGCCAGGCGCAGCTGACGCCGGTGAGCCCGTAGTACACGCCGATCGAGATGCCGATCGCCGTCACCGCTTCCGCGATCAACCGGCCGCCGGACGCGAAATTGAGCGCGACGTACAGCACGATCGACACTCCGCCGAACACGATGGTGGAGAAGGCGGGCGTCCGGTACTTCGGATCGATCTCGCCGAACCGCTTGGGCAGCGCGTGATGCAGGGCCATCGAATAGGTGGTGCGCGCGGTCGGCAGGATCGTGGTCTGGGTGGAGGCCGCCGCCGAGGTCAGCACCATCAGGAACAGCAGATGCACCGCGACCGACCCGATGGTGCTGTCCCCGAACACCGCCTGCCCCAGCGCGCCCAGCACATCGTCCACATGATCGGGATTGGCCAGCCCCAGCCCCTCGGTGCCCGCGCCCGCGAACGCCTGCGCCGCCACCGTGACCACCAGGTACAGCGCCACCAGCGTGATGGTCGACAGCACCGCCGACCGTCCCGGCGTATGCCGCGGATCCACCGTCTCCTGGTTCACCGAGACCGCCGAATCCCAGCCCCAATAGATGAACACCATCAGCAGCAGCGCGTTGACGAAGCTCGAAAACGACCCGATGGCAAAGGGATCGAACCAATCCCAGCTGAACGCGGACGCCGTGGCCGCGGCATGCCCGATGGCCACCCGCACCAGCGCCACGATCGAGAACACCACCAGCATCCCGAACTCGACCGCCAGCAGCACGCTCTGCAAGCGCGCCGACACGTCGATGCCGAACACCGCCACCGCGGTCATCACCACCAGGTAGACGATCCCGAGCAGCAGCACCCAGATGCTGGTGGCATCCGAGCCGATGCCGTCGGCCCCGACCAGATGGAAGGTGTACTGCGAGCTGATCTGCGCCAGCGACGCCATCACCAGCAGATCGGAGACGACGATCGCCCACCCGGCCATCCATCCGGTGAACGGCCCGAACGCCCGGGTCGCCCAGACGAACGTGGTGCCCGGATCCGGCTCGACCGCATTGAGATCCCGATATCCGATGGCCACCAGCAACATCGGGACGAACGCCAGCACCACGATGATCGGCGCCTGCAACCCCACGGCCGCGACGACGAGACCGAGGGTGGCGGTAATGCTGTACGCGGGACCTGCCGATGCCACCCCGATCACCACGCTGGATGCCAGGGAGAGCGCACCGGACCGCAGAGTGCTGGGCGATGTCACCGGCTAAGAGTACGGGCTACCTGCCAGCACACTAAATCGCGCCGTACCTGCCGCGACCTTCCGCCGCGCGGCGCTCACTTCGCGTGCTGGACGCGGGAACTGGCGTACAGGCAGATGGAGGCGGCGGCGGCCAGATTGAGGCTTTCGGCGCGACCGTGAATGGGGATGCGGATGCGATGGGTGGCGCGGGCGGCGACGGCGCGGTCCAGGCCGTGCGCCTCGTTGCCGAAGAGCCAGGCGACCGGTCCGGCGAGGATCTCGTCGGCTTCGTCGAGGTTCACCTCGCCGCGGGCGGTGGTGGCCAGAATGGCGATACCGGCCGCTTCCAGGGCGTCGAGGGTGGCGTCGATATCGCGGGCCCGGGCCACCGGAATGTGGAAAAGGCTTCCGGCGCAGGCGCGTACGGTCTTGCCATTGTGCGGGTCGACCGAATCACCGGCCAGCACAACGGCATCCGCGCCGACGGCGTCGGCCACCCGGATCAGGGTGCCGGCATTGCCGGGGTCGGCGATCGCGACGGGCACGGCGAGCATGCGCGGGGACGCCTCCAGCACCGAGGTCAGCGGCACGTCCACCAGGCGGCAGACGGCGACCAGGCCGGGCGGGGTCACGGTCTCCCCCAGCATTTCCGCGGCGCGATTGCTCACCAGCGTGGTGCGCACCCCTTGGGCGGCGGCACTGGCGACCAGTTCGTGCTCGCGTTCGGCGGCCTTCATCGAATAGAAGAGCTCTTCGATACGGCCCGTCTCCAAGGCGGATTCGACCGAGTTCGCGCCCTCTGCCAGGAAGAACCCGGTCTTACGGCGCTGCGGCCCGCGATGGAGTTTGACAGCGGAAACGACCCGCGGATTGCGCTCGGAGAGCGCTTCCACGGGTCGTTCCGAATGATGTTGTGTCGTCACGCAGACCGAATCAGGCGGCCGGGGCGTTGACGTCGGCCGGCAGCGCGGCCTTGGCGACCGCGACCAGGGCGGCGAACGCCTCGGCGTCGGACACGGCGAGCTCGGCGAGGATCTTGCGGTCCACCTCGACACCCGCGGCCTGCAGGCCCTGGATGAAGCGGTTGTAGGTCATGTCGTTCAGACGCGCGGCGGCGTTGATACGAGTGATCCACAGCTTGCGGAAGTCACCCTTGCGCGCGCGACGGTCGCGGTAGGCGTAGGTGAGCGAGTGCAGCTGCTGTTCCTTGGCCTTGCGGTACAGGCGCGACCGCTGACCGCGGTAGCCCTTGGAGGCCTCGAGAACGGAACGGCGCTTCTTCTGAGCGTTGACGGCCCTTTTGACGCGTGCCACTTTTCAGTCCTTGATCGATAGGCGGGCGCGGCGGTTGCGCCCGGAGTTGGTCGTTTTATGCGTTCCGCTGACGGATCGCTTGCGGCTTGCTCAGCCGTATTTACTTGGCGAGCAGCTTCTTGACGCGAGCGACGTCGGCCTTCGCGACGACCTCCGTGCCGTCCAGACGACGAGTCCGGGTGGAGGGCTTGTGCTCGAGCAGGTGGCGACGGTTGGCCTGCTGACGCAGCAGCTTGCCGCTGCCCGACACCTTGAATCGCTTCGAGGCGCCGCTGTGGCTCTTCATCTTCGGCATGGAATCCTCAGTTCTGTCGTGCCGGAGGCAGGGGTCACCCCCTGACCTCCGGTGTGCTGTTCGTTATTACTGCTGCGGGGTGGCCGCCGGAACCTCGGCAGCCGGGGCGTCGGCCGGAGCTTCCGCCGCCGGCGCATTGCTGCGCGGGGCCGAGCTGGCGTCGTTCTGCGCCTTCACCCGCGTCTTCGCGCCCTTGTGGGGAGCGAGGACCATGGTCATGTTCCGGCCGTCCTGCTTGGCCGAAGTTTCGACGAAACCGAGATCGGCGACGTCGGAGGCCAGCCGCTGCAAGAGGCGGAAACCCAGTTCCGGACGCGACTGCTCACGGCCGCGGAACATGATGGTGACCTTGACCTTCGAACCGGCTTCGAGGAAGCGAACGACGTTGCGCTTCTTGGTCTCGTAGTCGTGGTCGTCGATCTTCGGCCGGAGCTTCTGCTCCTTGATCACGGTCTGCACTTGGTTCTTCCGGGACTCACGCGCCTTCTGCGCGGTCTCGTACTTGAACTTGCCGTAATCCATGATCTTGCATACCGGCGGGCGCGCGTCCGGTGCGACCTCGACGAGGTCGAGGTCCGCCTCCATGGCGACGCGTAGTGCATCTTCAACACGCACGATCCCAACCTGCTCGCCGCCCGGTCCGATGAGGCGGACCTCGGGTACGCGGATGCGATCGTTGATGCGGGTCTCAGTGCTGATGGGGCCTCCTAGGTCAAGCGGTTCGTCAACGACCGCAAGCAATAACTCAACCCCAATTTCAACACGAAAGCCCCGGGTTGGTATTTCTCCAACACGGGGCCCGAGTCGACCGATCGCGGACGCAAACCACTCGCGTCACGTCCCGAGCAGGAAAAACCCACACGAGAAACCCATCCGGTAAAAGATGGGCGACCGGACCGTCGAACCTGGTGCTGTTGCGGTGCAAAGCGATCGGTTGACGGTGGGAGTCGGGCTCCACTTAATGCCCCGATTAGGTCGCAGGAACCGGTCCGGGGCGGTCGTCGCAGGTCAGTCTAACACCCACCGCGCGATCCTCCGAATCGCCCACCCGCGCGACCAGCGACTACCCGGTCGGTGCCATGCTCTACCTCATGAGTGAGGCAGCAGTGAACGAGGAGCTGGCCAATACTACCGAGCACCTCATCGAGGGCGAGGTCGTGCGCGAGCTGGCCGAGATCCCCGCCGTCGAGGTCATCAGCCGCGCCTGCGTGATGCTGATGAGCTCCGCCGCCGAGAAGCTCGGCCTCGGCGAACCCGACCCGTCGGCCAGCCCGCACCTGGACCTCGACGAGGCCCGCCGCGTGATCACCGCGCTGGCCGGTCTGGTCACCGCCTCCGTCGAATACCTGGGCCCGCACGCCGGCCCCATCCGCGATGGCCTGCAGTCCCTGCAGCGCGCCTTTCGTGAGGCCTCGGAGTACCCCGACGCGCCGGGTTCGGGCCCGGGCGAGAAGTACACCGGCCCCGTGTACTGAGCCGCCCCGCGAACTTCCGGCCCGGCGCGATCGAATACCGATCGCGCCGGGCCGTTTTCGTGCCCTCACCTGTCCGAACCGGCTGCTAACGTCGCGACTGTGAGCGAGACAGTGGGGGCCGGGCTTGCCGATGTGGTGCGGTTCGCCTGCACGGCGGCGGGGTTCGAGGCGGCGTGGACGCGCGCGGATCTCCGCGAGTTCCTGGGGCAGCTGGGCTGGCCGGAGCCCGAGGAGCAATGGGGCGGCCGGATGCTGAAGGTCCGGGCGCCGGAGAGCGTCCCGCCGATCGAGGGGAACGCGTACTTCTTCGACGAGAACGCGCTGTCGGACCTGACGCTCGAGATTCTCCGATCCGACGACGCTGCGACTTCGGCGCGTATCGCCTCGGAGTTGAGCGCCGGCGTCAGCGCCCGCCTGGGTGCTCCCGAGGAGCCCGCCGAGGGTGAGCACGGGCCGTCGTGGGTGAGCGAGTTCGCGGCGATCACCCTGCAGCACAATGATTCCGGCGTGTATCTGACGGTGCGGCCGCGCGCCGGGTTCGACCGGGCCCGGCGGGAGCGGGCCGATGCCGCGGACGGATACGCGCGGTTGAGCGACTGGTCGCCGCTGGTCGAGGCGATATCGCTGCTGGTGCAAGCGGTTCCCGGCGCCTGGACGAGTGCCGAGATGACAGAGCTGGCGGAATCGGTCGGGTGGGGTGCACCGGCGGTGAACCGAGCCGGTGACATTCGAGCTGACCTGACGACGCCGGGCGCATCGGCCCGCCTGCTCGCCGATCGCGCCCAGCGGCCGCTGACCGGCTCCGGCTCCGGCTTCGGTGAGTTCATGAGCATCGAGGTGAGCCAGTCCCTCGCGCCCGCGGTGATCGACGCGGCGTACCGCGCGGCGCTGGCCGAATGCGTACGCCTGCTGGGCGCGCCCCCGCTGGTCGGCGGGCCGCACGCGTTCGCCCGGTGGCGCGGTCCCGAGGCGATCTTCACGCTCTCGCGCGAACTCGCACAACCGGCTCGTCTCCGATTCGAAGTGCAGCCGACCGAGGCCACCGAGCAAGAGGCGTATCTGAACCAGAAGTGGAGCGAGGACTGGATTCCCGACGCCTGCTGGAGCGTCGTCCCGGATCGTGAGGACGAGTCGCTGCGCACTGCCATGGACTTCGAATGGCCGGGCGCAGAACGTCAGGTCACCGACTGGTCCGACTTCGAGTACTTCCTGAAGACCCTCTTCCACTCGATGGCCGCCGACATGCCGCAACTGCACCCCCACGCCGGCTGCGTGGTCTGGAGCCTGGGCACCGGCCACGCGGCGGACGGCTGGCTCGCCCAAGGCTGGTTCCGGGACACGGACTGCCGCTTGGAATTCCAGGAACCCGAGGGCCTGCCCTGCATGCTCGACTTCCCGCCCGGCGCCGCATCCGGCGACCGCATCGCCGAGGCGGTCCTGGCGACCCTGCACGGCCACGGCATCACCACCCCCGATCAACTGTGGTGCCACGCCTTCGCCGCCGGCCAACCCCAGCACCTGTGGAGCCTCCGAACCGGCCTGCGCCACAGGTGAGTTCACCCGCCCTGCATTTCCGCACCCCGCCGAGCCACGACAACCGGCATCCAGCATCCGGCCATCCGGAAAAACGGAATCAGGTGTCGCGCGGGGCGATTCCGGTGAGCAGGGTGGCGATGATCGCGTCGATGTCCAGTTGGCGGGGTGGGTGGGGGCGGGCGCCGGAGAGGAGGGTGGTGAGGACCTGGTCGTGGCAGATGCCTACCAGGGTGGCGGCGGCCGCGTCGGGGTCGGCGGTGGGGGCGAGTCTGCCGAGGTCTTGTTCGCCGTGGAGGTAACGGGTCAGGTGGGCGCGCCAATCGGTGTCGCGGGCTTGGGATTCGGCGAAGCGGGACAGGACCGCGGGGCTGGCGAGCAGGCCGGCGAAGACGGGGAGCACCGCGTGATGCAACGACAAGCCGGCGCGGAGGTAGGTGCGGAGGTTCTGTTCGACGGTGGCGGTGCCAGGGGTGGGGAGAGCTCCGAGGGCGGCGTGGGCGGCGGTCACGTGAGCGGTGACGGCGGCGGTGAGGAGGTCGTCCTTGTCCGCGAAGTGGTTGTAGAGGACGCCGTCGGCGACGCCGGCCGCGCGGGCGATGGCGCGGACGGTCAGGCCGGCGGCGCCCTGCTCGGCGATGAGGCGTTGCGCGGTGGTGATGAGATGGGCGCGCAGTCCGTGTTCGTCCGGGCTGTCGCGCAACGCCGCTGCCTTTCTCGGGGACATGCGGATCACGGTAGTGGGGTGGCGGCCGTGACCAGATAGGCGGTGCCGCGCAGGCGGACGCCGGTGGGGGTGGCGAAGGGACGCAGGGCATTCGAGACGGCGGTGCGGACCTGGTTGTCGGTGGTGAAACCGGACAGCATGCGGTGGTAGCGCAGCGGGCCCCAGGCCATGATGAATTCGGTGGCGTCGGGGATGTCCGCACCCCAGATGCCGTCGGCTTCGAGGTGGCGGACGTCGATCGCGGTGTAGCCGGCGGCGGTGAGCAGGTCGCGAATCGCGCCGGGGTCGGCGAGGGGGCCGTGCGTGTGCGCGATGTCGAAACCGCCGAGATACGGTGCGGCCGCACCGAATACGCCGCCCAGGTCGGAGCCCGCCATCGGCGGCATGGTCACGAAGGCCAGGCGGCCGCCGGGGCGCAGGGCACGCGCGATATTGGCGAAGGCCGCGACCGGATCGGCGAAGAACATGATGCCGAAACGGCTCAGCGCGGCATCGAATCCGGCCTCGGGGAACGGAAAGACCTGCGCGTCACCCTGTTCGAAGCGGACATTGCCGACGCCTTCCTCGCGTGCCCGCTCCCCCGCGCGGGCGAGCATCGGCCCGGACAGATCCACACCCGTCGCGGATCCGCCCGCTGCCCGCCGCGCCGCCAGCCGAGTCAATTGCCCGTTCCCGCAGCCGATATCGAGCACCCGGTCCCCCGCCCCGATCCGCGCGGCGGTCAGCAGCGGCTCGTTGAATCCGGCGTTCACCGCGTCATAGCGGTCGTCGTGCCCGGCCCAGTGCTCACCCTCGTAGCCGTTCCACGCCTCGGCCTGCGCGGTGTTGACGATCTCGGTCATCACGATCCCTTCATTATGAACGCATGTTCATGAACGTATGTTCATAATGATCCCACCCCCAGCGACGGTCAATACCTATGCACCGACCGATTCCGGATGTCGGTGCAGGGCACTACCGTCACCGCCGAGCCCGAGGGGAGAACTGTGGGGAAGCGAAAGCGGGTCGACCTGCCCGGCGCGATGGCGATCACAGACGCCGCAGCGCATTTCGATTGGACTTGGGACACGGCGGACGCTGCGCGTTTCGCCGAACGGGTCGGCTGGGAAGCGCCCGTGACCGTTCGCCCCGGCAACGGCCTCTCGATCGATGCCGGACCGGACCGGCCCAACGCGGCCGCGGCACTGGTCGATCCGGACAACGACCGTCTCGAGTGGCTCCTCGTCGACTTGTCGCAGTACGGCAAGCACCCCGACCGCTCCGCATTGCTCGATACCTTCGACGAATTGAATGCCCTGCTGCGCACGAGTTTCGGGCCACCGGCCGGATCGGCGACCGGTGCGATCCATTGGTATTGGATTCTCCCCGCGGTGACCGTGAGCTTGAGTTTCGCGACCGGAGCGCTGTTACTGCATTTGGAGCCCCCGGTCACGCACGCGCCTGCTGGGCGATCGTCGATCCTCCGGCAACCGACCGCCGAGCCCAACGACGAGACAGCGTTCCTGGACGCGATACCGTCGCTGATCGAAGCCGATCCGGGCGACTGGCTGCGCGAGGACGCGGTCCGCATCGTCGGTGCGACCGGCTGGCCGGTCGACGCGGCGACGCCGAAGTTCCGCTGGGGCATACCCAATGTGCGCATCGCCGTGGCGGAGTGCCCCTCCGCAGAGCTGTCCCTGATCGCCGAACGAACGCCGGGCGCCCGATCCGGACACTGGATCAGCTTCGGTGGTTTCGACCGGGTGGTCCTCACACTGCAGCCGGTCACCGGGGTGAACACCGCGACCTATCTGGCCGCACTCACCGAATGCGTTCGCCTGTTAGGCGTCCCGACACTGGTCGGCGGCCCCGATGCTTGGGCGAGCTGGCGGCGGCCGACGGTCACCGTAACGCTTTCCCGCCCGTCCGACCTGACCTACTCGTGGTTGAGGCTCGAACTCAGACCGACAGAACCCGGTGCGGTACAGCGGCATTGGGACGTCGAACGCTACCCGGAGTACACGGACACCGATTACGAACGGCCCGACAACTGGGCCTCCGACCGATCCTGGCTGATCTCGCCGGACGAACTGGACGACCGGTTGGCCGCCGCGATCGCCGAGGCGATACTTCCGCCGCCCAAGGCCCATAGCTGGGCCGAGCTGGACAACCTCCTGTACCCGCTGTTCGAATCCCTGGCCGCGGATCTACCCGTCCTGCAACCCTTCGCGAACACCGTGGTCTGGATGATCAGCCGGCGGAAGGATCCGGACAGCCGGATCGTGCAGGGCTGGTTCGGTCCGGCGGGGTGCGGCGTCGAGGTGCTCGACGCCGACGGCGAGTGGCAGGTGACCGAATACGAGCCGACGGCGGCGGCCGGGGCGCGGATCGCGCACGCCACGCATACGGCGCTGCGGGCGAGCGGGGTGAAGCGGCCCGGAAAGCTCCGCTGCGAGGCCTGGAGCCTGCTGGCGCCGCAGGAGCTCCGGACTTTCGAGACCGGTTTGGTGCGCGGTAAATGAGCGGTTTGTTAGCGAGAATGTTGCGGGACGGTAATGAGAGTTCACACATAGGTTGATCTAGGCGGAATCTATCTGCCTAAGATCGATTGCCATTCGGATGCCATCCGAACACTCCCCGGATGCTGTGCGTCCGAACACCTTCAACACGCCCATCCACGCCCGGCGCGCAGCCGATGTTGTTAATGAGTTGCCCGACGCGCCCGATCCAGGAAACGTAATGCCGTGCGAGACCGCGGGTTCGGGTTTCGGCGCATTGCACGACGGTGCTGCGCGGATGCCGGAATATCGGGCGATCTACGCGTGCACGTACGAAGTACTGCATACTACGACGGGCAGCGGCCGCTGCCCGTACGAACATGATCTGACTCTTCGGGGGTTGTAGATGAATGACGTGATATCCCAAGGAAACACTTCGACCGGTCGACGGCTGCGCCGTCGCGGTGCCGCCGCCGTCCTCGCCGCCGGCCTGCTCGTCGGGTTCGTCGCGGGTTGCTCGTCCGATGACGACAAGGGCGGCTCCACCTCTTCCTCGGTGGCCGCCAATACGCCGCTGCCCGAGGGCGCGCAGATCGTCCAGGAATCGGCTCGCACCACGCAGACCCTGCAGGCGGTGCACCTGGCCCTGACCGCCAAGGACCTGTCGACCCTCCCTGTGAAGAGCGTCAAGGCCGATGTCACCAACCAGCCGCAGGGCGCCGGGCAGGCGATCGGCGAGGCCGAGGTGAAGCTGAAGCCGGAGGCCGAGTACACCTCCACCAAGTTCCTGGTCGTGGACAAGACCCTGTACGCCGGCGACGGCTCGGCGTACTCCAAGGTCGGTCCGGCCGAACAGGTTTACGATCCGGGCATCATCCTGGACAAGGACAAGGGCCTGGCGAACGTGATCGCCAAGATCCAGAACCCGAAGACCGAGGCCCGTGAGAAGGTCAACGGCGTGGACGCGGTGAAGGTCTCCGGCACCATCGACGCCTCGGTCATCGACCCGGTCGTGCCGAAGCTCGGTGACGGCGGCGGCACCCTGCCGATCACCGTCTGGATCAAGGACGTCGCCCCGCCGTCGGGCACCGCGACCACCCTGCCGTCGACCGCCGCGTCGCCCGGCACCGGCCCGAACCTGGTGCAGGCCGTCATCAAGAAGGACAACGGCACCGTCACCGTGACCCTGTCCGACTGGGGCAAGCCGGTCACCGTGACCAAGCCCGGCAGCTGATCAGCGCGCCAGGCTAGGCCGGAGCTCGTCGAATAGTGCGGAGCCGATCCGGGCGGAGCGGAGCGGCGGCAGCCACTGTCGCCCCCGCTTGACCGGATCGGCTTTCGTTTTTCGGACAAAGCGTGACTCGGACCCGCATGCTTAGGGGTCCAATGTGTTGGAAGCCAGCGTGTTTCGGCCGCCGTCGAAACACTTTGCCCGGGGGTTCACGATGAAGTCGTCATCACCTGTACGACGCGCTGTGAGCAGGCAGGTCCGTCACCACGACGGACGCCCGGACTGACGCCGCTGGTGGTTTAAGAGATTGTTCAGTGAAATGCAAGGTGGGGCAACGACTATACAGTCGGAACGCTCGAACTGTGTAAGTGCGTGTGGAGGAACATCATGACGACGGACGAACGGCCGGAGGTGGAGGAGCGGGATTTCCAGCGCCCGCCTCTCGACGGCCCGCCGCCGCTCACCAACGTGTGGGTCTACAACGGCAAAGCCTACGACCTCAACGACTGGATTTCCAAGCATCCCGGCGGCGAGTTCTTCATCGGCCGCACCAAGAACCGTGACATCACTTCGATCATCGGTTCTTATCACAAGAATCCGGAAGCCATCGGCCGGATGATCGAGCGGTACGCGCTGAATCGTGATGCGCTGCCCGAAGATATCCATCCCAAGGCCAATGCTCCCGACTTCCTTTTCAACGAGGGTTTCGACTCCTGGCGCGACACCCCCAAGTACAACTTCGGCAACAAGGAAGACCTGCTGCACAAGGTGAAGGCCCGGCTCAAGGAGCCGGAGCTGGCCGCCCGCATCAAGCGGATGGACACCTACTTCAACATCACGGTCGCGATCCTGGCGGTGCTGTACTTCGCGGTGCAGGGCCTGCGGCTGTTCGAGCGCGACTGGATGCCGTTGCCGGTCTTCGTGATCGCGATGGTGCTGCTGCGCTCCTCGCTGGCCGGCTTCGGCCACTACGCGATCCATCGAGCCCAGAAGGGCTGGAACAAGATCTGCGTCAACGCGTTCGACTTGAACTATGTCGCTTTGTCTTTCGTGACCGCGGACGGGCACGCGCTGCTGCACCACCCGCACACGCAGAGCGAAGTCGACATCAAGAAGAACGTCTTCACCATGATGGTGCGGATCCCCCGGTTGTTCCGGATCCCGATCCACACCGCGCACAAGTTCGGTCACACCATGACCGGCATGATCATGCGCCTGCTGGATGTCTGCCGGCTCACCCGCAAGGTGGGCGTGAAGGACATGTACGGCACCTGGAAGGGCGCGCTGCCGCACTTCATCGGTTCCTTCGGCGTGCGCTTCCTGCTGGTGGGCGAGTTCGTGCTGTTCCTGGTGATGGGCGATATCTGGGCCTGGGTGCTGCAGTTCGTGATCAGCCTGTGGATCTCCACCTTCCTGGTCGTGGCTTCGCACGACTTCGAGATGGATACCGAGGAGATCGAAACGAATACCGAGGACTGGGGTATCAACCAGTTGGAGCAGGCGTACGACCTGAAGGTGGTCGGCAACCGCTACGTCGACTGCTTCCTGTCGGCCGGCCTGAGCTCGCACCGCGCTCATCACGTATTGCCTTACCAGAGAAGCGGTTTCGCCAATATCGCCAGCGAGGACGTGGTCCGCGAGGAGGCCGCGAAGTTCGGTGTCGAGTGGCTGCCCGCGAAGAGTTTCTTCACCGACCGGCTGCCCAAGCAGGTCAAGGTCTACCTCCTGGCTCCTTCCGACGATGCGAAGGAACGGAACTGGGGCTTCATGCGAGAGCATTTCTCGCCGCTTGCTCTGAAGACTTGCGTCGTCTACACGGTGCAGGGCTTCACGGGGATCGGAACGGTCTAGACACCGGGTCCGAAGGATCGGGGTGCGGTCAACATGCGCCGACCGCACCAAGATCGAATTTCTATTGCACTGAAATCCGAGGGGAGAAAGTTCGTGTCTATCACCATTGATGAGGGGGGCGCTCAGCCTTTCGCGGCAACCCGCTACACGACGGGGAGCGAGACCTTCGACCTGGCCCAGCTGCCGCCCGCGCCGCCGACCACCATCGCTGTGATCGAAAGCGTCGCAACCGGTTCGCCGACACAGGTTTTCGATCAGTCCGATGCCGCCGCTCAGGTCGCGGAATTGTTCTCTGATCCTACCCAGCGCGCGCGAATTCCGCGGGTGTACCAGAAAACCAAGATTGACACCCGGCACCTGGCGGTCAATCCGGTCGATCCCGAATTCCTCGCCTACTCCAAGCAGCGGGGCACCATCCGGGAGCGGATGCAGCTGTTCAAGGAACTCGCCACCCCGCTGGCGGTCGACGTGGCCCGGCGCGCCATCGCCGGAATCGCCGATCCGGCAAGCGATATCGGCCAGGTGGTCTTCGCCACCAGCACCGGTTTCATCGCTCCGGGCGTCGACGTGGCCGTGGTCAAGCAGCTCGGCCTGTCGCCGGCGGTGAACCGCGTGATCGTGAACTTCATGGGCTGCGCCGCGGCCATGAACTCGATCCGCACCGCCACCGACTACGTGCGCGCCAACCCGGACAAGAAGTCGCTGGTCATCTGCCTCGAATTGAGCTCGGTGAACGCGGTTTTCGACGACAACATCAATGACGTCATCATCCACAGCCTCTTCGGTGACGGTTGCGGCGCGGTGGTCATCGGTGCGGGCGGGGTGCAGCAGCCCCTCGCCCCGGGCAAGGTCGTCATCCGGGACAGCTTCAGCTACCTGTTCGACGACGCCGAGGACGGAATCGTCCTGGGCGTCAACGACAACGGCATCACCTGCGATCTGTCGGAGAACCTGCCGCAGTACATTCTGCGCGGGGTGAACCCGGTGGTCACGCAGGTGCTGGAGCGGCACGGCATGACCAAGCGCGATGTCGATCTGTGGGCCATCCACCCGGGTGGGCCGAAGATCATCGAGCAGTCCATTGCCTCGCTGGGGATTTCGCCCGATGTGGCGGCCCCCAGCTGGGATATCCTGGCCAAGCACGGCAATATGCTCAGCGTCTCGCTGATCTTCGTGCTGGAGCAGATGATCGCCCAGGCGGAGACCGACAAGCCGATCTCGACCGGCGTGGCCTTCTCCTTCGCTCCGGGTGTGACTCTCGAAGGCGTGATCTTCGACATCGTCCGCCGGTAACGGCGAACACCTGCCGTTTCAGAGAGCAGCAATCATGCAACTCATCAGATTCCTCATCTCGATCTCCTGGGTGCGGATCGTCGCCGTCGTCGCCGCGGGTCTCATTGCCGGCGTGGCGAACACCTACCTGGTGACACTGATCCGCGGTGTCGTGTCACCTCCGCCGCACCCGCCCGTCTCCGTCCAAGCCTTCGTCGTCACGGCGCTGGTCATCCTGGTCAGTGGCGTGGTCTCGCAGGTGTTGCTGATCCGTCTGGCCCAGGACGCGATCTACCGGCTGCGGTCGGATCTGAGCTCGAGCATCGTGTCGGCGCCGCTCGAGCAGCTGGAACGGCTGGGCATGCACCGGCTCATGGCCACGCTCACCGAGGATGTGCGGTCGCTGTCGCAGGCCGCGACCGCCATCCCGAGCATCTGCGTCGACCTGGCCACCATCGTCGGGTGCTTCGTGTACCTGGTGATCGTGTCCGGGACCGTCTTCGCGGTCACCGTCGCGGGCACCCTGCTCGGAATCGCTTGCGTGGAAGTGATTCTCAAGCGCGTTCGCACGCTGTACAAGGAAGCGCGGGAGAACGAGGACTCGCTGCTGCGGTCGTACCAGGCCGTGACGCTCGGCATCAAGGAACTCAAGCTGCACCGCGGCCGGCGGCGGGACTTCATGGACCGCCACCTGCTCGGCACCGCGGGCAGCCTGCGCGACCAGAATGTCGAGGCGGGTTCCAAGTTCTCGATCGGGCAGGGCTTCGGCCAGCTGCTGCAGCTGGGCACCATGGCGCTCATCCTGTTCGGGATCGCGCGCTGGTTCGAGCTGGATCAGAGCGTGATGGTCGGCTACGTGCTGGTCACCACCTTCCTGTCGATGCCGATGCAGAACTTCATGCACCGGATTCCGGACCTGCTGCGCGGCGACGTGGCGCTGAGCAAGATCCGGACCATGAACCTCGACATGGAATCCATGCACAACGAGGAAAACCTGCCGTACGACGATCGGCCGCCGGTGGATTCGGCGCGGCTGGAGCTGGTGAACGCCGGCTACAGCTACCGCTTCGAACCGCCGTCGACGGTGCCGCCCATTCCGGGTGGCCCGCCGGACGGTCCGCCCGGAATGGGCGGCGGTCCGCGTGGGGCGGGTCTGCATCCGGCCGCTACCCGGGCGCAGCTCGCGGCCGGTGACGGGCCGGAAGGCGTTGCGGGACAGGAAGGTCCGGACGGACGCCCGGGCCATCCCGGTCCCGGCGGTCACCCCGGTCCGGGTGGTCCCGGCCACGGCGGTCCCGGTGGTCCGCCGCCGCATCCGAAGGGGCGGCGTCCCGCCGGTCCTCCGGGAGCGACCGGTCCGGATGTCAACGGGCATCGGTTCTTCAACCACGGTGGGCACGACGGCCGTCCGCTGCCGATGGATCGCCGGCCCCCGGAAGCGAACGGGGAGCACGGTTTCGAGCTCGGCCCCATCGATCTCACCTTCGAGCCGGGGCAGATCACCTTCATCGTCGGCGGCAACGGCAGCGGCAAGTCCACCCTGGCCAAGCTGCTGACCGGGCTCTACGTGCCGCAGACCGGTTTCCTGGCGCTCAACGGCGAGCAGATCAATCACCAGAACATCGAGTGGTTCCGCCAGCACACCTCGGCGGTGTTCACCGACTTCCATCTCTTCGAGGACTACCTGGGCTTCGAGCCGGGCATCGACGAGCAGGTGCGAAAGTACCTGCGGGAGTTGCAGATCGACCACAAGGTGACGGTGGAGAACGGCGTGCTGTCCACCATCGCGCTCTCCCAGGGCCAGCGCAAGCGCCTCGCCCTGCTGACCGCGCTGCTGGAAGACCGCCCGATCCTGCTCTTCGACGAATGGGCCGCCGACCAGGAACCCAAATTCCGCGACGTGTTCTACCGCGAGATCCTCACCGATCTCAAGGCGCGCGGGAAGACGATCATCGTGATCACCCACGACGACCGCTACTTCCACCTCGCCGACCAGCTGGTCAAGCTCGACTTCGGCAAGCTCGCCGAGAAGAGCGAGGCCACGGCCGTCGCGGCGGAGTAAGCGCAGTTCAGTAGTGACGGCGGTGCCCGGCCCGGACTAAGTCCGGACCGGGCACTGTTGTATTCCGGCATGGCCAGCGAACCAGCAGCTTCGAAACAGCTCCGGCGTGCCCAGCTCCGGGATTTCCTGCGCACCCGCCGCGCGCGACTGACGCCCGGCGAGGTGGGGTTGGTGTCGTCCGGGGCGCGGCGCACGCCGGGGCTGCGGCGGGAGGAAGTCGCGCAGCTCGCCGGGGTGGGGGTGTCCTGGTACACCTGGCTGGAGCAGGGGCGCGATATCAATGTCTCGGCCGACGTGCTCGAGGCGGTGAGCCGGGCGCTGCGACTGAGCGATGCCGAACGGGCCCATCTTTTCGTGCTGACCGGACTGAATCCGCCACGGGCGCACCAGATTCCGGGGGCGCGGGTGGAGCCCGAACTGCGCCGGCTGCTGGATTCCTGGGCGCCGCGCCCGGCGATCCTGCGGGATCGGTATTGGAACATCCTCGCCATCAACGACGGCACGCGGGCGGTGTTCGGCTACGACGACGGTGATCACAACTGCCTCATCAGCTTCTTCACCAATGCGCAGTACCGCGATCTGCATACCGAATGGGCGATCGTTGCACCGGAAGTGGTGGCGGCGTATCGCGCCGATGCGGCCTACGCTCCCGGCGATCCCGGATTCGAGCGGGTGATCGGCGAATTGAGCAGGGCGAGTGCGGAATTCACCGAACTGTGGGCGCGGCACGATGTCGCCGCACCCACCCGCACCCGCAAGGCGGTGCAGCATCCGGAAGCCGGGGATCTGATCTTCGACAAGACCACCCTCGCCGTCATCGACCATCCGGAGTGGTATCTGGAGCTGTACAACCCGCGGCCGGGCACCGGTACCGAGGAACGGCTGGCCGAACTGCTGCCCGGGCGGCTCGTCACCGCGTGAATCCCGGCTGCCTGGTGTTGCCGGACCCAGGTTGACTGCGCACTGTTCGCCTCTCCCCCGGCTCGGAATGCTGAATGTCATGACGCACAGCAATTCTCGATTCAACGGCAAGATCGCCCTCGTCACCGGCGGCACCAGCGGTATGGGACTGGCCGCCGCGAACCGGCTGCTGGCGGAGGGCGCGAAAGTGGTGATCACCGGCCGCGACAAGGAGCGGCTGGATACGGCGGCCGAGGAATTGGGCAGGCCGTTCAGTGCTGCCGAGGCGAGCGAACGCATTCTCGCGGTGCGCGGGGATGTGGCCGAGCTCGGTGAGCTGGACTCGCTGGTCGAGACCGTCCGGGCTCGCTTCGGACGCCTCGACGTGGTCTTCGCGAATGCCGGTGTGGCGGGCTTCGATTCGATCGGCGAGGTCACCCCGGACGAGTTCGACCGCGTGGTCGGAATCAACTTCAAGGGCGTGTATTTCACGATTCAGCGGGCCCTGCCGCTGCTCGCCGACGGCGGCTCGATCGTGATCAACGCGTCCTGGACACTGCATCGCGGTATGCCGGGCGCATCTCTGTACTCGGCTACCAAAGCGGCGGTGCACAACCTGGCCCACACCCTCGCGGCGGAGCTGGCTCCCAGGCGAATTCGGGTCAACTCGGTCAGCCCGGGCTATATCGAGACGCCCATGTTCCACGACAATGTCTCCCCCGAGGCGCACGCCGAGGTGGTCGCGGCCGTGGCCGCCGGGCGCACCGGCACCGCCGAGGATGTCGCGCACGCGGTCGCCTTCCTGGCGTCCGCGGAAGCGTCCTATGTGAACGGCCAGGACCTGGTCATCGACGGCGGATTTGTCGCCGCCATCCCGGCCCCGATGCTGTAAACGGTTCAGTCGCCGGGGAATTCGATACCCGGCGACTGATCGGGCCCGAGCAGGAAGTAGCCCAGGAAGGTGACGTCCTCGTCGAGGGCGTCGAAGCGGGTGATGCGGGCGGCCTCGGGTTCGAAGAACACGTCACCGGGCCGCAAGGTCCGTTCCGGCTGGCCTTCGATCCGGTAGGCCACCGCACCCGCTTCGATGCTGCCCACCACCGGGCAGTTGTGCACGTGTAGTCCCGCGGTGGTGCCGGCGGGCATGGTGATGCGGCGGACTTCGACCCGGGACACTCGTTTCGCCTGTGCGAAAGCAACATTCAGCAGGAGCGAGCGCTCGACGGCATGCGCGACTTGATCTTCGGACACCCTATCCAGCCTAGTCAGCGCCGGGGGCCGGCAGGGTCCGAAGCAATGACTGGCACGGATTGTCGGTCGGAGTGACTCCGTGTGGCCCCTTCGTCATCCCGGCATGGGTTCAGCCGGGATCCACACCCCAGCGAACCATGTGGATTCCGGCCAAAAGCACGCCGGAATGACGGAGGGGCGTTGTCAGCGCAGGGCGGCAGCCTTCCGGCGGGCCGCTGCGGCCTTCTTCGCCGCAGCCGCCTGGTCCGGATCCTTCGGTGCGGCGGTCTTTTTCGCGGTCGACTTCTTGGCGGTCGAACCGTTGGCCGACGCGTCCGCCGGGGTGGCGGCCTTGGCGGCGGTCTTCTTGGCGACCGCCTTCTTGGCCGGGGTCTTCGCGGCGGGCGCGGACGCCGGCGGGGCGTCCAGGACTTCCTTCAGGAACTGGCCGGTATAGCTTTCCGCCACGGCGGCAACGTCTTCCGGGGTGCCCTGGGCGATGACCATGCCGCCGCCGGAACCGCCTTCGGGGCCCATGTCGATGACCCAGTCGGAGGTCTTGATGACATCCAGGTTGTGCTCGATGACGATGACCGTATTGCCCTTGTCCACCAGGCCGTTGATGACGGTCAGCAGCTTGCGGATGTCCTCGAAGTGCAGGCCGGTGGTGGGCTCGTCGAGGATGTAGACGGTGCGGCCGGTGGAGCGCTTCTGCAGTTCGGCGGCCAGCTTGACGCGCTGGGCCTCACCGCCGGACAGGGTCGGCGCGGACTGGCCCAGGCGCACGTAGCCCAGGCCGACGTCCACCAGGGTCTTGAGGTAGCGGTGGATGGAGGTCACCGGTTCGAAGAAGTCGGCCGCCTCCTCGATGGGCATGTCCAGGACTTCGGCGATGGTCTTGCCCTTGTAGTGGACTTCCAGGGTTTCGCGGTTGTACCGCGCCCCGTGACAGACCTCGCAGGGGACGTAGACGTCCGGCAGGAAGTTCATCTCGATCTTCAAAGTGCCGTCGCCGGAGCAGGCTTCGCAGCGGCCGCCCTTCACATTGAAGGAGAAGCGGCCGGGCTGGTAGCCGCGCACCTTGGCCTCGGTGGTGGCCGCGAACAGGGTGCGGATCTTGTCGAAGACGCCGGTGTAGGTGGCCGGGTTGGAGCGCGGGGTGCGGCCGATGGGCGACTGATCGACCTGGACCAGTTTGTCCAGATGGTCGAGCCCGTTCACCCGGGTGTGCCGGCCGGGGACCTGGCGCGCGCCGTTCAGCTTGTTCGCCAGCACGGTCGCGAGAATGTCGTTGACCAGCGTGGACTTACCGGATCCGGAGACGCCGGTGACCGCGGTGAGCACGCCCAGCGGGAAGCTCACGTCGATGCCGCGCAGATTGTGCTCGACCGCGCCGACCACGGTGAGCTGCTTCTTCTTGTCCAGCGGCCGCCGCACCATCGGGACCTCGATGCGTTCGCGCCCGGAAAGGTATGCGCCGGTGAGGGATCGCTGATCCTTCAGCAGTCCTTCGTACGGTCCGGAGTACACCACCTGACCGCCGTGCTCACCGGCGAGCGGGCCGATGTCGACCACCCAGTCCGAGGCGTGAATGGTGTCCTCGTCGTGTTCGACCACGATGAGGGTGTTGCCGAGACTCTTGAGCCGCGTGAGGGTTTCGATGAGCCGCCGGTTGTCGCGCTGGTGCAGGCCGATGGACGGCTCGTCCAATACGTACAGCACGCCGACCAGTCCGGAACCGATCTGGGTGGCGAGCCGGATGCGCTGCGCTTCGCCGCCGGAGAGGGTGGCGGCCGCGCGCGACAGGGTCAGGTATTGCAGGCCGACGTCCAGCAGGAAGCCCAGGCGGGCCTGGATCTCCTTGATCACCTGGGCGGCGATGGCGGCCTGCCGCTCGTCCAGGGTCAGCGAGTTCAGGAAGTCCGCGGCCTCGCCGATGGACAGGTCCGACAGTTCGGCGATGGACTTGTGCCCGCCGCGCGAGGCCAGGGTGACGGCCAGGATCTCCGGGCGCAGGCGCGCACCATTGCAGACGGGGCACGGGATATCCCGCATGTACCCGTCGTAGTGCTCCTTCATGGCCTCGGATTCGGTGGCATCCATGCGCCGCTGCAGGAAGGGCATGACGCCTTCGAAATCGGCGTAGTAGGAACGCTTCCGGCCGTACCGGTTGGTATAGGAAACGTGGACCTGTTCGGAACTGCCCTCCAGCACGGCCTTCCGGGCCTTGGCGGGCAGATCCTGCCAGGGGGTGTCCATGCTGAAACCGATGGCTTCGGCCAGACCGGACAGCAGGCGCGTGAAGTACTCGGCGGTCTGCCCGCGCGACCACGGCGCGATGGCCCCGTCGGCCAGGCTCAGCTCCGGGTCCGGCACGACGAGATCGGGATCGACTTCCTTGCGAATGCCGAGACCGGTGCAGTCCGGGCAGGCGCCGTAGGGCGAGTTGAAGGAGAACGAGCGCGGTTCCAGATCCTCGATATCGAGGGGGTGCCCGTTCGGGCAGGCCAGCCGCTCGGAGAAACGCCGCTCGCGGTCGTGCGCGTGCTCGTCGCGATCCACGAAGTCCAGCACCACGATGCCGTCGGCCAGCCGCAGCGCGGTCTCGATCGAATCCGTCAGGCGCTGTTTGGAACTGGGCTTCACGGCGAGGCGGTCCACGACCACCTCGACATCGTGCTTCTCCTGCTTCTTCAGCTTGGGCGGGTCGGTCAGCGGATACACCACGCCGTCCACCCGGACGCGGGAGTAGCCCTGCGAGTGCAGCTGGTCGAAGAGATCGACGAATTCGCCCTTGCGGGTGCGCACCACCGGCGCGAGCACCTGGAACTTGATGCCCTCCTCCATGGCGAGCACCTGGTCCACGATCTGCTGCGGGGTCTGCTTCTCGATGAGGTGACCACAGGTCGGGCAGTGCGGAATGCCCGCGCGCGCGAACAGCAGGCGCAGATAGTCGTAGACCTCGGTGATGGTGCCGACCGTGGAGCGCGGATTGCGGTTGGTCGACTTCTGGTCGATGGACACCGCCGGGGACAGGCCCTCGATGAAGTCCACGTCCGGCTTGTCCATCTGCCCGAGGAACTGGCGCGCGTAGGCGGACAGCGATTCGACGTAGCGGCGCTGGCCTTCCGCGAAAATGGTGTCGAAGGCCAGCGAGGATTTGCCCGACCCGGACAAACCGGTGAATACGATGAGGCTGTCACGGGGTAGGTCGAGATCGACCCCTTTGAGGTTGTGCTCCCGTGCTCCGCGCACCGTAAGGCGATCCGCCACTAGCCGTCCTTCCAACGTTTCGGCATCCAGAACTACCCCCGACGCCATGCTAGGCGTGCCCACCGACAAGTTCGGTTCAAGCAGCCTCAACGCTGGTCAAAGCGTGTTTATTTCGATCGCACCCGAGACGCGCACCGCGCTGGGGCGGGCGTCACACCGCTTTCGGATACGCGGGCTCGGCCAGGTTCTCGGTCGCGCCGATCGCGCTGGGTAGCTCCGGCAGCGGCCGGCGCACGCATCCGGTGGTGATGGCCCGGGGCGCGAGCGCCCGTTCGCGCGGGCGCTCCGCCGCGTCGGCGGCGGTGACCAGGGTCAGGTCGCCGTCGAACCGGCGGTAGAGCAACCGCCCGCGCAAGGTATCCGGATCGGTGAAGAACAGATACGGCAGCCCGCCCCCGCACAGCACCGCGGCGGCTTCGTCCTCGAGCAGCACCGGCACCGGATCCCGGTGCTGGCGCAGCGTGCGCACCGCCCCGGCGCCGGCCCAGCACACCACCGCGTCCAATCCGGAGTCGGCGTCGGTGAACAGGTGCGCGTCGTAGTCCAGGGCATCGAGCACCTTGGCGGCGGCGGTGGGCGTGGACACCTGTAGTAGGCAATCCTTGCGGCGCACAATCGGACTGGGCGCGCTCACCACACCCAGGTCCGGTCGTGCCGGGTCCGGCCAGGGCCGGGACGTTTCGTCCGGTGGGCAGCCCAGTCGCAGGTCAAGGCGTTCCAACGCGAACGTGGTCGCAAACCGTCCCGGCCCGGCGACCTGAACCCGGTACGCCTTCCCCAGCGCCCGGATTCCGGCTTGTACCAAGGTGGTTTCGCCCTCGGTACCGGGCCAGTCGAGGCGGGCCCTGACGGGTCCGTCCAGCCCGTGCCGGCGCAGGATCCGGCCGAGGCCGCGCACCAGTCGGGTCACCTCGGCGGGTGGAACGGGTCCGCGTGTGGTCACGACGAAATCCGGATCGATCCCACTCGACCACACTTCCGACGCGCCCATAGCCGACCCACTTCCCGTTTCCCGACCCGGCAACCCGCATTCATGCCATCACGCGGGGGTGCCACGCCGACAGTGCCGAAAGTCCCAATCCGGACCACTTTCCGGGAAATCATTCCGGTAAAAGGTTGGCAAATAGTTGCCGCGCCGCAAACCGGCTGTGGGACAGTCACGTTCGACAGAACAACCATCCGGCAATCGGGTGGGCCGTAAAATACCCGATGCCGTGTGCGCCTCCGCCGGACAGCAGGACAACCATGCACGACACCCCACGCACCGGTCCCTACTCAGTGCGTGAAACGCTGTCGC
The DNA here is from genome assembly GCF_001613325.1 of Nocardia yamanashiensis NBRC 100130. Lineage (GTDB taxonomy): Bacteria > Actinomycetota > Actinomycetes > Mycobacteriales > Mycobacteriaceae > Nocardia > Nocardia yamanashiensis. Next base: position 65,756 of record NZ_BDCD01000024.1, on the reverse strand, counting down.
AGCTGCGATTACGCGAATTGCTCACCGAGGTGAAGGACCGGGTAGAGCAGATCATCGACGCTCGCGACCGTATCGACGGGCTGGTCGAAGCCATGCTGGCGGTGACCTCCGGCCTCGATCTGGACCAGACCCTGCAAACCATCGTGCGGGCCGCCACCGGACTGGTCGACGCCCGCTACGGCGCGCTCGGGGTGCGCGGGCACGACAAACTGGCCCAGTTCATCTATCACGGCATCGACGAGCGGACCCGCACGCTGATCGGCGATCTGCCGCAGGGCCACGGGGTGCTGGGCCTGCTGCTGAGCACGCCGGAGCCGATCCGGCTGGACGATCTCGCCCGGCATCCGGCCTCGGTCGGCTTCCCCCGGCATCATCCGCCCATGCGCAGTTTCCTGGGCGTGCCGGTGCGGATTCGCGGCGAGGTGTTCGGAAACCTGTATCTCACCGAGAAATCCGGCGGACATCCGTTCACCGAGGACGACGAGGTGCTGTTGCAGGCGCTGGCCGCCGCGGCCGGTATCGCGGTGGACAATGCGCGGCTCTACGAATCCGCGCGCACCCGGCAGGCCTGGATCGAGGCGACCCGCGATATCGCCACCGAGTTCCTGGCCGGCACCGAACCCAATCAGGTGCTGGCCCACGTGGTGGAGCACGCCCGGGAACTCACCGCCTCGCAGCGCGCGCTGCTGGCCGTGGTGCCCGATCCGGACGCGCCGCCGGAGGAGGTCACCGAACTGGTGGTGGCGCAATGGTCCGGGCCGGGCGAGGATCCCGCCAACCCGACCGTGCGTACCACCGGCACCGCGGTCGGCCAGGCGCTGAACACCCGCACCCCTTTGCGTTTCGACGATGCCAAACAGGTGGATCTGGGCCGGTTCATCCCCGATCTCGGTCCCGCGCTGGTGCTGCCGCTGCACACCCCGGACTCCACGCTGGGCGTGCTGATCACGCTGCGCACCGCCGAATCCATGCCCTACTCCGACGAATTGGTGGAATTGATCGGCGCGTTCACCGATCAGGCCGCGCTGGCCATGCAATTGGCGGTGGCGCAGCGGCGCATGCGCGAGCTCGACATCCTCACCGATCGCGACCGCATCGCCCGCGACCTGCACGATCACGTGATCCAGCGGCTGTTCGCCATCGGGCTCTCGCTGCAGGGCACCGTCCCACGCGCCCGGGTGCCCGAAGTGCGGCAACGGCTTTCCGACACCATCAACGATCTGCAGGACGTGGTGGAGGAGATCCGCACCTCGATCTTCGACCTGCACGGCGGCGACGGGCATTCCACGCGACTACGCCAGCGCATCGAGCGCGCGGTCAAACAGCAGACCACCAATACCGAGATCCGCGCCCTCATGCACATCACCGGGCCGCTGTCGGTGGTGGAACCCAGCCTCGCCGATCATGCCGAAGCCGTTGTGCGCGAAGCGGTCAGCAATGCCGTGCGGCATTCGGGGGCGGGCACCATCACCATCGATATCGGGGTGGCCGACGATCTCACCATTCTGGTGGCCGACGACGGCTGCGGCATCCCGGACGACATCACGCCCAGCGGGCTGACCAATCTCGCCCGGCGGGCGGAGGAATCGGGCGGACGGCTGGCCGTGTACCCGCGCCGCGACGCCGACGGCGAGGAGACCGGGACGAAACTGCACTGGTCGGTGCCGCTGCACTAACCGATCGGGCCGAGCACCAGCGCCGAATTGTGGCCGCCCATACCGAGCGCCGTCTTCACCGTGATGCCCCCGGCATGCGGCGCCACGCCGTCGACCAGCCGGGCGTGCGCGGGCGCGACGATCGGCGAGGACACCACCAGACCGCGCTCGTAACCCATGGCGATGGCCGCCACCTCCACGCCCGCCGCGGCCGCCTGGCAGTGCCCGGTCAAGGGTTTGGTGGCGACCACCTGCGGGTTGTTGTCGAACAGCGCTGCCAGCAAAGCGGTTTCGGCGTCATCGCACTGCTGGGTGCCGGAACCGTGCGTGTTCAGGTAAGCCACTTCCTCCGGCCGCACATCGGCATTGGCCAGGGCGCGGCGCACGCAGTCGAAGATCTGCTCGTAGGACGGCTCCACCGAGATCACGTGGTAGCCGTCGTTGGACATGCCGCCGCCGAGCACCGCCACATACGGATCGTCGGCCTCGCGGGTCACCACGAAAGCCGTGGACGCCTCGCCGAATCCGAAGCCGCGGCTGCCTTCCTGGAACGGGCGGCAGGCGTCGAGGGGATCGGTGTCGTCGACGGCCGCGCCGAGCGCGACGAAGGGCTCCACCATGTCCGGGGTGGCGGACAGATCGGTGGCGACCACGATCACATCGTCGGCGAAACCCTGGGCCAGCCACAGCTGCGCGGTGAGCAATGCCACATTGGCCGAGGAGCAGGCCGCGGTGACATTCATCGACGGCCCGTGGAAACCGAACTCGCTCATCAGCATCGACACCGGGGTGGAGGGCAGCAGCCGCAGATAGTCGCGCGAACGCCGGCGCGCCCCGTCCACCACGTAGAAGTCCCGCCATTCGTACACATTGCCCAGCACGATGGCGTGCAGCAGGCCGACCGTGCGGCCCTGCCGCCAGCCGCGGGCGCGGGCATCGGCGACGGCCTCGCGGGCCGACTGCATGACCGCGCGCACATACCGGCTCGGGCCGAGTTCCGGATCACCGCCGTCCGGCACGCGGGCAACCCAGCCGTGCCGATCCCGTTCCGGCCCGTACCCTGGATAGAGCCGGGCCGCTGGCTTACCGCTCAGCAAACCTTCCCAGAGGGTTTCCCGGCCCCACCCGTACCCGGTGACGGCGCCGATTCCGGCAATGGTCATATGATCTTGGTGCTGCTCAGCGGTGGGCGGGTTGGGGATGGTGCCAGGCATTGCATCGCTCCTTCTCGATCCGGTGCCCGTAATGATCACCACTCTCGGGCCGATGCTGTGCGGAACTGTGATTCATTCAATACCCTCGGCGCGATGTGCCAGCAATCGCTCCGACAACAATTTGGTGCCGTGCTCCAACGACATGTCGCAATGACGATCAGGGGGTGCAAGTGGTGGTGGGTAACGATCGGGCAAACGCCCCGACCGATGCCGAGCAACTGGCCCAGCGTTACCGGTCCCTGGTCGACTACAGCCCCGATGGCGTAGTCGTCCACGAGCGCGGCAGAGTGGTCTACGCCAACCCGGCGACCGTGCGGATGCTGGCCGCCGGATCGGCCGAGGAGATCATCGGGCAGCCGGTCACCATTTTCGTGGACCCGGCCTCGCTGCCGGGGATGCTGGATCGCATTCGCCGGCTCACCATCACCGGAACCGCCTCCGAACCCGCCGAGATGACGCTGTTGCGCTGCGACGGCGGCACCGTGGACGTGGAGACCGTTTCCGTGCTCACCGCCTGGCACGACCGGCTGGCCTATCAGGTGGTGCTGCACGATCTGACCGCGCAGCGCCGGGCCGAGGCGGCCCAGCGGCGCGCCGAGCAGTTCTTCACCACCGTGGTCTCGCAGCTGGAGGAGGGCGTGGTGGTGATCAGCCGGAGCGGGAAGATCGAATCCATCAATCCGGCGGCGCTGCGCATCTTCGGCTGGAACGGGCCCGATCTGATCGGCGTGCCGTACACCGAACTGCCGCTGTCGCTGCTGGATGCCAATGCTCAGCCGCTGCCGGCCGACCAGTACCCGATCGTGCGCACCATGGCGACCGGAGAAGCCGTGACCCGCTTCGTCTTCGGCGTGGACCGGCCCGACGGGCAACGCCGCTGGCTGTCCACCAGTTGCCGGGTGCTGAATCCGGCCGACCCCAACTCCCCCACCGTGTCCTCGTTCAACGACATCACCGAATTCCGGGCCAGCCGAAGGCAATTGGAGTACCAGGCCACGCACGATCCGCTGACCGGGCTGGCCAATCGGTCGCTGGTGCTGTCACGGCTGGCCGCCGCGCTGGGCACCACCGAGGCATTGCCGGTGTCGACGGTCATGTTCATCGACCTGGACGGGTTCAAGGCCATCAACGACACGCTCGGGCATGCCATCGGCGACACGGTGTTGCAGATCGTGGCGCAGCGGTTGCAGCGCGGGCTGCGGTCCGACGATGTGGTGGGGCGGATCGGCGGCGACGAATTCCTGGTGCTGCTGTCGGGGCGGACCAGTGACGAGGATCTGGCCCTGCTGACCGGGCGCTTGCAGCAGGCCATGGCCGAGCCGATCATCGCGCGCGGGCATCGGATCCAGGTGAACGCCTCGATCGGCATCACGCGCCTGGGGTCGGGTGAGACGCGCACGCCGGAGGCGGTGCTGCACGACGCGGATATCGCCATGTACCGCGCCAAACCGCCCAATCACCGTGACAGCGGGAAGCTCATCCGACGCACCGACAGCACCCACGCTTCCTGAAACCGGACGGTTGCACGGCTGGTCAGCGGGTATGCGAGTGGCGGTCGTGGAGTTGCCACCATCACGTTTACCTGCGGATACGGCAGCGGCGCGATTCGCGAACTAGAATCGACAACTCTGTTCTTCGATGGTTCGCGAGTCGTGCGCACGCGACAGACGTGGTGATCAAGGAGTTCCGTTTTGCCCGACCTGACTGAGGAGCGCCCTGTGTCCGCGTCCGATCCCGCTCCGGCGGAATCCCCGGATCTGGAGCGTGAACAGCAGTATCTGACGAAGCTTTATCAGCAGTTGGACGGTATGCGCGCGTACGCGCAGCGGCGGTTGAAGACCGTGTTGCTGGAGACGGGTGGCACGCCGCAGGCGCGTAGTGAGCGTGAGTCGTACACGCAGCTCTACTCGGAGGATCTGTCGAAATACGATGCGGCCGAACACGGTCTGTGCTTCGGGCGCATCGACCTGGCCGATGGCGTCAGCGGCGACGGGTCGCCCGCCGAAGCCAACGGCAGCAATGGCAGCGGCGATTACCGCTATATCGGGCGTATCGGCATTCTCGACGAGTCCGCCGATTACGAGACGTTGCTGCTCGATTGGCGTGCGCCGCTGGCCCGCCCGTTCTATCTCGCCACCACCGCCGCGCCGGACGGGGTGACCCGCCGCCGCCATATTCGTTCGCGCAATCGCAAGGTGACCGCGGTCAACGACGAATACCTCGACCTGGATGCCGCCCGCCGCGACGGCGTGGTGAACGACGACAGCGGCGTCGGCAGCGAGAGCGCGCTGCTGTCCGCGCTCAATGCCGCCCGCACCGGGCATATGAACGACATCGTCGAGACCATCCAGTCCGAGCAGGACGCCATCATTCGCTCCGAGCACAAGAGCGTGCTGGTGGTGCAGGGCGGCCCGGGCACCGGGAAGACCGCGGTGGCGCTGCATCGCGCGGCCTACCTGCTGTACACCTACCGGCAGCAGCTGGACAAAGCCGGCGTGCTCATCATCGGACCCAATTCGACCTTCCTCGACTACATCGGGCAGGTGCTGCCGTCGCTGGGCGAGACCGGGGTGCTGTTGTCGACCATCGGCAATCTGTATCCGGGAGTGCAAGCGACGCTGGAGGATTCGCTGCGCGCGGGCGAGCTCAAGGGTTCCCTGGACATGCTCGAGGTGCTGAAGAAGGGCGTGCGGGACTGGCAGGAGGTGCCGTCCGAGCCGATCCGGCTGCACTTCGACGGACACGACCTCACCCTGGACCGCAAGATCGTCACCAAGGCGCGCGGGCGGGCCCGGTCCTCGCGGCGGCCGCACAATCTGGCGCGGCCGGTGTTCGCGGCGGGCGTGGTGGACGCGCTCACCGATCAGCTGGCGCAGGCCATCGGGGCCAATCCGCTGGGCGGGCGGAACCTGTTGAGCCAGACCGATCTCACCGAGATCCGGGACGAGATGCGGGCCGACGCCGATATCCAGCGCGCCATCGCCGGACTGTGGCCGATCCTGAGCCCGCAGGACGTGCTGGCCGGGCTGTGGGCCGACCCGAAGCGGCTCGCCAGTGCCGCCGGACAACTGAGCGCCGCGGATCGGGAGGAGCTATATCGCCCCGACCACGGGGAATTCAGTGATGCCGACGCGCCGCTGCTGGACGAGCTGGCCGAACTGCTCGGCGTGGACGACACCGAGGAACGCGAACGCGCCCGCCGCCGCTGGCGCGCCCAGCTGGCCGAGGCGCAGGACGCCCTCGACATCCTGACCGGTTCCGCGCCACAGGATCTCGAGGACGAACTCGACCCCGAACTGCTGATGGCCTACGACCTGATCGACGCCTCCCAGCTCGCCGAACGCCAGCAGGTGCGCACCAGCCAGACCACCGCCGAGCGCGCCGCCGGGGACCGCACCTGGACCTACGGGCACGTCATCGTCGATGAGGCGCAGGAGCTTTCGGAAATGGCGTGGCGAATGGTGATGCGGCGCATCCCCAATCGCTGGATCACCGCGGTCGGGGATGTGGCGCAGACCGGCGATCCGGCCGGGGCGTCGTCCTGGCAGCAGGTCCTGGAACCGTATGTGGCCAAGCGGTGGAAGCTCACCGAGCTCACGGTCAACTACCGCACGCCGTCGGAGATCATGGCGATCGCCGCCGATGTGCTGGCCGAGATCGACCCGGGCGTGTCGATTCCGCGCTCCATCCGCGATTCGGGCTTCCAGCCCGCCGCGCACCGGGTGAACGCGGACGAACTGTCCACCGAGATCAAGCGGCTGGTGGCCGCCGAGGCCGACCATCCGGGCACCACCACCGTCATCGTCCCGCACGACCTGATGCCGGAACTGGGCCACCTGAACGGGGATTCGGTGCGCGTGCTCACCGTCCACGATGTGAAGGGCCTGGAGTTCGACGCCGTCATCCTCGCCGAACCCCACCGCATCCTGGGTGAATCCCCGCGCGGTATGAACGACCTCTACGTCGCCCTCACCCGCGCCACCCAGCGGCTGGCCGTCGTGCACACCGCCGACCTCCCGGAGGTCCTGCACCGGCTGCGGTGAGCGGGTTCGGGGCGCGCCCCCGAGCCCCGGGCCGGGTGAAGACCGGCACTCGAACGACGAAGCGGCCGTACCCAACCGGGTACGGCCGCTTCGTTCTTCGGCTTTCAGGGGGTTCGGGGGCCTGCCCCCGAAATTCCTCCCGCTCAGCGCACGGTGTGCACGATCAGCACGTCCGCGCGGGACTTGCGGGCCACATCGGCCGGGACGGAACCCAGCAGGCGGCCGGCGAGGGTGTTGAGGCCGCGGTTGCCGACCACGAGCAGATCGGCCTCCACTTCCTTGAGCAGGCCCAGCAGCGACTCGACAGGCTCACCGACGACGGCCTTCTCGACGATATTGGTGGCGCCGGCGGCGGTCGCCTTGTCCCGGGCCACGCGCAGGATCTCGCTGGTGGGCGCGGAACCGCGCACCTGGTAGGCCTCGTCCTTGAGCACGTCGGCGGCGGCGGCCACATCGCGGTCGTCGGTCGGGTAGTACGCGCAAGCGATGTACAGCGTCGCACCCTCGTCGCCGGCCAGAGCCGCGGCCCGCTCGACGGCGACGTACGACGAGTCCGAGCCATCGGTACCGACGACGATCGTCCGGTAGGCGGTCATTCTCTCCTCCAAGTACAAGGGTCGGGGCCACGGTTTCCCCCGCGTGGTGCGGTTACCACCGCGGCAACTTCGCCTGACAATAGCGGCATAACCGACGGAAATTTTCGATATCGCAACACATCACACTTGCGTGGCGCGGCCGCTCCGGGACACATTCCCGGAGCGGCCCGTGAACAACCCTGACTACCAGCAAAAAGGCGAACGATTGTGAGAAGGCACAGAAATCGCGAACCTTATTGCGGCGCTGGGAGGTTCGTCACACGTTAGCGATAGTCGGCCCAGAACCAGCCGAGAATCACGCTGAGGATCTGCATGCGTTCCCTATCCCTTCGGCCGATCGATGACGGGCAATACTAACGCCGTCATCGATGCGGCCGATCCGGGGCCGGTTCAGAGGCTGAAAAGCGGTCCGGTGATGGTCAATCCGAGATCCGTGCCGACGTAGGCGAAGAAGGCGAACAGCATGAGCGCCGCGCCCGCCAGCGCCAGATCCTTGTTGAACTGGATCATTTCGGTCTGCTTGGCCTGCGGATCGGTTTCCTTCCAGAAGGCGTGCATGAGGAACGCCGTCGGGAGCAGGAAGACGAACAGCAGCAGCGCGCCGAGGTCGGCCCAGACGCCGAGCAGAACGCTCAGTCCGCCGGCGATCAGCAGCACCCCCGAGGCCAGCACCGCCGGCTTGGGCATGGGCACGCCCTTGAACTTCGCGTACTGCGCCATCGCGTCGGCCTGTGCGATATGGCCGAAGCCGGAGCTGAGGAACAGCAGGACGAACAGCACTCGTCCGATCAAAACCAGCACGTCCATGGCCCACTCCTTTGATGAAACCGCCATTGGGTGATACGGCAACCAACTCATCAGGAAGGTGGGCTATTCCCATACTCGATCTTGTCAGGAGGGTAGCGAGGTGCGGGCGTAATCCAGCGGAGCCATACCGATCTCCTTGGTGAACTCGTTGGTGAAATGCGCCTGGTCGAAGTAGCCGAGGTCGAGCGCCAGCGCGGCCAGATCGGTGGTGCGGCCCTCCGCCAGCAGGTGCGCGCCGTCCTGCAGCCGGTAGCGGCGCAGCACCGCTTTCGGGCTGGTGCCGACATAGCGGCGGAACAGGCGTTGCAGGGTGCGGATGGGGATGTCGAACAGGGTGGTGAGCTGATCCACCCGGGTCAGGTCGCGGTCCTGCTCCATCGTTTCGATGATCCGCAGCACCAGGCGATAGGACTCGTCGTCGGCGACGCCGCGCCGCTCGAACTCGCCGACCAGGAAGTCCTCGACCACGGCGCGCCGGCCCTCGAGTTCGGGCTCGGCCAGGACTCTTTCGGACAGACCGGCGGCCGCGGGCAGCACCTCCAGGAGCGGCACCGAGGTGTCGCGGAGCGCGCCGACGTCCAGACCCGTGAAGGCGCCGAACCCGCCGGCCCGGAACTTCACGCCGAATGTCTCACCCTCCTCGGACAATTCGCGGGTGTACTTGGTACTCCAGACGCCGGTGACGAAGCCGCCGGTGTGGTCGTGTTCGCGTTCGAAGGTCAGATTCACGGCCGGGAACGGCAGCACCTCGGCGTAGTAGGGCGGCATACCGCGCAGGTCCCAGTTGACGGCCCAGTACCACTCGACATAGCGGCACACCCGCTCCTCCGCCGGGAGCCGGCGGTGGTTGCCGGTGCGGAGCTGTTCCCACGGCCGCAGAATGCCTTTCGCGGTTTCCGGCGGCGGGACCGGGCGCGGCCGGAACCGGCCGGGAATGCTGTCAGTCATGGGGGTGTCGCTTTCTTACAAGAACGAGCGGGCGGCCCGGACGAGAGTTGGGGGCATGAGCGAGACAGTGCATCCGATTCCCGAGAACTACCACTCCATCACCTGCTTCCTGGCCGTTCCCGACGGCAACCGGGCCATCGACTTCTACTCCACCGTCTTCGGCGCGCAGGTGGTGAGCCGCAATGACCTTCCCGATGGTCAGCCCGCGCACGCCGAATTGCTGATCGGCGATTCCACCATTCAGATCGGCATGCCCATGCCCGACGAGGGCGTGCGCGCCCCCGAAGAGGGCTGGGTGCACACCAGCATCGTCCACTATTGCCCCGACGTCGACGCGGTCGCGAAACTCGCCCGCGAAAACGGAGCGCGCTATGTGGACGAGCCGCAGACCTTCGTCACCGGCGACCGCTACGGGCGCGTCATGGATCCGTTCGGTCACCGCTGGGTGGTCATGACCCGCGTCGAGGACGTGTCACGCGAAGAGGCCGAGCGCCGAGTGAACGATTGGATGGCCAACTCACGCAACAACTGATTTGGCGCAGGCGAGGGTAACTCGCCGGGTACGCCCAGAATCGGCCGGGTGGCGGGCCGCCGGCACGGGTTGCCAAGTGCCAACGGCACTCTGCCGCCCGCTGGAGGCTCGGGGAGGCGGCTACTGAATGCCCGCCGCATCCATGCCGCGTAGTTCCTTCTTCAGGTCCTGGATCTCGTCGCGGAGTCGGCCCGCGAGCTCGAACTGGAGTTCGCGGGCGGCGTTCATCATCTGCTCGGTCATGTCCTTGACCAGGTCGGCGAGTTCGGCGCGCGGCATGGACTTGATATCGCGGCCCTCGTACACCCCGGCGCTGACGGCACGGCCCGGTTCGCCTTGGGCGCGGCGGCCGCGGCTGGCATTGCGGCCGGAACCGCCGATCTCGACCTCGGAGTCCTCGGCCTCGCGATACACCTGGTCGAGAATGTCGGCGATCTTCTTGCGCAAGGGTTTCGGGTCGATCCCGTGCTCTTCGTTGTAGGCGATCTGCCGGGCCCGGCGGCGATCGGTCTCGTCGATGGCGTGCCGCATGGAGTCGGTGATCTTGTCCGCGTACATGTGGACCTCACCGGACACATTGCGCGCCGCGCGGCCGATGGTCTGGATCAAGCTGGTGCCCGACCGCAGGAACCCTTCCTTGTCGGCGTCCAGGATCGCGACCAGCGAGACCTCGGGCAGGTCGAGACCCTCCCGGAGCAGGTTGATGCCGACCAGCACGTCGTATTCGCCGAGCCGCAGCTGCCGCAGCAATTCCACTCGGCGCAGGGTGTCGATCTCCGAATGCAGGTATCGCACCCGCACGCCCAGCCCGAGCAGATAGTCGGTGAGATCCTCGGACATCTTCTTGGTGAGCGTGGTGACCAGCACCCGCTCGTCCCGTTCGGTGCGCAGCCGGATCTCGTGCACCAGATCGTCGATCTGTCCCTTGGTCGGCTTCACCACCACGTGCGGATCCACCAGACCGGTCGGGCGGATCACCTGTTCGACGAATTCGCCGCCCGCCTGGCCCAATTCGTACGGGCCGGGCGTGGCCGACAGGTACACCGTCTGCCCGATCCGGTCGGCGAACTCCTCCCAGGTGAGCGGCCGGTTGTCGACGGCCGACGGCAAGCGGAAGCCGAATTCGACCAGGTTCCGTTTGCGCGACATATCGCCTTCGTACATGGCGCCGATCTGCGGCACCGTCTGATGCGATTCGTCGATGACGAGCAGGAAGTCCTCGGGGAAATAGTCCAGCAGGGTGGCCGGCGCGGTGCCGGGACCACGCCCGTCGATATGCCGCGAGTAATTCTCGATACCCGAGCAGAAGCCGACCTGTTTGATCATTTCCAGGTCGTATTGGGTGCGCATCCGAAGTCGTTGCGCCTCCAGTAGTTTGCCCTGCTTCTCCAATTCCGCGAGCCGGGTCTCGAGTTCCGCTTCGATATCGCGCACCGCGCGTTCCATGCGTTCGGGACCGGCGACATAATGCGTGGCCGGGAAAATGCGGACCATATCCACCTTGCGCACCACATCGCCGGTGAGCGGATGCAGGTAATACAGCGCCTCGACCTCGTCACCGAAGAATTCGATGCGGATCGCCAATTCCTCGTAGGAGGGGATGATCTCGACGGTGTCGCCGCGCACCCGGAAGGAACCGCGGGTGAAGGACATGTCGTTGCGGGTGTATTGCACATCGACCAGCAAACGCAGCAGCCGGTCCCGGTCGATCTCGCCGCCGACCTCCAGGGTGACCGAACGGTCCAGGTAGGACTGCGGCGTGCCGAGGCCGTAGATGCAGGAGACCGAGGCCACCACCACGACATCGCGGCGCGAGAGCAGGCTCGAGGTGGCCGAGTGGCGCAGCCGCTCCACATCGTCGTTGACCGAGCTGTCCTTCTCGATATAGGTGTCGGTCTGCGCGATGTACGCCTCGGGCTGGTAGTAGTCGTAGTACGAGACGAAGTACTCGACCGCGTTGTTCGGCAGCATCTCGCGCAGCTCGTTGGCCAGCTGGGCCGCCAGTGTCTTGTTGGGCGCCATGACCAGGGTCGGGCGCTGCAACTTCTCGATGAGCCAGGCGGTGGTGGCCGACTTACCGGTACCGGTCGCGCCGAGCAGCACCACATCCCGCTCGCCGGCCTTGATGCGGCGCTCGAGTTCGGCGATGGCGGCGGGCTGGTCACCGGCCGGCACATGGTCGCTGACCACCTGGAACTGTCCCCCGAGCCGCTCGATCTCGCCGATCGGCCGGTGCTCGGAATGCGCCAGCGGCAGGTCGTCGGGAACCTCGGTTGCGAAAGCCATGTTCACCAGCCTAGGACGACCCACCGACAGATTCCGCCCGGCCGAGCCGGCAGGGTATGCATCCGGTCACACCGGGCGCTCCGGAGCGCCGGGCGGACGGCGGCGGGCGCGCCACCCGATCGAACAAACCGATCAGTTCACAAATGTCCGAATTATCCCGTCTTGCAACACACTTCACGAAAATTTCGAGCCGATGACAGTGAAATTCCTTTTCGCTCAGAGGGGTTCCGTTCCCAGCCCGCAGGTGTAACCTGATCTGGCTGGTCGGACGAGTCGAGAAGGGCGTGACGATGACCGGTCTTCGTATGCCACAGCGCAATTCCACGAATGGAGTGGACCCCCATCGGATGAGCGGCACCAACCACTCGGCTTCCCCGCACCGCCCCAGACTCGAATTCTTCAATCTGGCCGAGCTGTCCTGGACCGATCACCACGGCTATCTACACCCGGTCGAGCGGCTGCACGCCGAACCGTGGGGCCTGTACGTCGAGCGCCTGGTGGACAACCCGCGCTTCCACTACATCGAATCGTGGCTGCTACCGGAGCTGTCGCTGCGCGCCACCGTCTACCACCTGCGACCCGGCCACGACCGCGGGCAGACCTACTACCTCGATATCGGCAACTACGGGCCGGTCGAGCCGAAGAAGTGGCGGGCCGAGGGGCACTACCTGCACGTGGTCGCCCGGCCCGGCCGAGTCCCCGAACTGGTGGGCATCGACGAACTGCTGGCCGCGCACGCGGCGGGTCACTTCGACACCGCGCGCACCCATCGGGCCATCGAGCGGGCCGCGCACGTGGTGGACGGCATCGCGGGCTGCGGTCACGATGTGGATCGCTGGTTCGCCACCAAAGGCATCGCACTGACCTGGCTGTGAGCGGATAATACGAAAAACCGCCCGGACCGTCTTGCGCTCGGCCCGGGCGGTTCTCGTTGGTCAGGACTTTGCCGGGCTAGCCGGACAGGCTCGGGATCAGCCCGCCCAGTCCGCCGCCGCAGCCGAAGCTGCCGGTGCCGCTGCTCGCGCCCACCTGGACGGTAATGGAGTCGCTGATCAGGATCTGCCGCGCCTCGATCTTGTGCGATCCGGCGGTGTCCGGCGTCCACTTCAGGGTCACCTTGTTGCTCAGCAACGACGGCGACACCGGGCTGCCCGGGATGTCCTTGCCATTGTCGGTGAACTTCACCGTGGACAACCGGTCCACCTCGACCGATGCGGTCAGGGTGTACTGGCAGCCGACCTTGTGGTCACTGCCCGATACCTCGAGATTGCCCACCCACGCGCCGGCCTGGGGCGCGGCCAGCACCATGGTCGCGGTCAGCGCGCCGAAGGTGGACAGCCCCATACCGACCCGACGAACCCGGGCCTTCTGTGCGTTCATGCAGGTACTTCCCTTTGTTGTGCTCCCCCGCCCAGGTGCGGCGGGTCAGCCGCACATTAGCGAAATACACACGCTTCAGATCGGGTTTCGGCGAAATTCGCCCGAACCGAGCCCGGCCGCCCAGCAAGCTGTCGGCGACGCAACACTCGCTCCCCTGGACGACCGCCGCTCGAACCGCGATCCTGAGAGGCATGACTCACGCCCCCACGGTGGACCTGCACCGGCCCAAGGTGGAGTACTTCCATGTCGACGAGCTCACCAATATCGATCCCAAGGGATTCGTGCGGCAGGTGGAGCGCTACCACGTCGAGCCCTGGGGGCTGTACATGGCGCGTCCCTCCGATCATCCGGAGTTCCACTACATCGAATCCTGGCTGCTGCCCAGCCTTTCCATTCGCGTGACGGTCTTCCATTTCACGCCCGCGGACCTGCGCGACCAGGACTACTACATCGACCTGGGCGAATTCGCCCAGGTGGAGCCGGGTACCTGGAAGTCGGTCGACCACTATCTGGATCTGGTGGTGCGCAGCAATCGCGAGGTCGAACTGCTGGACGTGGACGAGCTGCTCGCGGCCCACTCGGCCGGTTACCTCGATCTCGCCCAAGCCCAGAAGGCGATCGAAACCGCCACCGCGGTCATCGACGGCATCGCCGCGCACGGCCACCTGCTCGAACCGTGGCTGGAAGCGCACGGCATCAAGCTGACCTGGAAGTAACGCGGGATCAGTCCACCGACAGGCTGACGATCGCCGGCCGGCCCGGGTCGGCGCTCGCGTGCAGCCACTCCCCCGTATCGATGGGCGGAAAACCGATGGCCGCCAAGCGGTCCCGGAGCCCGTCGGCCACCTCGGTGCTCGCCACAGTGACGCGGAGCTCGAGAATATCGGCGGCCGGCTTGCCCGGTTCGGCGGTCGGGCCGACGTGCTCGATGCGCTGGGCGTCGGCCGCGCAGGCCACGGCGAGCCGGGCGATCAGGCGTTTGGCCTGCGCCGGCCATTCCGGATTCGCTTCCACCACCGGCAGTTCCGGCAGCGGGGCCGGATTGCCGTTGCGGAGATTGCGCTCGAACGGGATCAGGCGCTCGTCCCAGAGCCGGTGCACCTCGGCGTCGACCGCGCCGTTGTCGCCATTGTTGTCCAGCAGCACATCGGCGACGGCGCGGCGCTGCTCGTCGGTGGCCTGGGCGGCGATGCGGGCGCGGGCGTCGGCCTCGTCGATACCGCGGAATTCGACCAGGCGCCGGACCCGGGTCTCCTCGGCGGCGTCCACGATGACCACCAGGTTCATGAACGGGGCCAGGCCGTTCTCGACCAGCAGCGGAATATCCTGCACCACAATGCCGTCGGCGGGGGCGGCGGCGATGAGCTCGTTGGTGCGCTGACCGACCAGCGGGTGCGTAATGCCGTTCAGCGTCTTTCGCGCCTCGTCACTGGCGAAAGCCTTGGCCGCCAGGGCGGGACGATCGAGACTGCCGTCGGCGGCGAGAATATCCGGACCGAAAGCCTCGGCCAGCGCGGCCAATCCGGGCGTACCCGGGGCAACCACCTCGCGAGCGATCAGATCACTGTCCACCAATACCGCACCGCGCTGCACGAGCAATCGCGCGACGGTGGACTTGCCCGCACCCATGCCTCCGGTGAGGCCGATTCGCAACATGGCCCCAGTCTCGCATCTACCTGCGAGTGCTTCACTTCAGGGCGCTCAAACGAACCGATTACCCACTCGCCGAGGCAATTTCACCTGCACATGCAGTACTTGCTCATTCCGTGATATCGACGAGACCAATTCGCAACTTTTTCAACCAATCCCGACCGTACGTCGGCAACATTCCGACACGCCGGGGCGAATGTCGCGCAAAATACGGTGACACACACTTTTGTTCGGCTAAGGTTCGCCGGAGGCGATTCCAGGCCGGTAAAACGCAAGAGAAGGAACATCATTGGGCACCAGAAACATCCAGACGGGTCGCCACCGTCTGGGACTGCCGGGCACGATGCACTGCATCCAGATTCCCGCGGTCGCGGCGATGCTCGCCGAGCACCGCCGTTCGTGGCTTTCCATGCTGATCAATCCGGCTCGGCACAGCTTCGCGGCCATGCGAAAACGGTCCGAATCCGCGGCGACAGCGGCCCACTGGGTTCCGGCGACAGTCGGCTGATCTTCTCGCACCCGCGGCCCAGCCCCTGCGGACTGGGCCGTTGTCGTGTGCCCGGAGGCGAACTCAGACCAGACCGCTCGGGCGGCGGCGCGTCCCCGGCTCCTGTACCGGCATCGAGTTCGGCGGAACCGGATACGGCGTGCCGACCGTCGCCGTACCCAGGGCCACGTTCGGCCCGCATTGCGCGAGCGCGGCCTGCACCTTCCGATCCGCCGGTGCGAAGGCCGGTTTCGTGCTGTCCGGGCGCGCCGCGAAATCGAAGGCCGAGGTCATATCGCCGGTGACGCCGCGCCGCCACGCGGTCAGGTTCGGCACCTCGACGCCGAAACGCCGTTCCAGCAAACGCAATTGCGAGGTGTGGTCGAAGGTCTCCGATGCCACCAGCCCGCCGCGGCTGTAGGGCGAGACGACCAGGCACGGCACCCGGTAGCCCAGGCCGATCGGCCCGGCGATGCCCATGGACTTCGACACCCGGTCCAGCGGCACGGTCACGTACTCGCCGGGCGTGCCGGGCGGCGGGGTGGGCGGGGTGACGTGATCGAAGAAGCCGCCGTTCTCGTCGTAGCTGATGATCAGCGCGGTCTTCTCCCAGACCGCCGGGTTCGAGGTGAGGATGTCGAGCACCTGCATGATGCCGACCGCGCCGAGGGCCGGCGGCAGCGCGGGATGCTCGCAGTTGAACAGCGGCGGGATCACCCACGACACGGCGGGCAGCCGGTTCGCGGCGACGTCGGCGGCGAAGTCGTTCGGGTAGACCGGGGCCTTACCCAGCCGCGCCAGTTCGGAATTCGGGTCGGCGGCCTGTTTGAAGCAGCCCATCATGCCGTCGAGGATGACCGAGGACAGCGGTCCCAGATCGCGATTGTTGTAGATCTTCCAGCTCACGCCGCCTTCGGAAAGGTTCTCCGGCATGGTCCGCCAGCTGTAGGCGTTCTGCGGGATCAGCGCCGGGGTCTCCAGCAGCGGACCGCCGTTCATCCCGTCCGGGTCGATGGTCCCCGACATCCAGTACAGCCGGTTCGGGTCGGTCGGGCCCAGCACCGAGCAGTGGTAGTTGTCGCAGACGGTGAACGCGTCGGCCAGATCGTGATGCACCGGCACGTCGGCGCGGGTGTAGTAACCCATTGCGGCCGGGGCGTTTCCGGGACCGACGGACTTGATCGACATCGGCATCCAGCGGTCGTTGCCGCCGCCGTTCCAGGCTTCGTGCATGGCGGCCCAGGAGTGATCCGGGTCGTTGATGCATTCGCCGTCGAGGGTCGCGCCGCGTTCGGTGTCCAGGCGGAATGGGAGAACGAAGCCGTCGGCGGCCGGTCCGACGCCCGGGGTCCAGCCGTATTGCTGCCAGGACGCGGAGGGATCGTCGAAACCCCGTACCCCGGAGAGGGTTCCGAAGTAGTGGTCGAAACTGCGGTTCTCCTGCATGAGCAGTACGAAGTGCTCGATATCGCCGAGCCCGCCCATACCGGCCGGATCGGCGGCGTAGGCGCGCTCGATGATCGGATTCGCGTAGGCGCCCAGCGCGGCCACGCCACCCGCGGCCATGGCCTTCGCCAGAAAATCTCGTCTGTTCAAACCGGCGAAGACGCCCATGTTCCGAAGAAACCTTCCGCTGAGTCTGCAATGCGCAACGCGCCCAGATCATGTCAGCTGAGCGTGCCGGTTGCATCCAACCGCGGCGTCATGTCGCGGCGGCGAACCCGGAATGGCGAGTCGTGCACGGAAAATGTCGAATTCCTGACAGTCACTTGCAGGTGTGAGCCGGCGCTCCTAGGCTGACGGGCAATACCTGAGAGTGACTTTCAGGTATCCGGATCCGGAGGGGACCATGACACGATCCGCCGCGCCCGCACCGCCCGACGAGCTCGTTCACTCGGAACAACTCGGCTTCCTCGGGCGCTGGGGGCTGCTCATGGCCCGGCATCGGCGCGTGGTCCTGGGCGTATGGCTACTACTGGTGCTCGTGTGCGGGGCCGCGTATCCGGCGCTGCACGACCGGCTCGGCGCACCGGACTACAGCGTGCCCGGATCGGAATCCGCCGAGGTGGAACGCTTTGCCGCCGAGCACTTCTCGACCTTCGGCACCGAGCAGGATCTCATCGTCTTCCATTCCGGGCGCTATACCGCCGACAGTCCGGAATTCCGCGCCGCGATCGACGAGGCGATCGGGAAGGCCCGGGCCACCCCGGGTATCGCGGGCGCGATCGGGCCCTTCGAAGGCAATGCCACGCTGCAAATCTCGGCGGACCGGCACACCGCGTTCGGCATTGTCGGCTTGAACGGCAATATGTCCGAGCGGGTCGAGGTGGCCGAGCGGTTACAGACCGCGCTCACCCCGGCCACCAGCTCCGGGGTCGAGGTCATGGTCGCCGGGTACGCGCCGGTCGAGGGCGCGCTCATGCGCATGGAGACCGCCGATATGCAGCGCGCCGAGAGCCTCGGCCTGCCGGTGGCGGCCT
Organism: Nocardia yamanashiensis NBRC 100130; assembly: GCF_001613325.1. Lineage (GTDB taxonomy): Bacteria > Actinomycetota > Actinomycetes > Mycobacteriales > Mycobacteriaceae > Nocardia > Nocardia yamanashiensis. The sequence continues at coordinate 47,678 of NZ_BDCD01000024.1, read as the reverse complement.
TGGTGCTGGTGCTGGCGCTGGGAGCGGTGGTCGCGGCGACCATTCCGATCACGGTCACCGCGGCGGGCATCGCGCTGGCGGTGGGCGTGTTGTTCGGGCTCACCAGCTATCTCACCTTCGATTCGCTGGTGCTGTCGGTGGCGACGATGATCGGCACCGGTACCGCCATCGACTACGCCATGTTCATCGTGAGCCGGTTCAACGAGGAGCTGACCCGGCGTGGGGTGCGGGATCGTAAGGCGCGCAAGGCTATTCACGCCGCGGTCGGGACCGCCCTGGATACCACCGGCCGCACCATCCTAGCGTCCGGGCTGATCGTGATGATCTCGCTGTGCGCCCTGGTCGTGGTCGGACTGCCCATGCTCAACGGCGTCGCGGTCGGCGTGGTCACCGCGGTGATCGGCACTCTCACCGCCGCGTTCACCCTGCTGCCCGCGGTGCTGGCCACGCTCGGCCCGGCCGTGAATCGTGGTGCGCTGCCGGTGAGATTGCGTCCCGCCGAGACCCGCGCGGCCACCACCTCGAGCGCCTGGACCCGCTGGGCGCACACCGTCATGGGCCGTCCGGTGCTGTTCGGCACGATCGGCGTGGCCTTGCTGGCGGCGGCCGCCCTGCCGCTCACCGGCATCAAATACGGCATCGATATGGGATTGGGTTCGCTCGGCGATCAGCCGTCCGGCCGGGCGACCCGCCTGGTGCAGGACAATTTCGGGCCCGGTTTGCTCTCCCCCGTTCAGCTCACGGTATCCGGGCCGGGAGATACGGCCTTGTCCGGCAACGGTTTCGTGGACGCCAACAATCTCATCGCCGGTTTGAACCGCGATTCGCGCATCGCGTCGGTGGTGCCGCAGCAGGCCGGCGGCCGCATGCTCGCCATGGTGGTGCCGAAGGATTCCTTCGACTCGACCGCGGTCGCCGACCTCACCGCCGATATTCGTTCCCGCGCAGGCGATATCGTATCGGCCGAGATCCGGGTGGGCGGCGTCCCGGCGGCGTTCGCCGATGTGTCCGGCCAGATCACCGGCCGCTTCCCCTGGGTGATCGCACTGGTGCTCGCGGTGTCGCTGGCCTTCCTGGTGTACGCGTTCCGCAGTATCGTGCTGGCGGTCAAGGCGATCGCGCTCAATCTGCTGGCCACCGGTGCGGCACTGGGCATTACGGTCGCGGTCTTCCAGGGCGGTTTCGGGGAATCGCTGCTCGGCTTCCACAGCACCGGGTTCCTCCAGGTGTATCTGCCGATGCTGGTGTTCGCCGTGCTCTTCGGGCTGTCCATGGATTACGAGGTGTTCCTGGTGCGGCGCATGAAGGAAGCCTGGGATCGAAACCCCGACAACACCGCCGCCGTGGCCGAAGGTCTGCAACGCACCGCCCGCCCGATCACCGCGGCGGCCGCCATCATGGTGGCGGTGTTCGCGAGTTTCGTGACCGCGGATGTGCTGGAGCTGAAGCAGATCGGCTTCGCGCTGGCGGTGGCGGTGGCCATCGACGCGGTCATCGTGCGGCTGATCCTGGTACCGGCGTTCATGCAGCTGTTCGGCCGGTGGAACTGGTGGCTGCCACGCCTGCGCCGGCGTCAGGAGACGACGGCCTCCAGCGCGGACAGGATGGAATCCACCGCGTCGTGATAGACGTCCTTCAGGCGACGCTCGAAACCTGTTCCCGCCCAATGGTTCAGGGCGGACATACAGCCCCAGATGGCGATGGCGGCCGCCATCCGGACGGTCGGATCGTTGGCGTCGGACCCGGTGCGCTCGGCGAACACCAGCCGGAACTGGTCCTCCAGCTCCCGCATCTGCCGGGTCTGCCGGTCCCGGACCTCGGGAATGGTCAGCGCGTATTGCATCCGCAACCGCGTCCGGTTCTCCATCTCATCGGTGATCATGGCCTCGATCAGCACCGGCGCCAAGGGCCGCGCAATGGCCAGCATCGCACCGAAATCCAGTACCGCGCCGTCACCCGCGTGCCGCATCGCTTCGAGTAGCTCCGGATCGGCCTGGTCGTAGAGGACCAGCATCTCCTTGGTCCCGAAATACCGGTAGATCGAACTCGGCGACACCCCCGCCGCCGCGGCCACTCGCTCCACCGTCACATCGCGATACCCGTACTCGTCGAACAGATCCAGCGCCACCCGCTGAATACGGCTCATGGCCTCGACTTTGCGTCGCTCCCACAGGGATCCGGGCGACTCCACGACAGACTCGGACATATCCATTCGAGGATACCCGGCGGAATTCGGCCGCGTGCCGAACCGCATCGGGCCGCCCCGCGCTGGAGGAAGGCCCGGCCGTTGCGCCTGCCCCCGCCCGCCGCCGGGACGCCATGGCCGCATCGGCCTCGCCCGCCATCGGAATGCCCCGGCTCGGTTGCGACGCGGACGCTTTCCTTCCCTCCCCACGAGAAAGCCCCCGGGTCCGTCAGGACCCGGGGGCTTCCTTCTGTCTAACTATCGCTCACGCGACGAGACGCGAATCAGGCGTTGCCCGACAGCTTCTCGCGCAGGGCGGCGAGCTGGGCGTCGGACGCCAGCGACCCACCGGCCGGCTCGGCCGACGAGGAGGAACCGGCCGCCTGCGCGCCGCTCTCCGAGGAGTAGTTGGACGGCCCGCCGTTGGCGGCCTCCGCGGCCGCGTCGGCGGCCATCTTCTCCATCTGAGCGGTGTGCATCTTGTGGCGACGCTCGGCCTCGGCGTACCGGGTCTCCCACTCTTCGCGCTGCTTCTCGAAGCCCTCGAGCCATTCGTTGGTCTCGGAGTCGAAGCCCTCGGGGAAGATGTAGTTGCCCTGGTCGTCGTAGCTGTCGGCCATGCCGTACTTCGACGGGTCGAACTCGGAGGTGTAGTCCTCGTTCGCCTGCTTCAGCGACAGCGAGATCCGGCGACGCTCCAGGTCGATGTCGATGACCTTGACCATCGCGTCGTCGCCGACGGCAACGACCTGGTCCGGGACCTCGACGTGGCGCTCGGCCAGCTCGGAGATGTGCACCAGGCCCTCGATGCCCTCTTCGACGCGCACGAACGCACCGAACGGAACCAGCTTGGTGACCTTGCCCGGCACGATCTGGCCGATGGCGTGGGTGCGGGCGAACTGACGCCACGGGTCTTCCTGGGTCGCCTTGAGCGACAGGGAGACGCGCTCGCGGTCCAGGTCGACGTCGAGAACCTCGACGGTGACCTCGTTGCCGACCTCGACGACCTCGGACGGGTGATCGATGTGCTTCCAGGACAGCTCGGAGACGTGCACCAGGCCGTCGACGCCACCCAGGTCCACGAAGGCACCGAAGTTGACGATGGAGGACACGACGCCCTTGCGGACCTGGCCCTTCTGCAGCTGGTGCAGGAACTCGCTGCGCACCTCGGACTGGGTCTGCTCCAGCCAGGCGCGACGCGACAGCACCACGTTGTTGCGGTTCTTGTCGAGCTCGATGATCTTGGCCTCGATCTCCTTGCCGACGTACGGCTGGAGGTCGCGGACGCGACGCATCTCCACCAGCGAAGCCGGGAGGAAGCCGCGCAGGCCGATGTCCAGGATCAGGCCGCCCTTGACGACCTCGATGACGGTGCCCTTGACGGCCTCGTCACGCTCCTTGAGCTCCTCGATCGTGCCCCAAGCCCGCTCGTACTGAGCACGCTTCTTCGACAGGATCAGGCGGCCTTCCTTGTCCTCCTTGGTGAGAACGAGGGCCTCGACCTCATCGCCCACGGAAACGACCTCGGCCGGGTCGACATCGTGCTTGATGGACAGTTCGCGAGACGGGATGACGCCTTCGGTCTTGTAACCGATGTCGAGAAGGACCTCGTCCCGATCGACCTTGACGATGGTTCCTTCGACGATGTCACCGTCGTTGAAGTACTTGATGGTCTTGTCGATGGCGGCGAGGAAGTCCTCGGCAGAGCCGATATCGTTGACGGCTACCTGCGGCGAGGTGACAGTGGTGGGCATGTGTTGGGAGGCTCCGGACGGATTGTGGTCGGTAGTGGACATGTGGACTTTCGGTATTGCTGCGAACACACAGCGATGGAACTAACGTTGGCCATGCAACAGCACATCGCTGCGACGGAGCACAACGCTGCCCTGGAAAGCATGCGGACTCACAGCACGATTGTCTGCTCTACTCGGCTCCTGCGAATCGGGTACAGAAGACACTCGCGGGAAACAGCGTACGCGAGGTGTGTTGTACCAAGCAAACACGGGTACTTCCACGCGGGTCGATAGGGTGAGACCATGCCCGAAGATCACCCCGAGCCTACCGAAGATGCCCGGCACGCCGCAGCGAACGCCCTGCTCGGCACCACGGGGGTGACCCGCGCCAAGGTCGATTCCGCCGCCAGCCGCCGCGCCAGCCGCCGCTGGTGGGACGCGGACGCCGACGCCTATCACGAAACCCACGCCGATTTCCTCGGAGTCGATTCACCCGCAGGCGAATTCGTATGGTGCCCGGAAGGGTTGCACGAAGGTGACTGGCATTTGCTCGGGGATATAGAGGACAAGCGCGTACTGGAGATCGGCTGCGGTTCGGCGCCGTGCTCGCGCTGGCTGGCGGCGCACGGTGCGCACCCGGTCGGGCTGGATATTTCGCGCGCCATGCTGGATCGCGGCGTGGCCGCGATGAACGCCGGCGGACCGCGCGTGCCCTTGGTGCAAGCGGGTGCCGAAGAGTTGCCGTTCGCCGACGAATCCTTCGATCTGGCGTGCTCGGCGTTCGGCGGGGTGCCGTTCGTGGCCGATTCCGAACAGGTGATGCGCGAGGTGCGGCGGGTGCTGAAGCCGGGCGGGCGCTGGGTGTTCTCGGTGAATCATCCGATGCGCTGGATCTTCCCCGACGATCCCGGGCCGGACGGTTTGCGCGCCGCCATCCCCTATTTCGATCGCACGCCCTATGTGGAGCTGGATGCCGACGGCGAGCCCACCTACGTGGAGCATCACCGCACCATCGGTGATCGGGTGCGCGAGATCGTGGCCGCCGGGCTGATCCTGAAGGACATCATCGAACCGGACTGGCCGGAATGGCTGGATCGCGAATGGGGTCAGTGGAGTCCGCTGCGCGGCGAGATCTTCCCAGGCACAGCCATTTTCGTCACCGAGAAACCGAACTGAGGGCTGTCGGCCCGGCGCGGAACGTGATAGGCCTAGCCGAGTGGAGGAGGAAACCCCGTTCGGCCGCTATCGCCTGCGCGGGCTGCTGGGCGCGGGCGGGATGGGTCAGGTCTATCGCGCCTACGACACCGGCACCGAACGCGTGGTCGCGCTCAAGGTGCTGCCGCCGGAGTACGCGCACGATCCGGTGTACCGGGCCCGGTTCCGCCGGGAAGCGCAGGTCGCGGCGCGCCTGAGCGAACCGCACATCGTGCCCATCCACGATTACGGCGAGATCGACGGCCGCCTGTATCTGGATATGCGCCTGGTCGAGGGCACCGATCTGGCGACGCTGCTGAACACCGACGGCGCGCTGACTCCGGCCGCCGCCGTGTCCTGCATCGCGCAGGTCGCGGCCGCGCTCGACGCCGCACATCGCGCCGGGCTCGTGCACCGGGATGTGAAGCCCTCCAATATCCTCACCGCCCCCGATGGTTTCGCGTACCTCATCGATTTCGGCATCGCGCGCGGCGAAGGCGACGCCGGCCTGACCACGGCGGGCGCGGCCATCGGCACCTTCGCCTACATGGCTCCGGAACGGCTCGACCACGGCGACTACGACGGACGCGCGGACGTGTATTCGCTGGCCTGCGTGCTCTACGAATGCATGACCGGTTCGAAACCGTTCCCGGGCACGAGCGTGGAACGCCAGATCGCGGCGCATCTGTCGACGCCGCCGCCGCGGCCGTCCGCGAGCAGTGTCGGCGTACCCGCCGCCTTCGACGCGGTCATCGCGCGAGGCATGGCCAAGCAGCCCGCGGACCGGTTTCCGACGGCGGGCGCATTGGCCGCGGCCGCCCGCGCGGCGCTGGCGGACGACCGCGACGACGCCACCACGATCGCCAGAACCGCTGCCACACAGGTCATTCCGTTCACCGGCGCAGACCGGAGTGCGAGCTCGGATCCGGCCGCGCTCACCCGCGCGACCGCAGGCGACCCGGCATCCGATCCGGCGTCACGCGCCCGCACCGGTCCGCATTCCGGTTCCGAGGACTCGGACACCCGGACCCAGCACCGTCACGCCGCCGCTACCGCCGACACCGAATTGGGCCCGTCCGCACGCGGCGAGACCCGCCGCCAGGACCCGGCGCAACGCTCCCTCAGCGCCCTGGCCTGGGCGGCCGGCATCGCCGTAGCGCTGGTCGGCGCGGTGACCGTGGTGCTGATCCGCCTGCCGAGCGACACCTCCTCGGATACAGCCGCTCCGCAGGCGACCTCCCCTACGAGCGGCGCCTACCTGCCCGCCCCCGCCACGAATACCCTTCCCTTGCTGAGCACCGACCCGACCACCTCGCTTCCCGGCCCCCGGACGACCACCACGACCGGCGCGCAGGACTCCGCCACCGCCGCAGCCGAATTCGTCCGCTCGCACTACACCCTGCTGCCCACCGACACGGCCACCGCCTGGTCCCGTCTCACCACCCGCTACCAGACCTACATCGGCGGCTACGACACCTACCGGAAGTTCTGGGACACAGTCGATTCCGTCTCCATCTCGGCGATATCCGCCGACTCCACCCAATTGACGGTCACCTACACCCTGTCCTTCCGCTTCAAGGACGACCGCACCGCCACCGAGCACCGCCGCGCCCAATTGGTCCGTACCGGCGACACCTACCTCATCGACAGCGCCGAACTCGTCTCCTGATCGGCGTCTATCGCGGCTGAAAAGACGGCAGCCCGGCGAAATTCGGGTCCAGGCGCATACCGGGGACCAGGCGCGCGACCAGCTGCCGGGCGCGGGTGAGCGGATGCTCCGGGAACTGCTGGTCGTACCGGATGTCGTCGGCGATGTGGAAGGGCAGCTTGCTCTGCACTTCCGGGGCGTACGGGTGGGGCGGGTAGAAATTGTCGAAGCCGAGCTGGGCGCCCAGCATGGCCTCGCGCATACCGGTCACCCCGGCTTCGGGGCACAGGATCGCCAGCGACAGACTGCAGCGATCCTTGGGCACGACAATGGAGGCGGCGAAGATCTGGCCGCGCGGCAATTGCGGATGCGGGAGTTTCTCCAGACGGAGCAGGGCGGGCTGGGCGTCGACGCCGATGACGAAGGCTTCGATGAGGCAACCGTTCTGGGCGTGCAGCTCGGCCAGTCGGCGGCGCAGGGTGTCGAGCTGTTCCAGTGGCGCGGGCAGGTCGGGCACCATGTCGTGGTACTGGAGGTGGAACATGTCGCCGGTGTCGGGGCTGATCCAGCGATCGGTATCGACCTGGCGGAGTCCGGCGGTATCGAACGATAGTGGCACGGGGACAGCGTATTCGGGCGGGTTCACGGGAGCTGCCGGCAGTCGGGACCGGACCGGACGGCAGTGCGCCCCCGTATCGAATGATGCGGGGGCGCAGGGGGTTCGATGCTATTTCGGTTCCCGGCCGACTTGCTTCAAGGCCAAGCGCAGGGCGTACTCGATCTGAGCATTGATACTGCGAAGGTCGTCGGCCGCCCACTTGGCGATGGCGTCGTGCACGGCTGGATCCAGCCGGAGCAGTACGCGTTTCGGCTCGCGTTTGGCGGCGGACATCAGTTGTAGAGCGATCCGGTGTTGACGACGGGCTGAGTGGCGCGGTCACCACACAGCACGACCAGCAGGTTGGAAACCATTGCCGCCTTACGCTCCTCATCGAGTTCGACCACGCCCTGTTCGGCGAGTCGATCCAGGGCCATGCCGACCATACCGACCGCGCCTTCGACGATGCGGCTGCGGGCCGCCACCACCTGCGCGGCCTGCTGGCGCACCAGCATGGCCTGGGCGATCTCCGGGGCGTAGGCGAGGTGGGTGATGCGGGCTTCCAGGATCTCGATGCCGGCCAGGCCGGTGCGTTCGCGCAGCTCGACGGTCAATTCCTCGGCGACCTCGGAACCGTTGCGCAGGCTGGTGCCCTCGGCCTCGTCGGACTGGTAGGGGTGGGTGGTGGCCAGGTGCCGGACGGCGGTCTCGGACTGGGTCTGCACGAAGTCCTCGTAGTCGTCGACCGCGAAAGCGGCCTTGTAGCTGTCAACGACCTGGTAGACGACGACGGCGGCGATCTCGACGGGGTTGCCGTCGGAGTCGTTGACCTTCAGTTTCTGGGTTTCGAAGTTCCGCACGCGGAGCGAGATATTGCGGCGGCTGCTGAACGGGGCGACCCAGTGGAAGCCGGATTCGCTGACCGAGCCGATGTAGCGGCCGAAGAACTGAATCACCTTGGCCTGGTTGGGATTCACGACCACGAACCCGGTCAGGATGACGATGCCGATGAGGATCGCGATCGCGAGGACGACACCGGCCGCGGCAGGCGGGTTATCCCCTCCACTGGACACCGCGGCCAGGATGCCGAACGCCCCGGCGACGATCAGCACCAGCACGCCCAGCATCAAGAAACCGTTCAACCGGAACGCCTGACGCAACTCCATGACACTCTCCTAGTATCGAAGTGATATCACGACGATAGCAGATGACAACTCTCGTGTCTCTCAGGGGCTTCGCCCCCGAACCCCCTCGAGATTCCGCCGCCGCCCGAGTAGAGGGCGGCGGCGATCCAGGTCCGCCAGCTCAGTTCGGGCGGATATTGCGGTTGCCGCGGAACAGGTTGCGCGGGTCGTATTGGGTCTTGAGTGCGGCCAGGCGGTCGTAGGTGTCCGGGTCGAATCCGGCCCGGGTCTGCGCTTCATCGGCCCGGTCGCCACCGCCGTAGAGGAAGTTCAAGTTGTGACCGATCGTCCAGGGCTCCAAGGCCTTTCGGATCAGACCGAAGTGCTCGTCGATGGCTTCCGCATTGTCCGGCCGGGGCATGGCGAGGACGCGCGCCACGTATTCCGCCTCGCGATGGCCGACGGCGATCCCGCCGGGCCCGCGCCGCCGCAGCGCCCCGCCGAGATGCCGGAATCCGGCCACCACCGGCACGGCGGCATCCGGTCCGGTCAGCTCCAGGAAGGCGTCGGTGGCCTCGGCGGGCAGGTCGGACAGCAGGGCGTTGGTGGCGATGTAGGCGTGCGGGGAATCGGGGTCGCGGTAGATGGCGTGGCTGTCGGTGTACGGCATCACCCGCAGGTCGTCCACCAGCCGCGCACCGACCGCACGCAGCGGTTCGACCAGCCGTTCCCCGTCTTCCGGGGATCCGGTGTAGGCGATATTGATCGTCGCCACGTACCGTCCGCGCAGGTGCGGCGGCAGTTGCGGGATGTCCGGGAAGGTGAGCGCGGTGAACGCCGAGGTCATGGCGTCCGGCAGCTCGGTGGTCCACAACCGCCAGGCTTCCAGCGCCCGCGCCACCAGCGGGGTGTCGAACTGCAGCTGACCACCGTAAACCGTTGCGATGGGCAGCAATTCGAGCTCCAGCGCGGTCACCACGCCGAAATTGCCGCCGGTGCCGAGCACCGCGCCGAACAGTTCGTCGCCGGGTTCCAGCCGCCGCAGCCGGCCGTCCGCGGTGACCAGTTCCACCGCCTGCACATGATCGGCGGCATAACCGAATTCGCGGGCCAGAATGCCGATGCCGCCGCCCAGGACGTACCCGGTCACGCCGACCGACAGCGAGGAGCCGTTGAGCGGCGCGAGCCCGTGCGCGGCGGCGGCTTCGATCAGTTCACCGGCCTGCACCCCGGCGGTGACGCGGGCGGTGCGGGTGGCCGGATCGATCCGGATGTCCTTCATACGAGCGGTATTGACGAGCACGCCGCCCTCGACGGCGACCGACAGGCCGTGCCCGGTGGCCTGCACCGCGATCGGAAGTCCGTGCCGCGCCGCGTATTCCACGGCCGCGCGCACATCCTCGGCGTGCACCGCGCCGACGACCACGGCCGGGCGATGCGTGTAAGCCGTTTGGAAGCCCGCGATTTCGGCGTCGTACCCGGTATCGCCGGGCTGGAAGAGCGGGCCGGTGGTGGCGGGCAGTTCGGTGTTCGAGGCGTTCGATGTCATGCCTTCGACTCTGCTCGCCACCGATTGATAATTCCAACAGATAGATTTTCTCATAGCTAGAATCAGCAGTTATGGAACTGCGGCAGCTGCGTTACTTCGTCACCGTCGTGGACGAAGCCAACTTCACCCGCGCGGCCGCCCGCCTGCATCTCGCCCAGCCGGGACTCAGCGCGCAGATCAAACAGCTGGAGAAGGAACTCGGCCAGCCCCTGCTGATCCGCTCGACCCGGTCGGTGACGCTGACGCCGGTCGGCGAGGCGGTACTGCCGCTGGCCCGGGCCGCACTGGCCGCCGCGGAGCGGATCACCCATACCGCGGACGAATTCACCGGCCTGCTCCGCGGGCACGTCCGAGTGGGACTGATAGCGGGCGCGGCCGACGGCGAACTCGATATCGCCAAGGAGCTGAGCGCCTTTCACCAAGATCATCCGCAGATCGGCATCTCGCTGACCGAGGACACCTCCGAAGCCATGTACGCGGCGCTGCGCCGCGGCGCCCTCGATATCGCCCTGATGAGCCTGTCCGGCGACGAACTGGATCCGGCCATCGGCACCGAGACGGTACTGACCACCCGATTGGTCGCGGCCGTCGCCGTGCACGCCCCGGGTTTCGGCGATCGGATCGGTCTCGCCGAACTGTGCGAGCACCCGCTCATCTGCCTGCCGCCCGGCACCGGCATCCGCGGCCGCTTCGAGAACACCTGTCACGCCGCCGGATTGACCCCGAACTTCGCCTTCGAGGCCGGCGCTCCCCCACTGCTCATGCGACTGGCCGGTTACCGGCTCGGCATCGCCATCGTGCCGCCGCTTCCGGCCGCCGACGCCGCCGCGCTCGGGGTGCGCATACTGGAGATCGATCCGCAGATGAGCGGGCGGCTGGTGCTGGCCTGGAATACCGAGCGGCCGCTGAGCCCGCCCGCGAAAGTGCTACTGGGACAACTCCGTATCGCACTGGCGAACTGGAAGGATCCGGCCGCGACGGCGATCGGACAGTAACCGCGAACGCGCTCGGGCACTGGCCGCGCCGGCACTCACGCCGTGGCCGCGCCGGGCAGGAACACCGGCCGCAGCCCGCCGTCCCACGCCACCTGCACCACCACCAGCGCCAGCAGGCCCGCCCCGGTGACCAGGTGCATGATGCCGTCGGTGATGTGGTTCGGGAAGCTGAACACCAGCACATTGTGCGAGAACAGCGCCCAGATGCCGACGCCGAACCCGCCGCCCAGGGCCGCGAGCACGCAGTACCAGGCCGCCCAGCTCTTGCGGGTCGCGGCCAGCAGCGCGGGCCCGAACAGCAGCAGCCCGGCCAGCCCGTGCCAGGCGTTGTAGTCCATGCCCAGGATCTGGGTGGCGGGCGCGTGCTCGCCCATCGCGAAGCTGGGTTCGGCGATCCAGCCGGCGATGGCCCACACGATGTGCGCGACACCCACGATGAGCACCGCCCATTGCAGAAAACTCCATTGGGGCAAGGTGATTCGGTGTTCCGGTACTGCCAGCGCTCGCATGGCGCTACCTCCCAGACAGGCGACAGAGATGTCTACTACGAAAGGTAGTTGATTTGCGCGCCGCCGGGGAAGGTTCGGGAGAAGTAGTACGCAAACTTCCCCATCACTCCCTATTGCGCTTTCAGATAGGGATGTTTAAGGTAGTTTACGTGACCGATCGCCTGTACTCCGTGGAAGACGTCGCCGAACGTCTCGGCCTGCACGTGCGCACCGTCCGCAGTTATGTGCGCGACGGCAAGCTGCCCGCCACCCGCATCGGCAAGCAGTACCGCATCAATCAGGCCGACCTGGAAGCCTTCACCGGCGGCCCGGTCCCCGCCACCGCGCGCGAGGCCGCCGCCCGGGAAGGGCACGCCGAGGTCTCCAGCATCGTGGAGATCGATGCCGTGGACCGCGCCACCGTGGACCGGCTCAGCAGTCTGCTCACCGGCGCCACCGGCAATCGCCACCCGAACGATCAGCCGCTGCGCTTCCAGACCTTCTACGACGCGGAACGCGCCCGCCTGAAAGTGATCATCGTCGGCGGCCTGGGCGAAACCGCCCGGCTGCTCGAATACATGGAGGGAGTGCTCGGTTCATGAGCGCCATCTACAAATCCGAGGCCGGCGCCGAGACCGTCGCGCGCCGCTATCAGGCCCGGCTCGCGCAGTGGCCGGTCCCCGCCGAGCACCGCGAGATCCCGACCCGTGCGGGCGATATCTTCGTCGTGATCTCCGGCCCGGCCGACGCGCCGCCAGTGGTGCTGCTGCACGGTTCCGGCGCGAACTCGAGCACCTGGCTCGGCGATATCGGCTCCTGGTCACAGCATTTCCGCACCTACGCGGTGGATCTGCCCGGCGAACCGGGCGGCAGCGCTCCGTCGCGTCCAGTGCTCGGCACCGAGGCCGTCGCGGAGTGGATCGACGATGTCCTTGCCGGACTGGGCATTTCGCGGGCGGCGTTCGTCGGAATGTCGCTGGGCGGCTGGACCGCAATGGATTACGCCGTCCGGCGTCCGGACAAGGTCGAGAAGCTGGCCCTGCTGTGCCCCGGCGGCATCGGCAGGCAGCGCTACGGCTGGCTCCTGAAATCGATCATCCCGCGTCTGCTGGGCCGCCACGACCTGCGCCGATCCGCGAGCGTAGTCACCGGCCTGTCCGGCCCGGAGCTGGAACCGGTGCTCGACGAGGTGGTCCTGATCTTCGAGCACTTCAACCCGCGCACCGAACGGCTCCCCCGGTTCACCGACGAACAGCTGGCGCACCTGCCCATGCCGGTGCTGGCCATCGTCGGCGATCGGGACGTCATACTCGATTCCGCCGAAACCGCCCGGCGCATCAGCGAATTCGTCCCCGATCACACGGTGCGGGTACTGCCCGGCGTCGGTCACGCCGTCCTCGGCCAGACCGCCACCGTGCTCGAATTCCTCACCGCGCCCTGAACGGACCCCGCCCCGCTCCGAATTACCAGAGCGGGGCGGAATGTCGTTGTGCCGTCAGAGAATCCGCGACAGGAACGCCTTGGTGCGATCGTGCTGCGGATTGGCCAGCACCTCGCGCGGATCGCCCGCTTCCACCACCACGCCGCCGTCCATGAACACCAGCTGGTCGGCGACCTCACGGGCGAAGCCCATTTCGTGCGTCACCACCACCATGGTCATGCCGTCGGCGGCGAGTTCCCGCATGACGCCGAGCACTTCACCCACCAGCTCCGGATCGAGCGCCGAGGTGGGCTCGTCGAAGAGCATGAGCTTGGGATCCATGGCCAGGGCGCGTGCGATGGCCACCCGCTGCTGCTGCCCGCCGGACAGCTGCGCCGGATAGGCATCGGCCTTGTCCGCCAAGCCCACTCGCGCCAGCAGTTCCTTGGCCCGCTTGACCGCATCGGCCTTCTTGATCTTCTTGACCTGGGTCGGCGCCTCGATGATGTTCTCCAGCGCCGTACGGTGCGGGAACAGATTGAAGTGCTGGAACACCATGCCGATATCGCGGCGCTGCCGGGCCGCCTCGCGCGGGTGCAGCTCGTAGAGCTTGCCGTTCTTCTCCTGGTAGCCGACGAGTTCGCCGTCCACGTAGAGCCGTCCGGCATTGACCTGCTCGAGATGGTTGATGCAGCGCAGGAAGGTGGACTTGCCCGAACCCGAGGGCCCGATCAGGCACAGCACCTCGCCGCGCTTGACCTCCAGCGAGATGCCCTTGAGCACCTGCAGCGCGCCGAAGTTCTTGCACACCCGGTCGGCGGCCACCATGAGCTCGCCGGAACCCGTTGCGCCCTTGGACATATCGAGACTCACTGGCCCTCCACCGCCGATCGCTGCATCTGGGCCAGCGCCCGCAACTGCTTGTCGGTCAGCTGCCGCGACAGGCCCCGCGAGTAGTACCGCTCCAGGTAGTACTGACCCACCATGAGCACGCTGGTGACCGCGAGGTACCAGGTGGCGGCGACCAGCAGCAGCGGAATCGGCTGGAAGTTCACGCTGTAGATGTCCCGCGCCCGGCCGTAGAGGTCGGTGGTGAGCGGGATGGCGGTGACCAGGGTGGTGGTCTTGAGCATGGAGATCAGTTCGTTGCCGGTGGGCGGAATGATCACCCGCATGGCCTGCGGCAGCACCGTGCGGCTCATGGTCTGCGTCCACGACATGCCCAGCGCCACCGACGCCTCGCGCTGACCCTCACCGACGGAATTGATGCCGGCGCGCACGATCTCGGCCATATAGGCGGCCTCGTTGAGCCCCAGGCCGATCATGGCGAAGAAGAACGGCGCCGACCAGTGCTGCACATCGAAATGCGCGAACGACGGGCCGAACGGCACGCCGACGGTGATGGTCTTGTAGAGCGAGGGGAACAGGCCCCAGAACACCAGCTGCACGTACACCGGGGTGCCGCGGAAGATCCACAGGTACGCCCAGGACACCGAGCGCAGCACCGGATTCGGCGACAGCCGCATGACCGCCAGCACCACGCCCAGCACCACGCCGATCGCCATGGCGAGCACGGTCAGTTCCAGGGTCACCAGGGCGCCCTTGGCGATTCGCACATCGCCCAGGTACTTGAAGTAGGTGTTCCAGTGGTAGGCCTCGTTGGTGGCCGCGCCGTAGACGAACAGGCCCAGCGCGATGAGGATTACCGCGGCCGCGATCCACCGGCCCGGCCGTCGCAGCGGAATCGCTTTGATCGGCTCGGGCTCGGTGCTCGCCGCGACCGTCGCAGCCGAGGCTGCGGGATTGGTCTCGTCCTGCGACATGATCGATTACGAGGCGCCGTTGATGACCGACTTGGAGATCGCGCCCTCCTGGACGCCCCAGGCTTCGGCGATCTTCTTGTACTGGCCGTTGTCGATCAGGTACTGCACGGCCTCCTGCAGCACCGGGCCCAGCGCGGAACCCTTCTGGACCGGCCAGCCGTAGGGGGCCGAGTCGAAGATCTTGCCCGCCAGCTCGATCTTGTCGCTGGCCTGCTTGACGGCGTACGCGGTCACCGGGGAGTCGGCGGAGAAGGCGTCCACCTGGCCGTCGACCAGAGCGCGCGCGGCCTGGGCCTGCTCGTCGTAGGCCACCTTGGTGATCTCCGGCTTACCGGCGGCCACGCACTTGGCGGACTTGGCCGGGATCTCGTCGGTGTCCTGAACGGTGGTGCGCTGCACCGCGACTCGCTTGCCGCAGGCATTGTCGGGATCGATCGTCTTCCCCTTCTGCTGGGCCCACTGGCTGCCCGCGTTGAAGTAGGTGACGAAGTCGGCGGTCTTCTCGCGTTCCTTGTTGTCGGTGAACGAGGACATGCCGAGGTTGTACGTACCCGCCTCGATGGCCGGGATGATCTTCTCGAAGTCGGCTTCCTTGTAGTCCGCCGATAGGCCGAGCACCTTGGCGACCGCGTCCATCAGGTCCACGTCGAAGCCGACGATCTTGCCCGAGCTCGGGTCCCGGTACTCGTTCGGCTGGTAGGGCACGTTCACGCCGACGGTCAGCTTGCCGGTCGACTTGATGTTGTCCGGCACCTTGGTCGCGATGGTGTCGACCTTCGCGACGTCGACCTTGCCCGCCTCGGGCTGGGTGGTCTCGGAGTTGCTGGTACACGCGGTGAGCGCGAGGGCGCCGCCGGCGAGTACACAGGCGGCCCGCAGGGCACGCCCGCGGAGTGAGTTACGAACAGACACAGCAGTCCTCCACAGTTCGGTTGCGCGACATCCGGGCGTCGCCCGCCATTTGAAACTTAGGCGGGTCGGACCGTCCGTGCGGGTCGGTAACCGAACATTAATCGGCGACACGCTGTCGCGTGGCCGAACACGCCCGGTCCCGGAAGTGCGCGCTCACCAGCGGTGCAGCCGGGCGCGCACCTGCTCGGTGAATTCGGTCGTAGATGCTAACCCACCCAAATCGGATGTGGCGACCCCGGCCCGCAACGTCTCCGCTACCGCGTGTTCAATTCGCTCCGCGGCCCGGTAGAGCGCGCTGTGCGAATCCCGGGTTCCCAGCCAGCGCAGCATGCCGACCGCGGACAGGATGAGCGCCGTCGGATTCGCCCGATTGTGCCCGGCCAGGGTGGGTGCGGCGCCGTGCACGGCCTGCGCCATGGCCTGGGTGTCGGAGCTGTTGAGCGAGGCGGCCATTCCGAGCGAACCGCTCAGTTCGCCGGCCAGATCCGAGAGGATGTCGCCGAAGAGGTTCTCGGTCACGATGACGTCGAAATCGGCGGGGGTGCGGACCAACAGCGCGGCCATCGCATCGACATGCTCGTCGGTCACCTCGACATCCGGATACTCCAGCGCCACCTCGAAACACACGTCCCGGAACAGGCCCATGGTCATGGGCAGCACATTGGCCTTGTGCACCACGGTGACCTTCTTGCGCCGCCGGCTGGCGATCTTGAAAGCCTGGTGCGCGATCTTCTCGATGGCCGGGCGGGTGAACACGCCCACCGCCAGGGCCATGTCCTGGCTGGGCCGGAACTCGCCCGAACCGGCGAACATATTGCGGTCGGCGTAGAGGCCTTCGCTGTTCTCGCGCACGATGATCAGATCCATGTCCGAGGCGACCGCGCGCACGCCCTCGTGGGTGCGGGCCCAGCGGATATTGGCGTACAGCCCGAAGCGTTTGCGCACCGCCCCCGCGGGCGGCAGGCCGATCCGGTGCTCCGGCTCGTAGGAGGCGCTGTCGTGCGGACCCATGATCCAGGCGTCGAACCCTTCGAGGGCCTTGAGGGTCTCCTCCGGCACCGGACTCCCGTATTCGGCGATGGCGGCGTGCCCGATGAGCAGCGGCACCCATTCGACCGGCGGCAGTCCCACGACCTCGATGGCGTCGTCGACCACCGCGCGGGTGGCGCGCACGACTTCCGGCCCGATGCCGTCCCCTTCGATCAATCCCAGCCGCAAGGTCTCGCTGTCGTTCATCCCGCTATCCTCGCGCAATTGCCGCTTCCCCGCCGGGTAGGCACACGCCCGCGCACATATCGCAACCTGCGCGCGACCGGGTGCGCATGGCGGCCGGGCACGATTCCCGGGCTACCGTTGTGGGTAACCGGCGATGGGACGGTGACGGGCCCGGGAGTGGCCGGTCACGCCAGGAACATAGCCGCGGGGCCCGGTGTTGGACCGGGTAACCGACCACGAGAGGACACCATGGCCACCAAGACCCTGACCGAGCAGAACTTCGACGAGACCGTCACCGGGAGCGACGTCGTGCTCGTCGATTTCTGGGCTGCCTGGTGCGGACCGTGCCGCGCCTTCGCCCCGACTTTCGAGGCCTCGTCCGAGAAGCACCCCGATGTGGTGTTCGGCAAGGTCGATACCGAGGCCGAGCAGGGGCTGGCGGCGGCGGCGAACATCCGCTCCATCCCGACCATCATGGCGTTCCGTGAAGGCGTGCTCGTTTTCGCGCAGCCGGGTGCGCTGCCCGCCGATTCCCTCGAGGACCTGATCGGTCAGGTCAAGGCGCTCGACATGGAAGAGGTGCGCAAGCAGCTCGCCGAGCAGCAGGCGCAGTAAAACCCACCGCCACAACGGTATTCACGATTCCGCCCCCGCGTTACCTCGGTAGCCGGGGGCGGCGTCCTCCCCACAACGTGATGCCACCCCGCTACATCCGTAGCGGTGATGGCGTCCTACCCATAACGCGATCCCGCCCCCGCTACGTCAGTAGCGGGGGCGGGTTTCGTTTTTCAGAAGCGTGAACCGAGGTGGTTGATCCCGGCGATCATCGCGCGGATCGTGGACTCGGCGGAGTCATCCGCCAGTGCCGCTCCCCAACCGCGGCGGCCGTTGAATTCGCACTGCACGAAAGTCGCAATGCCGGATTCGGTCCGCCGCTGATGGAATTGCAGAATTTCCACCGGGTAGCCCTCGTCGTAGAGGGCGGAGGTGAGCGCCGCCACCGGACTACCCGTCGCCACGAAAGTGCGCAGGTGGTCGGCGATTTCGAGCGTCGCCGTCCGGCCGATGGAGGTCCAGTCGCTGAGTTTGATCGGACCGCTGTGCTCGCAGTACCGGTCGTTGAACTCGGCGGGGGTCAGGCTGCTGGCCTCGGCCTTCAGGCTCGCGGGGGCAGCGGCGATGAACGTGTGGGCATCAAGTGTGATGGTCATTGAACTAGGTCTTCCCGACTTCTTCCAGAGAAATGGCAGAGGGGACCAGCGGTAAAAGTGTTCAAGCGGCCGCAGCGAGGGGCCGGTCCGAATCAGACCCCGCTACGGCGGAGAACTACGAGTACGCGCGCTACAGTCACCATCGCGGTGAGCGGAAGAAGCGTTGCACGGTCGCGGTCGGCGACACCTCGCGCAAGCTTGCGACTGTAGACGGGATTCGGCACGGCACCGAGCATAAGGGCACTCCTCGTCGATGGCAACCATATTCGCAATCGACCCACGAGTAACTTTGTCGCAGGTCACCCGGTATGTCAGTGCCAGATTAGGAGTGCCGGGTGTCACAGTCGGCAAACCCCGCCGGACCCGATACCGAACGCTTCGTGAACACCCGCCGCTCAGAGCTATTTTCCGACTGTTCGGACAATACGAAAACGCCCGCCTCCCGAAGGAGAGCGGGCGTTTCCGGACGATCCGGAGTGCATTGAGACACGCCGAGGGCGAAACGCTCAGTGCGCGGCGGCGTCCCAGCTGCGGCCGACGCCGACCGACACCTCGAGCGGCACCGAAAGCTCGATGGCCTTCGACATGTGCTCGCGGGCAAGCGCTTCCAGCTGCTCGCGTTCACCCGGGACGACCTCGAAGACGAGTTCGTCGTGGATCTGCAGCAGCATGCGGGACTTCAGGCCGGCGGCGCGGATGGCCTGCTGGGTGTCGATCATGGCGACCTTGATGATGTCGGCGGCCGTGCCCTGAATGGGGGCGTTGAGCGCCATGCGTTCGGCGGCCTCGCGGCGCTGCCGGTTGCTGGAGTCCAGATCCGGCAGATACCGGCGACGGCCGAAGAGGGTTTCGGTGTAGCCGACCTTGCGAGCCTGCTCGACCGCGTCCTGCAGATAGTCGCGAATGGCGCCGAAGCGGTTGAAGTAGACGTCCATCTGGACCTTGGCCTCGTCGGCGCTGATCTTCAACTGCTGCGACAGGCCGTACGCGGACAAGCCGTAGGCCAGACCGTAGGACATGGCCTTGATGCGGCGGCGCAGTTCCGGATCGACGTCGGAGATCGGAATGTCGAACGCTTTGGACGCCACGAAATTGTGCAGGTCCTCACCCGAGTTGAACGCTTCGATGAGCCCCTCGTCCTTGGACAGGTGCGCCATGATCCGCATTTCGATCTGGCTGTAGTCCGCGGTCATGAGCGATTCGTAGCCGGGGCCGACGACGAAGGTGTCGCGAATACGACGGCCGGTGTCGGTGCGGATCGGAATGTTCTGCAGGTTCGGCTCGGTGGAGGACAGCCGGCCGGTGGCGGCGACGGTCTGATTGAAGGTGGTGTGGATGCGGCCGTCGTCGGCGACCGACTTGAGCAGGCCGTCCACGGTCACCTTCAGCCGCGTCGCGTCGCGGTGTTCGAGCAGGTGCTGCAGGAAGGGATGCTGGGTCTTCTCGTACAGCCCTTCGAGGGCGTCGGCGTCGGTGGTGTAGCCGGTCTTGGTGCGCTTGGTCTTGGGCATGTCGAGTTCGTCGAACAGCACCACCTGCAGCTGTTTGGGCGAACCCAGGTTGATCTGCTTGCCGATCACGCCGTAGGCGGCTTCGGCGGCTTCGGCGACCCGGTCGGCGAATTCGCGCTGCAGTTCTTCCAGCTTCGCCGAATCGACCGCGATGCCGGCCTGTTCCAGCTCGGCGAGCACGGTGAGCAGCGGCAGTTCCATATCCCGCAGCAGGGCGGTGGATTCGATGCGCTCGAGTTCGGCGTCGAAGGCGTCGGCGAGATCGGCGACCGCGCGGGCGCGCAGCATCTCGCCCTTGGCGATCTCCTCGTCCGCCGCGCCTTCCTCGTCCAGCAGCGACAGCTGGGCCTCGCCCGAATCCTCCACGCGCAGTTCGCGACTCAGGTAGCGCAGCGACAGGTCGTCGAGGTTGAAGGTGCGCTGTCCCGGGCGCACCAGGTACGCCGCCAGCGCGGTATCGCTGGTGAGACCGCCCAGCTTCCACCCGCGTCCGGCGAGCGCGTGCATGGCGGCCTTGGCCTCGTGCACGGCCTTCGGAACATCCGGATCGGCGAGCCACGCGCCCAGCGCCTTCTCGTCCTCCGGGGTCAGCGCGACCACATCGATGTACGCGCCCTCACCGTCGGCGGCGGCGAGCGCGATCGCCTTCACGTCCCCGTGAATGGGCGTACCGGTGCCCACGATCGAAACCCCGTGCCGCTCACCGGCTTTGGCATGATCGGTGAGCCAATCGGCCACCGATCCGGGCGTGAGCGCCGCACCGCTGATCTCGAACCCGGACTCCGCCTCCGGCTCCACCGGCGCGAGGGTGTCGAACAGCCGGTCCCGCAGCACCCGGAATTCCAGGTCGTCGAACAACCGGTGGATCTTGTCCCGATCCCACGGCTGCATGGCCAGCTGGTCCGGCGCGTACGGCAGCGGCACCGTCTTCACCATCTCGGTCAGCTGCCGGTTCAGCACCACACTGGACAGATTGGCCCGCAAGGCATCCCCCACCTTGCCCTTCACGGTGTCCACCTTGTCCACCAGCGTCTCGAGATCCCCGTACTCCCGAATCCACTTGGTAGCGGTCTTCTCCCCCACCCCCGGAATCCCCGGCAGATTGTCACTCGGGTCCCCGCGCAGCGCCGCGAAATCCGGATACTGCGCCGGCGTCAGCCCGTACTTCTCCTCGACCGCCGCCGGCGTGAACCGGGTGAGCTCCGAAACGCCCTTCTTCGGATACAGCACCGTCACATCGTCATTCACCAACTGCAGCGAATCCCGATCCCCGGTAACGATCAAAACCTTGTACCCCTGCGGCACCGCCTGCGTGGTCAACGTGGCGATAAGGTCATCCGCCTCATACCCGTCGATGGCCATCACCGGAATCCCCAGCGCCCCCAGCACCTCCTGCGTGACCTCCACCTGCCCCCGGAACTCATCCGGCGTGGTAGCCCGATTCGCCTTGTACTCCGGATAAGCCTCGGTCCGGAACGTCTTCCGGCTCACATCGAAAGCCGCCGCCACATGAGTCGGCTTCTCGTCCCGCAGCAAATTGATCAGCATCGCGGTGAACCCGTACACCGCATTGGTGGTCTGCCCACTCTGCGTCTTGAAATTCTCCGCCGGCAACGCGTAAAACGCGCGATAAGCCAGCGAATGCCCATCCAACAGCAGCAGCGTCGGCTGCTCTGCGGAGGCGCTTGCTGCGGACACGGCACTCGGACGCTGATCGGTAGAGGCAGGGGTCACGCCAGAGAGTCTAGGGAGCCCCACCGACATCCGTGCGCAGCGGGCAAGACCGCGTGGCACGGCGGCGGGCGCGACATAGGCCCAAGTTACCGCCGGGAACAGCGCGCGCCGCATTCGCGACCTTGTTAACCTGTGCGCGCCAACATAATTCGTTCGGCACAGGGGGAAGTACTTGACAAATCCGGCATACGAGCGTGGCGATCACCCGACTCGTTTACTGGCCTCGGCGGTCCATCTCGACGACACTCTCGCCGACGCGGTGGTCGCGGAATTCCTCTCCGAGCAGTACCGCGCGGTGCCGCCGTCGCCCGGTGTCCGGGCCGAGGTGGTGCTACGGGAAGCGGTCACGGCCCGGGCGCGCCGCCGCGCCATCAATGCCGCCTTGGTGAGCGGCCTGATCCTGATGACGGTGGTGGCGCCGCCGATTCTCGGATTCTGGTGGGCATCCGGGTTCGGCTGGCGAGTGTGTTCGGCCGTGGTCGCCAAAATGTCGGCATCACGAGCGCTGTCGCGGTTCGGCATCAAACTGGCGGGGCCGATTCAACGCTGGTGGGTCACTGCGGTGATCTGGTCCGCGACTTCGTTTCTCTGGTGGATCGTGCTCGCACCGCTCCTGTTCGTCGCCGCGATGCTGGGCGATGTCACGCCGCCCATGGTGTGGGTCGTCGGCGCCGCGATACTGACCCCGATCCTGTACGCGCTCTTGGTCGCCGCGGTGTACCTGCCGTGGACCACCGTGCTCAACTGGTACAGCCTGCAGAATTACAATCCGTCCGCGCCGGTGCGCGACCAGGTCGTCAAGGCGTGCGCGCGATACGCGGATCGCTTGCGTCTGATCGCCGACAACGATCTGCGTCGTATGGGCAGCACGTCCGACGAGGTGATCGTCTACCGCGGCGAGGATCCGTTCGTCGGCGCGGGCATTCGGGTCCGGTCGTGGTCGGCGACCTTCGAACTCTGCGCCGAGAACGGCAAACCGAAAGAGCAGCTGCCGGTTCCGGAATTCCGGCCGGTCGACCTCCAGGAGTTCGTGGCGATCGACCTGGCCCGGCTGCGCAAGGCCCGCAACCTGACGCCCGGCTGGCGCTTCACGGATCTCGAAATCAGCCGCTGGGCAATGGTTTCCGGGGCACAGCTGCCCTACGCACCCGGTTTGGACATCGTGATGGCGCAATTGCAGAACGGGCAGGCGCCACAGTTGCCGGAACCCGCGTGGACCGAGCTGGGCGACTGCTCGCCCGAGTGGCTGCGGTATTACGTGTGCTACCGGCTCGAAGGATGGGACCGCCAGCTCGCGGTCGCGGGCTACCTGCATGTCGGCTGCGAGGAGAACACCCTGGTGCTGGAGTGGCACGCCTTCGTGCTGCCGCCCATCGCACCCGGCTTCCGCATGGTCGATGCGCCCCCGGCCGCGCTGGAGTGGCGCGCCATCTGGAAGGCCCTGGCCGATCTGGCACTGCTGCCGACCACCTTGCCCTCGCGAACCGCGGATGTGGTGCGCGGGCTACGCGAAGGCTCCGTACCAGGAGGCACCTGGTACACGCCCGAACAGGCGGCGTGGACCTTCGGCGCGGCCGCGAGCATCCGGGAACTGGCCGCGGCGACCCGCTACGGGAATTTCTTCATGGGATCGGACTCCGACCGCTATCAGAAGATCCTGGAGCGACGGGTACTCGGCGCGGTCAGGCAGTTTCTGGAGCAGCGCGGCATCGTCGCCCGCGGTTTCGAGGAAATGGTCACCCAGATCAACAATTCCACCGTCGTCAGCAATTCCAATGTCATCGCGGGAACCATTGGCGGAGAAGGTAATTCCGGATCGGTGGGTACCGATAAGGCCACCGCCGGCAGCCCCACCGGTTCCGGCGACAGCAAGTGAGAGGACAACACGATGCCTGAGAACACGCACCATTCCTCCGACGTCACCATCCATGGCGGGCAGATCGTCGCGGGCGCGATCGGCGGCTCCGGCAATACCGGCACCGTCCGGGGGCCGATCAGCTTCGGCACGGCGGCCGACACCGATCAACTGGCGGCCACCCTCGAAGCACTGCGCGGCGAACTCGCACGGCTACGTGACCAGGTCGCCGCCGCCGGCGACGCGACCATCGAACCCGAGGATGTCGACGATGTCCTGGAAGCCGCCTCCGCCGATCAGCCCGATGTCCCGCGCGTCACCCGGCGCTGGCGGCGGCTGGCGAACCTCATCCCGGATTCGCTGAAGAGCCTGGACGGCTTCACGCAGATCGTCGGCCTGGTCGAACGGCTCAACACGCTCGCCCAGCAGTAGGGACGCCCGCTGCGCCGAAACCGATTTCCGTTCCGGGCGCGATCCCTGGTAGCGTGACCGCACGCGAAGGGGCGTAGCTCAACTGGCAGAGCAGCGGTCTCCAAAACCGCAGGTTGCAGGTTCAAGTCCTGTCGCCCCTGCAAGAGCTTCGGGCCGGTCACTCGGATGAGTGACCGGCCCGAAGTGGTTTTCACACTTGAGGTCTCGGTGCAAACGACTCGGGCCGGTCACCCTGCACGCGCGACCGGCCCGAGGTTCCCGGCGGGTCAGCCCACGCCGAGGTAGGCGGATTTGACCGCCGGATCGTGGAGCAGGGCCGAGCCGTCGCCGGTTTTGGTTACTTCGCCGGTTTCGAGGATGTAGGCGCGGTCGCTGCGGGTGAGGGCCTGCTGGGCGTTCTGTTCGACGAGCAGGACCGTGGTGCCCTGATCGTTGATATCCGCGATGATCTTGAAGATTTGCTGGATCACCATGGGGGCCAAGCCCATCGACGGTTCGTCGAGGAGCAGCAGCTTCGGGCGGGCCATCAGGGCGCGGCCGATGGCGAGCATCTGCTGTTCACCGCCGGAGAGGGTGCCGCCGACCTGCTTACGGCGTTCGGCCAGGCGGGGGAACAGGTCGAACACCCAGTCGAGGGTCTCGCCGTACTCCGCCTTGGAATCGAAAGGCCGGGCGTGGCAACCCATGTCGAGGTTCTCCTGCACCGTCATACCGGGGAAGACGCCGCGGCCCTCGGGGGCTTGGATGAGGCCCGCGACGACGCGTTCGTGCGCCTTCATGCGGGTGATGTCCTTGCCCTCGAACAGGATTCGGCCCCGGGTGAGCGGAAGCAGACCGGACAGGGCGCGCATCGTGGTGGTCTTGCCGGCGCCGTTCGCGCCCAGCAGGGTCACCAGTTCGCCCTGACCCACCGACAGCGAAATCCCGTGCAGGGCTTCGATTCTGCCGTAGTTGACGGTCATCTCCTCGACTTCGAGCAGCGGCGCGGGAGCGGGCTCCGGCGCGGGCGGTTCGAGGTCCCGGATCGGTTCGAAGACCGTCGTGGTGGTGGTGTCGGCGGGCGAGGGCGCGATCTTGCGGATCTCCGGTTCGGGCGCAACGGGTTTCGCGCCGTCGTCCGGCACGCCCAGATAGGCGTTGATGACCGCCGGATTCTCCCGGATATCCTCCGGCAACCCGTCCGCGATCTTCCGGCCGAATTCCAGCACCACGATCCGGTCGGTGACGCCCATGACCAATCGCATGTCGTGCTCGATCAGCAACACCGTGTAGCCGTCGTCGCGGATCTTGTGGATGAGCTCCAT
Source organism: Nocardia yamanashiensis NBRC 100130 (assembly GCF_001613325.1). Classification (GTDB taxonomy): domain Bacteria; phylum Actinomycetota; class Actinomycetes; order Mycobacteriales; family Mycobacteriaceae; genus Nocardia; species Nocardia yamanashiensis. Next base: position 22,747 of record NZ_BDCD01000024.1, on the reverse strand, counting down.
GAGCGCCGACTTCTCGCTCGGATTGAAGCCCGCCGCGGGCTCGTCCAGACACAGCAGCTTGGGTTCGGTGGCCAGGGCGCGGGCGATCTCCAGGCGGCGCTGATCGCCGTAGGAGAGATTGCGCGCCTTCTCCACCGCGTGCGGCGCGATGCCCACGAATTCCAGCAGCGCCATGCCACGTTCGATGGCGTCGTGCTCCTCGCGCCGATGCCGGGCGGTGCGGAACACCGCGCCGGGCACCGAGGTGCGATGCCGGGCATCCGCGCCGACCACCACGTTCTCCAGCGCCGTCATCTCGTTGAAGAGCCGGATGTTCTGGAAGGTGCGGGCGATGCCGAGCCGGGTGATCTCGTTGCGCTTGGACTTGGTCAGCGGCTTGCCGTCGAAGAACACGGTGCCGCCGGCCGGCCGGTACACGCCGGTGATGGCATTGAAGCAGGTGGTCTTGCCCGCGCCGTTGGGCCCGATCAGCCCGAGGATCTCACCGCGCTTGATCTCGAAGCTGACATCGTCCAGCGCGGTCAGGCCGCCGAACTTCACCGTCAGCCCCTCGGTGCGCAGAAGCGGTGCGCCGACGGCGGTTTCGATCTCGCGATGCGGTGCGACGACCTCGGCGACGACCTTCTCGTCGGAGTAGATCGGCAGCACCTCGGTCACGTCGAGCATGCCCGCGCTGGCTTCCTCGGGCGGCGCCTGATAGCCCGCCGCCATGTCCTCGTTGTCGAAGAGCGCGCCGCCGGGCCCGGTCATGACGCCGCTCCGGCGGTCTCGGCCGGAACCGGCGCGGGCTTGCGCACCGCCCGGTACACCTGCCGTCCGTAGGCGAGTAGTTTCTGACGCGCGGGGAAGAGCCCCTGCGGCCGGAAGATCATCACAACCACCAATGCGATACCGAAGAACAGGTACTTGTAGTCACCGAGCGACTGCCCGCCGATCTGCACCGACATGAAGCGGTTCGGCAGGTACACGATCAGGAACGCGCCCACGATCACGCCCAGCTTGTTGCCCTGGCCGCCGATCACCACCGCGCACAGGAACAGCATCGAGTTGATGATGTTGAACCCGGGCGGCGCCACGAACTGCACCTGGCCCGCGTACAGCGCACCGGACAGCCCGCCGATCGACGCGCCGATCAGGAACGCCCACAGCTTGAACTTGAAGGTCGGCACGCCCATGATCTCGGCGGCGTCCTCGTCCTCGCGGATCGCCACCCACGCGCGGCCCACCCGGCTGCGCTCCAGATTGCCGACCACCAGCAGCACCAGGATCACCAGCACCATGCCGAGCCAGAACCACCAGGTGCCGGAATTGGCGCGGTCCACGGGGCTGGTCACATCGGTGTCGCCGAGGTTGCCGGAGGAGAAGTAGCCGGTCGGATGGTCGTCGGACACGCCCACCCTCGGATAGGCGATACCGGCCAAACCCAAACTGCCATTGGTGATCTCGCCGAGATTGTCGGCCATCAGGCGCACGATCTCACCGAAGCCGAGCGTCACGATGGCCAGGTAGTCGCCGCGCAGGCGCAGCGTCGGCGAACCCAGGATCAGGCCCGAGATCGCCGTGATGGCGATGGCGATGGGCACGCACGCCCACCAGGCCCAGCCCGGCTTCAGCCAGCCGCCTTCGTCGAGTTGATTCCACGGACTGTTCGGGCTGGTGAGCAGGCCGACGGTGTACGCGCCGACCGCGTAGAAGCCGACATAGCCCAGGTCCAGCAGACCCGCCTGGCCGACAACGACATTCAGGCCGATGGCGATGAGCGCGACCATGGCGAACTGCGCCATGACGCCGCCGAAGCTGGTGCCGGGAGTATCGATCAAAGGCGGCGGATACAGCGGCAGCAGCGCCAGCAGAATGAGCGCCGGAATTCCGACGCCCCATTGCGCGGGCCGCGACAAACCGCCCCACCAGGTCCGAAGTTTGTCGCCCACACCGCGTTTCACTGTCTCGGTCATGCGCGCGCCCTCCCGAGGCTCTCACCCAGAATGCCGGTGGGGCGGAACATGAGCACGACCACCAGGACCAGGAATGCGACCACGTCGCGCCATTGGGTGCCGAGCAGGATCTGGCCGTAGTTCTCCACCAGGCCCAGGATCAGCCCGCCGAGCAGCGCGCCGCGCAGATTGCCGATACCGCCCAGCACCGCGGCGCTGAACGCCTTGATGCCGAGAATGAATCCGCCGGAATAGATGACGCCGTTGGGAATCTTCAAGGTGTACAACAGCGCCGCCGCGCCGGCCAGCAGACCGCCCACCAGGAAGGTGAGCATGATGACCTTCTCCCGCGAGACGCCCATCAGCGTCGCGGTGTCCGGGTCCTGCGCCACCGCGCGGATACCGCGGCCGAATTTGGTTCGGTTGATGAGCAATTCGGTCGCCACGGCCAGGCCGACCGCGGCCAGGATGATCACCAGGGTGATGTTCGTGACCGGCGCTCCGAAGATCGAGAACTGTTCGGTCGGCTGCACCAGGATGATCGGCTGCTGGGCATTGGTGCCGCCCAGCCGCGGCGAGATCTTGGGCAGCACATAGTGCACGAACTCCTGCAGCACGAACGACATGCCGATCGCGGTGATCAGGAAGATCAGGGGTTTCGCACCGCGTTTACGCAGCGGGCGATACGCGACGCGCTCCAGGCCGACGGCGGCGCCACCGGCCACCGCCATACCGATCAGCATCGCGAGCAACAGGTAGACGACGGTCAGTATCAGGCCTTTGGAATAGGCATTACCGCTGGGTTCGAACCCGAGCGCCATCAAGCCCACATACTGGCCGAACATGCCCACCATGAAAATTTCCGAATGGGCGAAATTGATCAGCCGCAGCACGCCGTAGACCAGCGTGTAGCCCACCGCGACCAAGGCATAGATGGATCCGTAGGACAAACCGTCCACGGTGAGCCGCCAGAATTGGTCGACCACCCCCGATACGTTGAATTCGATCGACCCCGCGAGCAGGGTCGTCGCAACGGGAAAACTCATTCGCTACTCTCGCCGTCGAGGAAGACGCGTGTGCCGGGAATCGGTGGGTCTCACCGGATTCCCGGCACACGCTGTTCTCCGAATACGTGGAACTACTTGCTGCCGGCCGCCGCGATGCCCTTCAGCACGATGGTGGTCAGGTCATAGCCCTCGGTCGAATAGGTGCCCGCGTCGAAACCGCTCGACGCCTTGTACGCGGCGGCGAAGGAATCCGGCGCCGGGCCACAGGGGCAGGAGAGCAACGCGCCGGTGGCGGCATTACCGGCCTGCTTCACGAACTCGACGTCCTTGGTGCCGTCCGCGGAAATGAATTCCGCGGTCACGCCGCCCGAACGCAGCTGCTGCACCAGCGGGGCCGCTTCGGCGTAGTAACCGGCGTAGTAGATGGCGTCCGGCTTGGCGGAATTGAGCTTGGAGACGACCGCCGAGAAGTCCTTGTCGCCTTCCTTGACATCCGCCGCGCAGCTCGCGTCGGCGATCGGGCCGAGGGTCTCGGTCAGGTTCTTGGCCAGGCCGGTGCCGTACTCGGTGTTGTCCTTGACGACGCAGACCTTCTTGTACTTGCCGCTGGTCTGCAGGTACTTGGCCACGGCCGGGCCCTGCACCGCGTCATTGCCGAGGCCGCGGAAGAAGGTCTTCCAGTTGTTCTTGGTGAGGTCGGGGTTGGTGGCCGACGGGGTCAGCGCGAGCAGGTTCGCCTCGCTGAGCACCTGACCGGTCGCCTTGGTCTCGCCGGAGAAGGTCGGGCCGATGAGCGCGACGATCGACTTGTCGTTGATGATCGTCGGGATGACCTGGGTGGCCTTCTGCGGGTTGCCCTCGGTGTCGAATTCCTTGAGGGTGACCTTGCAGCCCGGGTTGGCCTTGTTGAACTCGTCGAGCGCGAGCCGCACGCCGCGCACGATGTTCAGGCCCAGGTTGGCGTTCGGGCCGGTCAGCGGGCCCGCCATGGCGATGGACTGCTCGGTGCAGGTGGCCTTGCCGTCACCGGCGGCCTTGGCGGCGGCGGCCTGATCGGTGGCCGCGACCTCCTTGCCGGTGCTGTCGATCTGCACCACGGGCTTGATCTCACCCGAGGCGTCGACCTTGTACATCCAGATCAGGGCCTTCTCGAGCTCACCGTTGGAGCCCCATTTGTAATTGCGAGCCAGGCCCGGGCCGTCGTACGACTTCACGAACTCGACCAGCTTGGACCGGTTCTTCTTACCGGTGTCGTCGGTCGACGAACTGCTGCAGCCGGCCACCGTGAGCGCCACGGCCGCTCCGACTGCGACCGCAGCCTGCACCGTGCGCCACCGTCGCCTACCGCTCACAGAGCCGCGCGTCTTTGAACCAAGCACGATTCACCTCTATGTTCTGTGCTCCCCCGGCTTGCCGGGCGGGCCGCCTCATCTATCGGCCTGGCTCAGAACATATCCCCACCACGTTAGCTCCGCATCACATTCGGATCATCCATGTGACATCGCAACCATTGAAAGAGCCCCTCGTGTTACCACCGCGTAAAGCAGTTCCGCATATCGGTGGCAACAGAGGGGCTATAACGGAGCAAATCCGGCTTACTTCGGCGCCAGATTCTCCAGCACCACCTCGGCAACGGCCTTCATGGTGGTGCGACGGTCCATGGCCGTGCGCTGAATCCACTTGAACGCCTGCGGTTCCGATAGGCCCTGGGTCTGCATGAGCACACCCTTGGCACGCTCGACCAGCTTGCGTGTTTCCAGCCGGTCGGTCAGATTCGCGACTTCGCCTTCCAATGCGGCGATCTCATGGAAGCGGCTCGCCGCCAATTCGATCGCCGGCACCAGATCGGACTTGGTGAACGGCTTCACCAGGTACGCCATCGCCCCCGCGTCGCGTGCCCGCTCCACCAGATCCCGCTGGCTGAACGCCGTCAGGATCACCACCGGCGCAAGACGTTTCGAAGCGATCTCGGCCGCCGCGTCGATCCCGTCCCGTCGTGGCATCTTCACGTCCATGATCACCAGATCCGGACGCAACTCCTCCGCCAGGTCCACGGCCTGCTGACCGTCGCCCGCCTCCCCCACCACCAGATAACCCTCTTCCGAGAGCATCTCCACGAGGTCCATCCGGATGAGCGCCTCGTCCTCGGCAACCACCACCCGCTTGGGGGCGGACGCCGCGGCATCCTTCTTCGAACCGCCCCCTGCTGTCGTTCCCATAGATGAACCCCTGTCGCTTCGCATACTCAACACCCGAGACCACCGGTCCGACGCCACCCTCGTGGGATCGGCACGCACCCGAGTAACCCAAAGAGTACCGTCCACCCGCCCACACAACCCATCTACCCAGCGCAAACCGACCAGTATCACAACGTCACCCGCGTGTCCCCGCCCCCTTTTGGTCTCCCGACCCGAACCCGCTATGCTTTCCATCCGGTGCGCCGGGTTGGCGGAACTGGCAGACGCGACGGTCTCAAAAACCGTTGTCCGGAAGGACGTGTGGGTTCGAGTCCCACACTCGGCACCAAGCGAGAGGGTCGTCTCGGAATTTTCCGAGACGGCCCTCTTCGCATTTCGCGGCCGACCGCATCCGAACGCCGGTGCTACACCGAATCCACTGCTGGACAACGTCTTTGCGACAACGACCTCACCACTGTTCCGAACGGGCGGGACGCCCCTGAACTCCGGGGCCCCGATAGCGCAGCCGCTCCGCCCGCAGGTCGATCAGACGCGCGTCGATGTCGACGTCCGCGGGTGGCGCGATCCCGACGTCCTCCCGCAGCGCCCGGCGCAACAACCGCACGGCGGCCCCCATATCGTCGGCGAGAAATCGCTCGATCCGCGCGACCCGATCGACATCGGCGGGATCGACATCCAGGACCTCCCGATGTCCGACCTCGGCGTACCGGGTGACCTCCGACGCGACGTCGAGCGCGCGATCGGACAGCACCATTTGCGCGTGCGCGTAGTTCTCCCGCAACGCTTCCCACGCCGCTTCGAGTTTCGCGACGTCCCCGTCCGGTGTGCCTTTCATCGCCAGGTATCGGCGTGCGACTGCCCTGAAGTAATGCACGGAAGTATTGAGACCCGCATAACAGGAACGCTTTTCGCTCAACTCCTCCTTCCGCGCCGTCTCCGCCATCTCCTCCGCCCGCACCGCACTCTGCAACCGCGCATCGACCCGCTTGCTCCGGATCCCGAAGAACTGCGTCAGCGCCGCACCCCCCAGCGTCGCCGTCGCAGTAGTGGCCGACACGGCAACACTCGTCCAATCAAGGCTCATACCAACCGATTCTCACAGTTCCTCCGGGCAACTCCCGACCGTCGGGCAGCAGTCTCACGGATTCGGTCAGCAAGGGCAGCAAGGCGGGCAGGTCTGCGGTTCCTGGGTTTTGGGCAGGAAAGACACCTTTCGCGTTGGCAATCTTCAGTTCCAGCGCACGAGCTCCGCGACGAATCCGCCCGCGAACGTGAGCAGTCCGCCCACGAGCACTCCGATGAGCGGCAGGTACTGCGACATCACGAGACTCCTCCCCCGGGCGGCGCGACCGGGACTGTAACCCCGAGATCGTCGCCGTCTCGAAGTCCGATCATCTCGCGGATTCCGCGGCTCGTCATCGTGCACCGCGACTCGGCGGCGGAGTGAATCCAGCGGGCCAAACAGTCGACCGGTCGTAATAGACACCCGTGAGGTCCGCACCGGACAGGTCGGCGCCGGTGAGATCCGAGGCACTGAGGCCGGCGAACTCGGCACCCTCCAGCACAGTTGTCGCGTCGATGGATGACCTGCTCAGATCGGTCTCGAGGAAGTCCGCTCCCGCCAGATCGCCCCGGTCCAGAATCGCTCCGGCCAGGTTCGTTCCTCGAAAGCTCGCCTTCGCGAAGTGCGTGTTCGCGAATATTCGACCAGCCAGGCAGGCACCTTCGAGGTTGACCCGCTCGGTGTCGCGACCGGTTTGACGCCGGCCGACCACGGTCAGCGCCACCTGAACATCGGGCGTTGCCTTGCGATCACAGTCGGCTGCGCTCGATCGAGTCCGAAGGAAAGACGTCAACACCGACAGGATGACGGGATGGTCCTTCGGGGAATCCTGCATCAAACGCTCGAAAAGATAGACGGCGGCGATTCGGGTGTCCGCGCTCTCGGAGGAGAGCAGTTCGGCGGCTTTTTGGAAGCGGTCCGTCAGCGCCGTCTGCTGAGCCAGATCGTACTGATTGTTGGTGGCGCGCAAGGATTGCCCGGTGAACCACAGCGCGGCCACCGCGGCCACGGTCGTCACCAGGGCGGTGAAACTCATCCAGCCCGGCCATACCGCGACCGTGAGCAAACGACGCCGCGTGCGCTGCCATCGCGTCGGTGAGCTCGGCACCGGATCCGGAGACGGGCTCGGTTCCGGTGGCGCCGGGGGCGGGGGCCGGCGCAGCGATCGACCTCGTCCCGCCATGCCACGTCGCCCAGCTACAGACGCTCCCCCCACAACGACTCCCATCTCACGAAAACTTCTGCTGCCCTTGAGAATAGGGAATCCGCGGCGTCATCCGGCCTGGAGTAGCTCGGACGAGGAACGAGTGATGTTGCCGCGGAGAATGGTTCGAAACAGACGACTCGCATCGCGGGCGAAATGGACTCGGGATACACCCAATTCGCGGAGCGCGGGTCCGTGGTCGGCGGATACCACCAGAACGGCGGCAACGAGGATAAGCCACCAGACCGCGTGGACGACGATGCACAGCGGGCGGGGTGTCGAGGCGAAGGACTGACGTAGCCGCTGCGAATGGAACGGGACGTGGCGGCGTTCGTCCTCCAGGATCAGCGATGCCACCTGGGTAGTCAGGAGGTCGGACGTGCCATCCCGGAGAGCTCGGTAGTAGCGCAGCGCCACGACCTCGGCGACCGTGAGGGTCATGAGCTCCAAGCGGAGGCCCAGCGCCCGGCGGAGACGGACGAAGAGGGCATCGGTCCAATGGGAGTCGATGGTCGGGGCGTTGGCCGCGGCGAGGAGGTGGGCGAGCAGGCGGGCGTGGTTTTGTTCCTCGGCTACGAAGAGGCGGGCGGCGGTGGCGTAGGTGGGGTCGCCGGCGGCGTCGGCTTTGGTGATGAGGTTGGCGCCGTCGCCGCTTTCGCCTACCTGGAAGCGTTGGATGCTGCGGAGGATGGCGGGGTGCAGGTGGGTGGGGCGGGTCCAGTCGGGGTCGCCGGCGGTGCGGCGGGCGGTGGCTCTGGCTTCGAATTCGATGGTCCAGCGGGTGAAGTCGGTGGGGTCGGGCATGTGGGTCTCCCTGTCGGGGCCGGGGTTCGGGTTTCGAGGGTAGGGAGGGGGTGTGGGAATGGGTGGGGGTCGTTGTGGAGATTCGGTGAAGAGGGGCAGGGAATCGAAACTTGGGGTGGGGCAGGGGAAGTGGTGTGGCAGGGTGGGGCGCGATCGGATGGGTTCGCTTAGGAGAGGGAGTCGGATGCGGTTCGGGTGGCGGGGGTTGGCGGCGGGGCTCGTGGTGGTTTCGGCGTTGGCGGGGTGCGGGAGTAGTGAGGGGGGCGCGGGGGCGAAGAATATGGCGGGGGCGGGGTCGGCGGGGGAAACGACGTTGCGGGGGTTGGAGGAGAAGTACGGGGCGCGGCTGGGGGTTTATGCGGTGGATACCAAGAGCGGGCGGGAGGTGGCTTATCGGAGCGGGGAGCGGTTCGCCATGGCTTCCACGTTCAAGGGGCTGGCTTGCGGGGCGCTGCTGAAGGACTATCCGTTGTCGAGCGGGTATTTCGATCAGGTGATCCGGTTCGGGGCGGACGAGGTGGTGGCCAATTCGCCGGTGGCCGAACAGCGGGTGGAAACGGGGATGACGGTCGCCGAATTGTGTCAGGCCGCGATCACGGTCAGCGACAATACGGCGGGGAATTTGATTCTGCGGCTGCAGGGCGGACCGGGCGAATTCACGGCGTTCCTGCGTTCGCTGGACGATTCCGTCTCGCGGCTGGACCGGTGGGAAACCGAGTTGAATACCGATACGCCGGGCGACGAACGGGACACCACTTCACCGGCGGCGGTAGCGGCGGATTACGAGAAATTGGTGCTGGGGAATGCGCTGGGCGAGCCGGAGCGGGAAATGCTGAAGGGCTGGCTGCTCGCGAATACGACTGGCGGACAGCGGATTCGAGCGGGACTGCCGCAGGGGTGGACGGTGGGCGACAAAACCGGGACCACCGAACGCGGCGGCGCCAATGACGTGGCCGTGACCTGGACCGACAAGGGCGTGCCGGTCGTCATCGCATTGCTGAGCAGCAAAACGGGAGCCGACACCAAGGCCGACAACGCATTGCTGGCCGATGCCACCCGCGCGGTGGTGTCGATGCTGAACTGATACCGACTGATCCACCGATGTTTCGAACCGTTCACCCCGGCTACTCGTACAACCCGGCAAAGCGACGAAATCTTGGGAGGTCGCCGATGCGGGTGCACAGGGTGACGGCCGATCTTTCGGAATATCCGGATCTGGTGGTGATTCTGCTGGGTATGCGGGTCCGCAAACCCAAAGGAATACTGCGGCTGCTCGGGGTGGGGCCCAAACTGTATCGGTCCCATCACGATCGCCCGGACGGTCTGCTCGCGCACGAGGACATCGTGTGGTCGATGTTCCCGCCGCATTGGGGCGCCCGGCAGTACTGGCGGGATCTGGAAAGCCTGGAGCGCTGGACCCGTTCGGAACCGCACCGCATCTGGTGGCAGCAGTTCCTGAAGGATTCGGGCGGCACCGGTTTCTGGCACGAGGCGTATTTCGCCCGCGGCGGCATCGATTCGGTGTACGACGATATGGGTCCCGGTGCGGGACTGGCGAAGTTCGCGCCGATGGTCCCGGCGCGCGGGCGGCTGTTCTCCACGCGCGGCCGGGTGCACGGCGCGCGCACCGAAATCGCGCCCGTGGTCGAGGAGTCGGAACTCTACGAATCGAACCTATTCACGCCCGCTATTGATTTGCTGAGCGCGAACCTGCATGCTCACATTCCAGGGGCGTTGACATGTTGCCCCTTGGACCAATCGGTACGCAATAGCGAACAGCATGCGTCCGACACCCGACCGCATCATGAACATCCCGGTCAAAAGGTGTGATCCGGTCACGGAAGCGTTTCGAACAAAACACGAAGGGCATACGTTGTGCCCATGCATGTGCTGTTCGTGTGCAGCGGAAACGTTTGCCGGTCCGTCATTGCCGAACGACTGACCCTCGCGGTGGCCGCCGACCACGGACTCGATGACCTATCGGCCGAAAGCGCCGGCGTGCGCGCACTGGTCGGTTTCCCGGTGGAACCGCTTGCCGCGCAGACCATCACCGGGCTCGGCGGCGATCCGGGCAATTTCAAGGCCCGCCGCCTCAAACCCGAAATGGTGCACCGCGCCGACCTGGTGCTCACCATGACCGACAAACTCCGCGACCAGGTGCGCGAGCTGGTGCCCGAAGCCCTCCCCCGCACCTTCACCCTGCTCGAGGCCTACCGCATCGCCAAGGTCAGCGGCGCCCGCACGGTGGTCGGATTGCACGCCGCCCGTGACGATCTCGCCTATGTGGGCCGGGAGAACATCTCCGATCCGGTGGGGCTGTCCGCGCAGGCGTTCTGCGAGGTCGGCGATCGCATCGCCGAAGCCCTGGTGCCGCTGCTGCTCGCGCTGCACGCCCATCAGCACCCGCAGGCCACCATCGATCCCCGGGGCGAGGGCGGCGATCAGCGCCCGCAATTGCTCGTACTGCCCGGCGGCCGTGGACAATCCGGCAAACCCGCCCAGCCGGGCAAACCGGTCGGACCGGCGGGCGCGCCGGGCGCCCAACATGCTTCGCGCACCGGAACTTCGGCGCACTAGGCATCGAAGTCGCAACGAAACCCTGCGTGTCAATGCACCTGTCTGCCCGCTTGGTCCGGTAAAGAGCTACACTTCCGCGCGGAACACCACCGCCGGCCGGTGGTTCGACACAGGAACAGGATCAAGGACATGCCGAAACGAATTTCGGATGTTTCGCTCCATGTTTACGTGACACCGCAGACTCTCGATCATGTCGTTCAGACGGTGTGCCGCATTGTCGACGACCATGTGGCGGATCGGGATATCTTCGCCTGGAGGTTCACGCTTCCGGTCGAATGCGATGATCCGACGCATACCGTCTTGGAAACCCAATGGCGTCTGGACAATCCGGACGACGAGCCCGGGGACCGGCGAACGTACGAGATCGCCCTCTCCCTCGTCGGCGAGGCCCGGCAGCTTACCAAAGCCGGGATCGCCAAGCTGGAACAGCAGCTGATCCTCGGTCTCTCGGCGGACGAACCCATCCCGTACATCGTGCACGCGCTGCAACGGGAGAACTTCGAACTCGAAGAGAACCGGGAACTCATCTGACGCAAAACGGATGCGGCCCGCATCCTGATGGATGCGGGCCGGTGGCGCGGAGGATGAAGAACAACGCGGGCCACGCCTTGTCAGCGTGACCCGCGAGATTCGGAAAGAGACTCAGCGGCGCGCCGGGAAGTGCCGGATCACGCCTTCCTGCACCGTGGTCGCCAGCAGATCCCCGCCGCGCGAGTAGAAATGCCCGCGCGCCAGTCCGCGCGACCCCGCCGCTACCGGCGATTCCGTCGCGTACAGCGACCAGTCGTCGAACCGGAACGGCCGATGGAACCAGATGGAATGGTTCACCGTCGCCGCCAGGATCCGGTCGTGCCCCCACGACAGCCCGTGCGTGGTGATGATCGAATCCAGCACCGTGGTGTCGGACGAATACGCCAGCGCCGCAACGTGAATGATCGGATCCTCGGGCAGCGGCCCGTCGGTCCGCATCCACACCCGGTTGTAGTCCAGGCTCTCGCCCTTGCCCTTCATGATCCAGGCCGGGTCGTTGGTGTACCGCATATCGATGGGATGCGGTGCGTTGACGAACATTTCGAGCTTGTCTTCCAGCCCGGCGAACGACTCCTCCACGCGCGGCAGCCCTTCCGGATCCGCCACCTCCGGCAGCGGGGTCCCGTGCTCGAGCCCCTTGCCGTAGTCCTGGAAGGCCGCCAGCATGACGAACAGTTCCTGTCCGTCCTGGTAGGCCGTGACCGTGCGATTGGCGAACGAGCGCCCGTCGCGGTGCCGGTCGACGTGGTATTCGATCGGCTTCTTGGTATCGCCGCCGCGCACGAAATGCGCGTTGACGGCGTGCACCGGGCGCTCGGGTCCGACGGTCCGGCCCGCGGCGACGATCGCCTGCGCGACCAGCTGGCCGCCGAAGGTCCGGCTCCACACCTTCTCGGGATGCTGCCCGATGAAGATGTCGGGGCCCTCTTCCGCCAGATCCAGGATCCGCAGCAGGACCCGGAGATCGTCGGATAGACCGGTCCCCTCGGGGTCCGCTACGGACTCCGCGGACGGCTCCGCGCCCAGTGACGCACTCACCCTAGTGGTCCTCCTCGCCGATGCGATGCACGTGAATCAGGTTGGTGGAACCGACGGTACCCGGCGGGGAGCCCGCCACGATGACCACGAGGTCACCCTTGTGATACCTCCCGATGGCCAGCAGGGCGTTGTCGACCTGATGGATCATCTCGTCGGTGTCCTTCACCGGAGGAACGATGAACGTTTCGGTGCCCCATGTCAAAGCGAGCTGGCTGCGGATCTCGGCCTGCGGGGTGAAGGCGAGCAGCGGCAGCGGGGTGTGCAGGCGCGCGAGGCGGCGCACGGTGTCGCCGGACTGCGTGAAGGCAACCAGCGCTTTGGCATTGAGACGCTCGCCGATATCGCGGGCAGCGTAGGAGATGACGCCGCGCTTGGTGCGGGGCACGTGGGTCAGCGGCGGCACCCGGGTGGAGGATTCGGATTCCACGGCGTGCACGATGCGCGCCATGGTCCGCACCGCTTCGATCGGGTAGTCGCCGACCGAGGTCTCACCGGAGAGCATGACCGCGTCCGCGCCGTCGAGCACCGCATTGGCCACGTCGGAGGCCTCGGCGCGGGTCGGGCGCGAGTTGGTGATCATCGATTCCAGCATCTGGGTGGCCACGATGACCGGCTTGGCGTTCTCGCGCGCCATCTGCACGGCGCGCTTCTGCACCAGCGGAACCTGCTCGAGCGGCAGTTCCACGCCGAGGTCGCCGCGCGCCACCATGATGGCGTCGAAGGCCAGCACGATGGCCTCCAAATTGTCGATGGCCTCCGGCTTTTCGAGCTTGCCCACCACCGGCACCCGCCGGCCGACCCGGTCCATCACCTCGTGCACGAGTTCGACATCGGAGGGCGATCGCACGAAGGACAGCGCGATGAAGTCCACGCCCAGTTTGAGGGCGAACTCCAGATCCTCGATGTCCTTCTCCGACAAGGCCGGAACCGACACGTCCATGCCGGGCAGCGAGACGCCCTTGTTGTTGGAGACCGGTCCGCCTTCGGTCACGCGGCAGACGACGTCGTTGCCGTCCACGCGTTCGACCGTCAGGCCGACCTTGCCGTCGTCGACGAGCAGCCGGTCACCCGGCTTGGCATCTTCCGCGAGCTGCTTGTAGGTGGTCGAGACGCGATCGTGGGTGCCCTCGATATCGTCGACGGTGATCCGGATTTCCTCTCCGGTAGCCCACACCGTCTTGCCTTCGATGAACCGTCCCAAACGGATCTTCGGTCCCTGCAGGTCGGCGAGAATGCCGACGGCGCGGCCGAGCAGATCGCTGGCCTGACGCACCTTCTTGTAGTTCTCGGCGTGATCGGAGTGCTCGCCGTGGCTGAAATTCAGCCGCGCCACGTCCATGCCGCTCTCGACGAGTTCACGAATACGGTCCTCGGACGACACAGCCGGCCCGAGAGTGCACACAATCTTCGTTCGTCGCATCACGAGAACAACCCTAGACCTGTGACATTCGTCCCGCTGAACGGGCACGGGCTGTCGCGAAAGATATACACCTGCTGTTCAGCAAACACCGGGTCAGTGCCTATTTGCCTCCGCTTCGCTCCGGCGGGTTCGTGGCGCTGTATGTCTCGTTCTTCCCTCCTCCGCTCCTCCGCTTCGCTCCCCCGCTCCGTCAGTCCAGAACGAGACGCGCCACGAACTACTGGGTCAACGGGCTACGTGACGGGCGAGGCGGGTCTCCAGGCGGCTCTGCCCGAAACCCAGAATCAGGCAGATCACCCAGTAGTAAGCGGCGGCCACGGTGTAGAGCCAGAAGAAGTCGAAGGTCGGCGCGGCGGCGTCCTGGGCAGTTCTCAGCAACTCGGTCACGGTGATGGTGGAGGCGAGCGAGGTGTCCTTCACCAGAGAGATGAGGGTGTTGGACAGCGGCGGCACCGCGATGCGCGAGGCTTGCGGGAGGATGACCAGCCGCAACGCCTGCGCGTGGCTCATGCCGACCGCGTAGGACGCCTCCCATTGCCCCTCGGCGACCGAAAGGATGGCGGCACGAACGATTTCCGCGCCGTACCCGCCGACATTGAGGCTGAAGGCGATGACCGCCGCCGGGAACGGGTCGAAGACGATCCCGAGATTCGGCAGGCCGTAGAAGATGATGAACAGCTGCAGCAGCAGCGGCGTGCCGCGAATAATCGAGATGTAGAAGCGGGCCGCCGCCTGCACCGGCCACATCTTCGACATCCGGGCCAGCGCCACGAATACGGCGATGGCCAGGCCGATGACGAAGCTGATCGCGGTGAGCGGCAGCGTCATCTCGACGGTGGCCTTCAGCATCGGCCACAGGTTCTCCCGGATCAGCGACCAGGTCGCGTCGTCGAGAGCCAGGGTGTCGCTCAGCGCGATCGGCATATCGGGTTACTTGCTGACGTCGGTTCCGAAGTACTTCTCGGAGATCTTGGCCAGGGTCCCGTCGGCACGCAGCTCGCCGAGCGCCTTGTTGATCTTGTCGGTCAGGTCCTGGGAATCCTTGCGCGCGGCGAAGGCCATCTTGCTGATCTCACCGGTCTTGCCGCCCACCTGCACATCGCCGGTGCCGTTCTTCTTGATGTACTCGTTCACCGCGAGGGTGTCGTTGACGGTGGCGTTCACGCGGCCGGTCTTCAGCAGCTGCACGGCCTGCACGAAGCCCTCGACGCTGTCCACCTTGCAGCCCGCGCCGGAGGCGACCTTGGACCAGTTGCTGGTGGAGGACTGCGCGCAGTTCTTGCCGTTCAGGTCGGCGAGCGCGTGGATGGAGGAGTCGCCGGTCTTGGTGACGATGACGCCCTCGGAGGTGGTGTACGGGTCCGAGAGCGAATACTTCTGCGTGCGTTCGGGATTCACCGTCACCTGATTGGCGACCAGGTCGAAGCGCTTGGCTTCCAGACCGGCGAAGATGGAATCCCAGGTGGTGGTGACGAACTCGACCTTGCGACCGATCTTGTCGCCGACGGCCTTGATGACCTCGATGTCGTACCCGGTGAGTTCGCCGTTCTCCTTGTAGCTGAACGGCGAGTAGGTGCCCTCGGTGCCGACCTTCAGGGTGTCGGAGTCGGAGCTGCTGCTGCAGGCGGTGATACCGGCGGCCACCACGACGGCGGCCAGGGCGGCGAAGAGCTTACGACGACGCACGGCGGGGAACACCTCTCCTCGAGCGTGGTACGACCACGCGACAAACAACCGGCAAAGGGTACGCCACAATCCGACCACTCGGCACGACAATGCTCACGTCGCGCGTAAACCTTGCGCGTTTTCCGGTGGTGATGATAGCGGCGGGCGGGCACCGCCCTGCCCGGTGGTGCCCGCCCGAAGTCGGTGTGTCGCGCGCCCGGCGCTAGTCCTTGAGCGGGCGGCCCTGCGGGTCCGGCACCTTGTCGACGAGGATCAGAATGCCGTCGACCAGGCCCCAGATGCTGCCGATACCGCAGGTGACGATGGTGACGACGAGCTGCAGCACGCCGATGGTGCTGTAGCCCAGGTAGAAGCGGCCGATGCCGAAGCCGCCCAGGAAGATCTGCAGCAGGCCCGCGGTCAGCTTGCTCTTGTCCGAGTACGGAACGCCGAACACATTGCGGCCGAAGGGCGCCTCCGGATCCGCGCCGTAGGGCGTGGGCTGACCGTAACCCGGTGCGCCGTAGGGCTGCTGGCCGTACTGCGGCTGACCGTACTGGGGCTGCGGCTGCGCGCCGTAGGGCTGCTGCTGGTCGAACTGCGGCTGCTCGTAGGGCTGCTGCGGCTGACCGTACTGCGGGCCCGTGCCGGGCGCGCCGTACTGCGGGCCCTGTTCGGGCTGTTTGTTGAACGGGTCGGTCACTCGATCCTCCTGAAACGCCGGGCCGGTCAGCCCGATACCGGGTGGTCAGGAGTCATTCTTGCCCGAGTCGACCTTGTCCGTCTTGTCGAGTTTCACATCGTCCTTCGCCACCGGCTCGGAATCGCCGGATTCTGCGGTGTTATCGCCGGGCTCGCCGGATTCGTTGCCGTCGGACGGTGATTCGGAGTCGGCCTCCGGTTCGGATGCCGCCGGACCCGCCGGTTCGGATGCCACCGTGCCCGCCGCCCCGAAGGCGCGCAGCGCGCCCAGCTGCCACGGCCACGGCCGCTCGATGCCCGGCCGCAGTTGCTCCGGCGTCTCCCGGCCCTTGGTGGCGAACACGAAATACGCGACGGCGCAGAGGAATACGACCGCGGAGGTGAAGGAGTTGATGCGGATGCCCGCGATGTGGGTGGCCTCGTCATCGCGCAGCAGTTCGACGAAGAACCGCCCGAAGCAGTAGATCGCCACGTACAGCGCGAACAGCCGCCCGTGCCCGATCCGGAACTTGCGATCCAGATACAGCAGCACCGCCACGCCGAGCAGATTCCACACCATCTCGTACAGGAAGGTGGGCTGCACGATCTTGATGATCACGCCGGACGAGGTGCCGTTCATCATGTCCGGGGTGGCGCCGGAATACCGCTCGTAGATCTCCAGACCCCACGGCAGGGTGGTCTCGCGGCCGTAGAGCTCCTGGTTGAAGTAGTTGCCGAGCCGCCCGATGGCCTGCGCCAGCAGAATGCCGGGCGCCACCGCATCACCGAAGGCGGGCAACGGGATTCGGTACATGCGGCAGGCGATCCAGGCGCCGAACGCGCCCAGCGCCACCGCGCCCCAGATGCCGAGACCGCCCTGCCACACCTTCCAGAAGTCGCCCGGGCGCCCGCCGGGCCCGAAGTACTTCTCCCAGTCGGTGGCCACGTGGTACAGCCGCCCGCCGATAAGACCGAACGGCACCGCGAACATGGCGACGTCCAGGACCATGCCGGCCTGTCCGCCGCGCGCCTGCCAGCGCTTCTCCCCCAGCCAGATGGCCGCGACGATGCCGATGATGATGCACAGCGCGTACGCCCGCAGCGGGAAAGGTCCGAGGTACCAGACGCCGCGGGCGGGGCTGGGAATGTAGGCCAGAACGTCGGCGCCGGTGCTCTCGGCAAGGGCTCGTAAGGTCACGCGCCCACCGTACTGGAATCTTGTCCGAGAGCGCCGCTGCCCATCGCCACGCCGCGACTCGCCGCCACTAGCGCGCCTCCACCAGTTCCAGTTGTTCCTTGTGCTCCTTCTCGCTGACCATGGTCAGGATCAGCAACAGCACCGCTCCGATGCCGCCGCCGATGAGAATCGCGAAACCGCCGTTCCAGCCGAAATGGTCGACGGTGTAACCGATTACGGCGCTGGCCGCGACCGAGCCGCCGAGGTAGCCGAACAGGCCGGTGAAGCCTGCCGCCGAACCGGCCGCCTTCTTCGACACCAGTTCCAGGGCGTGCAGGCCGATCAACATGACCGGTCCGTAGATCAGGAAGCCGATGACGATCATGCAGGCCATGCTGATGCCGGGCGAGTCCGCCGGAGCCATCCAGAACACGATGACCGCGACCGTCACCAGGCCCATGAAGAACACGCCCGTGGCGCCGCGATTACCGCGAAACACCTTGTCCGACATCCAGCCCGCCAGCAGCGTGCCCGGAATGCCCGCGTACTCGTAGAGGAAGTACGCCCACGAGGACTTGTCCAGGGTGAAATGCTTGACCTCTTTGAGATAGGTCGGCGACCAGTCCAGCACGCCGTAGCGCAGCAGGTAGACGAAGACGTTCGCGAACGCGATGTACCAGAGCAGCTTGTTGGGCAGGATGTACTGCCGGAAGATCTGCTTGGCGGTGAGTTCCTGCTCGTCCTTGGCCGAATAGTCCGGCGGATAGTCGTTCTTGTACTCCTCGATCGGCGGCAGCCCCACCGACTGCGGGGTGTCGCGCATCATGAAGTACGCGAAGATCGCCACCGCGATGGCCAGGAACGCCGGCATGTAGAACGCCGAACGCCAGTCGTGGAACCAGGCCATGCCGATCAGGAACAGCAGCGGCGGCAGGCCGCCGCCGACATTGTGCGCGGTGTTCCACACCGAGACGATGCCGCCGCGTTCCTTCTGCGACCACCAGTGCACCATGGTGCGCCCGGACGGCGGCCAGCCCATGCCCTGGAACCAGCCGCAGACGAACAGCAGCACGAACATGATCAGCACGCTGGAGGTGGACCATTCCACGAAGCCCATGAAGAGCATGACGCTCGCTGACAGCACCAGGCCCAGCGGCAGGAAGACGCGCGGATTGGAGCGGTCGGAGATCAGCCCCATCACGAACTTGGAGATGCCGTAGGACAGCGAGATGGCCGAAAGCACCAGGCCCATCTGGCCTTTGGAGTAGTCGCCGTGCTCGCCGTCGGTGAGGTACGGGATGGCCAGCGCGAAGTTCTTGCGAACCAGGTAGTACGCGGCATACCCGAAGAAGATGCCGATGAAGATCTGCCAGCGCATCCGCTTGTAGAGCGGATCGACCTCGTTGTCGGGCAACCGCTCCTTGTGAGGGGCGGGTGCGAGAATGCTCAACATATTGCTGAACATTAACTAACTTCTCAGCACCTTCTCAAATCGCACGGTTAAGGGCGATAAAGCATGCTTGACAAACGAATTCGACCATTTTCATTAGTTAGCCAAACAGTAGCCACAGGCCATTCTCCGGAATACGAAAAGGGCGCGTATCGAGTTCGATACGCGCCCTTGCCGTTCGGGGAATTACGAGGCGACGCCCGCCGAGCGCACGCCGTGGGCGAGCTCCTCGGTCAGCTTCGCGACCGCGCCCAGGCCCTCGGCGGCGGCGCTCACCAGCGCCGAACCGACGATGACGCCGTCCGCGTAGGAAGCGATCTCGGCGGCCTGCGCGCCATTGCGCACACCCAGGCCGACGCCGATCGGGATGTCGGAATGCGCGCGCACCCGGGCGCACAGCGCCGGAGCCATGTCCGATACCGCGTCACGGGCGCCGGTCACACCCATGGTGGAGGCGGCGTAGACGAATCCGCGCGAAGCTTCCAGGGTCTTGACCAGGCGCTCCTCGGTGGAGGACGGCGCGACCAGGAAGATGCGATCCAGATTGTGGGTGGACGAGGCGATGAACCAGTCGTCGGCCTCCTCCGGAATCAGGTTCGGCGTGATGAGCCCGAGGCCGCCCGCCGCCGCGAGATCGCGGGAGAAGGGTTCGACGCCGTACTTCAGCACCGGATTCCAGTAGGTCATGACCACGGCCTTGCCGCCGGCCTGGGAGATGGCCTCCACGACCTTGAACACGTCGCGCACCCGCACGCCGCCGGCCAGGGCCTGTTCGGCGGCGCGCTGGATGGTCGGGCCGTCCATCACCGGATCGGAGTAGGCGACGCCGACTTCGATGATGTCGCAACCGGATTCGACCATGGTGCGGCACACGTCGATGGAGCCCTGCAGGTCCGGGTAACCGGCCGGCAGGTAGCCGATGAGCGCCGCGCGGTTCTCCTCGCGGGCCGCGGCAAAGGTATTGGCGAGACGGGACTGCTGGCTCACGCCTCGGCCTCCTTGTCGAAGAGCCCGAACCAGCGGGCGGCGGTGTCCATGTCCTTGTCGCCGCGACCGGACAGGTTCACCACGATGATCTTGCCCTCGCCCAGTTCCCGGCCCAGCTTCAGCGCGCCGGCGACCGCGTGCGCGGACTCGACGGCCGGGATGATGCCCTCGCTGCGGCTCAGCAGCATGAGCGCGTCCATGGCCTCGGTATCGGTGATCGGGTAGTACTCGGCCCGGCCCCGGTCCTTGAGGTAGGCGTGCTCCGGGCCGACGCCCGGGTAGTCCAGACCCGCGGAGATGGAATGCGATTCGATGGTCTGCCCGTCCTCGTCCTGCAGCAGGTACGAGTACGCGCCCTGGAACGCGCCGGGCGAGCCGCCGGTGAAAGTGGCGGCGTGGCGGCCGGTTTCGACGCCGTCGCCCGCGGCCTCGTAGCCGATCAGACGCACCGACGGATCGTCGATGAAGGCGTGGAAGATGCCGATGGCATTGGAACCGCCACCGACGCAAGCGGTTACGGCATCGGGCAGGCGGCCGGTCATGGCCTGCACCTGCTCGCGCGCCTCCAGGCCGATGATGCGCTGGAAGTCGCGCACCATGAGCGGGAACGGGTGCGGGCCCGCGGCGGTGCCGAAGCAGTAGTAGGTGCGGTCGGCATTGGTGACCCAGTCGCGCAGCGCCTCGTTGATGGCGTCCTTGAGCGTCTGCGAACCCGTTGTCACGCTGACGACTTCGGCGCCGAGCAGCCGCATGCGGGCCACGTTCAGCTGCTGGCGCACGGTGTCGACCGCGCCCATGTAGATGATGCATTCCAGGCCGAGCAGCGCGCACGCGGTGGCGGTGGCGACGCCGTGCTGGCCCGCGCCGGTCTCGGCGATGATGCGGGTCTTGCCCATGCGCTTGGCGAGCAGCACCTGGCCCAGCACGTTGTTGATCTTGTGAGATCCGGTGTGGTTCAGGTCTTCCCGCTTCAGCAGGATGCGCGCGCCGCCCGCGTGCGGGGCCAGGTTCTTGCATTCGAACACCGGCGAGGGACGGCCGGTGTAGTCGCGCTGCAGGCGGTCCAGTTCGCCCAGGAAGCCCGGGTCCAGCCGCACCTTCTCGTATTCGGCGGTGACCTCTTCGATCACGGCCATCAGCGCCTCGGGCACGTGGCGGCCGCCGTAGACGCCGAAATGGCCGCCGGTATCCGGTTCGTGCGCGCTCTTGTGCGCGACGCCCGCACTGGCCTCGGGCAGGCCGAGGGTGTTCTTACCGGGGATGTTCGTCTGTGTCATCGGCTCTTTCACCGGCCCCGCCGGACCGGCTTCGGGCAGGAGGGATGGGTTCCGGCGGTGACCAGTTCGGCCACCGCGGCGCGCGGGTCACCGCTGGTGACCAGGCCCTCGCCGACGAGCACGGCGTCCGCGCCCGCACCGGCGTAGGCCAGCAGGTCCGCGGTGCCGCGAATGCCGGACTCGGCCACACGGATGATCTCGCTGGGCAGACCGGGGGCGATACGCGAGAACACGTCGCGATCCACCTCGAGGGTCTTCAGATTGCGGGCGTTCACGCCGATCACGCTGGCGCCGGCCAGCAGGGCGCGGTCGGCTTCCTCTTCGGTGTGCACCTCGACCAGCGCGGTCATCCCGAGCGATTCGGCGCGATCGATGAGAGACTCCAGCACGGCCTGCTCGAGCGCGGCCACGATCAGGAGGATGACATCCGCACCGTGTGCACGGGCCTCGTGGATCTGGTACGGGCCGACGATGAAGTCCTTGCGCAGGACCGGGATGTCGACCGCGGCGCGCACGGCGTCCAGATCGGCGAGGGAACCGCCGAAGCGGCGCTGCTCGGTCAGCACGCTGATGATGCGGGCGCCGCCGTCCTCGTAGGCGCGGGCCAGGTCGGCGGGGTTCGGGATGTCCGCGAGCGCGCCCTTGGAGGGGCTGGCCCGCTTCACCTCGGCGATGACGCCGATACCGTCCGCGTGCAACGCGGCCTTGGCGTCACGCGGGGAAGGGGCCTTGGCGGCGGCGGCCTTCACAGCCTGGAAGTCCAGGAGGGCTTCGCGCGCGGCCACATCCGCGCGGACCCCGTCGAGAATCGAGTCGAGTACCGTCATCTGGCTCGAATCCTTTCTGGGGAGACGGACTTGCTGCCTGAGAAATCCCCCCAGGCGCTGTCTCACCGATGCTGATAAAGAGTAAATGGCTATGTTCCCGTGCTTGACGCCGGGTCTGTCCGGGCGACCGGGTTCCGGTCCCCCACCTGCTCAGCGGGCGTGGTGACCCGCGTCCCCGCTACCTGGATCATCGTGTGCGGCAGGGGTATTGGTTTCGATATCGGTCGGATCGACGCCTTCGTCGAGCGCATCCCACAGCACGCGGCCGGAAAGCTGCTGTTCACCGCCTTGCGGCGACCCGGATTCGGCCTGCTGCGAACGCACGTGATGCTCGGCGACCTGCTCGGCCGCCGACAGCTTCCGTTTGGCCGGATTGTCGTACTTGCCGGACATCTTGGGCGCGCCCGCCGACGTCCGGACCAGCAGCAGCCCGGCGAGGAACGCGGCCACCGCGCCCGCGAGAGACAACACGGCGGGCAATGTCGAGGTCGTCACCGCCCCCGCATGGTCGCCACCGTGCAATTCGGCCAGCCGTGCCGCCCGGTCGGCGGTCTCCCCACGCCCGACCAACAGGGCGTACCCCGGCACCGCCGCGACAGCGGCCAGCACCGCGACCACCACGCCGATGCCGCGCCTGGCCCAGCCGTGCGTGGCGAAGACGGCCGCGATGGTGGCCAGGAAAACCAGCGCCAATGGCGTCAGGGCGCCGAACCACACCCCGCCGTCGAGATCCTTCGTCCGCGGCAGCCCGTAATCACTGGTGATCTCGAGGCTGGCCCACGTCATCCGCGAAGACCCCCACAACAGCACCGCCGCGAGCGCGAGCAGTACCACCGGCACGATGGGCCTGCGCCCAGCCTTGGCCGCGTCCGCCTCGGCGGCCCGCGCATCAGCTGCGGCCTGCGCC
>NZ_BDCD01000023.1 GCF_001613325.1 Nocardia yamanashiensis NBRC 100130 | reverse complement strand
GGGCCGGACTGCGGCGCGCACCCGGCGGGTTCGGCGGCGGATTGCTCTGGGCCGCAACGGGCGCCGGACTGCTCGCGGGCGCGGAGACCCTGATTCGCCGGGCCGATCAGCGCCATGCCGAGCGGGTGCGCAAGATCGGCCCGATGGGTTCGCACAGTCCCGTCCCCGAGGACGGTTTCGGCACCGAACCCGGCCTGTCGCCGCTGATCACCCGCGCGGGCAAATTCTATGTGGCGGACGTGAATTCGCGGCCCCCGCGCATCGATCCGATGCAGTGGCGGCTGTCCATCGGCGGCAAGGTCGCGCACCCGCTGCGCCTGTCCCTCGACGACCTCGCCGAGCAGGCGGTCGAATTCGACGCCGTCATGGTGTGCGTGCACAATACGGCGGGCTCCGGCCGCGCCGGCAATGCCCGCTGGCTCGGCGTCCCGCTCACCGCCCTGTTCGCCCACGCCGTCCCCGAACCCGGCGCGACCCGCCTGATCACCCGCGCCGTCGACGGCTACACCATCTCCCTCCCGCTGGAACCGCTGCGCACCGGCGAATGGCCCGGCTACCTGGTCATCGGCATGAACGGCGAACCGCTGCCGCCCGAACACGGCTTCCCCGCACGGGTTTTCGTCCCCGGCCTCTACGGCCAGTACACCGGCGCGAAATGGCTGGCCGGACTGGAACTCTCCGACGACAGCCACGTCGACTACTGGTGGCGGCGCGGCTGGCCCAGCGAACCCATCTGGGTCCGCCCGCAAGCCCGCATCGACGTAGCCGCCTGCGCGACACCGGGATTCGGCGGCAAGTGCACGGTGGCCGGTGTAGCCTGGGCGCCCCCGCAAGGCGTCTCCGCCGTGGAGATTCGGGTAGACGAAACCGACTGGCTCCCGGTCGAACTAGGTTCCGAAATCGCCCCCGCCGCCTGGCGTCGCTGGCGCACCGTAGTAGACCTCTCACCCGGCGAACACACCATCGAAGCCCGCGTCACCAGCCGCTCCGGCGAAACCCAGGACGGCAACGTGCGCCCGCCCTACCCTCTCGGTCCCGGCGGCTTCCACTCCGTAACCCTCTACGCCTGACCCGCCGAAGCCTCAGCGGACGTGGCCCACGCCGTCATTCCGGCGTGCTTTCGGCCGGAAGTCTCACCGAAGCGGACGCGGTAGCGGGCATGACATCTGTCATGGCCGAGTCGTGACGGCCGGCCGAGGCACCCGCGCCGCACCCGGCCGACAGTAGAACCATGAAATCTGAGTTCACGTCACCGCGCGGCCGGTTCGACACCGGGTCCATCCCCGCGAACGGCGGGGTAGTGCACGCCCGTGCCGCGTGCTGACATGTCGCCCGCCCTACCAGCCACGGATCCGGTCGCCGGGCTCCTCGGGCTGCCGCCTGCGGTAGCGTCCCGCGTTGTGGACGAGGAGGCAATTGCGCGGCGGCGGCGGGTCGGCTGGATATTCGCCGCCATCTGGTCGGTGTACCTGTACGGCCTGCTGCACGACGCGTGGCGGCTCGACGACCTGACGGCGCGGATCTACGCGCTGGTCATGATCGCGGCCTTCGGGATCTGCTATGTCGGTTCGTTCTGGTTGCTGCTGCGCGGCCCGGTGAACCGGGTGATCTGGCCGAGCCCGGAACCGAAACTGGTGATCGTGCCGGTGCTCGTCCTGAGCGCGCTGGCCGTGGCGGCCGCGGTGGCGCTGGGCGGGGAGGCCACCGGCTTGGCCGTCTACATCGGCTCGTTCATCGCTTTCACCCTGCCGGTCAAACGCGCCGTCGTGTTGCTGGTGGTCCTGCTGCTCGCGGCGACAGTGATCCCGCAGCTGATCGCCGGTGCGCCACCGGACTATTCGGCCATGCAGCAGGTGGCCATGGGCTCGTTCGCGGTCGGCGGCATCCGGCAGCTGATTCTGCGCAGTCAGCAATTGGATGTGGCGCGCAAACAGCTGACCGAGCTGGCCGTGGCGGAGGAACGGCTGCGGGTGGGACGGGACGTCCACGATATTCTCGGGCATTCGCTCACGGTCATCACGGTGAAAACCGAACTCGCGCAACGGCTCATCGATATCGACGTGGAGCGGGCCAAGGCCGAGCTGGTCGATATCGAGAAGCTGGCGCGGGAATCGCTGGCAGGAGTGCGCACCACCGTCGGCGGCCTGCGAGAAGTGTCCCTCGCGGGCGAGCTGGCCAATGCGCGCACCGCCCTGCGCGCGGCGGGCATCGAAGCCGACCTGCCGGATTCCGACGACCTGCCGGTGCGCGACAGCGTGGTGTTCGGCTGGGTGCTGCGCGAATCGGTCACCAATATCGTGCGCCACAGCGACGCCCGGCGCGCCGTCGTGCGCGTCACCCCCACCAGCATCGAAATCGCCGACGACGGTACGGGATTGGGCGACGGCGCGAAATTCGGTTCCGGTCTCTCCGGCCTGCGGGAACGAGTACGGGC
The DNA here is from genome assembly GCF_001613325.1 of Nocardia yamanashiensis NBRC 100130. Classification (GTDB taxonomy): domain Bacteria; phylum Actinomycetota; class Actinomycetes; order Mycobacteriales; family Mycobacteriaceae; genus Nocardia; species Nocardia yamanashiensis. Next base: position 220,645 of record NZ_BDCD01000023.1, on the reverse strand, counting down.
CACCGGCGGCACGCTCACCGTCGCCAACCGTCCCGAGGGCGGATTACGGGTGCTGGCAAGCTATCCCACGGACCGGAACCGGGAGAAGGAATGATCAAACTGCTGCTCGCCGACGATCAGGCGCTGGTGCGCGGGGCGCTCGCGGCGCTGCTGAGCCTGGAACCCGATCTGGAGATCGTGGCCGAGGTGGGACGCGGCGACGAAGTACTGGCGGCGGTCGAGCGCAGCACCCCCGACGTGGCACTGCTGGACGTGGAAATGCCCGGTATGGACGGCATTTCGGCCGCGGCGGAACTGCACGCCAAGTTCCCGGCGGTCCGCATCCTCATGGTCACCACCTTCGGTCGTCCCGGCTACCTGCGCCGCGCCATCGACGCCGGAGCCAGCGGCTTCGTCGTCAAGGACACTCCCGCCCGCGAACTGGCCGACGCCGTCCGCCGCGTCCACATGGGGCTGCGCGTGGTCGACCCCGCCCTGGCCACCGAAACCCTCACCGCCGGAACCTCACCCCTGACCGCCCGCGAACGCGAAGTCCTCGCCGCGGCCGCCGACGGTGCGACGGCCGGCGCCATCGCCAAAGCGCTGCACCTGTCGGAAGGCACCGTCCGCAATCACCTCTCCGCGGCCATCGGCAAAACCGGCACCCGCACCCGCGCGGAAGCGGTGCGAGCGGCCGAACGCCTCGGGTGGCTGTGAACCCTCGGGGCTAGAAGCGGCCGCCGCGGCTGATGCGGCGGGAGCCGTTCGAGCCGCCGAACGAGCCGGGGGCGTAGCCGCCGCCGGAACTGCCGCCGCCGCGGTAACTGCCGCCCATGCCGCGCAACATGCCGTCGATGAGGATGCCGCCGAGAATCGCTCCGGTCTGGGAGTTCGGAGACGATTGCGCGGCCTGCCATTGCTGGACGGCGGCCTGGGCGGTGTGCAAGGCGCGGGTGCCGAGTTCGGCGGCGCGCTGCGCGTACGGGAGGGCTTGGGCCGGATCGGAATTCGCGAGCTGGTTGGCCTGATCGAGATTGCGCTGGGCCTCGGCGAGCCGGGTGCGCGGTTCGGCGTCGACGCCGCCGCGCCGGGTGCCGATGAAATCGGAGGCGGCATTGATCTGACTCTGCGCCGCCGTGATGGCCTGACCGAGGCGGCGGCGCAGTTCGTCGTCGGCGAGTTTGCGATCGGTGGCGGCGGCGATCGCCTTGTCCAGCTCGGTGTCCGCGGCCACCGCCTGCTGGAAGGTGCCGAGCGGATTGGCCGCCCCGGACGCGCTCGCCTGCTCCCGGGCCTGGCGCGCGGCCTCGGCGGCGCCGGCGAGTTCGGGGCCGCCGTGCGCGGTGAGGGTGGCGGCGGTGGCGAGATCGCGATCCAATTCGGCGATGATGCCGGGCAATCCGGCCCGCGCCTGATCGATATCGGTGGCGGCGGTGTCCACCGCGTCCAGGAGCTTGCGGGCGGCGTCCACGGCCGATTCCGCGCCCCGGATGGCCGCCACCGCCGCGCCCTGCTGACCGACCGGTTTGGCCGCGGCGGCCCGCCCCTCGGCGATCCCGCGCTCAGCGAAGGCGATGCGCTCGCGGGCCATGGACACATTGTCGCGAATGGGCCCGAGCACCGACGCCGGTTGCGCGGCAACCAGTCCGGCGAGGGTGGCCTCGGAATTCGGGGCGCGGGTGGTCAACTCCACCACGGCCTGGGTGAGCGCGTCGAGCCGCTGGCCGGCATTGATCAGCAGATTGCGCATGGCGTCGAACTCGGCGACCTTGGCATCGAGTTCGAGATCGGCGCGGCCGCAGGTGCTGATCAGTTCGACCAGCATGCGGCGCTGCTCATCCGGGGTCTCGGGAATGTCGTCGTCCAGTTCCTGGCGGATCGAGAAGGCCTTGGCGAGTGCGGCTTTCGCGGCCTCCAGCGCCGAGGTGAACGGCGAGGTGGCGGACGCGCCGAATTCGTCGGTGGCCAGGCGCAATTCCTCGGTGGAGGTGCGAATCGCATTGTCGGCGTCCACCAGGACCTCTTTGGACCAGCTGTCCAGACTGCCCAGCGGAAGGGCCGCCAGCGCCGCGGTATCGGTGGGATCCACCTTGCGCGCCGCCGCCAGCTCCGCCTTGGCCCGCCGGGCCGCACGGCCCCGCGACCACAACCAGATGCCGACCACGATCAGGATCACCACGAGCGCGATCACCAGCAGCGTCAGGAAACTCACCCCGCCGCCGGACCCGTTCATGGCCGCGGAGAGCCCGTCGGCCGCCGCCAATCCCGCACCCGCCCAATCCCCGGCCCGCAGTTTCGGCTCCACCTTGTCGATGAGCAGGTCGTCGACTTCCTTGTCGCTCACCGAATCCGGCGTGGTCCCGGTGAACGCGTAAGCCCGGTCCTCGGTGGCCACCGACAGCAGCACATCGCGATCGCCGAAGCCCGAGGCTCGCGCCGTCTGCTCGCCCCACGCCTGCGCGTCCATGCCGGAGAAGTCGCGCACGTACACAACCCACAGCCGCTCATGGTCTTTCGCGTACAGCGCGTCGATGGCGGCCTGCAGCTCGGCGGTCTGCCCGCCCTTCAGGGCCCCGGCCTTGTCGGTCACATAGGTGGGCAATCGCTGGGGCTGGTCCGCACCCGCCGCGCCCGCGCCGAGGCCGAGCAGCGCCAGCGCCAGCAGAACTCCGGTGACGATCAGCGTCAGGGCACGCTTCGATTGCCGCATGGCACGAATCTATCCGCCCGTACCGGGCGCCGGAGATTCTTCCGCGCACCCGTGTCGGACGCCATGACTACGATCGAAGACGTGATCACGATCGAAACCCCCTACACGGGTCATGTCGCCCCCGGTTCGAACGCGCAGCTCCGCGAAGTTCCCGGCGCGCGCATCGTGAAGATGTCGGTCGGCGCGATGGACAACAACACCTACCTGGTGCAGTGCGCGAACACCGGCGCGACCCTGCTCATCGACGCCGCCAACGAAGCGGACCGGATTCTCGAGCTGATCGGGCAGCAGGCGCCCGGCGGCGTCGAGCTCATCGTCACCACCCATCAGCATCCCGATCACTGGTGGGCGCTCGCGGACGTGGCGACCGGCACCAAAGCCCCGACCGCCGCGCACCCGCTGGACGCCGAACCGCTACCCGTGCCGCCGGACCGGCTGCTGGCCGACGGCGAGAAGCTGCGCATCGGCGACCTCGAGCTCGAGGCCGTCCACCTGCGCGGGCACACGCCCGGTTCGGTCGCGCTCGCCTTTACCGACGGCGCCGGCCGCACCCACCTGTTCACCGGCGACTCCCTCTTCCCCGGCGGGGTCGGCAAGACCGGCAGCCCGGAGCAGTTCACCTCGCTGCTCGGCGATGTGGAGTCGAAGCTGTTCGGCCGCTACCCCGACGACACCGCGGTGTACCCGGGCCACGGCGACGACACCACGCTCGGCACAGAGCGCCCGCACTTGCCCGAGTGGCGGCGGCGCGGTTGGTAAAGCTCCGGAACCGTGCTCCCGAACCCGACTGGATGACCGGCGAATTCGAGCCGGAGCCCCGCGGCGGCTGCGTCTCGGGCGCCTTGCGCTGGGCGCGCCGGCTGCTGGCCGGCGCGCTGCTGATGGCCCTGCTGGTGGTGTGTGGCACCGCCGTGCGGGTCTGGCAGGTGGCCCGGATCAGCGATTACGCCAAGGCCGACGCGATAGTGGTGCTGGGCGCCGCGCAATACGACGGCACCCCGTCCTCGGTGTTCGAGGCCCGCCTGGACCAGGCCGGGAAGCTGTTCAAGAAGGGCATCGCGCCGCTGGTGGTGACGGTCGGCGGCAAACAGGTCGGCGACAACTACACCGAGGCCGCGTCGGGCAAGAGCTACCTGCGGAAACAGGGCGTGCCCGGCGATTCGATCCTGGCGGTGGAAACCGGTTCCGACACTTTGCAGAGCGTGGAGGCGGTGTCCAAAGCGCTACTGGCGCGCGGCAAGACCTCGGTGGTGCTGGTCAGCGATCCGTGGCATTCGCTGCGCACCCGCACCATGGCCCGCGATGCCGGGCTGGCGGCGTGGACCGCGCCCACCCGCACCGGGCCCGCCGTCTACACGCGGGAATCACAGGCGCACGGCATTTTCCGGGAGACCTTCGCGCTGCTGTGGTACCAGTTGAGCCACTACTCGGCGGATTTCAAATACACGGCGGATCAGTGAAGTCATGAACGCGCGCATCGACTATGACCGGGTGTACTCCGACGCGGATCGGGAGCGTCTGGTACCGGAAACCGACGGCACCGCCGGCTTGAGCTGGTCGCCGTGCCCGGCGCGGCGCAGCGATTTCTCCCGGGACCGTGCCCGGGTGCTGCATTCGGCGGCGCTGCGGCGGCTGGCCGACAAGACCCAGGTGATGGGTCCGCGCGACGGTGACACGCCGCGCACCCGGCTCACCCACTCACTGGAAGTGGCGCAGATCGGGCGCAGCATCGCCGACAGCCTGGGCTGCGATCCGGATCTGGTGGATCTGGCCGGGCTGGCGCACGATATCGGGCACCCGCCCTACGGGCACAACGGCGAGAAGGCCCTGGACCAATTCGCCGATCGGCACGGCGGTTTCGAGGGCAATGCCCAGAACCTGCGCATCCTGACCCGGCTCGAACCCAAGGTGCTCGACGAGCGCGGGCACAGCTTCGGGCTCAACCTGACCCGGGCGGCACTGGACGCGGTCATCAAATACCCGTGGGGCAGAACGGGTCCCGGCTCCAAGTTCGGCGCCTACGACGTGGACCTGAATCGGCTGGCCTGGGTGCGCAAGGGCGCGCCGGACCGCCGGCAATGCCTGGAATCGCAGATCATGGACTGGGCCGACGATGTCGCGTACTCGGTGCACGACGTCGAGGACGGCGTCATCGCCGGGCGCATCGACCTGCGTATTCTCGCCGCTCCGAGCGAACGCCGCACCCTCGCGGAACTCGGTGCGGCGCAACACCGTTCGCTCACCTCCGACGAGCTGGTGGCCGCCGCGCAACGGCTCTCGGAACTGCCGGTGGTGGCCGCTGCCGCCGCCTACGACGGTTCGCTGACCGCCTCGGTCGCCCTGAAGCGCCTCACCAGCGATCTGGTGGGCCGGTTCGCCACGGCCGCGGTGGAGGCCACCCGGGCGGCCTGGGGCGGACGCCAATTGTCCCGTTACGCAGCCGATCTGGAGGTGCCGCCGGTAGTGGCGGCCGAAGTCGCGGTGCTCAAGACCATGGCGTTGCGCTTCGTGCTCGACGATCCGATCCACCGGGTGCGGCAGGTCACCCAGCGCGAACGCATCCTGCTGGTCGCCGAACGCCTGCTGGCCGCCGCGCCGCGCGGCCTGGACCGGCTGCTGCTGCCCTGGTGGGAGGAAGCCGCCGACGACACCGCCCGGGTGCGGGTGGTGGTGGATCAGATCGCCTCGCTCACCGAGAGCCGCCTCGAGCGGATCGCCGCGGCGATACCCTGAGCATGGTGACGAACCGGTCGGCAGGGGACCCGTCGCGCACCGCAGTCGCGAGCCAGACGGGGGTGGCAATGCTGTACGGCGTGGAGCAGACGGTCGATCTCGACCGGTATCCCCTGGACTGCCGGGACGTGCCCGGCCTGCTCGCGGTCATCGAACATGCCCGCGACGAGCTGGCCACCACCGGATTGGTGGTGGTGCCGGAGTTCCTGCGGCCGGAAGCGGTGGTCGGCATCGCGGCCGAAGCGCTGCTGGACGCCTCCGCGCCGCGCCTGACCGCCTACGACCGGATACCGGGGACGGCGGCGGTGAAACAGCTGTATCGCTGGGAACCGTTGCTGGGCTTCGTATCCCGGGTGGTGGGGGAGCCGGTGCATCGGTCGGCGGACGCGCTGGCGGCGATGACCGTGCAGATGGATCCGCCGGGGACGGGGCAGGAATGGCATTTCGACATGTCGGAGTACACGGTCGAATTGCATATCGTGGCGCCGGAACAGGGTGGGGTGCTGGAGTATTCGCCATTGCCGATGGATTTCCCGCCCGCCGGGCCGCCCGGGGTGCGGCGGCGGACGGTACAGTTGCTGGCCACCGCGCCGGGGGCGCTGGTGCTGTATCCGGGGCGGCGGGCGCGGCATCGAATCACGTTGGTGCGCGGGAACATTCCGCGGGTGGTGGTGAGTATGGCGTTTCATTTGCGGCCGGGGCAGCGGCTCAACGATCAGGTGCGGCGGCGGTATTTCGGGCGTACGGAGTGAAGGTCCGAGTTGCGGGCGCGCGTTCGGGTCAGAGCGCGTCGTGCAGGGCCAGATAGTGGGCGATGCTGGTCGCGGGCGGGCCATCGGCGACTATGCGGCCTTCGTCGAATACCAGCACGCGGTCGAAGTCGGCGAGCAGATCCAGATCGTGGGAGATCACCACCAGCCGCTGCGGGAGTTCGGCCAGCAGCTTGGTGACGCGGCGCTTGTTCCGCAGATCGAGCAGCGTGGTCGGTTCGTCGAAGATCACGTACTCCGGCCGCACCGACAGCACGGCGGCGATCGCCAGCATCTGCTTCTGCCCACCGCTGAGCAGATGCGCGGGATGATCCCGGAATTCGGCGAGACCGTACTCGGCCAGCACCTCCGTCACCCGCTCGCCGATCTCGGCCTTCCCGAACCCGTGATGCTTGAGCCCGAACGCCAGATCCTCCGCGACCGTCGGCATGACGATCTGCACATCCGGGTCCTGGAAGACGAACCCGACCCGGCGGCGCACCTGCCTGCCCTGCTTGCGGGTATCGAGACCGTCCACCCGCACCCGGCCCGCGCTCGGCACCTGCAGGCCGTTCAGCAGCCGCGCGAAGGTCGATTTACCGGAGCCGTTCGAGCCGATCACGGCGATGCGGTGCTCGGTCAGCTCCAGGTCGAGTGCGCGCAGCACCTCGCGTTCGCCGAAGCGGTGGGAGACGCCCTCGAGTTCGATCATGCGCGGGCGGCCGTGTCCCGGACCGGCATCAGCGGGTAGGCGCGCTTCACCGCGAGCGCGGCCAGCGAACCGATCACGGCCTTGAAGACATCGCCCGGCAGGAACGCCACCGAGGTGGTGATGGCCTTGGACAGCGGCAGGTCCAGCACGGTGGCCATCCACGGAATTCCGATGGCGTACAGCACGATCGCGCCGCCGAAGAAGTTGATCAGCACCGCGATGGGCAGGTTGTAGTGCTTCCACAGCCGTTCGGTGAGCAGGCCGATCACCAGCGCGCCGAGCGGATAGGCCAGCACGAAGCCGCCGGTGGCGCCCATGATCACCGACATGCCGCCGCGCCCGCCCGGCAGCACCGGCAGGCCCGCGAACACCAGCACATCGAAGAGCAGGATGGCCAGCGCACCGCGTTTCGCGCCCAGGATCGAGCCCGCCAGAATGACGCCGAGGGTTTGCGAGGTGAACGGCACCGTCGTCCCCGGCAATTGGATCAACGGAAAGAAGCCGAGTACCACCATGATCGCCGCGAACAGCGCGATCTGGGCCAAATCCCTACTACGCACCCGGGAACACTATCGGTTTCAGTCCAGGCCGCGGGCGTCCAGGGCCTCGCCGACCCCATCGGCCATGCGCAGGGTGCGGATGAGTAGCGGGACCAGGAACACGGTGCTGCGCTCGATGCCGCGCGCCCGTTGCGCGGCCCGCACCAGTTCGGCTTGTTCGCGGATGACCGGAACGAATCGAATGGTCATGGCGACCAGCAGGCCGACTCGCTCCGGGCGGACGCCGAGGGGTTTCAGCGGGCGCAGGGCGCGTTCGATGGTGTCGATCATGGCGGCGGTGCGGGTGGTCAAAGTCACCAAGTTGGCGAGCAGGATCAGCGTGAGCAGGCGCAGGCCGACGGTGAGCGCGCTGTCGCGGCCGACGAACAGCAACTGCGCGAGCATGATCAGCAGGAGCACCGGGGTAAGGGTGAGCAGTTGCCGCCCGGTCATCCGGAACGGGATGCGCGCGAGTGCATACAGCCCGAGCACGACCGCGAGGGCGACCGCCAGCCAGGCGATCGAATTCACGAAGAACAGCGCGGTCCCCGCGACGGCCAGCACCAGCAGCTTCGCCCCGGCGGGCACGGTATGCACCGGCGTCCGGGCGTCGTGGTACAGGCTCAGCACCCGTAGATACTGGCAGACGGGACCCGGTGATCTCGCAAGCCGGGGGTAACTCGTCGGGTACGTCCGAAATGGGTTCGGCACCCGGCCGCCGGCACGCGTGCGAGACGGTTGACGGATCCAAGTTGTGCGCTGGAGTCGCGGAGAGGCGGAACAGCTAGACTCGCTCGCGTGGCCGGCCGACTTCCTGACCGCGATATCGCGGCGATTCGTGAACGTGTTCGGATCGAGGATGTGGTTGGTGAGTACGTCGCGTTGAAGCGGGCGGGCGCCGACTCCATGAAGGGGCTCTGCCCCTTCCACGACGAGAAGTCGCCCTCGTTCCATGTGCGGCCCAATCATGGGCATTTCCATTGCTTCGGATGCGGTGAGGGCGGGGACGTTTTCGCCTTCCTGCAGAAGATCGAGCACATCGGGTTCGTCGAGGCCGTCGAGCAGATGGCGGACCGGCTCAACTACAAGATCAATTACGAGGGTGGCGGCACCTCGGTCCAGCGGGACCGGGGCACCCGGGCCCGGCTGGTCGCCGCCAATGCCGCGGCGCACGAGTTCTACATGGCGCAGCTCGGCGAGCACGAGGCCGAGGCGGCGCGAAAGTACCTGACGGACCGTAATTTCGACCACAATGCCGCTCACCAGTTCGGCTGCGGGTACGCGCCCGGCGGCTGGGACACGCTGACGAAACACCTGCTGCGCAAGGGTTTCGAGTTCAAGGAGCTGGAAGCCGCGGGCCTGTCCAAGCAGGGCCAGCGCGGCCCCATGGACCGGTTCAACCGCCGCCTGCTGTGGCCCATCCGCAATCTCGGCGGTGAGGTGATCGGCTTCGGCGCGCGCCGGTTGTACGACGACGACACCATGACCGCCAAGTACATCAACACCTCGGAAACGTTGCTGTACAAGAAGTCCCAGGTGCTCTTCGGGCTCGACCACGCCAAGCGCGAGATCGCCAAGGGCCATCAGGCCGTGGTCGTGGAGGGTTACACCGACGTCATGGCCATGCACATGGCCGGCGTCAAAACCGCCGTCGCGTCCTGCGGCACCGCTTTCGGCGACGAGCACCTCGCGATCCTGCGCCGTCTGCTCATGGACGACAACTTCTGGCGCGGCGAGATCATCTACACCTTCGACGGTGACGAGGCGGGCCAGGCGGCGGCCCTGAAAGCCTTCTCCGGCGACCAGAAGCTCGCGGGCCAGACTTATATCGCCGTCGCGCCCGACGGCCTGGATCCGTGCGAACTGCGCCAGCGCAACGGCGACGGCGCGGTGCGCGACCTGGTCGCCCGCCGAGTCCCCCTGTACGAGTTCGTGATCCGCGGCCTGCTCGCCGAACACAACCTCGACGCCCCCGAAGGCCAGGTCGAGGCCCTGCGCCGCGCCGTCCCGGTGGTGGCTCAAATCAAGGACTTCGCCCTCCGCAAGGCCTACGCCACCAAGCTGGCCGGCTGGGTCGGCTGGGACGACATCCAGCTGGTGGTCCGCCGCGTCGGCGAGGAAGCCCGCAAAACCGCCCGCACCGGCACCAAACCCGGCATCCCCGAACGCGAAGCGCGCCAATCGGTTTCCGACCAGCCCGCAGCCCGCCCCAGCCCCGCCGACCCCACCCTCCTGGTCCAGCGCCAGGCCATCGCCGCGGCCCTGCAATACCCCGCCTACGCCGGCCCCATCTTCGATTCCCTGGAACCCGAAGCCTTCACCCACCCCGCGTACATCACCATGCGCGCCGCCATCGCCGAAGCCGGCGGCGCCTCCTCCGGCCTGGGCGGCGCCGAATGGGTAACCCTCGTGGCCGACAACACAGAAGACCTCACCATGCGAGCCCTGGTCTCCGAGCTGGCCGCCGAACCCCTCCCCGTCAAAGCAGCCAGCGACATCCCCCGCTTCGTCACCGGCGTCCTCGCCCGCACCCAGGAAGCCTGGGTAGGCCGCCAGATAGCCGCCCTGAAGTCCAAACTTCAGCGCATCTCCTCCACCGAACAAACCGACGACTACATGGCCCTGTTCGGCGACCTGGTAGCCCTCGAGCAATACCGCAAGAGCCTGCTCACCCAGGCCATGGGCAACAGCGACGATTTCGCGTCGACCTAGCCGGCCACTCTCCGGTCGAGTTCTGAAAAAATTCAGAACTCCGGCCTACAATGAGGTGGATGGGTAGGCAATGGCCATACCCGGACCCCTCAGGAGAGGTGCGGCGCGATGGTTACCGAAGTCCAGTGGAGTGAGCTACAGCGCGACCCGAAGCAGGTCGCCCGCCTGGCCGACGAGGGCGCTGTCCGTGTTCGCCGCCGCGACGGCGTCCCCCTCCTCCTGATCCGCGAGGACCGCGCCGAAGCCCTCTCCGAAGGCTCGATCACCGCCGCCCGCGCCCTCCGCAACGTTCTCGTGCACCTGCCCCACGACATCGCCGCCCGCGCACTCCTCGACGAATTCCCCTGGGTCGACGTGCTTCCCGAGCACTCCCGAGCCCAGTTCGTCACCGACTTCGCCCGCGCCTTCCAAGCGTCAGCAGAACTCGGCGAATGGTCCGTCCTCGCCCAAACCATCCGCGAATGGCGCGCCACCGCAGCCATCCACGCCGATCCGTCTCTCGCCCAACAACTCTCCGGCCCCTCGGACGACGACCTCGGCCCAGTCCCCGAACCGATAGGGGAATGACGGGTGTCAGCCAAACGCGGCGACCGCGTTGCCCCACCCGCGCAACCAGGGATGTGGGAGGCCCGCTTCGCGACGAATGCCGCTGCCAGCGGATGGGAAGAATTGTGTCGCACAGCACGATCCAACACCTGGGAGGCGTGGATCGTACTCACTGAACGACCGACGACGCCGGAGAATCCGGCCCGTCAGCATCGACTGCGAGGCGACTTCGCCAGTCACGTCATCCGAGGCACGTGCCTGGATCAATGGCAGTACGAAGTCACCGCAGGCGGTCGCATCTGGTATTGCACCGACCCCGACAAGCGAATCGTCTGGGTGGTCGCCGTACATGTCGGTCACCCGAAGCAGACCGAATGACTTTCCGCCGCAGCGACTCCGGCGCCTATCGCCGCAACTGATCGTGCGGCACCATGATCGTGGTCCGCTCGTCAATCGGCACCATCGGTTCCAGCTTCGGCTGCGTACTCAGTTTGTCCGCCAGCTTCTGCCGGCTCGCCGACACCAACTTCCGCGTGACAGGACTCTCACTGATCGCACGGGTCGTCTTACTGATCTGCTCATACCGAGCCCGCCCGGCCTTCGCGCCCAGCACGTACCCGGCCGCGACACCGATGATCAACCGCAACATTCCGAGAAGCTCCTCCCGTTGGCCCGTCCGCCCCTACATCCTGCCCGACCCCACCACCCCCTGTCACTCCGCCCTCCCGCTGGCATGTCCGCAGGTAGAAGCGCGATTTGGGAAGTGAACAACCCATACGCTAAAGTTTTCTCCGGCCGGTCCGGAAGGGCCAGCCACCAAGTGCCAATCCCCTATAGCTCAATTGGCAGAGCAGCCGACTGTTAATCGGCAGGTTTCTGGTTCGAGTCCAGATGGGGGAGCATCAATCAGGCCCCTGACCAGGAAACCGGTCAGGGGCCTGATTCATTCGGCACAATACCTCGGCCGGCAATCGCTGCCCGCCCGTCATCGGCACTGCGCGCTCCGCCCTCTCGTCGGAACCAATCGAATCGTGGCGACTGTAGCGACACGCCCCCGGCGAATGCCCGATGAGGATATGTCGATTTCTGGCCAGTACTATTCGTGTTCGGCCATGTCCTCGGAACTTTGCATTGACCGGCACGGCCGCGAGCTCATGGGCGCCGCGAATTCCTTTGCGACGGAAACTATTGGAATCGCCGGCCGACACCCTACCGGGCCTCGATCTGCTGGATCGTCAGGACGATTCCACCTCCTGGCCAGAAAATGGAGGATTGAGGTCAGCTTTCGTGCAACGGACGACGGGCGAGTCTGCGGCGCGTTCCTACGAGTGTTGACAGGGGGATTTCGTGATGCCTGGGATCTACGGTGATTTCAGGAGTGTGCGTTCGACCGTAAGTGCCGCGGTCCTGGTCGATTTCGCAGCGGTGCGCGGTATGGCCCGGTCCGAGGCGCTGGAGGGCTCGGCGATCTCCGAGTCGGACCTGTCCAACCCCGACATCGAGATCAGCGTCGATCAGGAGATGCAGATCGTCCGGAACATTCTCGCGGGCGAAAAGGACGAACGCGGCATCGGCCTCATGGCCGGTCTGCAGACGAATCTGGCCATGCTCGGCAGTCTCGCCATTGTCCTGAGCACCTGTGCGACGGTGCGCGAGATGGTCGAGGTGTGGGTCCACTATGCCGAATTGTCCTTCGTCTACGTCAGGTACAACCTCGACTATCAAGGACCGGTGGTACGGCTCAGCCTCGACGCTGGACATCTGCCGGAGGATGTGCGCCGCTTCGCTATCGAGCGCGACCTCGCGACCCTGCGAATGGTGCAGCGTGGCCTGCTCGATTGGGATATGGCGGTTCGCCGTCTGGAGGTCGAGTACGAAGAGTGCCCGGTGTACGAAGCGGTCGGCACGCTCCTCGGAGTCGACGAGATCCTGTTCAGCGCGCAGCGGACCTGCCTGCTCCTCGAGGCCTCGGAGTTCGATCGACCGATGCCGCAGGCGAATCCGGTCATCATGCAACAGTACGAACGCATGTGCGCGGACACCTTGAGACGACGGCAGGAGCTCAACGGATTGAGCGGTCAGGTGCGGCAATTGCTCGTGCACCGAGGCGGTGTGGCCGATCAGCGCACTGTGGCCGCCGATCTGGGGCTGAGCCTGCGCACGCTCCGCCGGCGACTCGCCGAGGAGAACACCACTTTCCGAGCGCTGTCCAGTGAGATCACCGGGATACTCGCCGCGGAACTGCTGGCCAGCGGGTTGACCGTCGAGACGGTGGCCACCCGCCTCGGATATTCCAGCGTCTCGGCGTTCGGCGCGGTATTCCGCGCCGAAATCGGTATGCCGCCGGGGCAATTCGCCCGGGCGAATCGTCAGAGCGCCCGCCAATGAATTTCCCCGGGAGGTCGCCGCGTACTCGGGCGCGCTAGCCCCAATTGGCAGCGAGGGTGAGACAGAACGGGTGGCCGCTCGGATCTAGCAGCACCCGCCAGGTTTCGCCCGGTTGAAACTCCGGCACCGTGGCGCCCAGCTCGACCAGGTCCTTACTCGCCACATCGAGGTCTTCGACCGCCAAATCCAGATGGAATTGCTTGGTTCCATTCTCGTTCGGCCAGGTAGGCGGCTGATAGTCCGAGACCGTGCCGAATCCCAATGCGTGGTCCGGACCGGTCAGCATGGCGTACTCGTCCTGCATGTGAGCAACCTTCCAACCGAGCGCGGCCGCCCAGAACTCCGCGTCTCGCCGCGCGTCGGCGCTGTCCAGGGTGAGCATCTTCAGCGTGGCGACTGCCATGAATCTTGCCTCTCTCGTAGCAACATTGATGTCAACCCAGTCTGTGCCGCCGGCGCCGCCCGCGATTGTAAGAAAGCGACACCGGCTGCTGTGGCCGGTCGGACGGCAAGGAGTGCACCAGCGCGAACAGGCCATCGCCGGATGTGGCGCGAAATCCGGTGGTACCGGCCTAAGCTGGAATCCGATCGTGCGGTAGGGGGCGAGGTGTCGGGCATGTGGACCGCATCGGTGCCGTATGAGCGGCTCGGATCGCAATGTCTTGAAGCGCTGCAAGGCAATTCGGATCCTGATATTTATCTGATGGGCCTCGTGCGGCTCGCGCGGGACGGGCTCTCGGAGGTGATCGATCCGCGCTCGGGCGGCGGGGTCGTTCTTGGCGGCTCGCACGCTACCGAGGGTGCGCCGGTGCTGTCCGCCGACAGCGATGGACGGATCACGGTGGGGATGCCGCGACTGCGGGAGCTGTGTGTGCGGTCCCTGGACTGCGCGAAACAGTATCTGGCGCGGTATCGGCAGATGTGTTTCGAACCGCAGTATCCGCTGCGTGAAGTGACCGAGCTGGAGGGATTCGAGACCAGGCTGCTCACGCTGGTGGGGGCGGCGGCCGGTGGAACGGATCCCGATCGGCTGGTGCAGGCGATTGCTCGCGGGATGGCCGGCGCGGCATACGGAGAACTCACGCCGCCTGCCCCAGAACTGCTGTCGACGTGGGGAGCCGAGCGGGTGTGGGCGGACTCGGCGCCGGACTGGATGTTCGAAGCCGAGCTGGACTGGGCCTATCTCGCGCGGGTGCACCACCATCTGATCCTCAACGCCCTCATATTCGCCCTCTGTCACGAGTACTCCCATATCCGGCTGGGCCATCTCGACCGCGTCGGGGAATCCGCCACGCAAACCCGATCCGACGAGATCGATGCCGATGCCTACGCGCTGAACATCTGTGCCGCATCAGGTTTGGTCGACCTGCGGGCAACCTTCCGGATCTTCCGGCTGATGCACGATGCCGACCCGGCGCCGGCCGGTGCCGCGCTGACGCATCCACATTCCACAGATCGGCTGCTCCTCCTCGGCACCGCGGCGCAGCAGGCGATGACCGTGGCGGACCCGGGGCTCCGGGACGAGATCAACGGGCTGCTCGGCGCGCTGCAGACTCGCTGGGGTTCGATGAACGACACCGACCGGCACCCGGCGGAGCTCTACCTGGCGAGCGATCTCGACGGTGCGATCATCGAGGCCCGCGTGGCCGAGGAGTTCGCCGGCACACCGACAATGGGCGGATACGACCGCATTCCGCGAGTGTGGATCGATGCGCGAGCCGTCCTGCTCGACCCGGCATCGACGTCGGAACTGGTTGGCGCGAACATTCTCATCCTGCTCCGCGGCACCGCGATGACGCAGATCGAGCACACCGATACGGGTGTCACCCTGACCAAATACATCGATCAACGAGTGCGAATACCGCCCGGCTGGCGAGATCGATGGCCGCAGGGGCGATTAGAGCTGCGTGAGCTGAGCAATTTCTGGGAAGAATTCGTCGAATCCGGCAACTCCGACGCCCATTTCAGCGCACACCAGCCGACCCCGCTCACCGCGGATCAGTTGCTGCGGCGGCCCGTCCTGTGGGACGCACCCGTCGAGGAAATACTGCCCGGCCTCACGCCCGAAAGTCCGGCGGCGGATGTGCCCGCGCTGCTGGACTTCGCGACGTGGTGCGATGAATACGAACGCGTCGACGACGCCCTGAGCTTGCGGATTCTCGCGATCGACCGGGACGCGACCGCGGTACCGGCGACGATCGCGTCCGCATTGATCAAATCCCTCACCGATATCGGTCAAGGCGACGAGGACGGACTGTGGGCGCACGTGCTGGCGGCCGAGGTCGCCGCCACCTATTGGGAAGCCACCGGCATTCCGGTCGAATTCCTGCATCAGGCGTTGAGCGTCAAGGCGCTTTTCGACCAGCGCTGGCTCGACGCATTCGAGCACGCCTTCGCCGAATCCTGTCTGTTCCAAGGCGATGACCATGTCGGCGAGCTGATGGTCGGTGTGTGCCAGACGATCTCGGCGTTCGCCCCGCCCGATGATGACGCGGCCGCCGTCGTGCGATTCGTCGAAATGTACAGCCGCGCGGCGACCCGCTCGCGGCATCGGCGGCGTCGGCTGCTGCGGGAATGCCTCACACTCCTGAACGAGATAGCTTCGGGCGCACAGTATTTGTGCGTTCAGCAGTATCGAGCGGAGGTCTCGGCCGATTTGTTCGAGCTGGGCGATCGGCAGGCCGGGGAGTTCGCGCACGAGCTCTTCGATGCCATCATCGCCGAGTTCCCCTGGTTCACACCGGCATACGCCCAGGCCTGCCATCTCATGCTGCTCCAGGGACGAATAGACGAAGCCCGGCACTATCTCGGACTGGCCGAGGACCGCGCCGTCATGCACGAACAAGTACGCCAAGCGCGCCGGCACCTGATGCGCCGCACCGAACGAGAAGGAAAATGACGGATTCCATGGAATTGGTGTGGATCACCTCACCGGAGCACCGCGACTCCACCGCCCGCGCCCTCACCGAGGCCGGCGCCGAGCTCAAGAAGCGGGCCGGCTTCGAGCCGATAACAACGCTGCTCGTGGTCGCCGCGGTGGGCGCGGTGGCATCGGCATTGCGGTCGCTGTACGCCGACGCCCGCTATCGCGGTGTCCTCATCGACATGACGAAGTCGCCGGTCGAGGTCCGGGAGATGCCCGGCTGGGATCGCAATCAGGTACTCGTGATCACCGCCGCGGGTCCGCAGTTCCATCAATTCGCGGACGACGATCACCTGGACAAGCTGCTGGCGAGCCTGAAGCGGTAGCGACGCCGGAGGATCAGGCCTCCAGCTTGCGGGTGAGTTTGTCTACCTGGCGTTGGAGGGTGTGGATGGCCTTGAGGATGTCGTCCAGGCGGGGGCCTTCGAGGAGGCTGGTGGGGCCTACGGGGCTGACGCCGCCGGGGCGGACGCCGGCGTCGGGGATTTCCTCGAGTAGGTCGAAGCCCCATTTGCGGACTATTTCGATGAGGACTTCGGGGTGGGTTTCGAGGTCGAGGGTGGGGCCGTGGGCTTTGACGACCTGCTGGATTACTCGTTTGTCTTTGCTCGAGATCGTCATGGGAGGGTCCTTCGGTCGGTGGGGAGTTGGCGGATCCAGGTGGAGAGGATGGTTTTGACTCGGCGGGCGGGGCAGGCGATGTGGCGCATGCGGGGGTCGGCGGCGCCGTCGGGGAGGAGGTTGGGCCAGGCGAGGAGGCGGCCGGGGGTGGGGTGGAAGCGGCGGCGGAGGGTGGGGAAGTAGGTGCTGCCGCCGGAGGGGGAGTCGGTGAGGTAGATGAGGATCGAGATGGTGCGTTCGCCCCAGGGGTCGTTGATGAAGAAGCCGCTGTCGTGGTGTTCGTCGAAGCGTTCGCCGGCGCGGTAGCGGGCCAGCTGCCAGGGTTCGAAATGGTTTGGGGGCGTGGCGAAGTCGGCTGCCAGGCGGTGTTCGATGGCGCGCAGGAGTTCTCGGGTTTGCTCGCTCAGCCAGGTTTCGTCCGTGGTCGAACTGGTGCGGGTGATCGAGTGGCCGGAGATCAGGCGCTGCTGGCGGTCGAGGCGGATGATCGGGCTCTCCCACCAGAAGGTGTGCAGGAGATCGTCATTGATGCGGGCGCATTCCTCGCCGTCGAGGAAGCCGTCCACGCAGGTGACGGTGCCGGGATGCAGGACGACCGCGGTGTCGATCATCAGGCCACCAGGGAGAGGTTGACGTGGTCTTCGAAGGCCGCGATGCCGGCGGGGGAGATGTCGCGGGCTCCGGTGAACGAATCGCGGAGGGCGGCAAGGGAACGGGCGTGGCGTTCGGCTTGGCCGGTGTGGTCGGCCCAGTGGGTGACGCGGGAGGTGCGGTCGTAGGCGTGCCAGCCGATCACGCGGTGCGGGTGGAACATTCGGTAGCCGGCGGTGAAAGCGCGCACGCTGGTCAGGACCTCGTCGCCGAAGAAATAGACGGCAGGGTCGAAGGGCAGGTCCGTGTTGAAGTGCCCGTCCGCGAGCAGGAAATGCAGTGACGCGAAGTCCGCGGGCACCGGCTCGGTGCGGGTTTCGAAATCGTCGATGGCCGCGCCCTTCAACCGGGTCAGGACGCCCCGGTCACGCGCGTGCGGGTAGATCCGGGTCGGCCGGGCGGAGCGGTGTTCGATGCCCGGGTGATAGGCCGGTAGGTAGGCGGTGAGTATCGGCTGCGGGGTCCGGGTGGAACGCAACACCTCCAGCATCCCCAATGCGAGGTCGTCCCAGCCGGGCACGAAACGGTGATGGGAATCGAGCAGCAGGGTGTAGCGCTCGCCCTGCCAGGCCTCCTGCAATCTGCGGCGAGCCCAGTTGCAGCCCTCGCTGGCGGCGGCGGGCACCTCGTCGAATTCCAGCCGGGGGAGCGCGCGGACGTCCGGCGGCAGCGCCTCGTCTTCCCCGCGCTGCCACATGACACGCACCCGGAGCCGATCGGGCCGCGCCGCTCGGGCGTACAGGTCCCGCAGGGTGGGGACCAGTTCCAGGTCTCGATAGGCGGGTATCTGCACGTAGAGGTCCGGATTGCCCGAGCAGCTCGTGCTCATAACGGCTCCCCTTCCGTCAGCCTGAGGCTTGATCGAATTATCCCCTCGGGACCGAGTCGGTGCGGCGGATCGGCAGCAATGCGATCGAACTGGAAACCTGCCGATCAACAGTCGGATGGAGCGAGAGGGAGCGGGGATAACGGGGGCTGCGGCGCGGCGCGATACGGAGGTACGTGTACTGCGATGAAGGACGGCCATGGTCGGGACCGCTTGGGGGGAGGAGCGGGTGAACAGCGTGCTCAGGGCGGGGGAGGTGTTCGCCGGGTATCAGATACTCAGGAAGCTGGGGGCCGGGGGGATGGGGGCCGTTTATCAGGCTCGGGATCGGGATTTGCCGCGGTTCGTGGCTTTGAAGTTGTTGACGGTGCCGGAGGATGGGGATCCGGAGCATCGGGTGCGGTTTCGGCGGGAGGCGGATGCTGTTGCGCGGCTGGAGCATCCGAATATCGTCACGGTTTATGCGCGGGGGGAGGAGCGGGGGCGGCTTTGGATCGCAATGACATTCGTAGATGGGAGTGATGTCGCGGTCGCTTTGCGGAATGGGGCGATGAATCCGGTTCGGGCGGTGCGGATTCTGGGGGAGACGGCGGCGGCGCTGGATCATGCGCATGAGAAGGGGATTCTGCATCGGGATGTGAAGCCGGGGAATATTCTGCTCACCGATGGGCGGGGTGAGCGGGCGCTGCTGACCGACTTCGGGATCGCGAAGACGATGGATGAGAGCCGGCAGTTGACTCGGCAGGGGGAGGTGCTGGCGAGTTTCCAGTATGCGGCGCCGGAGCGGTTGACCAAGGCGGGGCAGGGGGATCATCGCGGGGATGTGTATTCGCTGGGGTGCACGTTCTTTCACATGGTGACGGGGCAGTTGCCTTATCCCGGGGACAATGTGGGGCGGATCGTCTACGGGCATGCCTATCAGCCGGTTCCGATGGCTTCTCGGCAGAATCCCGCCCTGCCAACGGGATTCGACGAGGTGATCGCGCGCGCCATGGCGAAGGAGCCGGAGCGGCGGTTCGCGACATGTAGCGAGTTCGCGCGGGCGGCGGAACAGTCGCTCCGATTGCCGGGCTCCGGTGCCTTCACACGGCTCCCGCGGACGGGGCCGAACCCGGCGATCGCAGGACCGCGGACCGGTCCACGCGCCACGACCGCGCGACCTCCGACCGGACCCAATGCCACGACGATGGGACCGGGAACCATCCCGCAGCGCCCGGCCACCGAGACGCGACTACTGACTCCACAGCCGTGGACCGCGCCGGTTCCACCAATCCCGCCACGGACCACGACCGGCAGGAATCGCGACGAACACGACGGTCCCGGTGCGCCCGACGACGACCGTCGCCGCCGATGGTGGATCGTGGTGGCGCTCGGCATCGCGCTGGCGCTGGTGCTCGTCGGCTATCAGCAGGTCGGGACCCGCAGCGGTGGAACAGCCGCCACGACCACACCGCAACCCCTGCCCGCCACGACGCAACCGTCGCTGACCACCACCGCCGAGCCGGTGACCACCACCCCCGAACCACAACCCACCACGACCGCGAAGCAGCCGACGACCACGACGACATCCGTTGCACCGCAACCGGAGAAGGTCGAGATACCGGATGTCGTCGGCAACCTGTTCACGCAGGCGAAGGCGAAACTGGAGAAGCTGGGCTTCGTCGTCGTGCAGGCCGAGATCGCGGACAAGACCGCGAAAGGGACTGTCGTTTCCATCGATCCGGCCGCCGGAACCACCGCCACCGCCGGATCGAAGATCACGGTGTCGGTCTCCACCGGCCCGGCCACGACCACCGTCAAGATGCCGGACCTGTCGGGTCTCACGCCCGCGCAGGCCGCCGCCGCACTGAAAGAGAAAGGGATACAGAGCCAACCGCAGCAGACCGAGGTGATGGTCACCAACCCCACCCAGGTCGGCAAGATCGTCAGTCAGACCCCGGCGGCGGGCTCCGATGTCGCCACGGACGCGAATGTGACTGTCGGAGTGGGCAAGCTGGTCAAGTCCAGCACCGTGCCGGTGCCGACTTCGTGATCAGCCGCGATCGGTCAGTCGGCGCAGAGTGAACGGCTCGGCGAGGATTTCGTCGAGAATCGCCGAGACCTGCTTGAAATGCGGTAGCGAGAAATGGTTTTCGAGCGCCGCCTCACTGGTCCACTCCTCGACGATGATCATCCGCCCGGGCCGGTTCGGATCGGTGTACGGGTGGTAGGCGAGGCACCCGTATTCGGCGAGCGACGGTTCGACCATCGCGTTCAGCGCATCGCGCAGGGTTTGTTCCTGGCCGGGTTCGGCGGTGAAGCCGGCGATCAGGGTGAGGGTGTGCTCGTCGGTGGCCAAGGGCACGTCGCCGGTGGATTTGCTGTAGCCGAGCGCTTCGATGATGCGCCCGTCGTGAATCCACATCAGGTTCACGCCCTCGACCCAGTCGTTCGCGCCCGGACCGAACCGGTACTGCCAGCGGATGGTGGCCCGGTCGCCGGCGACGATCACTTCCTGCGGGGTGAACTGGGAGGTCTGATCCAGCACCAGCGTCTGCCAGAACTTCAGGCAGGCCGCGCCCCCTTCGACGCGTTCGCCGGTGGGGGCGGGCTGGGCCGACTCCATGACGCATCCGTCGTCGACCAGATCGGTCAGCAGTTCGGGGTCCTGTTCCAGGAAGGCGCGATTGAAGAGGTCGATGACCTCGGCGGTGCTGCGGGTCGGCATGGGACATCCTCGGGGGTGGGGGAAGGGTGTCCTGCGATTCTGCGGGCGGCGGGAAGCGTTGGAAAACAACTCTTTTCGATGCCCGCCACAGGCCGCGCTTGTGCCGATCAGGACAGCGTGGCCTGGACCGCGCCCGCCAGCTCGGCGCTCAGCCGCCCCGGGGCGCGGGAGGTGGAGACGACCGAGACGTCGATGGGCGGGGCGTCGGCGACCGGGATCACCCGCAGATTGCCGTCCACGTAGCGACGGCCCATGGACGCGGGCGCCAGCCAGACGGCGCGGCGGCGAGCCGCCAGCGTCGGCCCGTCCTCCACGTCGTGCACCGCGGGCGATGCGGCCGCGGCAGGCGGGCGCAACGCGGTGCGCCAGTACTGTTCGGCCCGGTCGGAAACGAAGATGGCGGGCAGCACCAGCGGTTCCGCCGCCAGATCGGCCAGCAGCAAGGATTCGCGGTCGGCGAGCCGGTGCCCGGGAGACAGCGCCGCCACCCACGAGTCGGTCCCGATCGGATCCTGCCGCAACGCGGTGTCGGTCGGCAGCGGCGCCCACAGGAATCCGGCGTCCGCGCGCCCGGCTTCCAGGATGCGCAGCCCGTCGGCGACGGTGCGCGCGCCGACCAGCTCCACCCGGGTGCCGGGAACCGCGGTCTCCAAGGCGTCGGCGACCCGGTTCATGAACAGCGCGGACGCCCGCGGGCAGGCCACCACGCGCAGCGGTTCGCCGATCGCGTCGGCGGCCCGCACCTGCTCGGTGAGCGCGGACAGTTCGGTGACGACCCGGCTGGCGCCCGCCGCCAGCACCTTCCCGGCGGCGGTGAGCTGCACCCCTCGCGAGTCGCGGACCAGCAGCGCCGCACCGATTTCCCGTTCCAGATTGCGGATCTGCGCCGACAGCGTCTGCTGGGTGATGTGCAGCCTTCCGGCCGCACGGGTGATGTTCCGCTCCGCGGCGACCGCCAGAAACGACTCCAGGAGCCGGGTGTTCACAACGCCCTCCCACACACCGGCGGTGAGATCAGCGCACTCACCGCATCGACCAGACCGAATACGGGTGTGTGCAACGCGGCGGCGGGCCCGGATGATTCCGGTGCGGTCGGTCACATGCCGATGGCGTACAGCAGCCAGCCCATCCAAACGTCCTGAGGTGCACCGATCGCGTACTGGTAGGCGGCGTTGGCGATGCCGTTGACGAAGTTCACGGTCCGGTCCTTTCTCGTGCTGGAGCCCTGCCCGGTATCTGCGACATCGGCGCGGCGGCCGGTGCCGTTACCGGTCGGCTACTGCGGTGGGAAGGTCAGGCGGTAGCGGGTCATGGGTCCGAGCAGGCCGGGCACGGTCGCGAACGGCGTCATGGACAACCGGGTGACGACCGCGTGCGAGGCGGTATTGCCCGCGTCGATCTCGGCGAATACGGCTGGCAGCGCGAGGGTTTCGCGGGCATGGTCGATGACGGCGACGGCGGCCTCGGTGGCGTAACCGCGTCCTTGGGCCGACGGCGCGAGCGAATAGAAGATCTCCAGGCCGAGATCGTCGAGCGGGCGTAAGCCCGCCGTGCCGATCAAGGTCGGTGAACACGCCAGCCACAGCCCGTAACCGTCCGCGGCGAACGTGCGAACGCTGTCCGCGATCACACCGCTGACCTCGTCGTCCGTCATCACCGCGCCGTCGAACAGGAATTCGCGCACCTGGGGCGTCGTCCAATGCGCCAGCAGCGCAGCATGATCCGCCGGAGTCACCGGCCGGAGGGTGAGCCGGCTCGTGGTCAGCACGTACGCCATCACCGCACTCTAATAGCACCGATTTGCAGGATCACAAATCGAGGGCGGGGAATTCGCTGACCCAAAAAGTGTGGGCTGGCCAGGTTGTGAAGTAGAAGTTATTCAGAGACTACCCCTTGATCTTGTCCAGCTCCCGTTGGATGAGGTGTCCTGCTGTGGTTGCGGGCCGGGGGTGATGGGAGAGCTGCTTTGCGGGTATTGGGTCCATGGTCTGACGAGGCGGAGCTCGGCGCGCTGGGGGGTGGTAAGGCGCGGGGCTTGTATGCGATGCGGGACAACGGGTTTCAGGTGCCGGAGTGGGTCGCGCTGGGTAGTGACGTGTTCGACGCTTTCGCGGCGGGGAGCGGATTGGACACCGCGATAGCGGAATTCGCGCGCATCGATGATCCGGACACGGCCGTGGCGTACGCGGCGGAACTGCGGGCCGAAGTGACCGGTGCGCCGCTGCCGGACGCGGTGCGCGAACTGATCGGCGCCGCGTGTGAGCGGTTCGGGGACGATCCGATCGCGGTGCGCTCGTCGGTGAGCGCGGAGGACGGGGACGAGCATTCCTTCGCCGGGCAGTTCGAGAGCCATCTGGATGTGCGGGGCCCGGACGCGGTGATCGCGCGCGTGCGGGACTGCTGGGCTTCGGCTTTCGCCGAGCGGGCCGTGCGTTACGCGTTCGCGCGCGAGTTGCCGCGGGCGGGTGCGCCGGGAGTGGTGTTGCAGCGGTTGGTCGCGGCCCGGGCCAGTGGCGTGCTGTTCACGGCCAACCCGACCAGTGGTGCGCGCGACGAGCTGGTGATCAGCGCCGTCTACGGGCTGGGTGAGGGTCTGGTTTCGGGGGCGGTGGACGCCGACACGGTGATCGTCGACAAGGACGGCGGCGCTGTGATCGAAATCATATTGGGGGACAAGGACATTCGATTCGATCCCAGTGGCGGCGACGGACTGGCGCGCCGCGAGGTCGAGGCCGGGGAGCGCGGGGCCGCCGTGCTGACCGACGCCGAGATCGCGGAGCTGACCGAGCTGGGGCGCAAACTCGAAATCGATCGGGGCGCACCGCAGGACATCGAATGGGCCATCGATGACAATGGAGTGTGGCTGTTGCAGGCGCGGCCCATCACCACCCTGGCCGAACCACTGCCCGGCGTCGAACTGCGCGGTGCGGGCGAGGCGATTCCCGCCGGCGCGGTGCGTATCTGGGACAACTCGAACATCATCGAGAGTTTCAGCGGCATCACCTCGCCGCTGACCTACACCGTCGCGGCCGAGATCTACGGCCGGGTGTATCGCGGCTACGCGCAGTCGCTGCGGGTGCCGGACGAGCAGGTGCGGCAGACCGACGAGTGGACGCCATGGCTGCTGGGCAGTTTCCACGGGCGGGTGTACTACAACCTGCTGCACTGGTATCGGATGGTCGGCATCGCGCCCGGGTATCCGCTCAACCGCAAGGTGCTGGAAGCCGCGCTCGGCGTGGGCGAACCCCTCGCCGACGATATCGCGAAGACGCTGCGGCCCTTCACCTTCCGGAGTACCCCGGCGCGCTTGCGCTCGCGGGCGATCACCACCGTCACCTATCTGCGGCGGATCGCCGGCATCGACGCCATGATGGAGAAGTTCGCCGCCGAGTTCTATCGCGTCTACGACGAATACGACACTCTCGACTACACCGCCCTCACCGGTGAAGAGGCGTATCGCGCCTATCGGGAAGTGGATCGCGACCTGGTGGAACGCTGGGGTCCGATGATGGTGCTGGACGCCATGCTGCTGACCCTGATGGGCGTGCTGTTCGGGCTGACCAAGGCGTTCCTGCCCAAGGCCCCGGAATCGTTCATGTACGCGGTGATGGGCCCGGGCGCCGATGTGGAATCGGCCGAACCCGCGCGCGCCATGACCGAATTGGCGCAGCTGGTGCGGGCGGACGCCGCACTGACCGAACTGGTGAATTCGACCGCGCCGGAACAGATCTACGCCGCCCTGCGCGCGGGCGATCACCCCGAGTTCCTGGCCGCGGTGGATCGCTACATCGAACGCTACGGGTACCGCAGCCTCGACGAGCTGAAGCTGGAAACCCCGGACCTGCACGAGGATCCGGCCAGCCTGTTCATCATGCTGCGCAGCGCGTCGAGCCGGGTGGGCGACACCGTGAGCGCCGGACGCGGCGGCGAGGCCGACGCATACCTCGACGCCAACCTGGGCGGCATCCGCCGCCGCATCTACGATCGGGTGCGCGCCAAGACTTCTCGCGCCGCCGCGCATCGCGAAAGCCTGCGATTCTGCCGCACCCGCGCCTTCGGCATGGTGAAACGCATGATCCGGGTGATGGGCCGGGACCTGGTGGCGCGCGGGGTGCTGGATGACTTCCCCGACGTTTTCCAGCTGACCGTGCAAGAATTGCGCAGCTGCTACGAAGGCGGCGACACCGCGGCGCTGCGGGAGGTGGTCGCGGCTCGAAAGAGCTTGCGGGCCAGGGACTCCGGATTGGTGGCGCCCGCGCGCTTCACCACCGTGGGCCCCGGCCTCGGTCGCGCCGAACTGGCCGCACAGGGCTGGGTGCCGATCACCGGCACCGAAGCCGCGGCGGTCGGTGACGTATTGCCGGGGACGCCGTCGGCCGCCGGTGTGGTCGAAGGCGTGGCGGTGGTCGTGGACGAACCCCTCGATGTGGCGGGCGGGATCCTCGTCGCCTACCGCACCGATCCGGGCTGGGTGGCGGCGCTGCCCTCGGCGTCGGCGCTGGTCATCGAGCGGGGCAGCCCGCTCACCCACGTGGCCATCGTGGCCCGCGAACTGGGTGTGCCGACGGTGGTGCAGGTGCCCGACGTGACCCGGCGCATCCGGACCGGAATGCGCATACGAGTCGATGGAGCCGGCGGCACGGTGACCGTGCTGCCGGAAGGAGATGCCGCGTGAACGACAGCGTCGATCCCGTTGCGGCGGTGCGTGGTTGGCTGACCGCGCCCGCCGCCGACGCGGGAATCCACCTGGCCGACGAAGCCGACGGCTGGGAGTACCGGGGGTATCCGGAACTGGCCGGGCAGGCGTGGTCGATCGCCGGGCTGCTGCGCGCCGGCGGGCTGGGCAGCGGCGACGGGGCGTGCGTGATCATGCCGACCGGGTTCCCGTGCTTCGCGGCGTTCTATGCCGTGTGGGCGTGCGGCGGGGTGTTCACGCCGGTCGCGCCGCCCATGTTCGGGGATATGGACCAGATCGTGGCGCATATCGCGGGGATTCTGCGGCAGGCCGCGCCGAAACTGGTGGTCACGGCACCGGAATTCGAGGCCCTGGTGCGGCGGGCGGCCGCCGAGGCCGGGCGGACGGACGAGCCGCTGGTGGTCGACGCCGCGAACCTGCCGCCCGCCCCGGAAGTCCGGGAGCTGGGAGCGGTGTCCGAAGTCGCACTGCTGCAATTCACTTCGGGATCCTCGGGCGCGCCGCGCGGGGTGAAGGTGAGCTGGGGGAACCTGGCCAACAACATCGGGCTGATCACCCGGCACATCGATCTGCGGCCCGGCGAGACCATCGTGTCGTGGTTACCGCTCTACCACGATATGGGGCTGATCGGCGCGTTCCTGAACGCCGTCACCAATCAGTGCGGCCTGTACATCATGCGGCCCGATCAGTTCGTGCGTGATCCCGCGCGCTGGTTGCGGGCCATGGCGCACGCCCAGCACGGGCCGTCGCCGTCGTTCGCGCTCGGTTACGCGGCGCACCGGGTGCGGCCGGAGGAGATCGCCGACCTGGACCTGTCGGGCTGGCGGTCGCTGGTCATCGGGTCCGAACCTGTCGAGCTGGCTGACCTGCAAGCTTTCGCGGAACTCACCGGGCGGCAGGGCTTTTCGATGAACGCCTACACCCTCGCCTACGGGCTGGCCGAAGCGACGCTGATGGTGAGCTCCTCGCGTCGCGAGCAGCCGATCACCGCGCTGCGACTCGACAACCCGAATCTGCGCTTCGGGCAACCGGTTCCGGTGCTGGAGCAGGCGATCCTTGACGACAGGCACCGTATCGAAGGTGCGGGATGGATTACCGGCCTCGGCTATTCGACGCCGGAGTCGCAGGTCGTCGTGGTCGATGACGAGGGCCGCGAGCTGCCCGACGGCGTCCTGGGCGAGATGGTCGTGCTCGGCGATTCCGTGGCGCTCGGCTACTCCGGCGCACCCGGCCCGGGCTCCACCACCCGCTTCGCCGACGAACGTGTCTACACCGGAGACTCCGGATTCCTCTACAACGGCGAGGTTTTCGTCCTCGGCCGCATGGGCACCAGCCTGAAGGTGCGCGGCCGCTCGGTCTTCATGGAAGACATCGAATCCCGCGTAGCCCAGGAAACCGGCCTCACCAAGGGCAAACTCGCCGCCGTCGGTATCTCCGAAGCCGGTGTCCAAGGCGTCGCCCTCTTCGCCGAGGCCACCCCCGGCGACTGGATCGCCGAGGCCCGCAAAATCATTCGCGGCCACCTCGGCCCCGCCCAGACCGTCCAGATCGTCACCGGCCCCCGCGGCCTCATCCGCCGCACCTCCAGCGGAAAGCCGCGCCGCCGCCACATGTGGCAGCTGCTGCGCGACGGCGAGCTGCCCGGCGCGGTCGTCCACGAAACCGAGCAGGGCGCGCCACAGTTGGCCGAGCAGGGGACGCCCCACCTCGGTATGCCGATCGAGCGCGTCCGCGGACTGTTCGAGGCCGCCGCCGAAGCGGTTTCGATCCCGTCCGGCGCGGCCGTGCTGTTCGAAGGCTCACTCGCCGAGGGCTTCGGCAATGCCGGATCCGACATCGACTTCCTCGTGGTGACCGACGGCGACGAAGACGCGCCGACCATGCCGACAGTGCTCTTCGCCGACGGCCGCCGCGTCGAGGTCCGCAGCCGTTCGGCAGCACAGATCCGCAAGCAGTTCGCGCAGGTGGCATCGGCCCCCGATGAGGACTCCCTGAACCGCTGCCAGCGCTTCCTCCGCGCCACGGTGGTCCAGGCCGGCGAGGTCGACATCGACGGCCTCCGCAACCTGATCCCCTACCCGGAATTCAGCACGAAGACCGCGGATTGGTGGGCGCTCCGCGCCGCCCAGGCCCTGCGCTACGCCATCGCCCTTCGCGCCCTCGGCGAAGACGAAGAAGCCTTCGACTGGGCCGCCGACGGACTCCGCCAGGCAATGAAGAGCTGGGCGGCTCGCCAAGGCGAGACCTACATCGAGTCGAAATGGCTACCCCGCCAGCTCGACCGGATCGGCGCACACGAGCTGATCGACCGCTTCCAGGAACTCGCAGCCACGGCGATCACACTATCGACCGACGAGACTGCCGCTGCGCAACGCTATTGGACGCGCCTGCTGGAGCTGGCCGCCGAACTCGGCGTGCCCGGGATCGCGGATGACGCGCATCAGGTCGTCTTCGCGCGGCGGGCAGGAGTCACCACCTGGGCGATCGGCGGTCGGCTGCACGTCTTGCGGGACGATCAGGACGTTTTCGTACTGTCCGACGACGCGGCACGGGCCTGGCGGCAAGTGGTGTTCCGGCATTCGGCGCGGGACGTGCTCGCGCGGAGTTCGCAGGACATCAGGGCCGAGCTGGCGGAGTTCGTCAGGCTCGGGTTCGTCGGATTGCAGTGGCGGGGCGCGGAAGTCATCGAGCCCGCGCTGGCGATGCTGAAGCCGGTGCGGCCGCAGACGCCGGTGGCGAGTCCCGCTGCTCCGGGGCTCGGGTTGACCGGGCTGGTGCGGGACGGGGCGATCGCGACGCTGGCGGCATTGCCCGCCAAGCGGTTCACCGAGTGCGGGCTGAACCTGGTGTGGTCGAACATCGTGCTGGAGAACGCCAGGGAGGACCTGGTGGGGGCCGTCAAGGACGGGCAGGGCGGGGTCGCGGATATTGCGGCGCACCGGCTTTTGATGATGAGTGTGCGGGTGTTGTTGTCCGCGTTCGGGGTCAGCCCGCTACCCGGGGACGTGGCCCCGGGGCGGACGGTGGTACGGCTGCTGCCCGCGCATACGCCGGAGCGGGGGGCATTGCTCGCCGGGCTGGAAGCGGTTCGGCGGGTGCGGTTCTCGGAGCTGATCGCCGAGGGGGATCCCCTCGAAGGGCTCGCGGTGCTCGACGATTTCGTCGCGCTGGTGCGGCGGGTGGCGGGGGAGCCGCGCTCCACCGGGGAGTTCCCGGCTTCGTTCGACTCTCGCGAGCAATGGCAGCGCACGCTGGCCATCGGCTACGACTGGCTGCGGCTCGCGGGCTATCTGGATACCGATGTACCGCTGGACGAGGCGCGTGACCTGCTCGCCAGCGGTGGACAGCAGCCGCATCTGCGGGAAAGCGAGCAGTCATGACAGGGAATGCGGCAGTGGCGCAGCGGGTTCGGGAGATCGTGGCGGCGATGGCGCCGCAGCCGGTCGCCGAGATGGCGGGCACGGATCGGCTCATCGAGGAGCTGGGTTACGACTCGCTGCGGCTCATGGAGCTGACGGTGGTACTGGAACGTTCCTTCGAGCTGCCGCGATTCAAGCCGGAGGAGTTGATGGGGGTGCTGCGGGTGGATGCCGTGGTGGACCTCGTCACCCGGACCCTGGAGGTGCGCGCGTGAGCGACACGATCCTGCTGACCGGCGCGAGCGGCCTGGTCGGCGCGGAGGTCGCGGCCAAGCTGGCGGCGGCGGGCAAGCCGGTGCATGCTGTGCTGCACAGCAATTCGGCCATCACCCGCAATGACGGCACGCCGTTCGAACCGCACGCGCGCGTGCACGGCGATATCCGCGTCCCCGGTTTCGGGATCGTCGACGCCCAGGAGTTGCGCGACCAAATCGGTCTCATCGTGCACTGCGCGGCCACCACGGCTTTCGACGCCGCCGAAGACGTCTACGACGAACTCAATGTGCGCGGCGCACAGCACGCCGTCGAACTGGCGCTGGCCTGGAACGTGCCGCTGGTGCACGTCAGCACCGCCTACGTGTGCGGGATGCGCGGCGGCGTCATCGGCGAGGACGAACTCGACGCCGGGCAATCCTTCGGAAACGGCTACGAGCGCAGCAAATTACGCGCCGAACAGCTGGTGCGGGCGGCGGGCGCGCGCGGGCTGCGCTGGAGCATCGTGCGGCCCGGCATCGTCACCGGTGCGACCGGCACCGGCGCCATCCGCGACTACAAGAACCTCTACACCGTGGTGAAACTCATGGTGGAGGGCAAGCTGCGCACCCTGCCCGGCCGCTACGACGCCACCCTCTCGCTCGCCCCGGTCGATCACGTGGCGGAGGTGATCGTCGCCGCGGCACTGGATTTCCCGCACGCCCAGGGCCGCACCCTGCACGCCGTGGGCCGCGATACGCTGTCGCTGCGCGAGGTCTCGGACGTGCTGGCGGAGTACCCGTCCTTCGAGGTCGCCACCTTCGTCCCCGAAACCTCCTTCGACGCCGAGGATCTCGAGCCGATCGAACGCGAGTACTTCCGCCGCATCGGCGTGCTCTACACCAGCTATTTCCAGCGCCGCCTGGCCTTCGACGCCACCGGCGCGGACGAACTGCTCGGCCGGCCCTCCCCGGCCACCGGCAAGGACTATCTGCGAACCCTGCTCGACTACTGCCTGGAATCCGGGTACCTCGGTGCACCGCTGCCGTCCATCGCGGACATGCTGGCGCGCACCGGGAAAGGCGGCGTGAATTGACCGGCGACACCCTGCGCACCCTGCTCACCCGGCTGACGCCGTCGACCGAGAAGGTCGACGCCTACCTGGACGACACCTACGTCCTCGAGGCCGTCGAACAGCTGGAACGACTGAACTACGACACGGTGCGGTTCGCGCACGATCACGCGCTGCTGCTGTTCAAACCGGACGCCATCGCCGCCCGCGCGGTGGAATCCGCCCTGGAATGGCTGCGCGACAACGGCTTCGAGGTCGTCGGCGCGCACCGGGTCACGCTGAGCCGCCACGTCATCCGGGCCCTCTGGTACTTCGCCTGGAACATCGCCTCCCTGGAACGCCGCCGCCTGGCCGCCCTGCTCATGGACCTGTCGGACGCCATGGTGCTGGTGGTGCGCGAAACCGATGCGGCGCTGCCCACTTCGATCCGCCTCACCCAGGCCAAGGGCCCCACCGATCCGGGCAAGCGGGTGCCGGGCCAGCTGCGCTACCTGCTCGGCCGCTACAGCTACCTGCTGAACCTGGTGCACACCCCCGACGACCCCGCGGACGTGGTGCGCGAACTCGGCATCTACTTCGACGAGCCGACCCGCGCCGAGGTCGTCGCACAGGCGGACGCGGGCCGCGATCGCGCTGCCGAAGCCGCGGTGCTGGCCAAGGAGATCTACGCCGAGGCCCCCGCCCGCTCCTTCGATCGCGCGGCCGCCATCGCGACCCTGGTCGGCGAATCCGGCCGCCCCGCACCGGAATCCGACGCCGACTGCGCCGCCTGGCTGCACGCCGCCTGGGACGCCGGCCGCGACCTCGACCCCTGGGCGACCGTCGTACTCGGGTCCTACGTACTACCCATGCGCACCCCCGGCACCCGCATCCAATCGCTGCCGCAGGTGACCGCCCGAGACTGGTTGGAGGAGCGACCGTGACACAGACCGGAATCGTGACGGCCACGCACGTGCGCACCGTCCCGCGCATGCTCACGCACCGCTGCGCCGTCGCCGAGGTCTTCGTGACCTCCCTGGACGTGATCGAACCCGACACCTTCCTGGTGGGCGCGCAATTGCCGCGCATGCACGGGCATTACGGCGACCACACCGGCCCGGCCGCGCAACGCCACGACCTGGTGGCGGTCATGGAGGCGGTGCGGCAGGCGTGCATCGCCATCGCCCACGAGTTCTACGCGGTGCCCGGCGACCAGCAGTTCCTGGTGCGCAATTTCAACGGCACCGTCGCCGACTCCCCGCTGTGGTCGATCGGCTCCGCCCCGGCCGATCTGGTGATGCGGGCGCGGGCCCTGCGTAAGTTCCAGCGGGACGAGCAGCTGAGCGGCCTGCACCTGATGTTCGACATCAGCTGCGACGGCATCCCGATGGGCACCGTGGATCTCAACTATTCGTGGGTGCCGCCGTGGAAGTGGGACGCCGCGCGCAACGGGCAGCGGAATCGCATGGGGCTGGGGGCATTCCAGGGCGCGGGACCGGTCGGCGAGCGGGCCGCGGCCGCGCTGGTGAGCCGGGAGATCGCGCGCAATGTGGTGATCGGACCGCC
The DNA here is from genome assembly GCF_001613325.1 of Nocardia yamanashiensis NBRC 100130. Lineage (GTDB taxonomy): Bacteria > Actinomycetota > Actinomycetes > Mycobacteriales > Mycobacteriaceae > Nocardia > Nocardia yamanashiensis. The sequence goes on along the minus strand of NZ_BDCD01000023.1, from coordinate 188,925 downwards.
GCGCACCGAGGACGGGCGCACCCACGCGATCCTGGTGGCCGACACCTCGCATCCGATCCTGTTCGACCACGAGCTCGATCACGCGCCGGGCAACCTGCTCATCGAAGCCGGGCGGCAGGTGGCGCTGGCGGCGCTCCAGCCCTACTCCCGTCGATTGGTCGGCGTGACAAGTACTTTCGAGCAGTTCGTGGAACTGGACCGGCCCACCGAATGCATCGCCGAGATCGGCGACTCCGGGGTGGACGCCACCGTGGTGCGCTGCGAGATCCGGCAGGAAGGCGTGGTGGCCGCCCGCATCGATCTCGAATTCTCGGACGAGGCAACGCCTTCCGGGGCGGGAGCGACCGCTTGAACGGGCGCGAACTGCTCACCGCCACGCGCTCCTACCGGCGGCGGCTGGACCTGAACCGTCCGGTCGCGCGCCAGGATCTGCTCGACTGCCTGGAGATCGCCGCGTATGCGCCGAGCGGCACCAATCGGCAGCCGTGGCGGTTCGTGGTGGTGACCGATCCGGAGCTGAAGCGGCAGATCGGCGCGTACTACCGGAAAGGGTTCGCCGCCAACCTCGATGGGCGTGCCATCCCCTCGGAGCTGCGGCCCGATATCAACTCCGGGCAGTATCTGGCCGATCACATGCACGAGGTGCCGGCGCTGGTGCTGGTGTGCTCGGTGGGCCGCCCGCCCGAGGAGCTGTCGGCGCGGCGGCTGGCCAGCTTCTACGGCTCGGTGTATCCGGCGGTGTGGAATTTCATGCTGGCGCTGCGGGAACGCGGGCTCGGGTCCACGCTGACCACGGCGCACCTGTTCTACGAGCGCGAGATCGGCGAGCTGCTCGGCATTCCGTGCGATGAGGTGACCCAGGTGGCGCTGCTGCCGGTGGCGCACCTGCTGCCCGGGGCCGAGAATCCGGTGCGCCGCCGCACGCCCGTGACCGAACTGATCGGGTGGGACGGCTGGCAGCGGCCGGACGAGGACGTGCGATGACCCAGATCGACACGCGTCCTGGGCTTTTCGAGTCCGTCGCGCGGATAACCGCGTTCACCAGGGTCATGTACAAGCCGTACTACCTGCTGTACGCGGTGCTGTGGGTGCTGGCGCTGGAAGGCACCGCCGCCGTTGTCGCACAGCCGGATGCGTCCTGGCGGCCGACCGGCGCGACGGCCGTGCGGATCGTGGTGGTGGCGGCCGTGCTGCTGTATCTGCGCATGGTCGACGAACAGAAGGACCTGGAATACGACCGGGTGCACAATCCGGATCGGCCGCTGGTGACCGGGGCGGTGAGCAAGGGTGAATTGCGCACCGCCATGGGGATCATCGCGGTCGGGGCGGTCGCCGGGAGCTGGCTGCTGTCGGGCCGGTCCGCGCTGATGATCGCGGCGGTGCTGGCGTACGGGCTGGTGCTGTGGGGTCTGGAACAGGCGTCGGCGGCGGTGCGCGGGCGGATTCTGCTGAACCTGGTCGTCACCTATCCGGTGCAATTGCTGATCACCGCGTACGTGCTGCTGTCGGCGATCGACACCGGCGAGGTCGCCGGGCACGGCCGGATCGCGCTGCTGGCGCTCGTCTTCGCCGGAGCGTTCCTGCAATTCGAATTCGCGCGCAAGACATCGCGGGTCGAGCGGCCGGGGGAGATGTACTACTCCAACCCGCTGGGCACCGCCGGGAGCATCGCGGTATCGCTGGCGCTGGCGGCCCTCGCGGTCGCCGTGGACCTCGCGCTGGTGCGGCCCTGGACCTACACCGGCGCGGTAGCGGTGATCGGCTGGATTCCCGTGGCGCTCCTGCTGATTCCGCTCGCCGGAGCCCAGCGTTTCCGGACCTCCACGGAACCGGATTACCCGCCGGTCCCCGCCATGCTGTTCATCATCACCCTCTACGCCGCCCTGATCGCGCAGGCGTCAGCGGTATGACATGCGCCGGAAAGAGTAACCGGCCCAGCCGAATCCGATAGCGGCCAGCAGTACGCACCACAGCACCGCCGACACCCACCGGTCGACGGGCGCGCCGCCCAGCAGCCCGCGCACCGTCTCCGCGACGGGGGTGGCGGGCTGCGCGTCGGCGAAACCGCGCAACCAGCTCGGCATGGTCTCGGTGCGCACGAACGCGCTGCTCAGGTACGGGGTCAGCGTGATCGCGTAGGTGAGCCCGCCCGCGGCTTCCGGATTCTGCGCCGCCATGCCCATGGCCACCGCGAACCACACCACCGCCACCACGAACAACAGGATCACCAGGGTGGCGCCGAGCCAGCCCAGCGGTCCGGCAGCCGGCCGATAACCCAGCGCCACGGCCACTCCCACGGCGATCGCGATGGCCGCCATGGTGCGCGCCACGCCCTCCAGGAGATGCCCGGTGAGCAGCGCCTGCCGGTACATGGGCAGGGTGCGGAAGCGGTCGATGCTGCCCTGCGTCATATCGGTGCTCACGCTGGTGGCGGTGATCGAGGCCGCGAATCCGGTGCACAGCAGCATGATCCCCGGCACCACATAGTTCAGGTACGAGCCGCCGACGTCGATCGCGCCGCCGAACACGTAGGTGAACAGCATCATCATCACGATCGGCATGCTCAGCGAGATGACCAGGGTGTCCGGGCTGCGCAGGGTGCGGCGGGCGCAGCGCCGGAACATGACCAGCGAATCGGCGATCACGGGCGGCAGCAGCGGGCGGGGACCCGTGAAGGTATCGGTCATTTGGCGGCGGCCTCGATGATGTCGGCGGCGTACTCGGCCGCGCCCTCGGTGCGCAGGGTGCGCGCGAAAGCCGCTACCCGGGCGCGGGCGTCCGCGGTCAGCAACGGGGCCAGCAGCTTTTCCATCCGGTCCGCGCTGAGCTTGGTGAACGGCAGGTGCGCCCCCAGCCCGAGCTTCTCCACCTGCCCGCCCCACAGCGGCTGATCGAAGGACACCGAGCACACCAGCGTGGGCAGGCCCGCGCGCAGGCTCTCGAACAGGGTGCCGATACCGCCGTGATGCACCGCGGCCAGGCAGTGCGGGAAGACCAGATCGTGCGCGAAATCGCCGACGATCTTGACATGCTTGCCCGCCCGGGCCTGCGCCACATCCAGATCGCTCCAGCCGGCGCTCACCAGGGCGCGCACGCCCAGCCGCGCCGAGACCGCGTCCACCATGGCGAGCACCGCGGCGGTGTCCTTGATCGGCATGCTGCCGAAGCCGAAGAACACCGGCGGCTCGCCCGCGGCGATCCACTCCAGAATGTCGGTGTGATCGCCGGACAGTTCGCCGACCGCCGCGCGCGTGACCTGATCCAGGGTGAGGAAGCCGGTGAAGGGGCGGCGCTCGTCCCACAGCTCCGGCAGGCCGGGCACCAGGGCGGGATCGTAGATCTGGACCTCGGTGACATTCGCCTTGGCCAGGGCTTCCGCCGGGCTGGTCCAGGTCTTGGGCAGGCCGAGCAGGGCGCGCAGGTCGTTGAGGTAGCGCCGGAACACAAGGCGGCGCACGTTCTCCGCCGCCACCCAGGTCGCGAGATTGACCAGTTTCGGCGGATTCCAATGCGCCGGAAGCGAACCCATGAACGGGTAGGCGCTGTTGGAACGGCACGGGAAGTAGTGCAGCGCCACCAGCGGCACGCCCAGCGCCTCGGCGACCGAACCGGCGCGATCCTCGGTGACGGTGGTGGCCACGATCAGGTCGGCGTCCGCGCACACCTCGATGACCTCGCGGTTCATCTGATCCGCGTAACCGGCCATCTGCTGTCCGACCATCTGCAACAGGCGCAGGGTATTTCCGGTCGCCAGCGCGCGCTGGCCCTCCTCGGAGCTGTACAGCTGCTGCACGTCCGGTCCGCACGGCTGCGCGGAAAGCCCTGCCGCGGTGACGAAGTCGACCAGATTCGGCGGCGCGCCGATGAGGACGTCGTGCCCGCGCCGCTGCAGCTCCAGGCCGAGCGCCACAATGGGATGCACATCCCCGCGGGTTCCGGTCAGGGGAATGGCGATTCGCACGGGGCCTCTTTCGACGCAATCGGCACAACACTGGTGATGATCTCACTCGACCCTGTGTGCTGGAGCGTTGCGGCGTCCAGACCATAGAAATGTGGGCGTTTCAGAGGGTGGGGCGCGTGCGTACAGTGCCGCTGATGCACATCGCCATGTTCATGGACTACCACCCCGGTTCGCTGGGCGGGGTACAGACGGCCGTGGCAGCGCTGCGGCGCGGGCTGGAACGGGCGGGGCATCGGGTCACCCTGTTCACCGCACCCGCCGCCGGGGCGGAGGCCGATCTGGATGTGGTGGAGCTGCACGGGCTTTCGGGGCCGGGTGTGAACGGCTTCGAAGTGGTGGCGCCGAATCGGCGCAATGCCGAACTCATCGACAGCGTGTTCGCGGCGCGCGGACCGGTCGACGTGGTGCATACGCACACCACCTACGGGGCCGCCATATCCGGGATGAAAGCGGCCCGGCGGCACGGGATTCCGCTGGTGCACACGGCGCAGAGCCGGGACGACGCGTTCATCGCGGCGAACTCGCCCGCGCCGTACCTGGTCGCCCTGGTGATGCGGGCCCTGCACGGACGGTATGTGCCGCACAACTATCAGATGCCGCGAGTGGCCGAGACTCGGGCGGCCCGGCACGCCTGGTGGACGATCGCCGGGCAGGCGGAAGTGGCCGATCGAGTGCTCGCGCCCACCCAGCACTTCGCTGACCTCCTGGCCGCGCACGGGGTTACGCGACCGGTGCGCGTGGTATCGAACGGTGTGGACGACGCGCTGCTCGAAGGCCTCGCCGCGCGGGAACCCGCTGCGGCGCGGCCGGACGACGCCGGTGCTGAGCCCGATGCTGATGCGGCAGCGCCCGATTCGGCGGAGATCGGCGTGAATTATGCCGCAGTACAGCGGGAATCCGCGTTGCTGCGGCTGATCTGGTGTGGGCGGTTGTCGGCGGAGAAGCGTTTGGCCGAGGCGGTCGAAGCGGTGCGCCGCACGCCGGACTGCCGGCTCGACATCTACGGTGACGGGGACCTGTCGGCATCGGTGACGGCGCAGGTCGCCGCAGCCGGGCTGGGGAATCGAATCCGCCTGCACGGCAGGGTGTCCCAGTCCGACTGTTTGGGTGCCATGGCGAGTGCCGATGCGCTGCTGTTCACTTCCGACGGGTTCGACACCCAGGGTATGACGTTGCTCGAGGCGGTGGCCGTCGGGCTGCCCGTCGTGTACTGCGATCCGGCGCTCGCCGAATCGATTCCGGCGGGCGGCGGCATCCGCAGCGCCGACCCCACGCCCGCCGCCCTGGCCGAGACGCTCGCGAAACTCGCGGCCGATCGCGGCCGGCTCGCCGAGATGCGCGAGGTCGTGCGCGCTCATTCCGCTTCGGTGCGCCAATCTCATTACACCGAAATGGTTCTGGAGGAATATCGGATGGCCGGACAGACCCTCTCCCCGGACGCGGGACGCCTGCCCCGCACCCTGGCGGAAGTCCCCACCGCGCCCGGCGCGCTGCCCGTGGTCGGCCACAGCCTGCGCGCGCTGCGCGACGCACCCGGCTTCGTGACCTCGCTGTCCGCGCTCGGACCCATCGTGCGGATCAAGTTCGGGTTCAAGACCGGCTACGTGCTCACCACCCCCGAGCTGCTGCGCGAAGTGCAGTTGAGCGATGCCGAATTCGAGCGCGAGGACCTGCGTGAGGCGATTCAGGAGTTCGCCGGGAACTCGGTGAACGTGCTGCGCGGCGCGGAACACCGCCAGCGCCGCCGCATGATCGCGCCCGCGCTCAAACAGTCACGCCTGGCGCACTACTCCGAGGCCGCGGCCGATATCGCCAACAAATGGGCGGCCGGGCTGCCCGCCGGGGTCAACCTCATGGACGAAGCCCACGGCCTGGTCCTGGACACCGTCTCCTCCACCCTGTTCACCGCCGATTTCGGTGATGACGCCCGGCGCGAGATCCGCGACAGCATTCCGTGGCTGCTCAGCCAGGTCATCCTGCGCACCGCCCTGCCGCCGCAGATCCGCCGCCTGCGCGTCATCGCCAACTACCGGTGGCGCACCAGATCCCGCAGCCTGCAGCAGGCGGTCGGCGCGGTCATCGCCGAATACCGCAGGCGCGACGAGGATTTCAACGACGTCGTGTCCTCGCTCATCCGCCACGTCGATACCGAGACCGGCGAAACCCTCTCCGACCAGCACATCACCGACGAAGCGATTCTCATGCTGGCCGGCGGCGTCGGCTCCATGGCCTCGCTCACCGGCTGGCTCTGGCACGAGGTCATGCGCAATCCGGTGGTGGCCGAACGCCTCTACGCCGAACTCGACGAGGTGGTCGGCCGCGACGATATCCGCCCGTCCCACCTCGCCGCCCTGCCGTACCTGAAGCAGACCGTCGCCGAGACCATCCGCTTCTGGGGGCCGTGGATCAGCGCCGCCAACACCAGCGGTGACCTCCCCATCGGCGATCTCGTCATCCCCGACGGCAGCGCGATCATGTTCAGCCCCTACGGCGTCCAGCACGACCCCCGCTACTTCCCGGACCCGGACGCCTTCGACCCCGACCGCTGGTCTCCGGAGAACGCCACCGAATCCGCCAAGCACGCCAGCCTCTCCTTCGGCGTCGGCCGCCGCCGCTGCCTCGGCGACCATTTCGCCATGCTCGAGATAGCCCTGGCCACCGCCGCCCTGCTCACCCGCTGGCGGCCCGTCCCCGATCCCGGCTACCGAGTCCGCGCCTCCAACAAGGATTTCGTGCTGTCGCCCTCGGCGCTCCCGGTGACCCTGCACCGGCGGTAGCGGGTCACACTCGCGCGCGCACGAACTTGTAGATGACCAGCAGGATCACGGCGCCGACGATGGCGCCGATGAAGGTGTGCTCCACCGGTGGGCGGAAGGTGAATTCGTGGGGAGCGAAGACGAGGCTGCCGAGGGTGCCGCCGACGTAGCCGCCGACAATGCCCAGGACGATGGTCATGATCCAGCCGAAGTCTTCTTTGCCGGGAACGAGGAGGCGGGCGATGGCGCCGCAGATCAGACCGATAATGATCATGGTGATAATGCCCATGACGTGCTCCTAGCCTTGCGAGTGTCGCGTTTTCGACGGTAGCAGGGGTGAGCCGCCGGCCGAGCGTGTCGCAAAACGTCAGCGCGCCCGAGGGATTCGCACCCGCCGATGTGTGATTACCCGGCGATGCGCTGTTCAGACCCCTCGGCGGAGCAAATCGAACGGTCCAGAAGTTTCCGGTGCCGGGTGAACAGGCGCGGGTTGTCGAGGGCGCAGACCGCCACCGGGGTGTGGTCGAGGTCGTAGCGGACGGTGAAGGTGGGGGAGGACAGGTCGCCGTCGATGAGGTGGGGGACGGCGGCCGGATGTGCCGTACCGGCGAATTGGAGCAGGTGGCCGTATTGACGGGACCAGAAGTAGGGGACGGCGGGCGGGGGCGCGGGGGTCCCGGTGATGGTGGCGGCGGCCAGGTGAGCCTGGGTGATGGCGTTGTGCCAGTGCTCGGTACGCCGGTGGCGGCCGGTACTCGGGTCGAGCGGCCGGGCGCAGTCGCCGATGGCGTAGACGCCGGGAACCGTGGTGCGGCCGGTGGGCCCGGTGAGGAAGCCGTCGTCGGCGTGCAGGTGCGTCGCGGATCGCATGGTCTGATCGGCGGTGGCCCAATCGGTTTCGGGCTCCGCACCGATCGCCACCACCACCGTGTCGGCAGGGACGCCGGTGCCGTCGGACAGTTCCAGGACCCCGTCGCGGTGCGTCAGCACGCTGGTGCCGGTGTGCAGGCGGACGCCGTGACGAGCGTGCAGGGCGGTGCAGGCGGCGGCCACGGTTTCGCCCAGTACGCCGATCGAAGGCAGTAGAGCCTGTTCGATCAGCGTCACCTCGAGGCCCGATTCGTGTGCGGTGGCCGCTATTTCCGAGCCGAGGAAGGACGCGCCGATAATGGCCAGGCGCGTGGTGTTCGCGAGCGCCGCGCGCAGCCGCCGCGCATCTCGCAGGTCGCGCAGGTAGTGGGCGGTCTCGAAGCCGGGCAGGAGGCGGGGGCGGGCCCCGGTGGCCAGCACGACGATATCCGCGGAAATATCGCGACCGTCGTCCAAGCGCACGACATGCGTTGCCCCGGTCGACAGTCCGACCGCGCGCTGCCCGAGGATCCATTCGGCGTCCAGGCTCCGCGTCTCGGCGTGACCTTCGAGCAAGCCGACCGGCTCGCCGGTCTGCAAGAACTCCTTGGACAGCGTGGGGCGCTCGTAGGGCAGCTCCGGTTCGGCCCCGATCAGCGTGATACGCCCGCGGAAACCCCTGGCGCGCAAGGACCGCACGACGGTCAGCCCGGCCAGCGACGCGCCCACCACCGCGATGGACTCGCTCATGAGTCCGCGCTCGGGGTCAGCAGAATCTCGTCGCCGCGGACCTCGACGTGATGGGTGCGCAGCGCGCGCTTGGCGGGCGGCCCGGAGACCGCTCCGGTGCGCAGGTCGAAACAGGACTCGTGCAGCGGGCATTCCACCACGCAGCCCTCCAGCCACCCGTCGGCCAGCGAGGCGTCCTGATGGGTGCAGGTGTCGTCGACGGCGTACAGCCCGTCCTCGGTGTGAAAGATCGAAATGGCGTGCTGTCCCGGCGGATTCACGGTGAGCACGCCACCGACGGGGAGTTCGGAGAGCCGGCCGACGAGCAGGGTCAGCTGGGCGGGCATGGGACCTCCCGAAGGTGACGAGTTGCGAATAGCGCTACTCGATGCGCTATGTGCAACAGTGTGAACCCGGCGCGTGAAGTCGTCAACCGGTCGTGAAATACGGGAGAAACAAAGGGAATACGGATTTCGGCGTTCCGGTTGACAGCGCCTCCGGGCGGGCGGACCATAGTTGCGTATTACGGCACTTGGTGCGCAATACGCAACACTTTGGAGGCGCGGTGACGCAGCCGCGAGTTGTCATCATCGGTGCGGGAATCGTGGGCACCGCCCTGGCCGACGAAATCACCGCGCTCGGCTGGACCGATGTCACGGTCGCCGACCGGGGCCCGCTCTTCCGCACTGGCGGATCCACTTCGCACGCACCGGGTTTGGTGTTCCAGACCAATGGCTCCAAGACCATGGCCGAGCTGGCGCGGTACACGGTCGAGAAGTTCGGGGCCCTGGACGCTTTCGACGCGGTCGGCGGGCTGGAGGTGGCCACCACGCCGGAGCGCTGGGTGGAATTGCACCGGCGGCACGGGTGGGCGAAAGCCTGGGGGATCGAATCACGGTTGCTGGATGCGCAGGCCTGCGCCGAACTGCATCCACTGATCGATCCGGACCTGATCCTTGGCGGATTCCACACGCCCACAGACGGATTGGCGCTGGCAGTGCGGGCCGCCGAAGCGCAGGCGCGGCGCGCGGTCGAACGCGGCGCCCGCTTCCTGGCCTACTGCGAGGTCGTGGAGATCCTGGAAAGCGACGGCCGGGTCACCGGCGTGCGCACGGCGGACGGTCAGGAACTACCCGCCGATATCGTGGTCTGCGCCGCCGGTTTCTGGGGTGCGGAGCTGGGCCGCAAGGTCGGGCTCACCGTGCCCCTGGTGCCGATGGCGCATCAGTTCGCCAAGACCGGCGCCGTGCCCGCACTGGATTCCGCCGCCCGCCTGCCGATCCTGCGGCATCAGGACGCGGACCTCTACTACCGCACCTACGGCGACCGGATCGGCATCGGCTACTACGGGCACACCCCGCGCCCCGTCGAGATCGGCACCCTGACCGAAGACAGCGCCGGTGAACCCATGCCGTCCATGCTCCCGTTCACCGCCGCCGAATTCGAACCGGCCTGGGCCGAAAGCGTCCGGCTGCTGCCCGCCCTTGCCGACACCAAAGTGGACGAGGCCTTCGACGGCATCTTCTCCTTCACCCCCGACGGTTTCCCCATCCTCGGCGAACACCGCGACCTGGCCGGCTGCTGGGTGGCCGAGGCGGTCTGGGTGACGCATTCGGCGGGCGTGGCCCGCGCGGTGGCGCACTGGATCGTCGAGGGCACCCCGGATATCGACCTGCACGAATGCGATCTGTACCGCTTCGAAGACGCGGCCCGCAGCCCGGAGTTCATCCGGCGCACCAGCGTGCAGGCGTTCGTCGAGGTGTACGACATCCTGCACCCGCATCAATATCGCAGCGCGCCACGCAATGTCCGCACCAGCCCGTTCTTCGGCCGGCACCGGGAGCTGGGCGCGTTCTTCTTCGAGGGCGGCTGCTGGGAACGCCCGGCCTGGTTCGAGGCCAATCGCGCACTGCTGCCCGAGCTCGCGGCGGACGGCCTGGAGTTCCCGCCCCGCGACGACTGGTCGAGCCGCTTCTTCTCGCCGGTCTCGATCGCCGAAGCTCGTTGGACGCGAACGCATGTCGCGCTGTACGACATGACGCCCCTGACCCGCTACGAGGTGAGCGGCCGGGGCGCGGCGGACTTCCTGCAACGCATGACCACCAATGACGTGGGGCGCAAGCCGGGCGCGGTCACCTACACGCTGCTGCTCGACGACAACGGCGGCATTCGCAGCGATCTCACCGTCGCGCGCCTGTCGGAGCAGCACTTCCAGGTCGGCGCGAACGGCCCGCTCGATTTCGACTGGTTCGCAAGGCATCTGCCCGGTGACGGCAGTGTGATCCTGCGCGATATCACCGGCGGCACCTGCTGCCTCGGCGTCTGGGGGCCGGACGCGCGTGCCATGGTGCAGCCGCTGTGCCCGGACGATCTTTCGCACCGGGCATTCGGATACTTCAAGGCGCTGCGCACCTACCTGGGCAGCATCCCGGTCACCATGCTCCGGGTCTCGTACGTGGGGGAGCTCGGCTGGGAGATTTACACCGGCGCGGAACACGGTGCGGCACTGTGGGATCTGCTGTGGGAAGCGGGGCGGGAACACCGCGTGATCGCGGCCGGTCGAATCGCCTTCAACAGTCTGCGGCTGGAGAAGGGCTACCGCTCCTGGGGAGCGGACATGACCGCCGAGCACACGCCTGAAGCGGCCGGACTGGGGTTCGCGGTGCGCATGAGAAAGCAGTCCTTCACCGGCAAGCAGGCATTGGAATCGGCTGCCCCGCCGGACAAGACGCTGCGCACCGTGGTGCTCGACGATCCGCACGCCGCGGTGCTGGGCAAGGAACCGGTCTCGGTGCGCGGCGCGGTCGCCGGATACGTCACCAGCGCCGGCTATTCCGCCACCATCGGCCGCTGCCTCGCCTACGCCTGGCTGCCGAGCGACCTGCGACCGGGCGACGAGGTCGAAATCGACTATCTGACCGATAGATTCACCGCTCGCGTGCACGTCGAACCGGTGGTGGACCCCGATATGACGCTGATCCGGAGGTAACCCGTGACCGACACCTACGACGTCATCGTCATCGGCCTCGGCGGTATGGGCAGCGCCGCCGCGTATCACCTCGCGGCGCGCGGGCAGCGCGTGCTGGGGTTGGAAAAGTTCACGCCCGCCCACGACCGGGGCTCCAGTCACGGCGGCTCCCGCATCATCCGGCAGTCGTATTTCGAGGACCCCGCCTATGTGCCGCTGCTGCTGCGCGCCTACGAATTGTGGGAGCAGCTGGCGCGGGACTCCGGCGACGAGGTCTACCGGCTCACCGGCGGGCTCTACGTGGGTCCGGAGGACAGTCTCACGGTGGCGGGCAGCATCCGGGCCAGCCGGGAATGGTCGCTGCCGCACGAGATCCTGACCGCCGGTGAGATCAAGGCCAGGTTCCCCAACTTCGCGCCCAGCCCGCATTTCGTCGGCCTGTTCGAGGAACAGGCGGGATTCGCCCGCCCCGAACGCACGGTCGCGGCCCATCTGGAACTGGCCGCGAAAGCCGGTGCCACGCTGCGCTACGGCGAACAGGTCGAGGACTGGTCGCAGACCGGTGACAGCGTCACGGTCACGACCGGGCACGGCACGTATTCGGCCGGGCGGCTGGTGATCTGCCCCGGTGCGTGGGCGCCGCGCCTGCTCGCCGACCTGGGCGTCGAGATCGCCATCGAACGCCAGGTCATGTACTGGCTCGACCCCGTCGTAGGGACCGAGAAGTTCGAGCGTGATCCCATCTACATCGCCGAGAACGACTCGGGCGCACAGATTTACGGTTTCCCCGCCATCGACGGATCCGGCGGCGGCGTCAAGACGGCGTTCTTCCGCAAGGGCATCCGCTGCACCCCGGACACCATCGACCGGGAAGTGCATTTGGACGAGATCACCGAAATGCGTTCGCGGGTCACCGAATTGCTGCCCGCCCTGGCCGGCCGCTGCCTGCACGCCGCCACCTGCATGTACTCCAACACCGCCGATCAGCACTTCGTCATCGCCACCCACCCCGCCCATTCGGCCGTCACGGTGGCCTGCGGCTTCTCCGGGCACGGCTTCAAATTCGTGCCGGTGGTCGGCGAGATCCTGGCCGAGCTGGCCATGACCGGAAGCACCCGGCACCCCATCGACCTGTTCGCTCCGCAAAGGCTGGTATCCCTGTGAGCTCGGACCTGATCCCCACCCTCGGCGGCGAGTACTACTGCGACCCGGCCATTTTCACCGCCGAACAGGAACACATCTTCGAACGCATGTGGTTCTGCGCCGCCCGCGCCGCCGACCTCGCCGATCCGGGCGCGTTCCGGCGCGTACAGGTGGGCCGGGAGAGCGTGCTGGTGGTGCGCGGCCAGGACGGCGCACTGCGCGCCTTCCTCAATATCTGCCGCCACCGCGGCGCGATGATCTGCACCGAATCCGAAGGACAGGTCAAGCGCAACCTGCGCTGTCCGTATCACGCCTGGACGTACGGACTGGACGGGAAATTGGTCGCCGCGCCGAATCTCGGTTCCCTGCACGATGATTCGGGCGCACCCATCGATCGGGTCGCCTACGGCCTGATCCCGGTCGCCCTGCGCGAATGGCTCGGCTACGCCTGGGTCTGCCTGGCCGACGAGCCGCCGTCCTTCGAGACCGAGGTGATGGGCGCGGTGACGGCCCGGCTGGGCGAGCTGGCCGCCATCGACCACTACGACATGGCCGCACTGACCGTGGGCAAACGCGTGGTCTACGACGTGGCGGCGAACTGGAAGCTCATCGTCGAGAACTTCATGGAGTGCTACCACTGCGCCACCATCCACCCCGAACTGGTGGAAGTGCTGCCCGAATTCGCGGGGGGCTACGCCGCCCAGTACTTCGTCGGGCACGGCGCGGACTTCGGCGAGAGCATCGACGGCTTCACCGTGGACGGGCGGGCCGGATTCGATCCGCTGCCGGGGCTCGCGCCCGAACAGGAGCGCAAGTACTTCGCCATCACCATCCGGCCCACGGTATTCGTGAACCTGGTGCCCGATCACGTCATCTTTCACCGCATGTACCCGCTCGCCCACGACCGCACCGTGGTCGAATGCGATTGGCTGTACGCACCCGATGTCGTCGAATCCGGGGGCGTGCTCGACCATTCCGTGGAACTGTTCCATCGGGTGAACGAACAAGACTTCGCCGCCTGCGAGCGCACCCAGCCCGCCATGTCCTCGCGGGCCTACCGCAAGGGCGGGGTGCTGGTGCCCGCCGAACACCACATCGCCGAATTCCACGACTGGGCGCGCACCCGGATCGGCGGCGCGGCATGTTGAGCGATGACGAACTCTGTTGCGGCCCAACGCTGTATATCGACGGTAAATGGACTGCCGCGCTGGGCGGCGGCACCCGCGACATTCTGAACCCGGCCGACGGCGGCGTCCTGATCACGGTGGACGAGGCCGATCGGGCGGATGCGGTGAGCGCGGTCGCGGCGGCGCGCGCGGCGTTCGACATCGGCGGCTGGCCGCACACGCCCCTCGCTGAACGCGTCGCCTGTTTGCTGCGCATCGCCGGGCAATTGGAACGCGAACGCGACGCCATCGCCCGCATCGAAACCCTCGACACCGGAAAGACGTTGCGCGAGAGCTATATCGACGTCGACGACGTGATCTCGGTGTTCCGGTACTACGCGCAGCTCGCGGCGGCGGGCACCGACCGGGTGGTGGACACCGGCAATCCCGCCGTGGTCAGCCGGGTGGTGCGGGAACCGGTGGGCGTGTGCGCGCTCATCGCGCCCTGGAACTATCCGCTGCTGCAGATGTCGTGGAAGATCGCGCCCGCGCTGGTCGCCGGCTGCACCATGGTGGTCAAGCCGAGCGAGGTCACGCCGTTGAGCACCATCGCACTGGTGCGGCTCATCGACCGGGTGGGCGTGCCGCCGGGAGTGGTGAACCTGATCCAGAGCAGCGGGGCCACCGTGGGTTCCGCGCTCACCGACACCCCCGACGTCGATCTCATCTCCTTCACCGGCGGAGCCGCGACCGGGGAGACCATCGCCCGCACCGCGGCCGCGCACATCACCCGGGTGGCCCTGGAACTGGGCGGCAAGAACCCGCACATCGTGTTCCCCGACGCCGATTTCGACGCCGCCGTGGACGCGGTGCTCACCGGCGCGTTCCTGCATTCGGGGCAGGTGTGCTCGGCGGGCACCCGGCTGATCGTGCACGAATCCATGGCCGACGACTTCGTCGCCGAACTCGCCCGGCGCGCCGAGCGGATCACGGTCGGACCTGGGCTCGACCCGGCCAGCGAAACCGGTCCGCTCGTGTCCGAACAGCATCGCGCCAAGGTGGAAGCCTATGTGGCGCTGGGCATTGCCGAAGGCGCCCGGCTCGTCACCGGCGGCCGCCGGCCGGACGATGCGGCGCTGCGGGCCGGCAGCTACTACCTGCCCACCATTTTCGACGACTGCCGGCGCTGGATGCGCATCGTGCAGGAGGAGACCTTCGGGCCCATCCTCACCGTCGAGCGATTCGCCACCGAAGCCGAGGCGCTGGCGCTCGGCAACGACACCGCCTACGGCCTGGCCGCCGGGGTCCGCACCGCCGATCCCGCCCGCGGCGAACGCCTGGTGCGCGCATTGCGGCACGGCACGGTGTGGCTCAACGACTTCGGCTACTACACCCCCGCCGCCGAATGGGGCGGCTTCGGCCGCTCCGGCATCGGCCGCGAACTCGGTCCCAGCGGACTGGCGGAATACCAAGAGACCAAACACATCTGGCACAACACCGCGCCCGCGGTGGGCGGCTGGTTCACCCACAACTGAATATGTTCTGACGCTTTCCCGAAAGTTGGTCCGTCATGACGACGACCCGTCCGCCCGCATCCACCTCGAGTCCGGCCCACGACAGTGGCATGGCAGAATTCGGCTACCGGGAATCCCTGAGCCGAAGTATCGGGAAATTCTCGAGTTTCGCCGCCGGCGTCAGCTATATCTCCATTCTCACCGGCACCTTCCAGATGTTCTACTTCGGTTACGGCACCGCCGGACCCGGCTACCTGTGGTCCTGGCCGCTGGTCTTCCTCGGGCAGCTCGCCGTCGGCCTGTGCTTCATGGAACTGTCGGCCAAATATCCGGTCGCCGGATCGGTGTACAACTGGTCGAAGAAGCTGGGCAGCCGGGTGGTCGGCTGGTCGGCGGGCTGGCTCATGCTGACCGCGTCCATCGTCACCCTGTCGGCGGTGGCGCTGGCCATGCAATTGAATCTGCCGAAACTCTGGAGCGGATTCCAGCTCGTCGGCGACGGCACCGGCGAACACGACTACGCCACCAATGCGGTGATCCTGGGGACCGTGCTCATCGTATTCACCACGGTGGTCAATGGTTTCGGCGTGAAACTCATGTCGCGGATCAACAGCGCGGGCGTGTTCATCGAACTCATCGCCGCGGTGCTGATCGCGATCATTCTCGGCTTCCACATCACCCGCGGGCCGAGCGTGTTCTTCTCCAGCAACGGTTACGGCGCGGGGGAAAGCGGCGGCTACCTGAGCGCGTTCCTGGTCGCCTCGCTGGCCTCCGGATACGTCATGTACGGCTTCGACACCGCCAGCTCACTGGGCGAGGAGACGGTGGAACCGCGCCGCACCGCCCCGAAGGCGATCCTGCGCGCCTTGCTGGCGTCCTTCGTGATCGGTGGGGCCATCCTGGTTTTCGCGGTCATGGCCGCGCCGAACCTCCAGGACGAGCAGCTGGGCAGCGCTTCCGGCGGTCTGCAGTACATCGTGGAGCAGGTCATGTGGGGGCCGTTGGGCAAGGTGTTCCTGGTGTGCATCGTGATCGCGGTCATCGTGTGCTCCCTGGCCGTGCACACCGCCGGCATCCGGCTCACCTTCGCCATGGCGCGCGACAACGCCCTGCCGTTCGGGGAGAAGCTGGCCCGGGTGAGCGTCAAGCATCGCGCCCCGGTGATTCCGGCGGTGGTGATCGGCGTGCTCTCGGCGCTCATCCTGGTGATCAATATCGGTCAGCCGCAGGTGTTCACGGTGCTGACCTCGATCGCGGTCATCATGATCTACCTGGCCTACCTGCTGGTCACCGGACCGATGCTGGTGAAGCGGTTCAAGGGGGAGTGGCCGCCCGCGGACCTGGCCGCCGACGGGTACTTCAGCATGGGCCGCTGGGGCATGGCCGTGAATATCGTCGCGGTCGTCTGGGGCCTGGGCATGGCGATCAACCTGGCCTGGCCGCGCGCAGCCGTGTACGGCGGGCCCTGGTACAACACCTGGGGCGCGTTCCTCTACATCGGCGGGATCCTGGCCGCCGGGCTGATCTGGTACGCGGTGCGCGGGCAGCGGGTGATCGGGATACTCGATTCCCATGCCGCGCAACCGGTTCCGGCGGAGGCGTCATGAACGACAGCTTCGACTACGTGATCGTCGGCGGCGGCTCGGCGGGCTGCGTGGTGGCCGCGCGGCTCAGCGAGGACCCGGACGTGACCGTATGCCTGCTCGAGGCCGGGCCCTCCGATGTCGGCGACGACCGCATCCTGCGGCTGGCGGATTGGATGCTGCTGCTCGAATCCGGTTACGACTGGGACTATCCGGTGGAGGAACAGGCCAGCGGGAACAGCTTCCTGCGGCACGCGCGCGCCAAGGTGCTGGGCGGATGTTCCTCGCACAATTCCTGTATCGCCTTCCATCCGCCCGCCGAGGGACTCGACGAATGGGCCGCCATGGGTGCGACCGGATGGGACGCGGCGGGGCTGCTGCCGTACGTGCGCAAGCTGCTCGGGCCGGTCGAGTTGCGCGATATCCCGCCCAAGGACCCGTGCGGGTACGCCGTGCTGGAGGCCGCCGCCGCGGTGGGATTGCCCACGGTGCAATTCAATCGGGGCGACACGGTGTGCAACGGCGCGGGCTGGTTCCAGATCAACGCCGATGCCGAGAACACCCGCATGTCCTCCTCGCACGCCTACCTGCATCCGATCATGGGGCAGCGGGCCAATCTCGAGGTGCGCACCGGCTGCTGGGTGAGCGAAATCCTTTTCGACGACGCCGATTCCGCCACCGGCGCCCGCTATCGGCGACCGGATCTCACCGGATTCGACACCGTGCGCGCCCGCCGCGAGGTGATCGTCAGCACCGGGGCCATCGACACCCCGAAACTGCTCATGCTCTCCGGCATCGGCCCGGCGGAACACTTGCGCGACATGGGAATTCCGGTGCGCGTGGACGCGCCGGGCGTCGGGTCGAACCTGGACGATCACGTCGAAGGACTGGTGTTCTGGGAAGCCGCCCGGCCCATGATCACCACCTCCACGCAGTGGTGGGAGATCGGGCTCTTCGCGACCACGGAACCCGGTCTGGCGCAACCGGATCTGATGATGCACTACGGCAGCGTGCCGTTCGATATGAACACGGTGCGCTGGGGGTATCCGACCACCGACAACGGCTTCTGCCTCACCCCCAATGTGACGCAGGGCCGTTCGCGCGGCACCGTGCGGCTGCGCTCGCGCGACTTCCGGGACAAGCCGCGGGTGGACCCGCGCTACTTCAGCGATCCGGACGGGCACGACGAGCGGGTCATGCTGCACGGCATCCGGCTCGCCCGGCGGATCGCGGCGCAGCCGGCGCTGCGGGAATGGGCCGCACGCGAACTCGCGCCCGGACCCGACGCGGTCGGCGACGACGAACTCGTGGACTACCTGCACCGCACCCACAACACCGTCTACCACCCCGCCGCCACCGCCCGCATGGGCGCGCCGGACGATCCGCTCGCGGTGCTCGATCCGCACCTGCGCGTCAAAGGCGTCCGCAACCTGCGCGTCGTGGATGCCGCCGCCATGCCGAAACTGCCCGCGGTGAACCCCAACATCACCATCATGGCGATGGGGGAGAAGTGCGCGGATCTGGTCAAGGCGGCGGCGCGGTGAGCCGCCGGGACCGCCCACCTGCGGAAAACCCTGCGGCACATACACTGGACGTGTTATGGCGAAGCAACCTGACGAAGGGCCCGGCACCCGGCGGGACGGGGCGGCGGCGGTGCAATCGGTCGACCGCGCCCTGACCGCCCTCGAGATCGTGGCCAAACTGGGCGCGGCCGGGGTCACCGAGATCGCGGCCGAACTCGGGGTGCACAAGTCCACGGTGTCGCGGCTGATCGCGGTGCTGGAAGCGCGCGGCTACGTCGAACAGCTCTCCGAACGCGGCAAATACCGGCTCGGATTCACCATCGTGCGGCTGGCCGGATCCACCAGCGCGCACATGGACCTGCCGCGCCAGAGCCAGGACGTGTGCGACGAACTGGCGGCGCGGGTCGGGGAGACCACCAATATCGCCATCCTGGACAGCGACCGCATCATCAATGTGGTGGAGGCGGTCGGGTCGGCCGGAGTCGCCCTGCGCACCTGGGTCGGCCAGAGCTGCCCCGTGCACGCCACCTCCAGCGGCAAGGCGTTGCTGGCCGAACTGCCCGCCGCCGACCTGCGCGGGCGGCTGGCCAAACGGCTGGACTCGTTCGCGCCCAACACCATCACCGAACTGCCGGTGCTGCGCGCGCAACTCGAGCAGGTGCGCGCGCAGGGCTGGGCGGCCTGCGAGGAAGAACTCGAGATCGGGCTGAACGCGGTGGCCGCGCCCATCCGCGACAGTGAGGGCCGCATCATCGCGGCCCTCAGCGTCTCCGGACCGTCCTACCGGATGCCGGCGCAGCGGTTTCCCGAAATCGCCCAGCAGGCAATAGCTTCCGCGCGCGTCATCTCGCGTCGCCTCGGCCACGCCGGCTGAGGCCCGCCGGTCAGCTCACCGTGAGGAGGGTGCGGCCGATGGCGGAGCGGGCGGCGATCGCCTCGTGCGCGGCGGCGGCTTCCTCCAAGGGGAAGCTCTGCCCGATGACGACCTCCAGGCGGCCGGCGGCGGCCTCGGCCAGGGAACGCCGCAGGGTGCCGTTCCAGTCGATGCCCGCCTGGGTGATGTTCATCAACGACAGCACCGTGACACCCTGGGCGGCCGCCGCTTCCGGGTCGATCGGCGCGAATCCGCTTGCTGCATTGCCGTATCCGAGGAAGCGCGCGCCCGGAGTGGCGGTGGTGAGGGCGGCGCTGCCGAGCTCGCCGCCCGCGCCGTCGAAGACGACCTGGACGCCGCCGGTGAGTTCGCGGACCCGCTCGGCCCACCCGGGCTCGGTGTAGTCGACGACGGCGTGCGCGCCCAGGCGCTGGGCCAGTTCCCGTTTGGCGGGGGAGCTGGCGGCCGCCACGACCCGGCCGCCCGCGGCGCGGGCGAGCTGGATGAGGAGCGTGCCGAGCCCGCCCGCCGCGCCGGTGATCAGCACCCATTCGCCGGGCTGGACGGCGGCCAGGTCGGCGACGGCCAGGGCGGTGCGGCCGTCGTGCACCAGACCGGCGGCCACGTGCAGGTCCAGTTCGTCGGGGACGGGGACCAGACTGTCGGCCTTGGCCAGGGCCAGTTCGGCGTAGCCGCCGATCGGGAGGCCGCCGCCGATGCCGCTGGCCGCGGTCTGGGTCGCCACCCGCTGCCCGATCCAGGCCGGATCCACGTCCGGAGCGGCCGCTTCGACCACGCCGGTGACCGCCCCGCCGGGCACGAACGGCGGCACGGCGGGGAAGAAGTCCCGCGCCCAGCCGCTGCGCATCAGGGTGTCCAGGAACATGACGTCGGCCGCCGCCACCTTGACCACCACTTCGCCCGGACCGGGAACCGGGGCGGGGGCCTCGGTCACCGTCAGCACCTCGGGACCGCCGAATTCCTTCGCTTCCACCACACGCATGTCGCTGCCTGCCTTTCGATTTCGCTCACCTGACTGCCTCCAGCCTCGAACCTCGAGTTGTGTTGAGGTCAAGCCGGGCGGGCGGATTACGCGGGGAGTGAAACCGGGAACAGTGCCGGGCGGCGGAGGCGGGGCTGGAACGGCAGGAGCGACGCGGTGAGGTCGGGGCTGACCATTTCTGATACGGTGCGATTCGGGCTCGCGCGCTGGTACGTACCAGTGTGACGGGTTTGACAAAGCCGGTTACTAGGCCAGTTGAGCTGGGTTTTCCTATCAGGTGGGCAGATTCGTTTGATCCATTTTCGGGGCAAGCGATCTTGACTCCGATTCATGCCGTCGTTAGTCTCTGCGGCGGGATCCGGACGCGTGACCCGCGAACCGGCCCCCGCACCATCGGCGCCACCCGCGATCACAAGGAGAGCCGCCATGCCCACGCAGTACCTCGCCGACATCCGCGAAGCCACCCGCGCCCGCGAAGCCGCCAAGGAAGCGGCCCTGGCCGCCGACGGCATCTGGCGTAGCAAGATCAAGCAGGCCACCCAGGCGGGGGAGCGCGTATTCCTCATCGCCAAGGCAGCCGGCGATATCACCACCTCGCGGGTGTATCAGATTCGAGACGGGGTCCGCACCGGCAGCACCCGCTGAACCGGCCGCGATGCCACGCGGTGCGTATCGGACATGCGCTGCCCGCGCCCCGAGAATGAGACGCACCGCGTGCGACAATCAGACCGTGCATGATCAGCTGAAACAGTGGATCGACGAGCTGACCGGGGGTGAGAGCACCCGGGCCATCGCCGCCGTCACCGGCATTCCGCAGGCCACCCTGGCCCGGCATCTCGCGCTCGAGACGCCGCCGGTGGAAACGCTGATCGACATCGCCCGCGCCTACAACGCCAATCCGGTCGAAGTGCAGGTCGTGGCGGGCATCATCACCGACGCCGAGGCGCAGCGCGCGGGCTCCGGCAGCGCCATCCGCCAAGCCAGCACCCGGCAACTGCTCACCGAACTGCTGCGCCGGGACAAGGAAGAAGACGAACCGCGGCGCAAACCCTCGCGCGGTGAGGCCGGCGCCAGGCTGTTCCGATGAACGACGTCGTCACCCTGCTGGCCGCGTGCGCCGCGCTGGCGGCGGCCGGGTGCCGGTTGCCGCGCTGGCGGGCCGTCGAATCGCGGCCGCTCACCATCGGATTGGGGCTGCTGGGGTTGTTCGCGCTGCTGCGCGCGCCCGTGCTGAACGCCGCCGCCACCGATGTCACCACCTCGGCCAGCACGCTCGAGAGCCTGCCCGATCTGATCTCCAACCTGTCGCTGGTGGCGGCCGGTGCGCTGATCGGGGTGGCCATCACCGACGCGTTCGGCAGCGCGGCGGCGAAGAAGACGTTCTACGTGTTCCTGATCCTGGTCGAGGCGGCGCTGCTGCTCACCTACGAGCCGTCCAAGCCGTACGCGGCGATGATCGACGCGCACAAGTGGATCCTGGCCGGGGCGGGCGTGGTGACCAGCATCGCCATCCTGGTGGCGGCCGTCCTGAGCATCTCCGCCATTCCCGCTCGATTGCGTTTGCCGCTCGGGCTTTTCATGCTCGGCGGCGCACTCAGCCTGGGGCTCAGCATCGTTCGCGTGGTGACGCTGCTGCGGCCTGACGGCGCGCAGGTGGAGGTCTGGGCCCCGTGGGTCAGCGTGCCGATCTTCGCGTTCGCCTTCGGATCGCTCATCGGCACCTACCGAGTGCGCACCCTGGACCCGGCCGCGGCGGCACGCACCGAAAGGTGAGCCGCGGGTTTCCATTCGGTGGCGCGCACCCGTCCGTCCGATGGCCGGGACGCATCGTCCCGAAGGCCGGAACCGGGCCTTGGCAGCACGTTCGCGCTCGGGTAGCGCGCACCTTCTCAGACGCCTATGCTTCTGCCCGAGATTCGAAACCGGTTGCCGGTCCGCGTATTTGGCGTGGGCCCGGAATCGGATGCCCGGGGGTTGCCCCGGCGGACGTGGATGCGGAAGTGCGGGGCTTTGTCGGAAACATCGAATCCGCCGGGCGGTGCGGGGCCAGCCGTTTCGGGTGCGCGCCTGCCCTATCCGGTCTTGCTGATCTCGGCGCTGGTCGCGGGACTCGCGATAGCCGCGGCGGTGTTCGCCGCGCCCGCGGAGTTCCGGGTGCCGCTCGCCATCGGGGCGTTGCCGGCCGCCATGCTGTGGTGCGCCGCGGTGACCGCGGCCGTCCACTACCGCGAGCAAGCGGTGCGGGCGCGGGCCGCCGCGGCGGCCGCCGATGAGCTGATGACCGGGGCGCTCGCCGACGCGCAAGCGCGAATCAGCGAGGCGCAGCAGCGATTCGACAACCTGGACATGGAAGCGCAACTGCTCGTCGACGCCCGCGCCAGCGAGGCCCGGCAGCACGTCGAGGCCGTGGAAAGCGAAGCGCGCCAGCACGTCGAGGCCATCGAGAACGAAGCGCGGCAGCATATCGAGGCCGTACAGACCGAGGCCCGGCTGCGCGTCGAGGCGGTCGAGAACGAGGCGCTGCGGCGCATCGAAGAGGCCGAACAGGCCGCGCGGGTGCGGGCCGAGGAAACCGAGCAGGCCACCCGGCAGCGGGTGGAACGGCTGGAAGCCGGCGCGCGGCAACGCATCAGTGAGCTGGAAAGCCTGCTGGCCGAGAAGGCCAGGGAAGCAAAGGAAGTCGAGCATCGGCGGGCCGCGGCGATGGCGGCCTTCGCGGGCGCGGCCGGGCGCATGCAGGCCATGAGCACCAGCATGCTGGCCGAACTGCGCGAAATGGAGCACCGGCACGGCGATCCGCAGGTGCTGGCCGATCTGCTCGAACTCGACCACCGCACCGCCCAGGCCGGACGCCTCGCCGACAGCATCGCGGTGCTCAGCGGGGCGCGCTCCGGGCGGCGCTGGGCCAAACCCATTGCGATGGAATCGATTCTGCGCGGAGCCATGGGGCGCGTCGCGGGCTATCAGCGCATCCGCTTGCGCGCCATCGCCGAGATCGCCATCGCCGGGCACGCGGCCGAAGGCATCATGCACGCCCTCGCCGAACTCCTCGACAATGCCTGCAACTTCTCCCCGCCCACCACCGAGGTGCACGTCTACGCCGCCGAAGTACCCGCCGGCGTGGTCATCACCATCGAGGACAGCGGCCTGGTGATGAGCGAATCCGCCCTGCGCCGAGCCGAACTCACCGTCTGCGGCCAGACCGGCAGCGGCGCCGACCTCGCCTCCCTCTCCGGCACCCGCCTCGGCCTCGCCGTCGTCGGCCACCTGGCCCGCAAACACGAACTCACCGTCTCCTACCGCCCCTCCGCCATCGGCGGCACCGCGGTAGTCGTAGTCGTCCCCCGCGAACTCACCACCCGCCTCGACCGCACCCCCGGTGCGCAACCGGCCGCCCACACGGCAACCCTGGCAACGGCTCTGGCCGCCACCTCCTCCACCCGCCTGCGCCCGGTGAGCGCGGCGGCCCTGGACGCCCCGCCCGCCACCCCCGCGCTCGCCGCCGCGCCCAGTTCCTCGCTCTTGGCCTCCGTTATCGCGGCGGATCCGGAAACGCCTGTGGTGCTGGATGATCCGGTCTCTCGGCAGCTGGATGAGACCGCCGGAGGCGGTGTGTTCGGGCCCGCGGTCGAGGTGCAGGCGGGCTCGGGTGGGATGCGGTTGCCGAAACGGAAGCGCGGGCAGGCCCTCGCCGCGGCGCATCCGCAGGGATTGTCGGGGGGAGCGGGGGTGGACGCGCCGGTGCGACCGGCGGGATCGCCTTCGGCTTTGGGGGCCTTTCAGCGAGCGGTGCGTGAGAACTCCGGGGGCGCACCGACTTCCCCGTCCCCGGACATGGAGAGCGAGCTATGACGGCATCCGCTACACAGTTGGGGTGGTTGCTCGAGCAACTGCTGACCCGTACCCCGCACACGCGGCACGCGCTGCTGCTGTCGGGGGATGGGCTGAAGATCTGCCATACCGACGGGCTGGGGGCGGACAGCGCCGATCAGCTGGCCGCCATCGCGGCGGGGATGCAGAGTCTTTCGCACGGGGCGTCGGTGGAATTCGGGGACGGGCGCGGCGGGGTGCGGCAGTCCATGACCGAGTTCTACGGGGGAATCCTGTTCATCGTGGAGGCGGGGGTGGGCGCGCACATCGCGGTGGTCGCCGCCGAGCACGCCGACGCCGGACTGGTCGGCCACAATATGCGTGAGCTGGTGGAACAGCTGGGCGAACACCTGGCCGTGCCGGCCCGAGTCCGGGGAGCGGGCGTGTCGTGACCCGCCCCGACGAGAATCCGGATCGGCTGTACACCCTCACCGGCGGCCGCAGCCGCCCGGATTCCGATGCCTTCGATCTCGTCACCCTCGTGGTCAGCGAATGCGAACCGACCCCGGGCATGCAGTCCGAGCACGTCGCCATCCTGACCATGTGCCGGGCCCCGACCGCCGTGGTGGAGATCGCCGCCGAACTGCGGCTGCCGGTCGGCATCGCCACCATCCTGCTGTCGGATCTGCTGCACGCGGGCCGCATCACCGTCCGCCATCCACGGCACAACCCTGGCGCGCAATGGAATTCGCTGCCGGACACCACCACGCTCGAGAAGGTGCTCGTTGGACTCCGCAATCTCTGATCCCCGGCCGGCGCGCGCGGACGCCCCGCTGCACGCCGACGCCCGGCACGGACTGAAGATCGTCATCGTCGGCGGCTTCGGGGTCGGCAAGACCACCATGGTGCGCTCGGTCAGCGAGATCCGGCCCCTCGACACCGAGGCCACCATGACCCAAAGCGGTTACGGCGTCGACGATCCCAGCGCCGTGCCGGGCAAGACCACCACCACGGTGGCCTTCGACTTCGGCCGCATCACCATCGACGACGAACACGTGCTGTACCTGTTCGGCGCGCCCGGCCAGGAACGGTTCTGGTTCCTGTGGGACCGGCTCTTCGCGGGCGCGCTGGGCGCCATCGTGCTGGTGGACCAGCGCCGCATCGAGGACTCCTGGTACGCCATCGACCGGCTCGAGCACCAGGGCACCCCGTTCATCGTGGCCACCAACAACTTCGGGCCGGGCGCGGACCAGCGGGCGGTACGCGACGCCCTGGACCTGGATCCCCTTGTGCCCCTGGTCGATTGCGATGCCCGCGACCGCGAGTCCTGTAAACAAGTGCTGATCACCCTCGTCGAATACCTCACCCGTCCGGAGCGCACCGCATGACCACGCCCGCACCCGCCGGCGGCTGCCCGGTCCAGTCCGGGCCCGG
Source organism: Nocardia yamanashiensis NBRC 100130 (assembly GCF_001613325.1). Lineage (GTDB taxonomy): Bacteria > Actinomycetota > Actinomycetes > Mycobacteriales > Mycobacteriaceae > Nocardia > Nocardia yamanashiensis. The sequence goes on along the minus strand of NZ_BDCD01000023.1, from coordinate 163,672 downwards.
CGTCGTCCCACTGGCCGGCCCCCGCTTCCACACCGATCCGCACAGCCTCTACCAGGAGATGCGCCGCGACCACGGCTCCGTGGTGGCGGTCGAACTGCCCGGCGGCGTACCCGCCTGGCTGGTGCTCGGCTATCGCGAAATGCACCAGGTGACAACGTCTCCCGAGCTTTTCCCGCGCGATGTGAGCCTGTGGAACCAGTGGGACAGCATTCCCCCGGACTGGCCGCTGCTGCCCATGGTCGGGCAGCCCATGCCGTCCATCTACTTCACCGCCGGTGCCGAGCACCGCCGCCACCTGGCCATGGTCGAACCCGCGCTGGAAGCGGTCGACCCGTTCGAATTGCGCCGGGTCTGCGAGGATTCCGCCGACAAACTGATCGACGGCTTCTGCGGGCGGGGACAGGCGAACCTGGTCGCCGACTTCGCCGAGCCGCTGCCGGTCCTCGTATTGGCCTGGCTGCTGGGTTTTCCCGACGACGAGGGTCCGCGCCTGGCCCGCACCATGAAGGTGATGGCCGACGGCGGCGCCGACGCGCAATCCGCGCACCTGCGCTTCATGGAGCACATGCAGCGCCTGCTGGCCGCCAAACAGGCCGAACGCGGCGACGATCTGGTCTCGCGCCTGCTGGACTATCCCGAGGCGTTCACCGACGAGGAGTACGTCAACGACCTGATGGCCATCACCGCCGCCGGTCACCTGCCGACCTCGGACTGGCTGGTCAACTCGGTCCGCCTGATGCTCACCGACGATCGTTTCGCCGCCGCCCTGGGCGGCGGCCGGCGCAGCGTCGGCGAGGCCATGATCGAAGTGCTGTGGGAGGATTCGCCCACCTCGATCCTGGCCGGTCGCTGGGCCGCCCGCGACACTCGCCTGGGCGACAAGGTGATTCGCGCCGGCGACCTGCTGCTGCTGGGCCTGGCCGCCGCGAACACCGATCCGCACGTGCGCCAGCAGGTGCCCGGCAGCGCCGTGCACACCGGCAACAGCGCGCATTTCGCGTTCAGCCACGGCGAATACCGCTGCCCGTTCCCGGCGCAGCAGATCGCGGAAACCATCGCCCGCACCGGGATCGAGGTGCTGCTGGACCGGCTGCCCGATATCGATCTGGCCGTCCCGGCCGGCAGCCTGGTGCGGCGGCCGTCGCCCTTCCTGCGCGGGATGTCTTCCCTCCCAGTTGTTTTCACCCCAGTTCGCGCCGTCGGAGGTTTCCAGTGAGTTCCCCTTGCCCGCACGCCATCGCCATCGATCCGATGGTGGCCGATCTGGCCGGCGAGACCGCCCGCCTGCGCGCCGCCGGCGCCCTCACCCGCATCGAACTGCTCGGCGTGCCCGCCTGGACCGTCACCGACCACACCCTCGCCCGCCAGCTGCTCACCGACACCCGCCTGGTCAAGGACATCGAGAGCTGGGGGCTGTGGACCTCCGGCGTGGTGACCTGGGAGTGGCCGCTGATCGGCATGATCAATGCCGGGCGCTCCATGTTCACCGTGGACGGGGCCGAGCATCGCCGGCTGCGGATCAAGACCACCCAGGCGCTCACCCCGCGCCGCCTGGAAGCCCTGCGCCCCGATATCGAACGCCTGGTGGCCGAACTGCTCGACGATCTCGAGGCCGCGGGCCGCGACGGTGCGGTGGTGGACCTCAAGCAGGTCTTCGCCTACCCGCTGCCCATGCGCGTGATCAGCGAACTGATGGGCGTGCCGCGCGCCGACCATCCCATGCTGCTGGACTGGTACAAGAAGTTCTTCTCCATGCTCACCCCGCAGGACGAGCGGCTGCGCATCATCGGCGACATGGACGTGTACTTCACGAACATGGTGCGCGAAAAGACGGCGAACCCCGGCGACGATCTCACCAGCGCGCTCATCCTGGCCGACGAGGGCGGCGAACCGCTCACCGAGGAGGAGGTGGTCGGCAACCTGAAGGCGCTGGTCGCCGCCGGGCACGAGACCACCGTCAGCCTGATCCTGAACGCGGTGCGCGCCTTGGTGACCCGGCCCGAACAGCTGAGCAAGGTGCTGGCCGGGGATATCGAATGGAAGCAGGCCATCGAGGAGACGCTGCGCTGGGACGGCCCGGTCACCCACCTGCTCATGCGCTTCGCCACCGAGGACATCACGGTCGGTGACACCGTCATCGCCAAGGGCGAGGGCGTGGTGATCTCCTACCGCGCCGTCGGCCGCGACACCGCCATCCACGGCGACGATGCCGACGAATTCGACGTCACCCGGCCGACCGCCAACCGCAATATCTCCTTCGGCTACGGTCCGCACATCTGCCCGGGCGCGGCGCTGGCCCGCCTCGAAGCCGCGATCGGGCTGCCCGCGCTCTTCGCCCGCTTCCCGGCGCTGCGACTGGCCGTGCCGGAGCACGAGATCCAGCATCTGCCCGTGCTGACCCAGAACGACGTGGCGGCGGTGCCGATCCTGGTGAGCTGATCGAACTCCGGCGTGTCGCCGCCGGGCTCCCCGATCCCGGGGGCGCGGCGCGGCAAGCTGGAGCGCGCGGGGGCCTGGCGCGGAGGTAGCGATGGGCTGGCGGACGCGGGTGGCCGGAACGATCGTGGCCGGTGGCGTACTGTGCGGTGGATCGCCGGCGCCGGCGGAACCCGTTGCGCCGCCGCCGATTCCGTCCCTGCCGATCCCCGGGCTGCCCTTCCCGGCACCGCAGCGGGACATGCCGACGGTGGAAGTGCCGTCCCGCACCGCCATTTCGGTGCGCTCGATCCTGCCGGATCTGAAGTGGGGAACGCCGAACCAGCACGAGGTCCGGTCCGGGCTGTCGGTGGTCAAGCTGTACGTGGTGGATTACGCACTGCGACACGGCGACGGCGCGGCGCAGGATCGCGAGCTGGGGGAGCGCATGATCCGGTTCTCCGACGACGGCGCCGCCGACACCCTGGCCGCCAAATACCCGGCCGCCATCGACGCGGTGGCGAAAGAGTACGGACTCACCGAAACTCATGGATCCGGCGGCTGGGGCACGGCCTCGACCAGCACCGCCGATGTGGCCGATTTCCTGGCCGCCAAACTCCGGGACGATCCGGATTCGCCGATCCTCGGCTGGATGGCCGCCGCGAGCGACACCGCCGCCGACGGCACCAAACAGGACTGGGGCACCGCGCGGCTGCCGCGCGTCACCGGCACCAAATGGGGCTGGGCCGATCAGGGCATCCCCGAAGTCGCCTCGGCCTCCTTCGGTCCCGGCTTCACCGTCAGCGCCCACACCTACGGCACGGCCGCCGAACAGACCGACGATGTCACCTCGGTCGTGCCCCAGGTGCTGGGTGAATTCCTCGAATCCGCCTGGCCGTGGACCGAACTGGAACGCCTGCTCGCGCCGGAGTTGCGGCGGCAGCAGCGGTGACGGGCTGCACACCGCGAAGGGTTGCGGGGCAATAGTTGTGTGCTCACAATAGTTGTGTGCCCACAACTGTCGAAGGGTTGAGTGCGCGACGCAAGACGATCGTCCTGATCACCTGCTGTATGAGCCTGCTGATCTCGTCCATGGACGCCACCATCGTCAATGTCGCCATCCCCACCATCCAGTCCGATCTCGGTGCGCCGCTGTCGCGCCTGCAATGGATCGTCGACGTCTACACCCTCACCCTGGCGAGCCTGCTCATGCTCTCCGGCGCGCTCGCCGACCGCTTCGGCCGCCGCCGCGTCTTCCGCATCGGCCTGCTCACCTTCGCCGTCGGCTCGCTGCTGTGCAGCCTCGCGCCCAGCATCGAAATCCTGATCGGGGCGCGGTTCGTGCAGGCCATCGGCGGTTCCATGCTGAACCCGGTGGCCATGTCGATCATCACCACGGTGTTCACCGGCAGGGTGGAACGCGCTCGCGCCGTCGGCATCTGGGGTGCGGTGGTCGGCATCTCGACCGCGCTCGGCCCGCTGGTCGGCGGCGGGCTCATCGACGCCCTGGGCTGGCAGTCGGTGTTCTGGATCAACCTGCCCATCGTGGCCGTCGCCTTCGTCCTCACCACTTTGTATGTGCCGGAATCGAAGTCGGCCAACCCGCGCGGCATGGACCCGAACGGCCAGGTGCTGGCCATGCTCACCCTGTTCACGCTGGTGTTCGGTCTCATCGAGGGCAAGCCGCTGTTCTTCGCGGTCGCCGCCGTCGCACTGCTCGGCTTCGTGTGGCACGAGGCGCGGCACCGCTCGCCGTTCATCGATCTGCGCTTCTTCCGCAGCTTCCCCTTCGCCTCCGCCACCCTGATCGCGGTCGCCGCCTTCGCGGCGCTGGGCGCGTTCCTGTTCGACATGTCGCTGTATCTGCAAGGGATACGGCACTTCTCGGCCGTGCACACCGGACTGCTGTACCTGCCCATGGCGATCGGCATGCTGATCTTCTCGCCCCTCTCCGGGCGGCTGGTGGGCCGCTACGGCACCCGGCCCTCGCTGGTGGCGTCCGGGCTGCTCATGACCATCGCCGCGATCGGCCTGACCCGGCTGCGCCCGGACACTCCCGTCTGGCAGCTGATCGTCGTATTCGCCGTGTTCGGCATCGGATTCGGCATGGTCAACGCGCCCATCACCACCTCCGCCGTGAGCGGTATGCCCCTGGATCGCGCGGGCGCGGCGGCCGCGGTCGCCTCCACCAGCCGCCAGGTCGGCGTGAGTCTCGGCGTCGCCCTGTGCGGTGCGCTCTCCGGGGCTGGTTTGTGGTGGACCATCAGCGCGCTGACCGTCGCCGTGCTCGCGCTCGGAGTCGCCGCCAGCACCCCGTGGGCGTACCGTTCCCGAGACCGTGTCGCACCACTGCTCGAACAGAAAGTCCCCACCCATGCCGGCTGACACGCCCACCCCCGACGAGGTCTGGGACCTGCTCACCCATCTGGTGATGGACTCCCGCGACGGCTACAAACGGGCCGTGGTGGAGCGAACGGGTATGCCGTTCAGCCGGATTCGAGTGCTCAAGCGGCTGCTGCCCGGACCGCTCACGGTCAAGGAGCTCGCGCACGCCGCCGCCATGGACGCCCCCGCCACCACCGTCGTGGTCAACGATCTCGAGGAACGCGGGCTGGTGCTGCGCGAGATCGATCCGGCGAACCGGCGCAGCAAACTGGTCTCGCTCACCGAGGAGGGCCGCCGGGTCTACGCCGAGGCCCGCGCCACCCCCGACCCCGCGCCGCGCCCGCTCCTCGACCTCCCGGCCGCCGACCTGCGCACCCTACGTGACCTGCTGCGCAAGCTCGAACACTGACCGGACCCCACCGCGACGCTCGCCAGGGGGTTGCGGCGGGTCGTAGGGTAGGGCCCGTGCGACAGCGACGGTGGAAACTGATGGCGGCGGTCTGCGGTGCTCTGCTGATCGGGGGAAGTGCACAGGTCACGGCCGCGCCGGTGGCGAAATTCCCGGCGGCGCCGCTGTTTCCGATCGCGGGCCGGACCATCGTGCTCGATCCCGGGCACAACGGCGGCGGCGCGGCGCATCCGGAAGTGATCAACTCCCAGGTGTCCGACGGCCGCGGCGGCACCAAGGCCTGCAACACCACCGGCACCGCCGCGAACGACGGCTACACCGAACACGAGTTCAATTGGGATGTGGCGCAGCGGGTGCGGGATCTGCTCACCGCGCGCGGCTATCAGGTGATCATGTCGCGCGACTCCGGGGCCGGGCCGTGCGTGGACGAACGCGGCACCCTGGGCAATCGGACCGGGGCGGCGGCCGTGGTGTCCATCCACGCCGACGGCGCTCCCGCCGGCGCGCACGGCTTCCACGTCGCGCACTCCTCCCCGCCGCTGAACCAGGCGCAGGGCGAGCCGTCGCAGCGGCTGGCCACCGCGCTCCGGGACAGCCTGGTGCGCTCCGGATTCCAGACTTCCACCTATATCGGCTCCGACGGCCTGAACCCGCGCTCGGACCTGGCCGGACTGAACCATTCCGACCGGCCCACCGCGCTGGTGGAATGCGGCAACATGCGCGATCCGGGCGATATCGCGGTGCTCGAATCCGCCGACGGCCGTGCGCGTTTGGCCGAGGCCATCGCGGGGGCGGTCGCGGGGTACGTCGGCTAGCACGGCGGCCACCGAGACTCGCGGTCAGGGCTGAGTCTCCCGTCGGTGTGTCGTGAGTAGATTGACCACGACATCGCCGACATTTCGGGAGACCGTGCCAACGGGTTCCGGGGAGGAATTTGTGACCACGACCGAAGTCCGGTCACGTTCGCGCTTCGCGAACTGGCTGCTGGAAGACGCGGGCGAAGAACACTCGCAACTCCCGGGGCCGATGGCCAAGCGGGCGCCGAAGGAACGCCAGCATCCCTGGTGGAAGGTCATGTGCCTGACCGGCGTCGACTATTTCTCCACCCTCGGCTATCAGCCCGGCATCGCGGCCCTGGCCGCCGGCGTGCTGTCCCCGCTGGCCACCCTGGTGCTGGTGGCGCTCACCCTGCTCGGCGCGCTGCCGGTGTACCGGCGCGTGGCCAAGGAGAGCCCGCACGGCGGCGGCTCCATCGCCATGCTCGCCAAGTTCCTGCCCAGCTGGTGGGGCAAGATCCTGATCCTGGTGCTGCTCGGCTTCGCGGCCACCGACTTCACCATCACCATGACGCTGTCCGCGGCCGACGGCGCGGCGCACATCGTCGAGAACCCCTTGGTGCCGGACGCTTTCCACGGGCACAACCTGCTCATCACGCTGGTGCTGCTGGCCTTGCTGGCGGCGGTGTTCCTCAAAGGGTTCAGCGAGGCCATCGGCATCGCGGTGGTGCTGGTCGGGGTCTATCTGTCGCTGAATCTCGTTGTCGCGGTGACCGGAGTGATCCAGGTCTTCGAGCACGGCTCCAAGGTCACCGACTGGGGGCACGCGCTCACCGCGCAGCACGGCAGTCCCATCGCCATGATCGGCGTGGCGCTGCTGGTGTTCCCGAAACTCGCGCTGGGCCTGTCCGGTTTCGAGACCGGTGTCGCGGTCATGCCGCAGATCCAGGGCGCGCCCGGGGACACCGAGGAGTACCCGCGCGCCCGGATCATCGGCGCGCGCAAGCTGCTCACCACCGCGGCGCTCATCATGAGCGGCTTCCTCATCGTCTCCAGCTTCATCACCACCATCCTGATTCCCGAGGCGGCGTTCGAGCCCGGCGGCGAGGCCAACGGGCGGGCGCTGGCGTATCTGGCGCACGAGCATCTCGGCAATGCCTTCGGCACCGTGTACGACATCAGCACCATCGCGATCCTGTGGTTCGCGGGCGCGTCGGCCATGGCGGGGCTGCTGAATCTGGTGCCGCGCTACCTGCCCCGCTTCGGCATGGCCCCGGAATGGGCGCGCCAGATCCGGCCGCTGGTACTGGTTTTCGCGGCGGTGGCCTTCGGCATCACCTGGTATTTCGACGCCAGCGTCGACGCCCAGGGCGCGGCCTACGCGACCGGCGTGCTGGTGCTCATCACCTCGGCGGCCGTCGCGGTGACGCTGTCGGCGGCCCGGCAGCGGCAGCGCTCGCGGGTGTTCCTCTTCGGCTTGGTGTCGGCGATCTTCGTGTACACCACCATCGACAATGTCATCGAGAAGCCCGAGGGCGCGCAGCTCGCGCTGCTGTTCATTCTGGCCACCCTGGTGGTGTCCTTCGCCTCCCGCTTCCGCCGCGCCTTCGAATTGCGGGCGGTCACGGTCACTTTCGACGACCAGGCGGCCGCCCTGATCGACGATCTGGCCGCGCGCGGCGAGGTCCGCATCGTCACCCACGACATCGACGCGCGGCATCCGTCCGAGTACGCGGAGAAGGAAGCCGATCAGCGCCGGGAGAGCCATATCCCCGCGGACGAGCCCATCCTCTTCCTCGAGGTGACGGTCAAGGACCCCTCCGAGTTCAGCACCGAACTGTTCGTCACCGAGGTCCAGGTGGACGAGTACCGCATCCTGAGCGTGGAAGCGGCCGCGGTGCCCAATTGCATCGCCGCCATTCTGCTGGCCATCCGGGACCGCACCGGCGTGCCGCCGCACGTCTACTTCGAGTGGACCGAGGGCAACCCGCTGACGAACCTGCTCCGCTTCATGTTCTTCGGTGAGGGCGAGGTCGCGCCGGTCACCCGGGAGATCCTGCGGCGCGCCGTACCGCGGCGGTCGCAACGGCCGCACGTCCATGTGGACAGCTGACCCGATAGCACGGTCAGACCCGCAAATCTAGGTGTAACTCCTGGTTTCATGTACGGGTAGAATATTGCTACAGTCACGAAGTAATGCGTTGGCTGTGCGATGGCGCACAACCCTCGGACGACGAAACCAGGAGTATCGATGAAGCTACTTCCGAAGCTGGGCCGCCGCGTGGTGACCGAACCCGGTGAAGTGGCCCTGCAGGCGCGTAACGTGCGGTTCGACTGGTCCAAGACCGAACCGGTCTGGATGAAGGACGAGCCGATCGCCGCGCACGTGCTCAATTCGCTGAGCATGCTGCTGCCCGAAGGCGAGCGCATGTTCCTGGTGACTTTCGGCGAAGCCCTCGAACTGGTCAAGGACGAGAAGCTGCGCGAGGCCATGATCGGCTTCATCGGCCAGGAATCCATGCACGCCGAAAGCCACCACGGCGCACTGGAAGAGGTCCTGGTTGCCCACGGCATCGACGTGGAACCGTATGTGCGGCAGACCGAATACATCTTCCGCAAGACGCTGGGCCCGCGCGAATTCGCCACCGACGCCGCCCGCCAGCAGCACCTGGTCGAACGCCTGGGCTTCATCGCCACCCTGGAACATTTCTTCGCCTTCATGGGCGACTGGGTGCTCAATGCCGACCTGGAGCGGTTCGACACCGACCCGCAGATGCTGGACCTGTTCCGCTGGCACGGGGCCGAAGAGGTCGAGCATCGCATGGTCGCGCACGATGTCGCCGAATACTTCGAGGTCGGCTACGTGCGCCGGTGCGCGCTCATGCTGATCGTGTTCCCGATCTTCGTCGCGCTGCTGCTGCGCGGGACCAAATACCTGGCGCACCAGGACCCGAACCTGCCCAACCACCGCTACCCGATGCTGGTGCTGCGCATCTTCGCCGCCATGTGGCGCGGCGCGCTGCCCGGCATCCCGTCGCTGCTGTGGAGCGCGCTCACCGTGTTCAAGCCCGCCTACACCCCGGAACCGGTGGGTTCCAGCGCCCAGGCCATCGCGTACCTGGCGCAGTCCCCGGCCGCCCGAATGATGGCCTCGTGAGCGCAAACCGTCCGATTCCGGCAACGCCGCCGGAAGACCTGTACGGCAAGAACCGGCCGGACCGCACCACCCGGGTGCTGGACCGCATCGCCGAAACCCGTTTGCGCTGGACCACTCTGGTCAACCGGAAGGCGCCGGTCGGGCGGGTAGACGATCGGCGCACGCCGCTGGTCGTGGTGGAACGCCGGGTGGAAGCACACGACACCGATGTGATCAGCCTGCTGATGACCGCGCCCGACGGGCGCAAGCTGCCGGAATGGCGGCCCGGCGCGCACCTGGACCTGGAACTGCCCTCGGGCAAGGTGCGGCAGTACTCGCTGTGCGGGGATCCCGCCGACCGGCACGCGTATCGCGTTGCGGTGCGGCGCATTCCGGACGGCAACGGCGGTTCGCTCGAAGTGCACGACGAGCTGAGGATCGGCACGGCGCTGACCGTGCGCGGACCGCGCAATGCCTTCCCGTTCGTGCTGCCCGGGTACGGATCCTCCGCCGCGCGTATCCATTTCGTGGCGGGCGGCATCGGCATCACCCCGATCCTGCCTATGCTGCGGATGGCCGATCGGCTCGGCGTGGAATGGACCATGGTGTACGCCGGGCGATCCCGCGACACCATCCCGTTCCTGTCCGAGGTGGAGAGCTTCGGCGACCGCGTCACCGTGCGCACCGACGACGAGCACGGCATCCCCGACGCGGCCGCGCTGCTGCCCGGCGTCGGCCCCGACACCTCCGTGTACTGCTGCGGTCCGGTGGTGATGACCCAGGTCATCGCCGACGCCGTGCGCGACATGCCGGGCGTGGAAATGTATTCCGAGCGCTTCTCACCGCCGCCGGTGGTGAACGGCACCGCCTTCGCCGTGGAACTGGCCCGGGGCGGCGAGACCGTCGACGTCCCGGCCGACAAATCGGTGCTGGAGGAAGTGCTGAAAGTCCGTCCGGACAGCGCGTATTCGTGCCGGCAGGGCTTCTGCCGCACCTGCGTGGTGCGGGTGCTGGAAGGCTCCGTCGACCATCGTGACACCGTGCTCACCGCCGACGAGCGGGCCGCCGGCGACATGCTCATCTGTGTATCCCGTTGCGACGGGGACCGTCTGGTGCTGGACCTCTAGCACCCGTCTCCCAGGAGAAGATCGTGACCGATCAATCGACCATCATCCCGGCGTCCGAGCGCCGCGTGCGCAGCGGCGAATTCGACCTCGCCGTCTACGAATACGGCGAGCCGTCGGCGGAAACCATTGTGCTGGTGCACGGTTGGCCGGACGACAACCACCTGTGGGATCGGGTGGTGCCGTTGCTGGCCGACCGCTTCCACGTGGTCACCTACGACACTCGCGGGCACGGGCGCTCCACCCGCACCGCGCGCACCGAGGACTACCGGCTCGAGCATTTCGCGGCCGACTTCTTCGCCGTCGCCGACGCGGTGAGCCCCGGCAAGCCGGTGCACATCCTGGCGCACGACTGGGGTTCGGTGGAGATGTGGGAGGCCGTGTGCGAACCGCAGGCCGCCGACCGCGTCGCCTCCTTCACTTCGGTGTCCGGGCCGAACCTGGATCACCTGGGCGCGTGGGCGCGCGGGGATCTGGCCAAGGGCAAGCTCTGGGGGCCGTTCACCCAGCTGCTGTCCTCGGCCTACACCGGGCTGTTCATGACGCCGGGCCTGCCGCGCGTGGTGCTCAAGCCGCTCGCCACCGAGAAGATGTGGTCTCGGTTCGTCGGTCTGATGAACGAGACCTCCCCGGCGAACATCAAATTCGGGCCGGAGTTCCGGCGCGACTTCTTCGACGGCATGCGCATCTACCGCGCGAACATCCTGCCGCGCATGGCCGGGCCGCGCGAGCGCCGCACCGAGGTGCCGGTGCAGCTGATCATCGCGCGCCGGGATGTGGCGGTGCGGCCGGCCGGGTACCGCGACACCCAGGAGTACGCCCCCAACCTGTACCGGCGTGAGGTCGGCGGCGGGCACTGGCTGCCGTTCTCGCATCCGGAACTGCTGGCCACCTCCACCATCGAGCTCATCGACTCGCTGCGCACGGGCGAGACCTCGCGCACGCTGCTGCGCGCCGAGGTCGGGCGGGAGCAGCGGACCTTCGAGAACCAGCTGCTGGTCATCACCGGCGGCGGCAGCGGCATCGGGCGCGAGACCGCGCTGGCCTTCGCGCGCCAGGGCGCCGAGGTGGTGCTGTCGGACATCAACCTGGACTCGGCCAAGGAGACCGCGGAACTCATTGCGCGCGAAGGCGGCACGGCGCACGCCTACCAGCTGGACGTGTCCGCCGAGGCGGCGGTGAACGAACACGCCGCCACGGTGATCGCCGCGCACGGTGTTCCGGACATTCTCATCAACAATGCGGGCGTGGGCGCGGCGGGCGATTTCTTCGACACGCCCGCAGCGGAATTCGATCGCGTGCTCAATATCAATCTGCACGGCGTGATCAATGGCTGCCGTGCTTTCGGAAAGGCAATGGCCGAACGCGGACTGGGCGGCAATATCGTCAACCTGTCCTCCATGGCCGCCTATACGCCGCAGCGCGGATTCGCCGCCTACTCCACCTCCAAGTCGGCGGTGTTCATGTTCTCCGACTGCCTGCGCGCCGAACTGGCCGCCCAGGGCATCGGCGTGCACACCATCTGCCCCGGCATCGTGCACACCAATATCGTTGCCACCACCCGTTTCTCGGGTGTTTCCGCCGATGAGGAAGCCGCCAAGCAGCAGAAGTTCGACAAGCTGTACGCCGCGCGACGCTACGGTCCGGAGAAGGTGGCGGCGCAGATCGTCAAGGCCGTCGAACAGGGACGCGATGTGGTGCCGGTGACGCCGGAAGCCTGGCTGCAATACCGATTCAACCGTTTCGCGCCGGCCGTGGCGCGGTTCTTCGCGGCGCGGGTGAAACTCACATAAATTGACGCGTACCCATCGGTCATATCCCTGAATCCTCACCGGCATACCCGAATTCAAGGGGCTGTCGGGAGCGAATCGAGCGCCGTAGCTTTTTGGCTATCGCATCGAAAGTTTCGATGGTGGTGTGGAGGACGCCGCCATCGGAACTCGCTCGGGGAGGAGAAAATCGATGGCTGTTTCGATCATTATCGGGGTGCTGATCATCGCGGGCATCATCGGCTGGATCGTCTGGCTGGACCGGCGGGACCGGCGGCGGTGGAACCGGCGCTGGGGGATCGGCGGGGCGTCGACCGGGGGCGGCGGAGGCGGCGACGGGTGCGGCGGGGGGAGTGGTTGCGGTGGGGGCGGTGGCCACGGCGGTCACGGTCACGGCTGCGGTGGCGGCAGTGGCTGCGGCGGTGGGGGTTGCGGTGGCGGGGGCGGTGGAGGCGGCGGTTGCGGTGGGGGCAGCTGAAACCGCTACTGCTCGCGCAGTGCCGCTTCGATGAGCTCGACCCGATCCGCGGGAATGCCCCACGGATCGGGCACGCCCACCAGGGAATCCAGTTCCCACAGCACGCACCGTTCGCCCGGCCGCATCACCAGCGACCAGGCGACCACGGTGCGGCCCAGCTGATCGGCCATGGAATCGCCTGCGCCGCGGAGGGTTTCACCCGCCGGGAAATGGTGCAGGAATTTGCCGTACGTGGCCTCGCAGAAGCGCTGATAGCGCAGCGTGCACAGGATCAGCCCGTGCCAGGCCTCGTCCACCGCGTACGACGGCATACCGATCACCCGATCGTCCCGCATGGCCGCGCCGCAGCAGCGCAACCATTGCCGCAGACCGGTTTCCACCAGTTCCCGGGGCTGCCAGGGGCAGGTCTTGAAGACCGCCTCGGGCAGCTCCAGCGCATCCACCACGCGGTTCATCTCGTCGATACCCGGACGCCGGAAGTATTGCAGCAGCATGATTCACGGTAGATCGGCCGCGGCACGGCGTGCATGGCCTCGATTTCGGGGGCTAGGTGGCGGCCGACTCGGTCTCGTCCGGCTGCTGCTGCCCGCGGGTGGCGCGCAGGCTGGTCAGCGTCACCGTCGCCAGCACCACCACGATCACCACCAGCGAGGCCGCGGTCGGAATGGTCGGCACCCCGCTCCACACGCCGTGCGCCCAGTGCAGCACCAGCTTCACGCCGATGAAGGCCAGGATGACCGCCAGCCCGTAGGCCAGGTGCACCAGCCGCGACAGCGCCGCGTGCAGCACGAAGTACAGCGCCCGCAGGCCCAGCAGCGCGAACGCGTTGGTGGCGAACACCAGGAACGGGTCACCGGTCACGCCGTACACCGCCGGCACCGAGTCCACCGCGAACACCACATCGGTGGCCATCACCGCGGCCACCACCAGCGCCAGCGGCGTCAGCGCACGCTTGCCCGCTTCCCGCACCACCATCTTGGTGCCGCGGTAGTCATCGGTGACCGGAAAGAAGCGGCGCAGCACCCGCACCGAGCGCATGGACGAGATATCGACTTCCTGCTCGTGCCCGCCCGCCGCATCGGCCAGCAGTTTCACCGCGGTGACCAGCAGGATCAAGCCGAACAGCAGGAACGCCCAGTCCAGGGTGGCCAGTGCGGCCGCACCCAGCGCGATGAAGATGCCGCGCAGCACCAGCGCGCCCGCGATGCCGAACAGCAGCACCCGCTGGGCCAGCACCGCCGGCACCGCGAACGCCGACAGCAGCAGCATGAACACGAACAGGTTGTCCACCGACAGCGACTTCTCGAGCAGATAGCCGGTGAAGTACTCCATGGCGGGCGTGCCGCCGTTGTTGATCCACAGGAACACGCCGAACGCGATGGGCAGGGCGATGTAGAAAGCCGTCCACCCCAACGCTTCTCGCATCGACACCGCATGCGGTTTGCGGGTGAGCGCGAAATCCAGCACCAGCAGCGCCAGCACCACGATGATCGTGCCCGCCCACAACCAGGGCGTACCTACCGACTGAATGGAAGAAGAAGCAAGAACCGACACGGTAGAACTCATAAGACCTCCTCGGACATGGAAAACCAGCCGAGGTCTCCTTCACCCATGTCTTCGAGTCAGACACCGTTCTTATGGGCGACCATCCGGGGACCGCGGCGGCGCGATCCGTACTGACCGGAGTGGTTCTTGGGAAGTACTCCCCTCTGCCCGCGAGGATAGCCGACCCTTATATCGCCTGTCCAACTCGCCGCGCCGCCCCACCCCTCCTACCTGGGGCTGAGCACCACCACCGCGATCGGCCGCGTCGTCTTCTTCTGATACTCCGAATACCGCCCCTGATTCACCTTGTCCACCAGCCCCCACCGCCGCGCGTATTCCGGATCGTCCGGATACGTCGCGGTAGCCGTCACCGGAATCCGCTTCGTCCCCACCTGAATCTCCACCTGCCCGTCGGCCTTCACGTTCGCCAGCCACCCCGGCGGCCGCGGCGACCCGCCATTGGACGCGGTAACCAGGAAGTCCTTCCCGTCCCGCGCATAAGTCAGCGCATTCGTCCGCCGCTGCCCCGTCTTCCGCCCGACCGTCCGCAGCAACAATGTCGGATTCCCGAACAACAGCCGATGCCCCACCACCCCGCCACTGTTCTCGTACAGCCACTGATGCGCCCGAAGCACATTCACGAACACGCCCGCCATAGTTCCTCCTTCGGCCACCCCCTACGACACCGTAGGCTTCGCCCGCGCCCGAGTAGGTACCAGGCCGCCGAATTCGGTACCATCGCGAGGCCCGCGGAGATCTCCGCGGTCCGGGGCGGTAGCTCAGTCGGTTAGAGCCGTGGACTCATAATCCATTGGTCGCGGGTTCGAGCCCCGCCCGCCCCACCACACCCGTTGCCTCCGTTGCCGATTCGAGCCGGAGCGGGTGAAACGATCGTACGTAATATCGGTGGTGATTCCTGCCGGAGCAGTGACGGCGGACTGTGGAGAAAAGGATTGCGATGACCACCGAGACCACCGGAGACAATCGTGCGGCGGAGACCCCGCAGGCGCCGATGACGAGGGCCGATCAGTTGCGTGCGGTGGGGACGCTGATCAAATCGGGTGGCTTGAAGCCGCTGGCGATCTACGTGTACGGCGAGCGCAAGAAGGCCGCCAAGAATTCCATGTACAAGTACCTGGGCAAGGGGGTCGTGGCGGGGACGGCCGCGGTGCACCGCGCGCTGGTGCCCGCGGTGCCCGCACCCGGCGCGGGGCCGCTGCGTGAGCGGCTGATCGAGTTGCTCGACCGCCAGGCCGAGGTCATCTATGCCGCACCGGTGCGCAAAGTGGCGCTGACCTGGCTCGCTGGCGGCACCCCGGTCGATCTGAGCGCGCAGTTGAGCAAGGCCGATATGTTCCGGCTGGCGTTGAACTACCACTACCGCCAGCCGTTCGAGGAATTGTTCGCGACCGAGGAGGGCCGGGCGGTGCTCGGTGCGGACAATGTGGCCGCGGTGGTCGCGCGATTGGTCGGGCCGATCGCCTACGGCCGGTTGGTGGGAGCCGCGCGCACCACCCACGACGATCACGTTCGGATCGTGGACGAGTTCCTGGCCGCGCGCCGCCGGCCGGAGACCGAGGCGGCCGGCGACGCCCCGGAGTCCTGACCGAGCGGATATCTCGTGTGCGCCGCACGCGGCACTGCACCCGGGTCAGTGTTCGTGGTGGCGCACCACCGGCCAGTCGATATCGGTGTCGACGGCCTTGTTCAGGTAGTTGGTGAACACGTTCAGCGCGACATTGGCGATGACCTCGGTGATCTCACCGTCGGTCAGGCCCGCCTCCCGCGCGGACTTGATATCGGCTTCCTCGACGCCACCGCGCGTGCGCACCACCGCCGTCGCGAACGTCAGCACCGCGGCTGCCTTCGGGTCGGCGGATGCGCCGTGGCGGCTGGCCTCGATCTCGCCGGCGTCGAGCTTGGCGATATTCGCGCCGATGTAGGAGTGCGCGGAAAGGCAATAGTCACAACCGTTTTCCTCGGCGACCAGCAGCGCGATCCGCTCCCGGACCGCCGCCGTGAGCGCACCGCCTGCGAGCGCGCCGGAGAAGCCCAGGTAGGCCTCGAGCACGGCCGGGCTGTTGACCATGGCCTTGGTCATGTTCGGGGTGACGCCGAGCGCCTTCTGTACGCCGGCCAGCAGGTCGGCGGCCTTGCCGCTAGCGGTGTCGGGCTGGATCAAGGGCAGACGGGACATGACGGATCCTCTTCTCGTGGAGCGTGTTCCGCGATCGATCCTTCTAACCGATCATCAACACTTAGAAGGTTAGGCGACCGTCCGGCATTCCCAGATCGCAAAGATTTTTTCGGGCGGGGGAGCGGCGGCGGTCTATCGATTCCCTAACCAACGGCTATCCGTTGATGAACAGACGCCTCCGAAGGTGGAAAGGGACCGCTTTCGAGGAAGTTCTCAGCTGATAGTTCAGGAGTGTCATGCCGAACCAGTCGATCGGCCGCCCATCGCCCGCGCTGTCCGACGGGTGTGCGAAGGACATCCGCGAGGCTTTGAGCCCTGTCCATCACACGGTGCTGTATGTCCGAATCGGGTTGGGCTGGACGGTGGAACGGACCGCCGACGCCATGGGAATAGCCCCGGAAGCTGTACGTCTCATGCAGCACCGCGCCCTGACCAGGCTTCGTGAGCGGCTGCATCCGGTCGATCGGTAGTCGGGGCACTCGAATACCCTTGGGCGATGAGAAGATCGGGCGTCCTGGGCTTTGTCGTCGCAGTTCTCCTCGCCGGGCTGATCACCGGTTGCGATAAACCATCCGAGCGAGCGTCGTGGCCGGAGAAGATCGCGTTCGCCGACGACTGGCAGTCGATCTTCGTCATGAACCCCGACGGCAGCGGGGGGACCCGCATCGCGGAAGGGAACTATCCGAGCTTCGCGCCCGACGGCTCACGAATCGTGGTCGCCGGGCGATCGATCGCGACCATGGATCCTGACGGCGGCGATGTCGTGACGCTCGATGACAAGGGCGGATATCAGCCCACGTTCTCCCCGGACGGCAAGCGCATCGCCTTCGTGCGAGGCGGCGTGATCTATCTGATGAACGCCGACGGCAGCGAGCAACACCCGCTGACCACCCCCGACGCCGGGATCGGCCCTGACCTGATGTCCTCGACGAGTCCGGCCTTCTCCCCGGACGGCTCCCGCCTGTTGTTCACCAGAGCTTCCACGGTCTGGGTGATGGCGGCCGACGGCACCGGCGCCACCCGCCTGCTGACCGACCCGTTCTACAACGCCGACCCCGTCTTCACCCCCGACGGCACCCGAATCGTGTTCAGCAGCAACCGCGGTGGCAAGAACCAGTCCGAGATCTACACCGCCCGGGCCGACGGCACCGACGTCCGACCGCTCACCACCGAATCCTCCGGCGGCCCCACCTTCTCCCCGGACGGCAACAAGATCCTCTACACCCGCGTCATCCGGGAACCCGAATCCGGCGGCGCCCAACTCTGGCTCATGAACCCCGACGGCAGCGACCAGCACCGCCTCACCGACCCGAAACAGGTTGCCCAATCGGCCACCTGGGGCGGCGGCGCCCGCGCGTAGACCGTTGTCCGGCGGCCGGAGTCTAATCCGAATGATGCACGTTTTGGACGTGTGACCAGTATGGTCGGGGGTGTTGCGCGTCGAGTCGGGGATGCGCTCTCGGTAGGAGGAAATGCCGGAATGAGACGTAGACGGCTGCTCTGTTCGGTTCTGTCGGCCGTCGCGATTGCGGTGGCTGGCTCGGTGGTGGCGCAAGCCGCGCCGAGTGGCAGCGGGGCGGGGTCCAGCGGTAGCGGATCGGGTAGTGCCGGTTCGAGCAGTGGCAGTGGGACCGGCTCGTTCTCCGGTAGTGCCGGTGCGCCCGGCACCGTCCAGTCGCTCGGGGCCGGGTTCATGTGGGGCGTTTCCATGGCAGGCTTTCAATCGGAAGGCCATGCGCCGGACAGCAATTGGAGCCGGTACGCCAACTCCGGCCAGGCGCACGATCCGTACGGGGAATCGGTGGACTTCTACAGCCGCTATGCCGAGGACATCGATTTGGCGGCCGGTCTCGGGGTGAAGGTGTACCGGCTCAGCATCGAATGGGCCCGGGTGCAGCCGCGCGCGGATACGTGGGACGAGAACGACTTCCGGTTCTACGACGCGGTGGTCCAGAAGATCCGGGCGGCGGGCATGCGGCCCATGCTGACCCTCGATCACTGGGTGTTCCCGGGCTGGGAGCTGGATCGCGGCGGGTGGAAGAGCAAGAACATGGTGTCGGATTGGCTGGCCAATATGCGGCGGGTGGTCGACCGGTACGCCCCGTACGATCCGCTGTGGGTGACCATCAACGAGCCGATGGGCTATGTCGCGCAATCGATCAAGATCGGTGACATCGGTGTGCTCGATGCCCTGACCATGTTCGATCGCCTGGTCGAGGCGCACACCGCCATCTACGACTACATCCACGCCCGTCAGCCCGGCGCGCAGGTGACCAGCAATGTCGCGCAGTACCCGATCATCCAGGGCCTCACCGACATGCTGTTCGCGGACCGGGTGCACGGCAAGCTCGACTACGTCGGCCTCGACTTCTATTACGGTGCGTCCCTGACGAATCTGCCGACCACCGCGCTGGTGGGCGACGAGCTGTGGAAGAACGCCATCGAACCCGAGGGCATGTACTACTACCTGCGCACCTACGCCGAGAAGTTCCCCGGCCTGCCGCTGTACGTGGTGGAGAACGGCATGCCCACCGACTCCGGCCTGCCGCGCAGCGACGGCTACGACCGCGGGGATCACCTGCGCGACACCGTCTATTGGATCCAGCGCGCCAAGGCCGACGGCATGAACGTGATCGGCTACAACTACTGGAGCCTCACCGACAACTACGAATGGGGCAGCTACGCACCACGTTTCGGCCTCTACACCGTCGACGTGCAGACCGACCCCACCCTGACCCGCCGCCCCACCACCGCGGTCCCGGCCTTCCGCGCCATCACCGCCGCGAACGGCGTCCCCGCCGACTACCGCCCCACCCGCGACCCCGCCCTCTGCTCGATCATCACCCCGCTCTCGAGCTGCCTGCGCCCGGTCTCCGTGCCGTAACTCCGAGATCGAATCCGACTGTCCGAGCTGATCTTTCCGCACGCTGCCGTCCGCGCGCCGACCCGCGTGTCCCCGGAAGTATCCGGCAACCCACCGAACTCCGGCGCCCGGCGGTGCATCCTCTGCGCCATCGGCGCAGGGCACGTCGAAGAGTCGCGGAAAGGCATCAGCATGGCAATCGCAGTCATTCTCGAATTCCGGGGAGCAACCCTCGAGCAGTACGACTCGATCCTGGAAATACTCGGTCTCACACCGGAGGGCCCGGGCGCGCCGGGCGGGCTGTTCCACTGGGTCACCGAAACCGACGAGGGCATACGCGTCACGGATGTCTGGACGGCCCAGGAGGTCTTCGAACAATTCGCCGCCGAGCAGATCGGCCCCGCATCCGCCAAGGTCGGGCTGCCCAGCCCACCCGAGATCACTTTCCATCCGGTGCACAACTACCTGACCGCGGGCTGACGGTCGGCCGGGTCCGTGCGCGGCGCGGACCCGGGGCCGGAAGAATCGGCCCGGACAGCCAATTCGGCATGGACAGCAACTACCGCGCAAGCGCATCATGATCTTAGATCCGGTGCCGTTCGTCGGGGGAACGTCAAAGGAAACCCGAACGGATGGAAACGATCATGTTTGTCAAAAGATTGGTGGCGACGGCAGTGTTCGCCATCGCGGCCACCGGAATAACCATGGCGACGGCGCACGGCGAGGGGAGCCTCGCGGATGTCGATATCGGGGCGACGGCCGGGACGGTGGGATACACCACGACCCTGGCGGCCGACCATACGTATGCGGTCGTGAATCTCGATTCGGGGCGGTTCGCGCTGACCTCGGACGGGGTGCAGATGATCGCCGACGACGGGGCGGTGGTGGGGGTCATACCGACCACATTGCGGGTCGAGACGGGTCAAAGTCTCGCTGTCGCACCGACTCTCAACAGTGAGACGCAATTGACGCTGACGCCGGTCGGCGGGCCGACACCCGCTGCCGCGGCTACCAGCACGCAGGATCTGCCGTTCATTCACAGTGTCGATGCCAATGGCGGGGCGATCCTCGCCGGCGCGGTGGTCGGCTGCCTGGTCGGGATCGTGATCGGGATCTGGTTCTTCCTGGTCGGCGCGATCGTCGGCTGCGCCATCGGGGCGGCCATCGGCGGATTCATCGGGGCGGTGGCCTAGCTGCCGCGCCCGGGACGGGTTCGGCCGCCATGTCGTTCTCCGGCCGAACCCGCTCGCGCGCAGTGGATTTCAGAAGGGCTTCGTCGGCAGGTACTTGCCGTCGAGGGTGATCACGGCGCGTTCGCCGCCCTCCGGATCGGCGACCTTGCGGACATCGAGCTTGAAATTGATGGCGCTGATGATGCCGTCGCCGAACTCCTCGTGCACCAGCGCTTTGAGGGTGGTGCCGTAGACCTGGAGCATTTCGTAGAAGCGGTAGATGGTGGGATCGGTGGGGATGCCGCCCGGGATGGAGCCGCGCGTCGGAATGGTCTGCAGCAGCAGCGCCGCATCGTCGTCGAGGCCGAGCAACTCGGCCACCGCGAGGGCCGACCGTTCGGGGAGCGCGTGCTGGCCGAGCACCGCGGCGGTCACGAAGGCGACCGAGAGCCCGGCGGCCTCGGCGATCTCCCGCCAGGTCAGATCCTTGCGGATCTTGGCGAGCACCGCGGTCTCGGCGAGGGCCTGGCGGGCGGTGGGGTCGAACTGGGCGTGCACCATGGGTGTTCCTTTCGGGAAGGTCAGCCGGCGAGCTGAACGATTGCGGGGGCGGCGAGCTCCTCGACGCGGCCGGAGCCGATATCGAAAACCCAGCCGTGCAGGGAAAGATCGCCCGCGGCGCGGCGGCGCGCCACGGCGGGATGGGTGGCCAGATGGGCCAGCTGTGTCCGTACATTGTGCCGGATCAGTTGCGCCACATCGCCGTTCGCGGCGGCGGTGCGGGCGGCATCGGCGTGCCGCAGCCAGCTCGCGACCAGCGGCGCGGCGGTCAGATCGCGGCCCTCGGCCAGAGCCGTCATGGCGCCGCACTGCGAATGCCCGCACACCACGATCCGGGCGACGCCGAGCACCGCCACCGCGTATTCGATGCTGGCCGCCACGCCATCGGCATCGGGGCGGTAGGCGGGAACCAGATTGCCGGCGGTGCGGATGACGAACAATTCGCCCGGTTCGCTGCTGGTGATCAGCTCCGGCACCACGCGGGCATCCGAGCAGCCGATGAACAGCGTGCCCGGGGTGTGGGCGGTGGTCAGCCGGGCGAACAGCTCCGATTTCTCCGGGAAGACCGAGTGCTGGAAATGCGCGATGCCGTCGAAAAGGTCATGCATGGCTTTCCTTCGGGAAGTCGTTCTCTTTGACGTCTTCCACCCTGCCGGAGCTGGAGCTATAGAGTCCAATACGTAGTTTTGATACTTATGATTGTCCTCATCTATAGTTGCCGGTGTGCTGCCGGAAATCCGTCACCTGCGCTATTTCGTCGCCGTGGCCGACCACGGCAATTTCACCCGCGCCTCGGAGCGCCTGCACATTTCGCAGCCCACGCTCTCGCAGCAGATCCGGCAGCTGGAACGCACGGTCGGTGTCCAGCTCCTCGACCGCGGGGGCCGCACGGTCCGGCTCACCGACGCCGGTCGCGCCTACCTCGAACCCGCCCGTCGCGTGTTGCGCGAACTGGAAGCGGGGGAGCGCGCGGTGCACGACGTCACCGACCTGTCGCGCGGGCAGTTGCGCTGGGGCGTCACGCCGACCCTCACCACCTATCTGGTGGGCGCGCTGACCGCCGAGCTCTACGACCGGCATCCGGGCATCGAGGCGACGGTGCGGGAGATGAGCCAGAATCACATCGAATCGGCCTTGCTGGCAGACGAATTGGATATCGGCATCGCCTTCGCGGCCCAGCATCCGCCCGGTCTGACCGCTCTGCCGCTGTTCTCGGAAACCTTGAGCCTGGTGGTCGGCGAGCCGGGGCGGGACGGACCGGACCCGGTGCGGCCGATGCCGGTGGCGGCGCTGGAACGATTGCCCTTGGCCCTGCTGACCGGGGACTTCGCCACCCGCGTCCATATCGACGCGTATTTCGCCCGGGAAGCGGTGACCCCGCGAATCGTCGTGCAGGCCAATTCGATTCAAGCCCTGACCGAGATCGTGCGGCGGACCGCGCTGGCCACCGTGCTGCCGGATGCCATCACCCGCACCCGATGCGATCTGGAACCCATCGCCCTGGATCCGCCGCTGCCGCCGCGCTCGATCGTGCTGCTGGTGCGCGAGAACGGTTATCGCAGTGCCGCGGCCCGGGCGTTCATCGAACTGGCCGGAGAGGTAGCGGCACGGCTGGATCCGAACCGCGACTGACAAGCTCTGCCGGAGACCTCTACGCCTAGAGCACCGCCTGCGTCTGCGTCACCTTCGCCACCAGTTTGCCCGCGTCATCGCGAATCTCGGTCTCCACCACGATGAAACTCCGGCCCGCGTGCAGCGGCTGCGCCGTCGCGGTGGCATGGCCCGAACGCAACGCGCGCACGAAATTGGTCTTGGATTCCACGGTGGTGGTGCCGTGCTTCCCCTCCGGCAGGTTCAGATAGGCGCACACCGCGGCGGTGGCATCGGCCAGCGACATGAGCGCCCCGCCGTGCATCGAACCGCCCAGCGTGCACCGGGATTCGTCCCACGCCAACCGGCTGCGCACCAGGTCGGGACCGCATTCCAGGACCTCCACCCCCAGCCCCTCGGTGAACGGCATGGTGGCGAACAGTTGCGCCCCGGTGGGCGTCGCGGCGATCTCGGTCATGAAATCGACTCTGCCCGAACCTTGGCCGCCGGTCGATTACCTCCCGGGTAATGCGCGGCCCACACCACCGCCCCGCCCCCGCGTGTCTGGCAGACTCGCCGGGTGCGGGTAGAGGTGCTTGGGCCAGTGCGTGTGTGGACCGATGAAGGTGTCCCGGTGGAGATCGGCGGCGTCCGGGCGCGCATGTTGCTGGCCCGCCTCGCCCTCGAACGCGGCCCGGTTCCGGTCCCCGCTCTGATCGACGGCCTCTGGGGCGAAGACGCGCCCGCCGATGCCGCCGGCGCACTCCAAGCCCTGGTATCGCGCCTCCGAAAAGCCCTGCGCGGCACCGGAACCATTGAGTTCGGTCCAGGGGGTTACTCCCTCTCCGCCGCCCAGGTCGACGTCGCGCGGTTCGAAGAACTGGCCGCCGCGGGCCGCCGTGGCCTGCTCGCCGAGGCGGATGCGCGGCGGGCGGGTGTGGCGGCGCGGCTGTTGCGGGAAGCGCTGGGGTTGTGGCGGGGCGAGGCATTGCAGGATGTGCGGGATGCGCCGTTCTGCGAGGCGGTGGCGGCGCGGCTGGAGGAGTTGCGAGCCGGGGCGGTGGAAGATCGGTTCGAGGCCGAGCTGCTGTGTGGGCGGCATGCCGAGGTGGTTGCCGATCTGGAGGCGGCGGCGCTGGCGCATCCTTTGCGGGAACGGCTGGCGGCGTTGCGGATACGTGCGCTGGGGGCGGCGGGGCGGCAGTCGGATGCGCTGGCGGCGTACGAGGAGACGCGGGCTCGTTTGGACGATGAGCTGGGTATCGATCCGTCGGCGGAGCTGCGGGAAACCCAGTTGGCGTTGCTGCGGGGTGAGCTGGAAACCCGGACGGCGCGAACCGAATCCGTGGGCAGTCGCCTGCCGACGCCGCTGACCAGTTTCGTCGGACGCGATGCCGAGCTGGAGGCGGTGCGGCAGCGTTTGGCGGATTCGCGGCTGGTCACCATTGTCGGGCCGGGTGGGGCGGGCAAGACCCGGCTGGCGGTCGAGGCGATGAGCCGGTTCGCCGACGGGCCGGTGTTCTTCGTGCCGCTGGCCGAGATCGGCGCGCCGGATCAGCTCGCCGACGCGGTCGCCGGGGCGCTCGATGCCCGCAGCGCCGAACCCCGTGCCGAACGGGCCGCACGATTGGCCGACATGCTGGATGTCGGTGCGGCGGTGCTGGTGCTGGACAACTGCGAGCACCTTATCGAAGCGGCCGCCGACCTCGCGGATCACCTCCTGGAGCGGTTGCCGCACCTGCGGATTCTCGCGACCACCCGGGAACCGCTGGCCATCACCGGAGAAGCCCTCTGTCACCTCGGCCCGCTCCCGTTGCCGAGCGAAGCGGCGGAACTCGATGCCGCACAGGCGGCTCCGGCCGTGCGTCTCTTCCTCGACCGCGCCACCGCCGTCCGTCCGGACTTCACCCTCGGCAATCGCACCCTCGGCCCCGTCACCGAAATCTGCCGCCGCCTGGACGGTATCCCTTTGGCGCTGGAACTGGCCGCCGCCAAACTCCGCGCCATGCCGATCGACCAGATCGCCCGCCGCCTCGACGACCGTTTCCGCCTGCTCACCTCCGGCAGTCGCGCCGCCCTCCCGCGTCAGCGCACCCTGCATGCCCTGGTCGAATGGAGCTGGGATCTCCTCGAAACCCCGGAAAGGGTGCTCGCCCGCCGGATGTCGGCCTTCCCCGGCGGGGCCACCCTCGAAGCCCTGGAAGCGATCTGCGCCGACCAGGAACGTGATCCGCACACCCGGCGGGCGTCCGCTGCGGGGATACCGGTCGGGGACGTCGCCTACGTTCTCGGGGCACTGGTGGAGAAGTCGCTGGTGGAGGTGTCCGGCGCGGATGAGCCGCGATACCGGATGCTGGAGACCATTCGCGCCTACGCGGCCGGGCAGCGGGAAGCCGCGGGGGAGTCGGTGGCGGCGGAGTTCGGGGCGTATTACCTGGCATTGGCCGAACGGAACGAACCGTTGCTCCGGACGGGCGCGCAGCTCGACGCCATCGCGCTGTTCGATGCCGAACACGCGAACATGGTTGCGGCGCTGCGGGATGCGATGGCCGTGCGGGATGTGGAGTCGAGTGTTCGGTTCGTGCGGGCGTTGTTCTGGTACTGGGGCATCCGGGGGATGAGTACACAGTTCGAGGCGGCGCTCACCGCAGTGCTGGGATTCGGCGACGCACTGGCCGAGGATGTGCGTGCCGCGCTCGACGTGGTGCGATCGCTGTCCGGCGCGTCGGCGGGGGCGGCCGATACGACCCTGGCATTGATCGAAGCCTGCACGAGGACAGGAGGTTTGGAGTTCCATCCGGCGCTGCCGCTGTGGACCGCCATGCTCGCCGCGGGCGTCGGTGATGCCGCGCTCGCCGAACGGCAGCTGGATCGCGCCCTCGACTGGCCGGATCCGTGGGTGCGGGCGAGCACCCAGATGGTGCGCGATATCGCGTGCACCGGCGCGGGCGATCCGGAATCCGGGGCGCAAGCGCGGCGGGCGGCCTTGCGTGAATTCGAAATGACCGGTGACCGTTGGGGTTTGGCCATGGCCCTGCTCGCGCTCGGCCGGGAGTTCACGGTTCTCGGCGATCACGGCCGGGCGATCGGCGCCTTCGAACGGGCGGTCGCGGTGGCGGCCGAGCTGGGTACCGAGGACGATATCTACGCCACCCGAACCGAACTCGTCACCGCGCGGCTGCGGGCGGGCGACTTCACCGGTGCGGCAAGCGATATCGAGGCCGCTCGCAGGCTGGCCGCGGAGCGGGGCTTCAACCGGTTGGCGACGGTATTGCTGTTCTCGGAAGCCGAATTGTGCCGTCGCACCGGCGATCCCGAACAGGCCGATCGCGTGCTCGATGCCCTGGAAGCGCGAATCGGCGTGCTCCCGTTCCCCGAGCCCATGTCCGTCCAGCGCATCGCGGCTGCCCGGTTGGCCAATCGCCTGACCGTGGGCGACGCACCCGCTGCCCGCACCCTGCTGCCGGTGGTCGTGCCGGGAGCCTTCGAATACGGGGATTCCGCGACGATCGCCCAAACACTCGCCCGGACCGCCGAACAGCTGGCCGAACTGCTACTGCTGGAGGACGATCCGGCCGGCGCGGCCACCGCGCTCGGGCTCGGCGAAGTCATTCGCGGCCTGCCCGACCGGGGCGAACCCGGGCTGGTCACCCTGCGCGACGAGCTGACCGCGCGCCTCGGAGCGCCCGGCTTCGACGCCGCCTACCGCGAAGGCAGCGGACTCGCCCGCGCCGTCGCGCTCGTCCAGCTGGCCCGCGAAGCCCAGCCCCCGCTCGTCGCGGACCGGCGAGCGGGGTAGGCGGATTCCCTTGCGGGACCGGGTTCATCGAGTGCGGGTGAAGAGGCGACCGGCAAGATCCACACCGGTGACTACACCGGCGGCATCGCGGCTGAAGAACCCGCGCTGGCCCTTGAACGACCCCTTGGTGACCACATACTCGTCACCGTCCCCGGGCAGGAGCGCGAACTCGAACGCCGGATGGTCCTGCGGCAGATCGACTTCGGAAGCGGCACGGATCTCCGGCCGGATCTTGCAGTCCATGGACAGCGCCGAACCATCGCCGGTGATGTGCATGGTCATCGAATCGATCTCGTAGAGCCCGACCAGCTCGGCTGCCGCCGTCGCGTCATACGCCACCGGCTCCGGATCGGCGTCGATCACGCCCAAGTACCGTTCCAACGCCCACCGCACGATGGTCTGATTGGCGCGCACACTGTCCGGGCTGGCATTGGACAGCACGATGATCGCGAAATCGTGCTCGGGCACCAGCAGCAGCTCACCGAACTGCCCGTACCCCGACCCGCCGTGCCCGAAGGTCCGCACCCCGTCGATCTCGCGCAGGAACCAGCACAGGCCGAGGGCATCGCCGAGCAGGCTGGCGCGCAGTTCCACGGTGGGTTCCCGCATGGCCAGCAATTGCGCGGCGGGCAGCACGGTTTCGCCCGCGGCATTGCGGCCGTCGCCGAGTTGGAAACGCGCCCAGCGCAATTGGTCCGCCACGGTGGACGCCAGCCCGCCGCCGGGATTGTTGGCGCGGGTGCCCTTCCAGATCCGCGCCACCGACAGCTCGCCGTCCGGGCCGCGTTCGTGCCCGACCGCGAATCGCCGGGTCATGATGTCGTCGCGGGAGTAGCAGCTCTCGGTCATGCCGACCGGCCGCAACACCAGCTCGGCAATGGCCTGTTCGAAGGTCTGCCCGGTCACCTTCTCGATCACCCGGCCGAGCAGGTTGTACCCGGCCTGACTGTAGGAGGACCGCGCTCCCGGCTCCGCGATGAGCGGCAGTTCGGACAGCGAATCCACGAAGGCGGCCAGGCCGTCGTCACCCTCGCCGGTGTCGTTGATGATGCTCCAATCCAGTCCGGCGGTGTGGTTGAGCAGCTGCAATACCGTGATCTCCCGCCCGTCGCGCAGCGCCAGCTCCGGAACGTAACGGCGCACCGGCGCGTCCAGTTCGACCCGGCCGTCGGCGACCAGGCGCATGAGCGCGGTCGCGGTCACCGGCTTGCTGATCGATCCGAGCGCGAACACGGTGTGCTCGTCAACCGGCAGCGGATGCGCGACGCTGGTGACGCCGTACGCGGCGAATGCCTCGCGGCCGCCGTGCAGGATGCCGACGGCGATGCCGGGGATGCCGAACTCGGCGGCGGTGGTCTCGATCAGGGCGGTCAGTTCGTTGTTCGTCATGGCTGTGACGGTGCCGGGACGCGCCGACAGACCACCGACAGTGCGCTGACAGTCCCGGGGAATGCGCTGACAAGGGTCAAGCACGCTCTCTCAGTGCAGGCTCAGCTTCGGGCCAGCAAACGCTCAGAGCGATTGGGCAGGGTGAACCGTTGACTATTGCTGAATGATTCAAACTGCCTAAGGAGATCCGGCGTGCGTTCGAAGAAGATCTGGGGCAGCGCGGTGCTGGCGCTTACCGCTACCGTCCTGCTACCGATCGCGGCCGGTACCGCGTCGGCCGCGCCCGCGCTGAATTCGGCGGGTACCTCGGCTGACGGTTCCTACCTGCAGTCCACCAAGACGATCGACGATCGCACCCTGAAGCTGTATGTCTTCTCGGCCGCCATGAACAAGAACATCGAGATCGATGTGCAGCGCGCCGCCGACACCTCGCGGCCCACCCCGATCCTGTATCTGCTCAATGGCGCGGGCGGCGGCACCGATTCGGCCACCTGGCAGAAGCAGACCGACGCGCTGAAGTTCCTGTCCGACAAGAACGTCAATGTGGTGCAGCCGGTGGGCGGGGCGTGGAGCTACTACACCGATTGGCGCGCCGAGGATCCCACGCTCGGCGTGAACAAATGGAAGACCTTCCTCACCGAGGAACTGCCGCCGCTCATGGACAAGGCGCTGAACAGCAACGGGCTCAATGCCATTGCCGGTTTGTCGATGGCGGGCACCTCGGTGCTGCAGCTGCCGATCGCCGCGCCCGGACTGTACAAGTCGGTGGCGGCCTACAGCGGCTGCGCGCAGATCAGCGATCCGGTCGGCTACAACTTCGTGCGCACCGTGGTCGCGGCCGGCGGCGGCGACGTCGACAATATGTACGGCCCCGAAGGCGATCCCATGTGGGCCGAGAACGATCCCTACGTGCACGCCGACCAGCTGCGCGGCCTGAACCTGTTCATCTCCAGCGGTTCCGGCCTGCCGGGCCAGTGGGACACCCTCAACGGCCCGCACACCCTGCCCGGCGCGCCCGGCCTGGCCAACCAGATGGTGGTCGGCGGCGGCCTGGAAGCCGCCACCAACTACTGCACCCACAACCTCGCCGCCAAACTCGGCCAGCTCGGCATCCCCGCCACCTTCGACTTCGAACCCACCGGCACCCACTCCTGGGGCTACTGGGAAGACGACCTGAAGAAGTCCTGGCCGGTCCTGGCGGCCGGCCTGGGCCTACCCGCCTGATCCAGGCGGGTACGGAACGGCCCGGGCCGGCGGGGTTGCCGACCCGGGCCGTCACTCCTGAGCGGCCGCACCGCCCGCCGGGGCCATGACGGCGCGGGCGGCTACTGCCGAGCCCGGGTCGAAACGGGAGCGCCCCCGGCCCAAGGGGTTTCAGGGGCAACGCCCCTGAGAGCCCACGAGAGTTGTGAACTCCTAGATGAGTTCGAAACTCGGGTAACCGTTTTCGCGCTCCTCGTCGCAGAAGCGCCGGTAGTTGCCGAATCCGCCGATGTAGGGCATGAATACGCGCTTCTTGCCCTCGACGTTGGCGCCCATGTACCAGGAGTTCGCCTTGACGAACAGCGTGCCCTCGGCGACCTCCATGAGGTGATCGGTCCACTTCTCCGCCGCATCCGCCCGCGCCGCCACCTGGCGAATCCCATTGGCGCGGCAGTGCTGGACGAGCGCGAGCACCCAATCGAGCTGCTGCTCGGAGTGCAACGCCATGTTCGCCATTACCGACGGGGTCCCGACGCTGTTGATGCTGAACATGTTCGGGAAGCCCGGAATGCCGAAGCCCAGGTAGGTGACCGGCCCGTCGGCCCAGGTGTCGGCCAGCCGGGTGTCGTGCGCGCCCCGGATGTCGATGCGCAGCAGCGCCCCCGTCATGGCGTCGAATCCCGTTGCGTAGACCAGGGTGTCGAGTTCGATGAACTTGTCCGCGGTGCGCACCCCGGTCGGCGTCACCTCGGCGATGGGCTCCCGGCGCAGGTTCACCAGCGACACATTGGGCCGGTTGAACATCTCGTAGTACCCGGAATCGGTGCAGATGCGCTTGGTGCCGATGGGGTGATCGGTCGGAATCAGATCGTCCGCGACCGCCTGGTCCTCGACCTTGGCGCGAATCTTGGCGACCGCGAAGTCGCGCACCAGCTCATTGGCGGTGATATCGCTGTTCTGATCCGGGAACACCTTGTTGAACAGCACCCCGCCCTGATTCCAGCGGTCCTCCATGGCCGCCTCGCGCTCCGCGGCGCTCAACTCCAGGGCCTTGGTCTGCAGGGAGGCGTGCGGGGTGGCGGCCGGGGCGTAGTAGGACTTCTCGCGCCGCTGCCGGTAGGTGGCGCGGATCTCGCCCTGCTCGGCATCGGTCCACGGCCGGTTCGGGATCGGCACGCTGAAGTTGG
Source organism: Nocardia yamanashiensis NBRC 100130 (assembly GCF_001613325.1). Classification (GTDB taxonomy): domain Bacteria; phylum Actinomycetota; class Actinomycetes; order Mycobacteriales; family Mycobacteriaceae; genus Nocardia; species Nocardia yamanashiensis. Next base: position 133,674 of record NZ_BDCD01000023.1, on the reverse strand, counting down.
GGGAGCGCTGGAACACGGTGAGCGACAACGCTTCCCGGGCCAGGATCGGGGACACCTGGATGCCGGAGGACCCGGTGCCGATCACGCCGACCCGCTTACCGGCCACCGACACGCCCTGCTCGGGCCAGCGCGCGGTGAAGATCTCCTCGCCGGCGAAGCTGTCCACGCCCGGCAGGTTCGGCTTGATCGGCGCGGACAGGCAGCCGGTGGCGAAAACCACGAAGCGGGAACGGTATTCGCCGCCCTGCTCGGTGCGCAGCGTCCAGATCGAGGCGGCATCGTCGAAATGCGCCGCGGTGACGGTCTGCCCGAAGCGGTAGCGCGCCCGCAGGTCGAACCGGTCGGCCACATGGTTCAGGTAGGCCAGGATCTCCGGCTGCGCGGCGAACCGCTCGGTCCAGGTCCAGCTCTGCTGCAGGTCCTCGTCGAACGAGTACGAGTAGTCCACGCTCTCCACATCGCAGCGCGCGCCCGGGTACTTGTTCCAGTACCAGGTGCCGCCCACCTCCGTGCCCGCCTCCAGGCCGAGCACGTCCAGGCCGGCGCGCGCCGCGTGATGGACGCCGTAGAGCCCGGCGAAACCGGCACCAATGATGATCACATCGTGGGGACTGTCCTGCCCGGTGCTCATGCGTGACCTCTCAACATTCGTCTAGCGATATTTCGAATAGGCATATCGTCAAGGCGCATGCGTGCGGTCGCGAGAGTTGGTCCCACTGACCAGGAGGGGTGATCGGCAGGTCTAGCCGTGCCGCGGTTCGCCGGTGACGACGTGGTCCGCGTGATTGAGGCCCTCGCGAACGAGGCGCGCGAGATGCCCGTCGCGAATGCTGTAGATGATCCGCCGCCCGTCCCGCCGGGTATCGACCAAGCCGGTGAAGCGCAGTTTGGCCAGGTGCTGGCTGACCGCGGTGCGCGAGGCCCCGCAGGCTTCGGTGAGCGCGCTCACGTCGGCTTCGCCCTCGGTGAGCGTCCAGAGAATGTGCAACCGGGTGGGATCGGACAGCATGCGGAAGGTTTCGGTGGCCGCGTCCAGCCGGGCCTGATCCGGCTGCGCGGGATGGGTGAGGCTGGGCGCGTGCAACGCCTCGGCATTGCCCTTGCTCACCATGGGTCACCTTCCTGCCGCTACCACCTCGGAATCCGCCGGGACGGAGGCTCCGGTGGCCGGCCACCAGCGCGCGGCCGTCGTACCCGCCAGTGTAGCGATGACCGCCAGCGTGATCGCGGTGATCGGCAGCCCCGCCGCCGCGCCGAGCACCCCGGCGATCGGGTAGGTGACCAGGAAACACGCGTGCGACAGCGAGAACTGGGCGGTGAAAACGGCAGTGCGCGTACGGGTGCCGGTGTGCGCCCGCAGCAATCGCGCGGCCGGGGTGTTGATGGTGGAGGTGCCCGCCCCCAGCAGCATCCAGGTCACCGCCAGCGCCAGCGCGCCCGCCGTCGACGGCAGCAAAGGGATCGCCGCGGCCGCCAGCAGGCCGAAAGGCAATGCGCGGCAGCCCGTCAGCATGAAGCGGCGGTCCGTCCACGGCCGCGCCGCGAACCGGCGCGACGGCATCGATCCAGCCCGGTCGTCTCCCGCTGTCCGCGAACGTCGAACCACGTACCGGAGAGCGTTCGGCACGGCGAGCGGAGCGCGCGCCTGTGGTACCTCGGCTCGGTCCGAGGCCGATACGGCGAGCAAGCGTGGCGCTGCCAGCGCGACGGCCATCGACCCCAGTCCATAACAGGCGAGCGCCAGCGCCACACCCGTGTTGGAGCCATCGAGCTGCTCGCGCACGTACACCACGGTATTCACGATCACCAGCGAAGTCGCGGCCGCCACAACGAGATTCATGGCCAGCAGGCCGCGCAGGACAGGTTGCCCGGCCATGAACCGCGCTCCGAGGGTGATGCGTTGCCACAGCGGTGCGGTGCGTTCCGGCGGGTCGATCCGTGGTAGCCGGGTGGTGACGACCAGTGCGGCCGAGACCATGAAACCCATTGCGGTACCGGCGAACAGCGCGTGATAGCTGATGACGCTGAGCAGGGCCGCCGCCAGGACGGGGCTGAGCAGTGATTCGAGGTCGTAGGCCAGCCGCGACAGCGACAGCCCGCGCGTGTACTGCTCCTCGTCCACCAGGATCGCCGGAATGATCGACTGGAAGGCCGGGGTGAACGTCGCCGACGCCGCCTGCAATACCGCGATCAGCACATAGATTTGCCAGGTCGCGCCGACGAACGGCAGCAGCAGCGCGATTGCGGCGCGCACCGCGTCCGCCGCCACCAGCAGTGCCCGGCGCGGCACCCGCTCGGTCAGTGCCGAGATCACCGGCGCCACCGCCACATACGCCACCATCTTGATGGCGAGCGCGGTGCCCAGCACCACGCCCGCATCGGCCCCGGCGAGGTCGTAGGCGAGCAGCCCCAGGGCCACGGTGAGCAGGCCGGTGCCGATCAGGGCGACCACCTGGGCGGTGAACAGCCGCCGGAAGCGGCGCCGGCGCAAGACGTCGATCACGCCACCACTATAAGACAATATGTGCGCAGGTATGCACATGATGGCCGGTACCCGCGCATCGGATGTTTCGGGCAGGTCGCCGTTGCGCTGCTAACGTCGCTGGTATGGGGAGGAACCTCGCGGTCTGCGGTGTGGCCGTCATAGCGGCACTGGCCATTTCGGCCTGCGCCCGGCACGGCAGCGCGGCGCCCACCGAAATCGGTGAGACCGTCGCGCCGCCCGGGACCGCCACCCCGACCACCGCGCCGCCCGGCGGCGCGCCCGCCTCGGAACTGCCCGAATGCGGCACGCCCGGCGCCGCGGAACCGCCGCCCTCGTGCGTGCTGACCTCCCGCGACAGCCTCGGCCTGGCCTTCGAGGTGCGGTACACGGGCAGCAAGGAGCAGGGCTATTCGGCGACCATCACGGTGCTCGATTCCGAGGGCGCGCACCTGCAGACCATCGTGGAGCGTGATGCGCGGTCACCGTCGCAGCCCATCCTGCGCGATCTGGACGGCGACCAGCGCGACGAGCTGATCGTGCCGGTGTACCTGGCCACCGCCAACACCCGGTCGGCCATCTATCACGCCTCCGGTGACACGCGGGTCTTCCAGCGCGCCGGGGAAGTCGCCGGGGTCGGCATCGACCGCTCGGAATCGGGGTATCTGACCGTCTGGGGCCGCGGCAGCGCCAGCACCTACTACGTGGACTTCCTGACCTTCGCCGGCGACACCCTGCACCCCGTCGTCCAAGCCATGGTCACGCTGTCCAGCTCGGGCGGTCACGTCACCGGATCCCGGTGCGACGTCACCGATTCCGGCGGGCTGAGCGGTTCCGGGCTCACCCTGGAGCAGGCGCGCGAACACTTCTGCGCCGAACCCTCGGTCCTGAGTCTGATGCGCTGACCACCGGAATCCGGGGATTCTCGGGGTGATTCCGGATACCTGTGCGCGCCCGGCCGGGCCAAGCTGGATACAGGTCAGCTGCCCGGCCGGACATACCGCCGCCGCAGCCACTCCGGGTAGTCGAACGACACTGCCTCGCCATCGTCGCCGAGGCACAGCGCAGCGTCGCGCAACCGTCGGGCCACCCGGCCGATCGGTGGAATCGGCAGCGCCAGCAGCGATTCGCCGACCACCGCGCGGCGGGCCCGCGCCAGCTCGGTGAGGGTGTGCACGGCCGGGCCGCCCACATCGGGCACCCGGCCGGACGGGCCCGCCTCGACGGCGGCGGCCAGCTTGCCCGCCACCGCGTTCACGTCGACCGGCTGGAAGCGCAGTCCGCCACGGGGTTCCAGCCGCGCCTTGGCCGCGGCCGCCAGGATCTCGTCCAGCAGTTCGTGGAATTGGGTGGCGCGCAACAGGGTCCACGGAATCGGGCCCTGCGTGACCACGTTCTCCTGCGCGGTCTTGGTGCGGTAATAGGAGAACGGCACCCGCTCGCAGCCCACGATGGAGATGTCCACGTGATGGCCGACGCGGGCCCGCTGCTCCGCCGCCAGCAGGGTGCGGACCCCCGAAACCAGTACCTTCCCGCTGCGCAGGCCGCGATGGCTGGCGGCGTTCACCACGGCGTAGACGCCTTCCAGGGCGTCGTCGAGCCCGTTACCCGTGACCAGATCCACCGCGTGATGGGTGGTTCCGGCCACCGGATCGGCGGGCGTGCTGCGGGAGAGCACGCGCACGGTGTGCCCGCGCGCGGCAAGTTCGCGCACCACCGGCCTGCCCAGTGTTCCCGTTCCGCCCACTACCGCCACCTGCATGCCGAGCCCCTTTCCCGATGCGCTTTTCTGGACGGTAGAACCGCAAGCATTGATGCTCAACATGATTCATCGCATGCTGTGTCATCGACTACACCCGGGGCGGCGCGTCATCGATTGCCGGTAGCGGCGGTCAGATGCGCGCCCCCTTCACGCGATTGCAGGCGCGGCAGAGGATCTGCAGGTTCGCGGCGCTGGTCGCGCCGCCGCGGCTGATCGGGATGATGTGATCGAACTCCAGGTAGTGGCTCTCGCCGCACTCCACGCATTTGCCGCCGTCGCGCTGCCAGACCTGGGCCTTGATCTCCTGGGAGATGGAGCGGGTGTCGCGGCGGCCCGGACTCAGGGCGAGCCGTTTGGCCACCCGCAGCGCGCCCTCCAAGGTGGCGGCCACGTGGTCGGGGTCGGCCACTTCGAAGACCGCCCCGCCGCGCGCGGAAGTGGCCGCGACCCCCACCTTGCCGCCCTCGGAGACCACCGAAACCACACGCGCCCAGGGCATTTCGGTGCCGGTGTCGGCGCCGGTGAAGCGCAGTTTCTTATTGCTGCAGATCAGGCGGCCCTCGGTGAGTTTCGGTCCGCGCGCCAGCTGGCGGATGTGGATGGCGGGCACGTTCAGGTGCACCTGCTCGCCCGGATCCAGATGCAGGCCGGGGGTGGGCAGCACCGGGAGTTCGCCCGCGCGCAGGCGAGTCAGCATGCGCCCGCGCGACATTCGCCGGCGCAGATCCTCGATCAGCGGCCCGGTGAGCGCCAGTTCCGCGACCGTCTCCTCGAAGCCGTCCAGTTCCGCCTGCTCGATCGCGCCGTCCGCGAGCGCGAAGGCCACGCGGCGCTCGACATGGTCGTGCCCGGCCGCGCGCAGCGCCTCCAGCCCGGCGGTGCGGTCGATGCGCTGATACCGCAGGGCCGTCCAGAGTCCGGCCCAATCGTCCCCGCGCGCACCGACGGTCCGCAGTACGCGTTCGGCGCGCCCGCGCCAGCCCGCCAGGTAGGTCTCGATTTCCGTCGCGCAGTCCCGGCACAGCGCGGGGCCGCCGAACAGCCGCCAGCGCCGGGGCGCACCGCAACGCGGGCAGTGCCGGGTATCGGCGGGCGGGACCGGCCGGTTCGCGCTGGTCCACTCCGACCCGTCCCACCAGCGCAATCGCCCCGGCTGCTCCGGATCCGGGTGCCAGTCCGCGAGTTCCGGCCGCACCGGCGGCGCGAGCGGCGGCGGGACGTCCCGGCCCGGACGTGCGAGGGCGGACCCGCGTCGCGGTTCGGCGGGTCCGGCCGGGCCGGAGTCCGGACCCGGATCGTCCACCCGCACGCCGAATTCCGTCACGATCCCGGCCAGCCCGCTCGCCCAGCCCTGTCCGACCGCCCGGAACCGCCACTGCCCGTCCCGCCGGTAGAACTCCCCGAACAGCATGGCCCGCACCGCTTCCGCGGCGGCGATCTCGAACCACGCCACCGGCCGGTGATGATCGAACACCGTCAGCACCAGACCCGGCACGTCGCCGAACGCCCCCGCGTCCACCGACCCGGTCAGCGCGATCCGCGCCACCTCCGCCTCGGTGCGCGGCAGTGACACCGACAGCCGCGCGGTCCCGGGCGCGGGCTCCGGATCCAAGGTCACCGCCTGCGAAACGTGCCGGGGCGCATTGAAGAACACGAAGTCCCGATCCGACCGGACTCTCCCGTCCGCGCCCAGCAGCAAGGCGTGCGCATCCACCTCGTGATCGGACTGCCACGAAAGGACAACCGTCAGAAGCGATGTCGGAACCGGCGCATGGCCACCCTTGGTGAGTTTCATTGTGCTCGACCTATACCACGCACCTCCGACAACCAGCATTCCGCGAGCATCCGGCCCCGGTCCGGGGGATGCTCCGGCGCAACCACGCGAGGGCGGCCACCCAGGTGAGCGGGAGGGAATTCGGTTGCCCGGCGGAAATGTCCCGCCGTCCGCCGGCACGTTTCCGCCGGAGCCGCGCCGGTGGGCGGCCGAGATGCGCGGACGGGCCGCATCGGCGGGTTCGAGTGGCGAATCGATACGGGTCCGAGTCGGTGCGGAAGTTGCATACTGGCCGGTCTGCGGCACAGTGGAAGCATGACCAACCCGAAGGGGCCGAGCCGCAAACCCGAGCCGGCGCGCGGGAAACCGCAGCCGCCCCGCGTGCCCAGCCCGAGCGATATCCTCGCCGCCGCGCAGGCCGCCGTCGAAGCCGCCCAGAACGCCGCCGGTCAGGCGTTGGACTCCGCCCAGTTCACGGCGAGCACCGCCTTCGACACCGCCGTCCGCCTGCCGCCCGCCTCCATCCAGCTGGCGGCCCAGCTGCCCGACCTCATCCAGAACCTCACCACCGCCGTGGAGCGACTCAACTCCACCATCGACCGTCTCGATCGCACCCTCGCACTGGCCGAGCCCGCCTTCGTCGCGTACGACAAGGTGCTCACCCGCCTGGAGGCCGTCACCGCCCTCGGTGAGGAAGTCTTCGCCCGCCTGGACAAACTCCCCGGCGTTTCACTCCTGGGCCGCTTCACCTCCCGCGACCAGCCCGCCGCCGAATCTCCCACCCCGAGCTCACGCCGCGATCGCCGCAAGTAGCGCCGCCGCACGGAGTCGATGCGGATGGATTACGGGGAGGGGAGGGGCGCGACTCCGACGCCGGGCAGGGCGCGCAAGGCGGCGGCGGCCTTCCAGACCATCTCGTGGTACTCCTCCGATGGGTCGGAGTCGAGCACGACCGCGCCGCCCGCGCCCACCCGCCAGCGCCCGTCGTGGCGGACCGCCGTGCGGATGACGATGTTCAGGTCCGCGGTGCCGCCCAGGCCGAGGAAACCGATGGCGCCGGAATAGATTCCGCGCGCTTCGGTCTCCAGCTCGTCGATGATCTCCATGGTGCGCAGCTTGGGCGCGCCCGTCATGGAACCGCCGGGGAAGCAGGCGCGCAGGCAGTCGATGACGTCCAGTTCGGGGCGGAGGGTGCCGCAGACGGTCGAAACCAGTTGGTGCAGCGTCGTATACGTCTCCACCGCCATGAGCTTCGGGACGTGCACGGAGCCGATCTCGCAGACCCGGCCGAGATCGTTGCGGAGCAGGTCCACGATCATCAGGTTCTCGGCGCGGGTCTTGGGGTTGCGTGCCAGTTCCGCAGCCAGCTGTTCGTCCTCGTCCGGGGTCTGCCCGCGCGGCGCGGTGCCCTTGATGGGTTTGCTCTCCACCGTCCGCGAACGATCCACTTTCAGGAACCGCTCCGGCGACGAGCACGCCACTTCCGTCTCGCCGAAGCGCAGAAATGCCGCGTACGGTGCGGGATTGCAGCGGCGCAGGGTGCGGTAGACGCTGAGCCCGTCGGTGTCGGCGGGCAGATACGCGCTGTCGGTGATGCAGATTTCGTAGGATTCGCCCGCGTGCAACTGGGCCCGGCAGGCCGCCACATCCGCCAGATAGCGTTCCCGGCCGCGGGTCAGCAGCGGCGCGACCGCGCTCTCCTCGGCCCGTAGATATAGGTCCGGCGGGTTCTCCCAGGTCCGCAGCCCGTCCACGGCCGCCCGCGTGCTGTCGAGCCAATCCCGGGCGGCGGCAAGGGAATCCGCGTCCGGTCCGGCCAGCGCCAGCAGATGGGTGCGGCCCGCCTCGTGATCCACCACGACGAGCCGATCGGCGAACACCCACTGCGCGTCCGGGGTGGCGGCGCGATGCGCGGTCGCCGCCCCGCAGTCCGCCTTCATCTCGTACCCGAGGTAGCCGACGTACCCGCCGGCGAAATCGAAAGGCACATCCGGGAATTCGATATGCCGCCGGGACAGCTCGCCGGATAGGTAGTCCAGCACCGTGCCCGGCACCGCGCGCTCCCCGGCGGCGGAGGTGACCGACACCTGCCCGTCGCCGACCCGGTAGCGCACCACCTCGGCCAGCGGCCCGGACGCGTCACCCAGGAACGAGAAGCGATCCAGTCCCGGCTCCACATGCTCGCTGTCCAGCCAGAACGCAGTCGGCGAGGACCGGTACAACCGCAGGAACACGGCCTCGGCATCGACGGCGCGTTCGATCACGGCCTGCTCGACGCGGTATTCGACCGCCGAGTCCGCGCCGACGACGATCCGCCCCCGCGAAACCGGTTGGGACAGTGCCTTGTTCGCCGCGCGATCCACCCCGATGCGCCGCTGATGATCCGCCGTCAGCCGCGCGAAATTGCGCAGCAGCAGCGAACCGTATTCGCTGGCAATGGATTCCGGATGGAACTGCACCCCCCACTGCGGCCGCGTCCGATGCCGAACCCCCATGATCACCCCGTCCGGGGCGGTGGCCGTCGCTTCCAGGCTGTCCGGCAAAGGCATTGCCGCACACAGCGAGTGATACCGCACCGCCGGGAAATCCTGCGGCACCCCCTCGAAAAGCTCCCGCCCGTCGTGCGTGATCCGATCCGGATACCCGTGCCGCGCCCGCGGCGCCGGCACCACCGTGCCCCCGGCCGCGATCACGATCCCCTGATGCCCCAGGCACACCCCCAGCAACGGCAGCTCCGCCGCCGCGATCACCGCCGCCGAGATCCCGAAGTCCCGCACCACATCCGGCCGCCCCGGCCCCGGCGAGATCACCACATTGTCGAATTCCGCCAGCCCCAGCGCGCCCAGGTCGCGTACCTCGTCATTGCGCACGACCACGGGTTCGACCCCGTTCACCTCACTGATCAGCTGATACAGGTTGTAGGTGAACGAGTCGTAGTTGTCGATCAGCAGGGTGCGCATTTCCTCCCGCACATTACGCCAACCCGCCCCGGACACCGCGCTCCGACCTGCGTGAACGAGGCCACCGCCACTACTGCTGGCATATGCCTTCAGTTCGCTGGGTGGTCTACGGCACAATGTGTGGCATGTCTGTAGCGCAGCCGGTCGAAGTGGATCGTGACGTCGTCGATTTCGCCATCGTCGGCAAATGGATGGAAGAGCAGGGCTTGCCCGGCGGCGAGTTCGAGAACGTCAAACCGCTCGGCGGTGGCACGCAGAACATCATGCTGCGCTTCACCCGCGGCGGCCGCGACTATGTGCTGCGGCGCGGGCCCAAGCATCTGCGCGCGGCCAGCAACACCGTCATCAGCCGCGAATCGCGCATCCTGGGCGCCCTGGACGGCACCGGCATTCGCGCGCCCAAGGTCATCGCGGCCTGCCCGGACGAGTCGGTGCTGGGCGCGTCGTTCTATCTGATGGAACCCATCACCGGCTTCAATCCGCAGAACGAACTGCCCGAACTGCACGCCGGCGATCCGGAGGTGCGGCGGCAGATGGGCCTGTCGGCGGTGGAGGCCATCGCGCGGCTCGGCTCGCTCGATCACGAGGCGCTGGGCCTGGCCGATTACGGCAAGCCGGCCGGGTTCCTGGAACGCCAGGTGCCGCGCTGGCTCAAGGAACTCGAGTCCTACCGCGTCAACGAGGGCTACCCCGGACCGGAGATCCCGGGCGTCGAGCGGGTGGGGGAATGGCTGGACCGCAATCGCCCCGCCGACTGGAAACCCGGCATCCTGCACGGCGATTGCCATCTCGCGAACATGATGTTCTCCTTCGACGGCCCCGAAGTGGTGGCCATGGTCGACTGGGAGATGTCCACCATCGGCGATCCGCTGCTGGACCTCGGCTGGCAGATCGCCACCCGCCCCGAACCCGGCACCACCGGCGCGGCGCTGGTCGGTTCACTCGGCGCGGTCGGCGGCCTGCCCACGCCCGCGGAGATGATCGAGCACTACGGCCGGTTCTCCGACCGCGATCTGAGCAATGTCACCTGGTACACGGTGCTGGCCTGTTTCAAGCTCGGCATCGTGCTGGAGGGGACGCACGCCCGCGCGTTCGCGGGCAAGGCGCCCAAGCAGGTCGGTGACTTCCTGCACGCCATCACGCTCGAATTGTTCGAGAAGGCGCATCAACTCATGCAGTGATCGTCCGCAGCACGCCGCGTGCGACGGCGGCGCTCAGCGAACGCAGTCGTCGGCGGAAAGCCGTGTGCGTGTTCACCGGAGTGTCCTTTCGTAGGGAATCTTGCGGCTGCGACGGTAGTCAACGCGGGCCGGGTGCGAAACCGATTTATCGCATCCGGCAAACGTGTCGCGATCTTGGTGATCGTTGGCAGTATATGGGTGGAAGTTAATCTTCTGCCACTCTACGGTGGGTGGCATGCCGATCGTCGCCGATACCAAAGACTGGACCTGGGTGCTGGAACGCGCCTGCGCCGAATGCGGATTCGACCCCGAGACCACCGCGTACGCGACGGTGCCGGGGCTGATCCGCGACAGCGCCGCCCGGCTGGGCGCGGCGCTGGAACGGCCAGAAGCCGCTGTCCGGCCGGACGATTCGACCTGGTCGGATCTGGAGTACGCCGCCCACGTGCGGGACGTGTGCCGGATCTTCACCCATCGCCTCGATATCGCCCGGACCGCAGCCCCGCGGCCCGGACCGGAGCTCGGCGGGTACGACACCACGGTCACGGTGACCGCCTCCGGGGTGCCCATGTTCGCCAACTGGGATCAGGACGTCACCGCGGTGGCCGAGAACTACGCGGCGCAGCGGGCCGACGAGGTCGCCGTGCAGCTGGCCGAGGCGGCCGAAATCGCCGCGGTCGCATTCGAATCCGTGCCGGAAACCGAATACGACCGGGCGGCGCTGCGCAGCAATGGTTCGGCGTTCACCATCGATTCCATGGCGCGGTATTTCGCGCACGACCTGGTGCACCACGTGCACGATGTCGAGCGCGGCTAGCTGGTCACCAGGAGTTCAGCGCGTAGCTGTCGCGGGACAGCCGGAAGCCGTGGGTTCCGGCGGTGCAGATCATTCCCATATCGGCGTGAATTCCGCATTCGACAGCGCCCACCCGGACGATCTCGCCGTACCCGAGCGTCGGAATACCCGTGTTGAACACGGTGTCGCCGTGGCAGAGGAACTCCGCGCCGTCCGCGTTCAAGCGAATGGCCTTGCCCCAGGCCAGTTTGCAGTCGGCCGGCTTGGCGGGCGCCGTGAAGGTCGTCTCGAGCGCGTCGCAGCGCACTTCTGTTCCGGTGCCGCCGATGTAGCAGGCGATATTGCCCGACGGTGAGACGAAGTTCTGGTAGTCGCGAGTGACGCCGTCGGCTGACGCCGTTCCGGCCAGTCCGATCATCCCGATCGCCATCAGGCCGATGGCGAGAACTGCCCTGAGTACGCGCATGGCATGCCCTTTCCGTGAAACGGCCCCCCGTGGGCCGAGCGCGCCCAGCCTGACGCGCCCCGCCTGCGAGGGGCTTGGCATCCACTTGCGGCCCTAACGGCAGCGCAGCAGCGCCTCCCGGAGATTGCGGGAACGCACATCGTCGAGCACGGCCATGCCGAGCCGGTTCATGTTGTAGCCGAAGCCCAGACCCGTTGCCGGATCGGCGAATCCGAACGAGCCGCCGTAGCCGGTGGTGCCGTAGGCGCGTTTGTCGGCGCCGAACCGGAAACTGCCGCGCGATTTGCGGAAGCCCAGGTGGTAGCGGCTCGGGGTGAGCAGGACCAGGTCCTGCGCGGGGACGTCGTCGGCGGTGTCGGCGGTGGCCAAGCGCTGCAACAGGTCTCGATCGATCGGCAGTTCGCCGGTGTCTCCGGCCGCCGCGCCGTACACCCGGGCCAGCGAGCGCGCGGTGCCGACGCCGCCAGCCGCCGGGCTCTCCACCGACAGGAATTCCCGGCGGGTGGCGCGGGCGGGCGCGCCGACCTGCGGGCTGTTCAGCGCGCGGAAGGACAGGCCCTGCTTGGTGTAGAGCTGAATCCCGATGCGCAGCGGGAGATCTCGCTCGTAGCGCAGCACGTCCAGGCCCGCGGTGGCCGAGAGGGTGGCCACGCGATCGAGCGGAATCGCTTCCGGCAGGCCGATATAGAAGTCGAGGCCGAGCGGTGCGGCGAAGTCCTCGGCGAACACCCGGCCCAGGGTGCGATGCGCCGGATCGACCCGGCGGATCAGCTCGCCCTGGTACAGGCCCGCCGTGATCGGGTGATAGCCGTGCCGGGTGCCCGGCCGCCACAACGGCTTCTGCTCGGCGAGGATGCCGGCCAGCCGATCCAGATCCGCCATATCGGTCAGCCGCACCGGCCGGTCCAGCGCCGCCAGGCCGGCCTGATGATCCAGCAGCTGCCGCACGGTGATGGTCTCTTTGCCGTGCACCGCGAACTCCGGCCAGTACTTCGCCACCGGCGCTTCGTAATCCAGCAGCCCCCGTGACACCGCCGAGGCGAACACGAACGCCGTCATGCCCTTGGTGGACGACCAGACCGGCGCCATGGTGTCGCGTTCCCACGCCACCTTGCGCTTGCGGTCGCGGTGTCCCGCCCACAGATCCACCACGGGCCGGTTCCCGTCGAACACGGCCACCGCCGCGCCGATCTCGCCGTGTCGTTCGAAATTCCGCCGGAAAGCATCGGCCACCGGCCCGAATCCGGATTCCACCTCGCCGTGGATCGTGACATGCGCATTCATGATCCACCGATGGTAACCGCATTTCTTACCGACGAGTCAGGTCGGTTTCGGTCGGGGGCGAACCACCGGTCGGGGTACCCGCTCGTCAGCCGGCCGTCACCGCCGGCCGGCGCTCCAGAAAATCCAGCACGGCCGCATGCCACGGATCGGGCTGTTCGAGCATGACCACGTGCCCGCCGGACAGCTCGAGGTACTCGGCCCCGGGAATGCCGGCGGCCTGTGCGCGGGCATTGGCCGGATCCACCAGCAGGTCCCCGGTGAGCCCGATGACCAGCGTCGGCACCGCGATCCGCGCCAGGTCCGCGGTGACATCGGCGGCGATCACCAGCGCGGCCTGCGCGGCGGTCCCGCCCGGAATGTTCGCGGCGGTCATGGCGAGCAGGTCCGGAAGCTGCTCCGGCGGAATCGCATTGACGAAGTCCTTGTCGAACCCGGACAGCAGCACGATGCGCGCGAAACCTTCCCGGTCGTCCGCCGCCAGCAGCCGCCGCCACAGTTCCGCGGTCAGCCGGGTGCGATTGTCGGCCCGCGCGAATCCCGCGGTCAGCACCAGCCCGCGCACCCGCTCCGGATGCCGCACCGCCGCCCGCACGGCCACTGCGGTGCCGAGCGAGTACCCGACGATGGTGAACTCCTGTGCCCCCGTCGCGACCGCCGCCGCCACCAGGGCGTCGGCCAGTTCGTCCAGATCCAGGTGGGTGTCGTCGGCCGGGTAATCGGAACCGATGACGGTGTGCCGGTCGGTGAGCAGCGGAATCAGCCCACCGAAATTGGCGGCGATGCCACCGCCGGCCCCGTGCGCGAGCACGATCGCGGGCCCGGATCCGGCAACGGTGGTGGAGAGCGAAATGTTCGTCATGGCGGCGACGTTAGGGATTGACATGGATGTGAAGGTCAACGCCGAGTGCCGGAGGTCACAGTGCTGATCGGAGAACTGGCCCAGGCCACCGGCGTCGCCCCGCGCCTGCTCCGCTACTACGAGGAGCAGGGACTCCTTGTCCCGCAGCGCGATTCCAACGGCTATCGCACGTACGACGATCAGGCGGCGGCCCGCGTCCATCGCATTCGCGAACTCCTCGACGCCGGTCTCAATACCCGCGCGATCCGCGCCATCCTCCCGTGCGTGGTGCCCGAGGGCATCCAGCACTGTGATCGCACCCGAAAGATCGTGCACGACGGCCTGTCCCGCCTCGACGACGAAATAGCCGCCCTCACTCGCCGCCGCACCCTCCTCGCCCAGCAGCAGTCCGCCCTGCACGCCAACCCCTACGACCCCACCGCTGCCGCATTCGACCCCGCCGCCACTTATCGCTGATCCCGCTATCCCCGTCATCGGGGCGGCTTTGTCCCTCGTCGTTCCGGCTCGCTCTCGGCCGGATTCTCACTGCCTGCCGTCGTCATCCCGGTAGAAACATGCCGGGGTGCATTGGTATCCCCGACCGCGAGGGCTCGGGCGACGCTCGCCGTCAGGTTCCGGTGGGCGTGCCGCCGGCCCGCGCGGGTTCGGAAGCCGGTGGGTAGCCCGGGGTTTGAAAGCGCGCTTGACACGGGACCTGCGAGTCGGTTTGCCGGGTCTCACCAGGTAGTGTCGCCGGACGTGCCCGGACTATCTCGGATTACCACTTCTTTGCTGCGGACCAAGCCCGTCGAGCAGCTCGCCTCGGACGGCGAACACACCGCGCTGAAGCGGAGCATGGGGCTGGTCGCGCTGATCTCGCTGTCGGTCGGGGCGACGCTCGGCACCGGGATCTTCGTGGTGCTGGGGGAGGCCGCGCCGCTGGCCGGGCCGGCGGTGGTGGTGTCGTTCGTGATCGCGGCGCTGGCGGCGCTGTTCTCGGCGCTGTCGTACGCGGAACTCGCGGGGGCGGTGCCGGTTTCGGGGTCGGCGTACTCCTACACCTATGCCACGCTCGGCGAGATCATCGCCTGGGTGTGCGGGTGGTGCCTGCTGCTGGAATACGGCGTGTCGGTGGCGGCGGTCGCGGTGGGGTGGGGGTCCTACCTGAACGAATTCCTGGGGTCGACCATCGGGTGGCGGATTCCGGAAGCACTGTCCGCGCCGCCCGGCGACGGCGGCGTCGTGAATCTGCCTGCGGCCGTGGTGGTTCTGATCGCCATGGGCGTACTGCTGGACGGGGTCCGGGAGAGCGCGCGGGTCACCACCGTCACCACCATGATCAAGATCGCGGTGCTGGTGTTCTTCGTGGTCGTCGCGGTCACCGCGTTCAACTCCGACAACCTGCACCCCTTCGCCCCGATGGGCGTGGCCGGCATCGGCGCGGCGGCGTCCATGGTGTTCTTCTCGTTCATCGGCTTCGACGCCGCCTCCACCGCGGGCGAGGAAGCCAAGAACCCGCAGCGGGATCTGCCGCGCGCCATCATCATCTCGCTGGGCATCGTCACCCTGGTCTACGTGCTGGTGGCGCTCACCGCCGTCGGCGCGGTCGGCGTGGACGACGTCAGCAGCTCCGGAGCGTCCCTGGCCACCGTGCTCGAACAGGTGACCGGGCGCGGCTGGCCCGCAACGATTCTCGCGGCCGGCGCGGTCATCGCCATCGCCTCGGTGGTGCTCACCGTGCTCTACGGCCAGACCCGCATCCTGGTCTCGATGTCCCGCGACGGCCTGATGCCCCAGGTGCTGTCCAAGGTCGGCCGGAAGCGCGTCCCCACCGTCAACACCCTCATCGTCGGCGGCGTGGTCGCGGTGCTGTCCGCGCTGGTCCCGCTGGGCGAGCTGGTCAATGCCACCAATATCGGCACCCTGGTCTCCTTCGGCCTGGTGAATATCGGCGTGCTGGTGCTGCGCCGCACCAAACCCGAGCTGCCGCGCACCTTCCGCACCCTGGTTCCGCTGGTGCCGGTGCTCGGCGTGGCCATGTGCGGCTGGCTGCTGCTGCACCTGCCCGGCGTCACCTGGCTGGCCTTCACCCTGTGGTCGGCCGTCGGCCTGGTCATCTACTTCACCTACGGCCGCAAGCGCTCGACGTTGAACCGGGCTCCCGCCGAGCGGCTCGCCACCGCGCGGCCCGGGGGCGACGCGGCGCGGCCCGGCTCGTAGGCTCGGGGAGTGCGAGCGCTGGATCAGATTCGACAGTGGCCGGTCCCTCATGCGGCGGCCGGGGTGGTGCTGCGCGGTAAGGGCGCGGTGGACGCCGAAGGCGATACCGAGCGGGTGTTCCGGCTCGCGTCGGTGACGAAACCGCTTGTGGCGTACGCGGTTCTGGTCGCCATCGAAGAGGGCGCGGTGGAGCTCGAGCAGCCCGCCGGACCGCCCGGCGCCACGGTGCGGCATCTGCTCGCGCACACCTCCGGGCTGGCGTTCGACACCGCCGAGGTGCTCGCCGAACCGGGTGCGCGGCGGATCTACTCCAGCGCGGGGTTCGAAGTGCTCGCGGATTTCGTTGCCGCGCAGACCGGTATCGCCTTCGACCGCTACCTGCACGAGGCGGTCTTCGAACCGCTCGGCATGACATCGTCGGTGCTGGCGGGCCCGGCGGGCCATGCCGGACGTTCCACCGTCGCAGACCTGCTGCGGTTCGCCGAGGAATTGCTGGAACCGCGAATCGTGAGTGCCGAATTGCTTTCCGAGGCAACCGCAGTGCAATTCCCGGGCCGCAATGGCGTACTTCCCGGTTACGGGTCGCAGCGCCCCAACGACTGGGGATTGGGTTTCGAAATCCGCGATCACAAAATCCCGCATTGGACCGGCGGCGCCAACTCGCCGCAAACTTTCGGGCACTTCGGGCAATCGGGCACTTTCCTGTGGGTCGACCCGGAAGTCGGCATGGCGTGTCTCGCGCTGGCGGACGAAAATTTCGGTGACTGGGCCCGGGCGGCGTGGCCGACCCTCAGCGACGCCGTCATCGCCGAGTTCGAGTAGCGCTTCGGCGCGTTCGCGTCACCACGCGACACGTCCCGAAAGCAACACACGTAACACCGGGCACTCCAGTAAACTCGGGCAACGCCGGCTGTCGGGTCGTTGGGGAAGACGTCCCTCGTCGAGCCGGAGGTGTCAGTGGTGCGCACGTCGAACCAGTTCGCGGAGGCGACGTCTGGAGTCGTCTACATCCATGCGTCGCCGGCCGCGCTGTGCCCGCATATCGAATGGGCGCTCACCTCGACCCTGAAATCTCCCGCCAAACTCAGATGGACCGCCCAGCCCGCGGATCCCGGGCAGTTGCGTGCCACCACCGATTGGTACGGCCCGGTCGGTACCGGCGGCCGATTAGCCAAAGCATTGCGGGATTGGCCCGTGCTCTATTTCGAAGTCACCGAGGATGCCTCCGAAGGCGTGGACGGCGAGCGCTACAGCTTCGTCCCCGGCCTCGGGCTGTGGAACGCGCCCATGAGCGCCAACGGCGACGTCATGGTCGGCGAGATGCGGCTGCGCGCCATCGTCGCCGAAGCCCGCGCCCAGGGCCGCGGCTCCGCCAACGACATCGCCGCCGAAATCGACCGCGCCCTCGGCACCGCCTGGGACGACGCCCTCGAACCCTTCCGCCTCGGCGGTGAAGGCGCCGAAGTCACCTGGCTCCGCCGCGACGTCGGCTAGCCCACGTTCGGTCGGCCGACCAGCTGTCGGCCGGTGCGCCTTCGGTCGGACGGGCGCCGGAATGACGAGCGGACGCTGAATATTGGCAGGACGCCGTGGGCGGCTGGTACGGGATCGCTCTCTCCGCGTGGCGTGCGGCGTGTCGCGTGGGGGCGGGGCAGAATCGGGGAGGGGTGGCCCTGGGTATGGTCGAGACGACTAGGAGGCGCTCGTGCGCGGAACGGCCGCAAGGATCGCTGTCGGAATTTTCACGATCGCGCTCGCGGGCGGGGTGACGGCCTGCGGCGACGATTCCGGTACCTCCGCCGCGACCAGCAGTGCCCCGAGCTCCGTCGCGCCCGCCACCTCCGCGGCCGCGTTTCCGGCGGTCGGTCACGAGCTGGTGCGATGCGGTACGGGCCCTTGGGGTCTCGCGGTGGTGGCGTCGACGGCCAAGGGAAACGACTTCTGTCCCAACGCATCCGCCGTCGCGACCGCCTATGCGGATCAGCGCGCGGGGCAGTCCAGCGGGGATATCGCGGTGGTCGTGGAGAATGTGCGCTGGGTGTGCGGGGAGCGCCAGGGCGACCCGAATCCGTACCAGGAGTGCGCGAGTCAGAACGAATCCGCGGACAAGGTGCGGCTGCTGTCCTGACGGTGCTCCGGCCAGACACTGGAATTCGGGTGCTTCAGATGTCCGAATTGTCGTGCTAAGTTGCGCCGGTTGTTCGTAGTGGATGGAGTTTCGGGTGGGGATCGGCGGATGGCTGGGACGCGACCGGTCGGACGCGACGCCGGAAGCGGTGGCCGAGCTCGCCTGGCGGGAATTCCCGGTCGAGCTGGCCTGGGAGATGTTCGCGCTACCGCCCGGCGGCAGCGTCGAACTGTCCGCGCGCGGGGCGCGCTTCGTGGTCTTCGACCGGCACGGCCAGAGCCTGCGCTGCATGCTGCCGGCCAATTCGAATTACCCTGGGCGGCATCGATTTCCGCAACACTGGGTAGCGGAATTGCAGCGCGGCGGCTGGAGCATGGACGCGGACGGCGGCTGGCAGCGCTGGCTGCCCTGGCCCGCCCGGTACGAGGACTTCGAATACCTGGCGGGGCTGGTCGGAGCCGTGCTGGAGGACGCCTCCGGGCTGCCGACGCCGCTGGAACTCGCGGCCGAGGGCCTGCTGCACGGGGCGGAACTCGACACCGGCCTGCTCGGCTCCCACGGTTTCGGCGAGGACGAGATGGCCACCGCCGCACCGAAACTGCTCCTCGATCACCTCCAGACGGCGCGGGTCGAGTTCGAGGACCGGGTGGAACTGCAGCGCGCCCTGTATGGCGGCCGGGTGACCGTCGGCGGTGACTATCTCGCGCAGCGGCCCGATCTCGAGATCCTCACCGGCGGCGGCGCGGACTGGCCGGTGCGGGAGCGCACCGCCGACTTCATCGTCTCCGGCGGGCCCGGGCATCTGCTGCTTCTGGATGTGTACCTGGACTACGAGGGCACGGGGGTCCTGCCCGCCACGACCTATGTGGTCGACGGCCGAATCGTGGAGCGGGGCAGCCGATCCCACGTCCTGTACATCATCGCCACCGACCCGGATCTCGGTGACGCCGTGCGCGACCGCGCCGACCTGGCGGTGCCGGAGCACCTGCACATCGAATACCTGTTGCTGGTGCTGGATCGCGACGATCGCGTGCACGTTCACCGGTACGATCTCGACCAGTTCCACGATCCGGATATCGCGCACGAGGCGTATCGCATGGACGCGCACCGCTATCCGGTGCTGCAGCCGCCGGATTGGGAGCATCGCGAGCGAATCCCGTACTGGCACACCGCGAATGCGCCCACCGCTCCCATCACCGTGCTCGCCACCGACACCGGCGACGGTTACGCCATGGCCGACCTCACGCCCGAGGCCCTGGAGAACCCCATGCTCTACCCGTCGGCCGTCGCGAGTCTGGCACTGCTCCAATACGATTGGGAATTGAGCGACCACTACGGACTGCCGGTCGCGAACTGTTCCGGTTACGACTTCTCGGCCGAGAAGATCCTCGACGCCCAAGCTCTCCGGCACGCCCACGACGCGCTGGAGCGCAATCGGCTCTGGATCGCCGTGCCGCGCCGGACCTGCCTGCTCGCGGTGCCGTACGAACTGGACGCCGAACAGACCATGGTCTTCCAGCATCTGGTCGGGCTCATTTACGAAGACGAGTCCTACGGCAATGCCGCCCTCACCCCGGGCGCGTATCTGGTCGAGGACGGCCGGATCGTCGATTTCGTGGCCGACGTCCGGTTGCTGGGGTAGCGCCCGCGACGCTCCCATCGGACCCGCCACGCGGTACGGGCCGCCGATCCATGCGATGAACTGGTTGAACTCCCGGCCCGCCGGCTCCGTATGGCCGTAGCGGGAAAGTGACACCGACATCGCCGGATCGAAGGAGCTGGACCCATGACCACTGTCGGCGTGGATATCGAGAAACTGCGGGCGGCCATCGGCGGGCCGGTGATCAGCCCGGGCGATGCGGAGTACGACCAGGCGCGCCAGGTCTGGAACGGCGGCATCGATCGCCGGCCGGCGCTCGTCGTCCGCCCGGGCAGCGCGGCCGGGGTAGCGGAGGCGGTGCGGCAGGCGCGCCAGTACGGCATGGACCTGACCGTGCGCGGCGGCGGGCACAACTATGCCGGGCACGCGGTCGCCGACGACGCCATGCTGATCGACCTGGGCGGGCTCGACGCCGTCACGGTGGATCCGGCCGCGAAACTCGCCCGCGTTGGTGGCGGCGCGACCTGGGCGCAGGTCGACGGCGCGACCACGGCTCACGCCTTGGCCGTCACCGGCGGTTTCATCAGCACCACCGGCGTCGGCGGCCTGACCCTGGGCGGCGGCATGGGCTGGCTCACCCTGCGGAACGGATTGTCCTGCGACAGTGTGATTTCCGCCGAGGTCGTCACCGCCGACGGCCGCATCGTCACGGCCTCGGCGGACGAGAACCCGGACCTGCTCTGGGCGCTGCGCGGTGGCGGCGGCAACTTCGGCATCGTCACCGAATTCACCTTCGCCCTGCACGATCTCCCGCCGCTGGCGCAGGCGACCCTGCTGTGCTGGACACCCGAGGACGGCGCCGCCGGCTTCGCCGCGGGCCGGGACCTGGTCGAAGCCCTGCCGCCCGGCTACTGCGCCGCGATCATGGCGGTGCACGCGCCGCCCGCCCCCTTCGTCCCCGAGAAATACCACTTCACACCGGGATTCGTGGTGGCGATCGTCGGCTTCGGCACCCCCGGGGAACTCGCCGCGGTCGTACAACCGCTGCGCGCCGCGACCCCCGCCCCCGCCTGGGAACTCGTCACGCCCATGCCCTACACGGCGCTCCAACAGATGTTCGACGAGGGCGCGCCACGCGGCCTGCCCGCCTACGAAAAGGCGCTCTACGTCGACGATCTCAGCACCGAAGTGATCGCCACCATGATCGAGCAGTTCCAGCACAGCGGCTCCCCGCTCTCGATCATGCCGATCTTCCCGATGCGCGGCAGATACTCCGAAACCCCCGACGCCGCCACCGCCTTCGGCGGCTCCCGCCGCCCCTGCTGGGGCATCAATATCAGCGCCCTGTGCGTCGATCCGTCCCAATACGCCGCCGAACGCCAATGGGTCCGCGACTGCTGGGACGCCCTCCGCCCCCACGCCCGGTCAGGCGCCGGCTACATCAATTTCCTCGCCGACGACGACCAGCAACGCGTCCGGGACACCTACGGCGACAAAAACTCACGTCTCGCCGACCTCAAAGCATTGTGGGACCCCCACAACGTCTTCCACCACAACGCCAATATCCGCCCGAGCGGGTCGTAGCAGCGCGGCCGCGGGCAGGCCTCGTCCATGCCCCGAACCGCCGTGACTCTGGTGCGCGTCCCCACGGTCATCCCGGCGTCTCAGTCGGAATCTCACCAGCAGCGAGTGCGATGGCGATGCGAGGTAACCAGCAGCGAGTGAGATTCCGGCCAGATGCGTGCCGGAATGACGGGGGAATTGGGCCGAAACCGGCCCCCAAAGTGGCTGCGAGTACGCCGGAACGAGGGGTTCGAACCTCAGCGCGGTGCGCGCAGCATCCGGCCCGCCGCTTCGACCGCCGGGCCGGAACTGCCCGCGTCGTAGATGAAGACGGCGAAGGCCAGGTCGCCGGAGATGCCGACGAACCAGCCGTGGGCGTGTTTGTCGTCGATGTATTCGGCGGTGCCGGTCTTGCCCATCAGGTCGGGGATGTCGTTGAGGGCGGTGGCGGTGCCGGCGGTGACGGTCTCGCGCATCATGGGTTTGATCTGGGCGGGGATGTCGGCGGGCAGCGCCGGGGGAGTACGGTCCGGTTTGCCGGGTTGGCCGGTCACCACGGTGGGGGCCGGGACCGAACCGCGGGCGATAGAGGCCGCTACCAGGGCCATGCCGAACGGGGTCGCCACCACGGTGCCCTGGCCGATGCCGGCTTCGACGCGGGCGGCGGGGGTGTCGGCGGCCGGGACCTTGCCGGTGACCGTGGTCAGTCCCGGTGTCACGTAGTCGATTCCGAGGCCCAGTTGCAGGCCGGCGTTGGTGAGGCCGTCGGCGGGCAGCTGGACGGCGAGCTTGCCCATGGTGGTGTTGCAGGATTTGGCGAAGGCGGTGTGCAGGGGGACGTTTCCGAGGTCGAAGTTGTTGTCGTTCGGGATGACGCGGCCTTCGATGTTCGCGCTGCCCGGGCAGGCCACCACAGTGTCGGGGGTGACCAGGCCGGCCTGCAGCGCGGCCGACACCGTGACCGTCTTGAAGGTGGAACCGGGCGGATAGAGGCCGGTCAGCGCGATCGGTCCCTGCGCGTCGGCGGCCGAATTCTGGGCCATGGCAAGCACATTGCCGGTCGAGGGCTGCAGGGCGACGATCGCCGCCGCCTGGCCGATCGGCGCGAGGGCGGCTTCCGCCGCGCGCTGCCAGCCGATATCGAGGGTGCTGCGAATATCCTCGGTCGGCTTCGCGTCCTGTCCCGCGACGCGCACCGTGCTGCCGTCGGCGGTGGTGGCCCGCACCGCCCAGCCGGTCGCGGCATCGGCCTGCTGCTGCCAGAGATCGGCCAGGCCCGACAGGGTCGGCGAGGCCAGCGCCCGGTCAGTGGTGAGCAGGCGGGTCTGCTTCACCAGCGTGACGCCCGGCACCGCCGCCAGCTGCTGTTCGATCGGCGCGATATCGCCCTCGCGGAGCGTGATCGCGGTGACCGTCTTGCCCTGCGCCCCAGCCAGATCCGCGGCCAGCGATTCGGCCGTGATGCCCGGCGACACCGGGCCCAGCAGCGCGGCGGCCGCCCCGGTATCGGCGCCCGGAGCCAGATTCACCAGCGTCACGACCTGCTGCGTCATCAATTCCCCGCCACCGGAATCGAGAATCCGCGCCGGTTTCGCGTACGCCGCCCCGTAGCTCAGCGGCCCCTGATCCAGCCCCGGCGCGACCGTCGCCGGATTCCAGTGCACCTTCCACCCGTCGGCATCCTTGGCGGTCCCCGACGTGGTGTAACTCCACTCGTTCTTCCCGTCCTGCCCCAGCTTCCAGGTGGCGGCCAGGGTGAAAGTCCCGTCTCCGCCGTCCTTCTTGGATTCGCGCACCTCGAACTTCACCTGCTTGCCCAGCCCGTCGTACAGCGGCCCGAGCGCATCGGCCGCCGCCTTCGGATCATCGGTGAGCGCCGCTGCGGCCGAGACATCGTCTGCGGTCAATGCGTCCGCGAATCGCTCGGCCACCGATTTCGGCTGCTCCGGCCCCGACGAGCAACCGGCCACCGCCAGTACGGGTACCGCGAACAAGGTGAGAATCCTGAGGGGGGTACGCACTCACCCGACCATACCGACCGCGCCGGAACATCCTCCGGCGCTCGCCGTGCGTGTCATGCCGGAATGACGGGGGAGTGGGCGCGAAAGCAAACGGGCCGCCTCGTCCGAGGCGGCCCGTTTACGTTGTCCTGCAATCGCTTACAGCGGAATGTTCTTGTTGTGCTGCGCCCGCGACGGCGCCGCGGCCAGTGCGGCGGCGATCGTGGACCGGGTCTTGGCCGGGTCGATGACCGCGTCCACCACCCCGATGTCCATGGCGCGCTGCACGCCACCGGCGATCGCCTCGTGCTCGGCGGTCAGCCGCTCCAGCATGGCCTCGCGCTCGGATTCCGGCGCCGCGGCCAGGGCCTTCTTGTGCAGAATGCCGACCGCGGCCTTGGCGCCCATGACCGCGACCTCGGACCCGGGCCACGCGTAGACCGCGGTGGCGCCGAGCGAGCGCGCATTCATGGCGATGTAGGCGCCGCCGTAGATCTTGCGGGTCACCAGGGTGACGCGCGGAACCCGGGCTTCGGCGAAGGCGTGCAACAGCTTCGCGCCGCGGCGCACCACGCCCTCGAATTCCTGCGAGACGCCGGGCAGGTAACCCGGGACGTCGGTGACCACGATCAGCGGAATGCCGAACGCGTTGCACAGCCGCACGAAACGCGAAGCCTTCTCGGCGCTTTCGGAGTTCAGGCAGCCGCCCAGGCGGATCGGGTTGTTGGCCAGCACGCCGACGGTGCGCCCGCCGAGCCGGCCCAGACCCACCACCATGGAGCGCGCGTACCCGCCCTGCAGTTCCTCGAAAGAGCTTTCGCCGTCGACATTGTCGAGCAATTCGTTGATGATCGGCTTGACGTCGTAGGCGCGCTTGGCCGACTCGGGCATCATGGCCTTGAGGTCGACATCGCCGTGCTCGGCGGCGGCCAGATCGAATTCGCCCTGTTCGGCGAACATCGAGACCAGGCGGCGGGCGCGGTGCATGGCATCGGACTCGTCATCGGCGACGATATGGCAGACGCCGGACTTCTTGCCGTGCGTGATCGGACCGCCCAGGGTCGCCATGTCCACGCTCTCGCCGGTCACCGTCTTGACGATGTCCGGGCCGGTCACGAAGACGCGCCCCTCGGGAGCCATGATCACGATATCGGTCAGCGCGGGACCGTAGGCGGCGCCACCGGCGGCGAAGCCGAGCACCACGGAGATCTGCGGCACCTGGCCGGACGCGCGGACCATGGCCTCGAAGACCAGTCCGACGGCGTGCAGGGCCTCGACGCCCTCGGCGAGCCGGGCGCCGCCCGAATGCCAGAGGCCGACAACGGGAATCTTGGAGTCGATGGCGGTATCGATCGCATCGACGATGTGCTTGCAACCCTCGACGCCCATGGCGCCGCCCATGACGGTGGCATCGGAGCAGTAGGCCACGGTGCGGACACCATCGACCTCGCCGATCGCGGCGAGCACGCCGGACTTGTCGCGCGGGTGCAGCGGCAGCAGGGTGCCGGGGTCGAAGAAACGCTGCAGACGACCCATCGGGTCACGGGGATCGGTGGTGGTGTCAGCGTGAGCGGGAGCCATTATGGTCATCGCGAACTCTCCTCAGAAAAAGGGAAGTGCGGTCGCTGAGAGCGGCTGCGAAATGTCGAAGTCCCGGCGGGGGACTGGTGCGGGATCACCATCCAGATCCCCGCCGGGACCACTTGTCTTACTGACCGGTTCTAGAACTGCGCGGTTTTCTAGAGATGCGCGTCAGTACCGGCCGAAGGCGAGCGCGACATTGTGCCCACCGAAACCGAAGGAGTTGTTGATCGCGTACTCGATGTCCTGGCGGCGAGCCTCGCCGTGCACGACATCCAGGTCGATCTCCGGATCCTGGTTCTCGAGGTTCAGCGTCGGGGGGACGATGCCGTCCCGGATGCTGAGGACCGTGAGCACCGACTCGAGCGCGCCGACGGCGCCGATCGAGTGGCCCAGGGCGGACTTGGGCGCGTACACAGAGGCGTGGCCGACGCCGGCCTTGTGAATCGCGTTCTTCTCCGCGACGTCACCGATCGGGGTGGCGGTCGCGTGGGCGTTGACGTGCGTGATGTCCTTGGCGGTCAGACCGGCGGTCTGCATCGCGCGGGACATGGCACGACCGGCGCCCGTGCCCTCCGGATCCGGCGCCACCAGGTGGAAGCCGTCGGAGGTGATACCCGCGCCCATCAGACGAGCGTGGATGGTGGCGCCACGAGCCTTGGCGTGCTCCTCGGTCTCGATGACCATGAGCGCGCCCGCTTCGCCGAAGACGAAGCCGTCGCGGTCCTTGTCGAACGGACGCGAAGCGCCCTTCGGGTTGTCGTTGCGGGTCGACATGGCGCGCATCATGGAGAACGCCGCGATCGGCACCGCATCGATGAAACCTTCGACGCCGCCGGTGACCATGATGTCCGCGTCACCCATGGCGATCATGCGCCACGCGTTGGCGATGGCCTCCGAACCCGACGAGCACGCCGACACGGGAGTGATGACGCCGGCGCGCGCCTGCAGTTCGAGGCCGACGACAGCGGAAGGACCGTTCGGCATGACCATCTGAACGGCCAGCGGCGAGATCTTGCGGTAGCCGCCGTTCTTCAGCTTGTCGACCGAATCGATGAGGGCGTCGCCGCCACCGAGCCCGGTACCGATCGCCACACCCAGCCGCAGCGGGTCGACCTCGGGGGTACCGGCGTTCTTCCACACTTCGCGGCCGAGCACCATGGCCAGCTGTTCGACGTACGCCATGCGACGGGCCTCGACCCGGCTCAGCAGCGTGTCGGGGCGGACCTTCAGGTGCCCGCCGATGCGGACCGGAAGGTCGTACTCGGCGACGAAGTCGTCCTCGAGGGTATCGATGCCGCTCTCACCGTTGAGGAGGCCCTTCCACGTCGCATCGACGTCACCCGCGATCGACGTGGTCGCCGCAAGGCTGGTTACGACGACGTTGGGGAAGTTCCCGTTCAAAGTGGAAGGAGTGGTCACGGTGAGTCCTACTCGCCCGCGCCGAACTTGCTCTTCAGCTCGGCGGCCGCGTCGGAGTTCTCGGCCTCGAGCTTCTGGATGTAGGAGACGGCGTCACCGACGGTCTTCAGGCTGGCCAGATCCTCGTCCGGGATCTTGACGCCGTACTTGTCCTCGGTCTGAACGGCGATCTCGACCATCGACAGCGAATCGATGTCCAGGTCGTCGACGAAGGACTTCTCGATGGTGACCTCGGAGGGCTCGATACCGGTCACCTCTTCGATGATCTTGCCAAGCTCTTCGACGATCTGTTCCTGGGTCAAAGCGGCCACTTGAGTGGCTCCCTTCTAGCTGTAGTGGGTCGGATTGTTTTGTATTGCAGTTGCGGTCCGGGACGCTTCCACGCCGTTGAGGAAAGCAGGACCGCGAGCCAAGCTAGCCCGCCGAAACGAGATCGGCGAACGCGGGGAGGTCCGCGGGGGTCTTCAGCGCCAGGTTCGGGGTGCCCTTGAGCTCCCGCTTGGCGATGCCGACCAGGGTTCCGGCCGGCGGCAGCTCTGCCACCGCGGAAACCCCTGCCGCACGGACGGTTTCGGTGCACAGGTCCCAACGCACGGGGCGGGTGACCTGAGCCGCGAGCTTATCGATCGCATCCTGCGCGGAGCTGACCGGCCGGCCGTCGAAGTTCGACAGCAGGGTCCGCACCGGCGCACTGGGCGCGATCTTGGAAATGGCTTCCGCCACGGCGTCCTGGGCCGGGGCCATGAACGCGGTGTGGAAGGCGCCGGCGACCGGCAGGGCGCGCACGCGCGCCTTTTCCGGCGGGTTGGCCGCGAGGGCTTCGAGCGCCTCGAGCTTACCCGCCGCCACGATCTGGCCCACCGCGTTGCGGTTGGCCGGGATCAGGCCGAGTTCCTCGAGCCGGGCGAGCACGACGGCTTCCTCACCGCCGAGCACCGCGGACATACCGGTGGGCTCGAGTGCGCAAGCCTTGGCCATCTCCGCACCGCGGATGGCGGCCAGTGCCACCGCGTCATCGGCGGAGAGGACTCCGGCGACGGCAGCGGCGGCGAATTCGCCGACCGAGTGTCCGGCGACGATGGTATCCGCGGGAACCGAATCCTGCGGGATTTCCGCGAAGGCGAGCAAAGCGGCAGCGACGACGAGCGGCTGAGTGACCGCGGTATCGACGATCTCTTCAGCGGTCGCAGTCGTGCCCAGCCGCAGCAGGTCCAACCCCGAGGCCTTCGACCACAGCTCGATGCGGTCGACCGCACCGGGAAGTTCCAGCCAAGGGGTGAGCATGCCGGGTGTCTGGGAGCCCTGTCCAGGGGCGAGCAATGCGATCACGCCTTAAGAAAACACTGTGAGGTGGCTCTCCGAAGATGTCGGCGCGAATGAAGCTTCGTTGGCAGTTTTGTGAGGAGTCCACAAAAGACCTAGTGGGTCGTCCCGATCGCCCGATTCGCTATTCGCGTTACACACCATCCACGGGATCTGTGACGGGAGTCACATCTGTGGCTGGTGAGGGTGATTCGTTACGAGTTCGAGTCAGGCGACCTACTGTGGCAGCGATACGTAACACGTAGGCATCGCG
This sequence comes from Nocardia yamanashiensis NBRC 100130, assembly GCF_001613325.1. Lineage (GTDB taxonomy): Bacteria > Actinomycetota > Actinomycetes > Mycobacteriales > Mycobacteriaceae > Nocardia > Nocardia yamanashiensis. Next base: position 106,041 of record NZ_BDCD01000023.1, on the reverse strand, counting down.
CGGATTCATCGGATCCCGCCCCGTGATGTCGGCGATTTTCTTCAGCCGATAGCGGACGGTATTTGGATGAACGTACAGCAGGCGGGCGCAGGTCTCGACAGCTCCGCCACAGTCCAGATAGGCATCGAGGGTGTCCGAGAGGTCCGCGCTGGCGGCGGCCAACGGTAGCACGAGATGTTCGTTGAGGGCGTCCACCGCGGCACGGTCACCCAGCAGCGCCCGCTCGGGCAGCAGTTCGGTGGCGTGCACCGGGCGTGGCGCGCCGCGCCAGCCGACCACCGCCTCCATGCCGGCCATGGCCTCCACCGAGCTGACGTGCGCGGCCGAGAGGGTGCGCATGGTCGGGCCTATTACCACGGGGCCATCGGAGAAGACCTCGGCGAGCAGATCGGCGAGAAAGGGGGAGGGATATAAGGGATCGCCCAGATGGCCGCTGACCACCATCACCAGGCGCGAGCCCTGGACCACGGCGAGGGCATTGCGGCCGTGCCGCGCCGCCACGCTGTGCACCGAACTGCCCACGGCGACCTGATCTTTGGGTGGGGTGCCGACCAGGACCGTGGCGGGAGCGGTGGCATCCCAATTGAGAGTCGCTGCGCGGGAAAGCATTTCGGGTCCGGTGTCGCCGCGTACCACGGCGTCCACGACCAGGGCTTCCAGCCGGGTGTCCCACGCGCCGCGGGATTCGGCGGCGCTGGCGTACACCGAGGCGGCCGCGAAACCGAGCTCACGCCCGTATCGCAGCACCGCCTCGGTCAGCGCCACCAGCTGCCGGTCGTTGCGCGCCAGCGCGGGCAGCCACTGTTCGAAGAACTCCATGGCCACGCGGACCATGTCGACGGTCTGGCGCAGCGTGAGCCGCCGCGCCAGATCGTCGGGGATGACCTGGAAAGCGTCCAGGCTGAACCTGATATCGCTCTCCGGGTCCTGCAACCATTCCAGGAAGTTGACCACCGCCGTCTGCACCAGCATCTGGACGCCGGCGCGCTGGGCGGCGTCCAGATTGGCGAAGAACGGCAACCGATCCTGCATGGACGACACAGCCTCGGTCGACAGGCGACCGGAGAACTGCTTGACCCGCTTCAGGAGGGTGTCCGGAAGCGGATCGCGCGTCTGCCGATTCGGGGAGAGGGCGCCGGTGGGGAGGTAGACCTCGTGTGAGGAGGAGGTGCCTTCTTCGTTTATCCGGCGCGGCCTCGGCGGTTTGCGTTCCACAGTATTAATGGTCCGTTATGCGTCGCCGCCCTCGGAACCCGGTGCCGCCGTCGGCGCGGCGTTCACATCGTCGATGCGGTACTTGGCCGCCGCTTCGGCGACCGTCGACGGGGCGATCTTCCCTTGAGCTGCGAGTCCCTGCAGCGCGCCGACCACGATCGAGGCGGCGTCCACATTGAACACGCGGCGCGCGGCCGGGCGGGTGTCGGAGAAACCGAAACCGTCCGTGCCGAGCGTGACGTACTCGCCCGGCACCCACTGGCGGATCTGATCCGGCACCGCGCGCATCCAGTCGGAGGCGGCCACGAAGGTCTGACCCTTCGCGATCGACAGCGCCTGGGTCACGTACGGCTCGCCCGGATCCTGGTCCGGGTGGCGCAGTTTCGCGATCTCCTTGGCGAGCGCGTCCTTGCGGAGCTCGCCCCACGAGGTCACCGACCACACATCGGCCTGCACGCCCCAGTCCTCGGCCAGCATCTGCTGCGCGCGCAGACCGTCGGGCATGGTGACGCCTGCGACCAGGATATTGGCGCGCAGGTCGCCCGCACCGCCCGGCTTGTACCGGTAGATGCCCTTGAGCAGGCCCTCGACATCGAGGTTCTCCGGCTCGGCCGGCTGCTGCTGCGGCTCGTTGTACAGGGTGATGTAGTAGAAGATGTCCTCGCCGCCGAAATCGTGGTGCACCGAATGCGCCTCGGGATCGGTGCCCGGCAGGGCCTCCTGGTAACCGGTGATGCCGACGCCGCCGCCGTACATCCGGCGCATACCGTCCCGCACGATGTGGGCGATCTCGAACGCGAACGCCGGATCGTAGGGGACGCAGGCCGGGTTGGTGGACGCCAGCAGCAGCGAGTGACCGTCGTTGTGCTGCAGGCCCTCACCGGTCAGCGTGGTTCGCCCGGCGGTTGCTCCGAGCACGAAACCGCGCGCCATCTGATCCGCCGCGGCCCAGATTCCATCGCCGGTGCGCTGGAAGCCGAACATCGAGTAGAAGATGTAGAGCGGGATCATCGGCTCGCCGTGGGTGGCGTAGGACGTGCCCACCGCGGTGAAGCTGGCCGTCGAACCAGCCTCGTTGATGCCCTCGTGCAGAATCTGGCCGACCGGCGACTCTTTGTAGGCAAGCATCAACTCGGCGTCGACCGATGTGTACAACTGGCCGTTGCGGTTGTAGATCTTCAACGACGGGAACCACGAGTCCATACCGAAGGTACGGGCCTCGTCGGGAATGATCGGCACGATGCGCTTGCCGATCTCCTTGTCGCGCAACAGTTCCTTCATCAGCCGCACGAAGGCCATCGTGGTGGCGACGGACTGCTTGCCCGAGCCCTTGCGGATGGAGCGGTAGGCCTCATCGCCGGGGAGTTGCAGAGGCTTTGCCGCCGTGCGCCTCTCGGGCAGGAAACCGCCCAGCTGCTGACGCCGGCCCATCATGTACTGGATCTCCGGCGCATCCATGCCGGGGTGGTAGTACGGCGGCAGGTAGGGGTTCTTCTCCAGCTCCGCGTCGGTGATCGGAATGCGCTGCACGTCGCGGAACGCCTTCAGATCATCGAGGGTCATCTTCTTCATCTGGTGCGTGGCATTGCGGGCCTCGAAGTGCTTGCCCAGGCCGTAGCCCTTGATGGTCTTGGCGATGATGACCGTCGGCTGGCCCTTGTGCGCCATGGCCGCCGCGTACGCCGCGTAGATCTTGCGGTAGTCGTGGCCGCCGCGCTTGAGGTTCCAGATATCGCCGTCGGACAGGCCCTTGACCAGTTCCTTGGTGCGCGGATCGCGACCGAAGAAGTGCTCGCGCACATACGCGCCGTCATTGGCCTTGTAGGTCTGGTAGTCGCCGTCGGGCGTGGTGTTCATCAGGTTCACCAGGGCGCCGTCGCGGTCGGCCTGCAGCAGCGAATCCCACTCGCGGCCCCAGACCACCTTGATGACATTCCAGCCGGCGCCGCGGAAGAACGACTCCAGCTCCTGAATGATCTTGCCGTTGCCGCGTACCGGGCCGTCCAGGCGCTGCAGGTTGGCATTGATGACGAAGGTCAGGTTGTCCAGGCCCTCGTTGGCGGCGACCTGGATCAGGCCGCGCGATTCCGGCTCGTCCATCTCGCCGTCGCCCAGGAACGCCCACACGTGCTGATCGGAGGTGTCCTTGATGCCGCGATCGTGCAGGTAGTGGTTGAACCGGGCCTGGTAGATGGCGTTCATCGGGCCCAGACCCATGGAGACCGTGGGAAATTCCCAGAAGTCCGGCATCAGCCGCGGGTGCGGGTAGGAGGACAGGCCGTGGCCGGGGCCGCCGTGCGAGTACTCCTGGCGGAAGCCGTCCATCTGGTCTTCCGTCAAGCGCCCTTCCAGGAAGGCGCGGGCGTAGATGCCGGGGGAGGCGTGGCCCTGGATGTAGACCTGGTCGCCGCCGCCGGGATGATCCTTGCCGCGGAAGAAGTGGTTGAAGCCGACCTCGTAGAGCGCCGACGAGGACGCGTAGGTCGAAATATGGCCGCCGACACCGACTCCCGGCCGCTGCGCGCGGTGCACCATGACCGCGGCATTCCAGCGGATGTAGGCCCGGAAGCGCCGTTCGACCTCTTCGTCGCCGGGGAACCAGGGCTCGTTCTCGGTGGGGATGGTGTTGACGTAGTCGGTGGAGGTGAGGGCCGGAATGGCGACACGGCGTTCACCGGCGCGCTCGAGCATACGCAGCATCAAGTAGCGGGCGCGGCCCGGGCCTTCGCGTTCGAGCATCTCGTCGAACGAATCCAGCCATTCGCTGGTTTCCTCCGGATCGATGTCCGGAAGGTATGACGCCACCCCCTCGCGAATCACTCGAACCCGGCCCCCAGCCGGGCGCTTGCCAGCCGGTCCATTGTTCGGACTCGACGAAGAAACAGGGTGCATCAGGTCGGTCAAGACATTTGCTCCTCGTACACAGGGGTGGGACATCTGATGGCGTCAAACCCCGGGCAGGCACTGTGGTGGGCACCTGCCCGTAACGATTGGTTCTGGGGCGCATCTCACATCCTTGTCGAGAGTGCGTCCCAGGTCATCATGTCAGCTCGGAATCCGATACGGTTCTCCAGGGAACCGGCCAGTGGCGGAACGGGGAGGACGATGAAGCTGAACCCGCGAAAGTTCGGGTTGGCGTGTGCGGCTGCGGCGGTCGGATTCGGCCTCGTTCTAGCCGGTTGCGCCAACACGGTCGAGGGTACCGCCACCCCGAACCAGGTGCAGGCCACCTCGTACAAAGCCGAGGCCGCCTCGTCCTCGGCGGCCGCTACCTCGTCGAAGGCGGCGGCCGCGAAGGCCAAGGCGATTTCGGACAATTGCACGCCGTTCCGCAAGACGACGGGCACGGCTGTAGATCGCTACAACGACTTCGTGGACGCGCACGACGCGAACGCGGCCGACCAATCCACCAAACGCGATACCGCCGCCAATGCGCTCGAGGACGCCGCGCGCACGGTGGAGACCGGGGTGAACGCCTCGGGTTCGGATCTGCCGGCGGACATCTCGCAGAAGCTGACCGACTATGTGACGGCGGCGCGGGCGCTGGCGGCCGAGGTGCGCAAGACCACCGCCACCTCGCTGGTGGGTCCGCTCAACGACGCCAGCCGCAAGGTGAACGATGCGCTGAACGCGGCCCGCAGCGCCTGTCCGGCCTAGTTCCGCTTCACCCGGTCGTCACCGGCGTGTTCTCGAGAGTTCCGCTCGCGGTTTCTCTCGCGCCCGACTTGTCCGGGTTTTCCGTGCAGGTCACGGGCCTCGAATCGAGTTTTCCCGGCTGCGCCGCCCGACACCGTTACGACATTTCCACCGCGAATTCGGCCGATCGGCTTGCGCTACGGCCGTTTACCATGTTCGCTTGCGAGTACCTACTGTCGGGAGTTGAGGAGGACACCACCGTGGTCGCCGCGGCGGACGCGCAGAACTACGCTCAGAAGCTCGGGATCTCACACGGGTTGGTGGTTCAGGAACTGGGCTGGGACGAGGATACCGACGACGACCTGCGGGCAGCGATCGAGGAAGCCATCGGCTCCGAGCTGCTCGACGAGGACACCGATGAGGTCGTCGACGTGGTACTTCTCTGGTGGCGGGATGGTGACGGCGACTTGGTCGACGAGCTCCTCAACGTCATCACCCCCTTGGCCGATGACGGCATCGTCTGGGTCCTGACCCCGAAAACCGGCCATTCCGGCCACGTGGATCCTGCTGAAATCGCCGAATCGGCTTCCCCGGCCGGCCTGACCCAAACCTCGTCGATCTCGCTCGGCGATTGGTCCGGCAGCCGCCTGGTGCAACCCAAGACGCCCTCGAAGCAGCGCTGACCCTTCCCTTAACTAAGGTTCTAGCCGACGCACCCCGCCGAGCGAGTCGCCTCGCTCGGCGTCCCGGTGTGTACCGGCTCGCCCGCACAGGATGGAGGTTCACCGCATGCCACTCGAGGTCGGCACGCCCGCCCCGGACTTCACGCTGAAGGACCAGAACAACCAGGAAGTAACCCTCTCGTCCTTCCGTGACAAGAAGAACGTCCTCCTGGTCTTCTACCCCCTGGCCTTCACCGGCATCTGCCAAGGCGAACTCTGCAAGGTCCGCGACGAACTCCCCAAGTTCCAGAACGACAACGCCGAAATCCTCGCCATCTCCGTAGGCCCCCCGCCCACCCACAAGATCTGGGCAGCCGAACAGGGCTACACCTTCCCCCTCCTCTCCGACTTCTGGCCCCACGGCGCAGTAGCCCAGCAATACGGCGTCTTCAACGAAAAATCCGGCTACCCCAACCGCGGCACCTTCGTCATCGACAAGGACGGAATCATCCGCTTCGCCGAAATGAACGGCCCTGGCGAGCCCCGTGACCAGGCAGCTTGGGAAAAAGCCCTCGCCACACTAGATTCATAACCCGTTGCCCCGGTTTCGGCCGGCCCGCAACACCGGCCCCGGGTCCACCCGGGACTATCCGGGCGTATAGCTCAGCGGTAGAGCACTGGTTTTACACACCAGCGGTCGGGGGTTCGATCCCCTCTGCGCCCACCCTTCAACCGGCAGGTACCGACAGGTGCCTGCCGGTTTTCTTTGCCCCACGGGCCGATTCGTGGGGCAGAACTCGGGCAGCGGCGGTAGCTAAATTGTTCGTCGAAGGCGCCCTGGCCTATGACGAGCCAACGCCTGGGTGGTCCGGTTGAGTAGACCCCGACGGGCACCGATCGGTTGTGCGGCTAGTAGCTCCTCGATTCGTGCCCAAGGTATGGCGGTGCGGAGCGCGCCGCATTGGCTGGCGAGATTTCCTCCGGCTGCTTCGACACGGGCTACGGCTTCCCGCAGGCGAACCGGTTCTTCGCCCAGTGCTTCCGCCAGCCACAGTAACCCGGGTGCGCACTTGAAGTGGTTGTAGAAGAAACGGGCATCCCGACCGGGGGTCTTACGGCCGTAGTAGCCGGGGCCGTTGTACTCGGCTAGCCATCCCAAGAGATGGTCGCGTTGACTCGGCCATCTCGATGGGGCCCGATTCTGTTCGAAGGCATCGGTGATCGGCTGTCGCGCAGGGAGGCTCTGCACTATTGCGTGAAGTTGGCGCGCCGAGATCGACATCCGTTGTCCAACCGCCCTTGGTTGTGTGGTCTATGGATACGAAATCTATTCGACCGGAGCATGTTTCGGCCAGTGGATTGGCCATCTACCTGTGCAGTTGCGGCAAGGCCTCCAATTGCTGTGTGAGGTCGGTGAGGAGCTGCCTGCGGAGGTGGGTGTTCACGGTGATCCATCGGGCGCCCCAGCCGGGGTCTACCGGGCGGGGGCCGTCGGGGCCGAGGACTACGCCGGGGGCGTCGTTGATGATGCCGAAGAGGATGAACTCCAGGGCCGCATGGATTTCGGGGCGGAGCAGGTGGTTGTGCAGGCCCTGGATGGTGCGGCGTACGTCGGGCATTACTCCGATGCGGTCTGTCGTGGGGTCGGCGCTGGCGGTGCCCCAGCTGGTCAGGAGGGTGCGCATGTATTCGGAGTCGGCTCGAATATTGGTCGAGGACTGGATGAGTACGGCCGCGCCCGCCACGATCGGTGACGCGCCCGAGGTGCCGCCGAAGTCGGTGGTGTAGTCGTCGGTGCGGCGGCTCATCCAGCCGTCGCCCGTGGTATCGATGTTTTCACCCCAGCCGAAGCAGTCCACGCGGCTGCCGAAGTTGGAGAACCCCAGACGCCGGTGCGGTACAGCGGAACTCGCGGCGCCGACCATGATCGCGCCGGAATCCTTGAAGTCGGCGCTGCCGCGCTTCAATACGGTCTTGCCCTTGGTGTCGGTGAATGTGTCCAGATCGTAGGAGCCGTTACCGGCCGCCTCCACGACCACCAGGCCCTTGTCGCAAGCGGCCCGAATCGCGTCGAACACAGCCTCTTCCACCTCGACCGGGACGTAACTGCTGCCACTGGTGGAGTAGACGGTCTGGGCTTCCAGGAGCAGTACGCTGCCGGCCGCCAGCACATTGGAGACGCTCACAATGGCCTCGGCGGTGCTGTAGGCACCCCCGGCTCGATACTGCGAAACCACCGAAAACGTTGCATGCGGCGCGATTCCGACGCCGCCGATGGTGTTGTCCACCGCGCCGAGCTCGCCCAGCACCGCCGTTCCGTGCCCGTGGTAGGCGGTGTTGACTCCGGACAGCAGGGAAATGTTCGCGGCCGCGAGATCCTCATGGTTCAGCGTCCACCCCTGTTCCAAATCGACACAGGCCACGCCCGCACCGGTGATGGATTGCTGCCATGCCCAACGCGCGTCGATGCCGACCGGTGCGGCATCGAGGTAATGCTGTGCGGCATTGCGCGGATCGTCGGCGGGATGCACGGGCGGCGGTGTCGGGCCGCCCTCGACATAGGCGGTCTCGACGGCCGGGTCGGCGGCGAGCTCCTCGGCCAATGCCAAGGCGGTGTCGCGGTCGCGCACGTCGATGCGGCGGTAGCGATCCAGTGGACGCTCGGGACCACCGTGCCCGGGCGGGAGCGGCGCCAGCACGCGCGGATCGAAGTATTTCTCGAGCCGCAGGTCGTTGAGGCGTGAGCCCCGCGAGGGTGGCGGGGCGTCCGCACGCAGCTTCACCACGATGCGGGCGGTGTGTTCGGTCATGGCCGATCCTTCCGGAGAGTTGACTATCTCGTCACGGTGCGCCTGGATCGGCCGGGAGTCGTGCGTAGCGCACTACTCCACTTCTGTCCCAGCGGGTGGGGTGTGGAATGCCGCGAATGCCCGGCGTTTCCGGATTCCAGTGGGTCCCGGAGCCCCGAATATGTGATGTGTCGCACATATCAGGTGGGGAGGGTATTGCGGCCGGAATAGACTTCGTTAGCGCGCCGGGCGGGGTGAACGGCGTGGTCAGGCGGTAGGTAGGTTCCTTCGGTGCCCAGGGGTGGTGCATGCGGGTTGATCTGCGGATGCTGCGGGACTGGTGGTTCGAGGATGTGGACTATCGGTGGGTGGTGGGTGCGATCGCGGCGCGGTCGGCGTTGGGGGTGGTGAAGAACGCGATCGGGTTGTGTGGGCTCGTGGCGCCGGTTATCGCGGTGTTGACGGTGTTTTCGCCGGAATTGCCGCATGGGGTGGGTGGGCGGATCGCGTTGTGGGGGCTGGTGGTGGTGGGGGTGGTTTGGGCGGTGCGGTGGTGGGTGCTGCCGTGGCCGGGGGAGCGGGAGTCGTTGGTGCTGGCGGGGGTTGCGGATGTGTGCATTACGGCGGTTTGCGTACTGAGCCCGGGGTATGCGGTGCGGTCGGTGGGGATGATGCTGCTGTTGGTGGTGGGGGTTTATGTCAGTGCGTTTCATACGCCGAAAGTGCTTGCGGTGCATACATTGTGGGCGCTCGGGTCGGCGGTGGCGCTGGCGGTGCCGCTGTTCGGGGGTGGGGACGTGCGGTCGGCGGTGATCATGATTTTGGGGATGGGCGCGGCGGTGGTGGTGCCGCCGGGTTTGCATTTCGGGTACGGCGCGCTGCGTGGGGCGATGCTGTCGGATCCGTTGACGAACCTGCTGAGTCGCCGGGGGCTCGACTATTACGCGGCGGAGGTGTTCGCGCGGGCCACGCCCGTACCGGTCTGTGTGTTGATGGTGGATCTCGATCGGTTCAAGGCCGTCAATGACACGTACGGGCATTCGTTCGGTGACGAGGTATTGATGCGGACGGCCGATCGGCTGCGTGCGGGTGCGCCGGCCGGGAGCGTGGTGTCCCGTTTCGGCGGTGAGGAATTCGCGCTGGTGGTCCGGACGCCGGTCGAGGCGGCCTTCGACACCGCGCAGCGGCTGCGCCGCGCGATCGCCGAGCCGATCGGTGCGGTCACGGTGACGGCGAGCATCGGGCTCGCGGTCGCGGAAGGGCTGACGGCGGCGGAGACGGGCGGCGAGCGGTGTCCGCTGCGCGAAATCATCTGCGTCGCAGACGATGCGATGTACCGGGCGAAACAGCGGGGCGGTGACGCCGTGGTGGTCGCCCGGTCACCCGGGCCGGCGATGACTCACCACAGCACAGGTGGGTGACGCACACCGTCGTTGACCTCGGCCAGGTAGTCGATGGCGTGCAGCAGGTCGGGATAGACGCGGTGGGCGAGGCCGGTGGTCTCGGCGTTGGCGGGGATCAGGTCGGGGATGAGCAGGCAGCGCAGGCCTGCGGCGTGGGCGGCGCGTAGGCCGTTGGGTGAATCCTCGCAGGCCAGTGTGTGTTCCGGGGTGGTGGCGAGGGCTGCGGTGGCGGTCAGGTAGGGCTCGGGGTGGGGTTTGCCGTGGAGCACGTCTTGGCGGGTGATGATGGCGTCGAAGCGGTGGGCGAGGCCGGTGGCGTGGAGGTGGTGGTGGGTGCGGGGGCGGGCGGAGGAGGTGGCGATGGCGCGGGGGATGGCGCGGCGGTCGAGTTCGTCCAGGAGTTCGGGGACGCCGGGTTTGGTGGTGAGCCGGCCTTCGTCGACCAGGCGGGTGATGGTGGTTTCGTGGGTGTGGAAGAAGTCGTCGAGGGGGAAGTCGGGGCCGAAGGCGGTGGTGGTGAGGGCTCGGCAGGTGTCGGCGGGCATGCCGATGAGGCTGTGGCAGAAACGTTCGGAGAGTTGGTAGCCGAGGTGGGCGCCGGACAGTGTCAGGGATTCGACGGCCAGGCGCTCGGAGTCGAGGAGTAGGCCGTCCATGTCGAAAACGACTGCGCGGATGGGCTTTTCGAAGGGGGATTCGGTGCTCATGGCCGGGCTCACGCTACCTTCCCGAGGTCGGGTCGTAGGCGTCTGGCGATCACGGCGGCGATATCGTCGTGGATGAGTTCGGCCAGGGCGTCGCCTACTTCGCGCTGGGCGCGGTTGAGGTGCGGCAGGGTTCCGAAGATGTCGGTGCGGGCGAGGAAGGCGCGGGCGCGGCGGTGCGGGTCGGGGATGGCGGCCAGCGGGGCCAGTTCGGCGGCCCGGGAATCGATGAGCTCGATTGCGCCGCCGGGGGTTCCGTGCAGGTCGAACCAGCGGATCCAGGCCGCGATCAGGAGTGCGGCGGCGGGGGTGGGGCGGCCCTTCGCAAGGTTCTCGCGCATGGCGGCGGTGACGCGGGGGTGCATCTTGTCCGAGCCGTTGCGGCCGACCCGGGTCATTTCGTGGCGGATGGCGGGATTGCGGAAGCGGCGCAGCAGATCGGTTACGGTGCGGTGCAATTGGAGTTCGGGGAGGGCGAGGGTGGGGCCTTGTTCGTGGAGCATGAATTGGCGGGCGAGGGCGCTCAGGGCGGGATCGGCGGCCGCTTCGGCGATGGTGGGGTGGCCGGCGAGCGCGCCCAGGTAGGCCAGCAGCATGTGGGTTCCGTTGAGCAGGCGCAGTTTCGCCAGTTCGTGGGCGGTGACGTCGGTGACGTATTCCGCCCCGGCCAAGTCCCAGCGCGGGCGTTCGCCGTCGAAGTTCTCGATGGTCCAGGTCATGAACGGTTCGGCGGAGACCTGCGCCCGGTCGTCCACGCCGAGCCGGGCGCCGGCGGTCGCGTCCGCGCCCGAGGCCACGATCCGATCGACCACACTGCACGGGAATTGCACATTGCGCCCGATCCAGTCCGCCAGCCGATCATCCCGCAGCGCGGCGAAATCCAGGACCGCACTGCGCAATTGACGCCCGTTGGCGGTCAGGTTGTCGCAGCTGATCACCACCGGCGGCCGCCCGCCGCGCCGGCGCACCGCCGCCAGCCCGCCCACCAGCATGCCGATCGCCGTGCACGGCTTGGCCGCGCAGCGCAGATCGTGCCGCACCGGATCGCTGCCCGAATCCAGCCGCCCGGTGGCGGGCGCGAGGCAATACCCGCCGGTGGTGACGGTCAGCGTGACGATGCGCACCCGCGGATCGGCGACCCGGCGCACCACGCCGATCCGATCCGAGGGCGCGTGCACCGCCGCGGTGATCGCGCCCACCACTTCCGCCCGCACTGCGCCCTCATCGCGCAGCACGGTGGTGTACAGGTTCTCCTGCGCGCGCAGGGCCCCGACCACATCGGGCCGGGACATGGCGACCGAGGCGATGCCCCACCGCCGGTCGCCGGTGGCGGTCATGGCGTGCTGGGTGATCAGCGCCTGATGGGCGCGGTGGAAGGCCCCGCAGCCCAGGTGCACGATGCCGGTCTCCAGAATGCCGGGGGTGAACGGGGGCCGGGTGACCTCGCGCGGCAGGCCGCGCAGCGCGCCGACGCCGAGCCGTGGTGAAACAGCCACGGTGGTAACCGAATTCGAATTGCTGGACATACCGAGTCCTCCGGAGCATTCGGAATTGTTGGCATGAATGCGACCGATCGACATTGAACTCGGTGCAGAACCCGAACGTAGAACACAATTCGGGAAACTTCGACTGTGATTTCCGGTTTCCTTATGTACCGTCTGTCACAGGTTATCGCCATGAACCCGTAGAGAATTCGTAAAGGCGCACTTGGAAAAGCCGCCGGCGCCGCGCGGAATCAATCGAGGGCCAGCTGCACCAGCAGCGTGGTGCCGCCCGGCCCGGTGTGTATCCGCACCAGATCGGCGAGCTGGTTGATCAGCAGCAGTCCGCGGCCGCCGGCGGTGCGGGCGGGCGCGGGCACCCGGCCCGCGAGCGGATCGGTGATGTGCCCGCCGTCGCTGATCCGGCAGCACAGCCGGTCGTCCTCGGTCCACAACGCCAGCGTCCCGCTGCCGCCGCCCCCGTGCACCACCGAATTGGCGGTGGCTTCGCCGACGATCAGTTCCAGATCGTCCACGTGGGGCTCGCCCATGCCGCTGCGCCCGGCGAAATCGACCGCGGCGTGCCGGACCCGGGCCAGGTCGGCCGCATCGAATTCCAGGCACAGCGCCCCGGCGGGCGGTTCGGGCAGCGGCCGGTTGTAGGCGGCGACGACGTGTTCGGGATCGTAGGCGGCGCTGCGGGTCTCGGCACCGCGGTCGATGAGCACCGGATGGGTCGCATACGCGTCCGCGATCATGTGCGGGGGCAGATGGGTGAGGTCGTACGGGCACAGGATCGTCGCCTCGCGCCCGGCGAAGGCCGCGTTGATCAGCGCCTCGTGCTGCGCGCACGCCGGATACTCCAGTGCCGACCGGCCCGCCCAGATGGGCTCGCCGATGATGCGAACCCGCCGCGTGCGATGCCGGTCGGCGAAGGCGCGCAGCACCCCGGGAATGATCCGGCCGGGATTGCGGCCCTCGACGGTCATGTCCAGCAAGCGCACCGCGCCGGCCTGGGTCCCCAGCGCATCGCGCAGCAGTTCCAGGTTCCAGGTCGGCACGGCCACGGCCACCGGTTCGCCCCGGCGCAGGCCCGTCCTGATGAACTCCACGGTGCCCGCCAGGTACTCGTCCGCATCGCGATAGAACAGCGCGGGATGCCGGAAAGGAGCGGTCGCAGCGGTCATGGGCGAGGCACCTCGGGCGCAGACGGGGGGACGGCCATCAATCGATCATGACCTGCGGTCTCCCCCACGTCGAGACATCGCATGTGTTCATCGCTTCCGACCTCCTCCTGACATCGGTCCGGCAATGCCCCGGCATCGAAGATCGAAACCGATCGCGGCGAACGTGTTTCGGACGTGCCGGTGCGGGTACGAGGCCATTACGGCAACGGAACCCCCGGAACCACAGTGAGGTAGCGCAATGTCAGGTGAACACGCGGATCGGTCGGGACGAACGGTCGACGGCGAGGGCGCCGGTGACTCGTACGACAACATCGAACCGTGGCTGCGGCAGCTGGCCGCCCTGCCACGCGAGGGTGAGGAGCACGCCCGGCTGCGGGAGGAGATCATCCGCCGCTGCCTGCCGCTCGGCGAGCACATCGCGCGCCGCTATGCCGGCCGCGGCGTCGAGGTCGATGATCTGGCGCAGATCGCGGCGGTCGGCGTGGTGCTGTCCGTCGACCGCTTCGACCCGGACAATGGCGCCAGCTTCCTGTCCTACGCGATCCCGACGATCACGGGCGAGGTCAAGCGGTACTTCCGGGACAGCACCTGGGCGGTGCGGGTGCCGCGGCGCATCAAGGAGATCCAGCAGCGGCTGACCTCGGTGATTCCGGAGCTGGCCCAGCGGCTCGGACACCAGCCGACCGCGCGTGAACTGGCCGCGCATCTGGAGGTCGATCTGTTCGAGGTCACCCAGGCGATCATCGCCGGGAACTGCTACACCACCGACTCCATCGACGCGCCCGCGACTTCGGGCGGGGAGGGCGAGGGCACCCTCTCGCCGCTGGATCGCATCGCCGCCGAGGATCCGGGTTACGCGCTGATCGAGGACAGCGTCACCGCCGGTCCGCTGCTGGCGTCGCTGAGCGAACGCGAACGCAGCCTGCTGGTGATGCGGTACGGGGAGAACAAGACCCAGTCCGAGATCGCCCGGGCGCTCGGCGTCTCCCAGATGCACGTGTCCCGGCTGCTCGCCCGGCTGCTGGCCGATATCCGCGAGCGAGCGCTGGAGGACGAGCGGGTGTACGCGGCGTGACGATCATTTACCGGGGTGGGAAGCGAGGTGGCAGGATGCGCGGAACGCGCGACGATACCGTGGTCGCCGACGGCCGGACGCCGGGCGTGCGGCCGCTGCGGGCGAGGGAGCGGGAGATGACCGGCAGCGGGGCGGCGCCGCGGCGCGATGCCGATCGGGTCGGGGTCTGGATCCCCGCGGACGTCCGGCAGTTGCCGTTGTTGCGGTCCATCGCCGAAACCGTGCTGCTGACCGCCGATTTCGGTATCGACGTGGTGACCGATGTGCGGGTCGCGCTGGACGAGGTGATCACCGCCATGATCCTGTCGACTACGCCGGACCGGCGCATCGACTGTGAATTCGGCTACGGCCCGGACCGTGCGGATGTCACGATGTCGGTGGTGACATTGCGGGATGCCTTCGAGCTCAACGACTTCGGCAGGCATCTGCTGAGCAGCCTCACCGACGCGATCGAGATCGACCACGCGGGCTACGACGCCGGATCCGACGGATATCCGTTGACGGTCCGATTCAGCCGGTGCGGGCGTCGCGGTGGTCGCCGGTGAGCGCCGGGCCGGCCGCCCGGCTGTCGCGTCCGCGCACGGTGCGCGGGCGCGTTCGGTACCGTTTCGCGGTGACTTCGTGGAGGGAGTGAGCGTGACCGACAGCGAGAGCTCGCGTCTACTGACCGTTTCGCAGGGCCGGATCGGCGATGCGGTGGTGGTGACCGCGGTGGGTGAGATCGATATCAATTCCGCGGACCTGCTGCGGACCGCGCTCGACGCGGCGGCGGCGGAGCAGGCGGAGACGGTCGTCGACCTGTCCGGGGTGCACTTCATGGGCTCGGTGGGCCTGAGCATGCTGCTGGCCGCGGTGGAGCAGGCCGAGCCGCGGCGGTTGCGCGTGGTGGCTTCGCGGCAGGCGCGCCGGCCGATCGAGGTGACCGGCCTGGACCAGGCGCTGGATCTGTTCGATTCCACCGACGCGGCGCTGGCCGCGGAACCGGCGTGAGCCTCAGGGATTCGAGGGCAGCCGCACGATCTGCACGAAGAACTCGTCGATCTGCTTGATGGCCTGCACGAACTGATCCAGTTCGACGGGTTTGGTGACGTAGGCGTTGGCGTGCAGCTGGTAGCTGCGCAGAATGTCCTCCTCGGCGGCGGACGTGGTGAGCACCACCACCGGGATCGCCGCCAGGTCCGGATCGGCCTTGATCCGGGCCAGCACCTCGCGCCCGTCGTATTTGGGCAGGTTCAGGTCCAGCAGGATGAGATCGGGCCGGCAGGCGTCGGCGTAGACGCCCTGCCGGTACAGGAAGTCCAGCGCTTCCTGGCCGTCGTGGCAGACGTGCAGGGTATTGCCTATCTTGTTGTCCTCGAACGCTTCCCGGGTCATCAATTCGTCCGCCGGATCGTCCTCGATCAGCAGGATGTCGACCGGCCGGCCCGATACCGTCATGGCTGAACTCCTTCGTCGTCGCGGCCGGCGGCCGCATGGTCGGTCGTGGGTATGCCGATCAGGGTGAATTCGACCCGGGTGCCACCGCTGAATTCGGTGTCGATCCGGATTTCCCCGCCGTGCTGTTCGACGATCTTCTTCGTCAGGGCCAAACCGATTCCGGTGCCGTCGTATTCGGTGCGATTGTGCAGGCGCTGGAAGATGACGAACACTTTCTCGGCGAATTCGGGTTCGATGCCGATTCCATTGTCACGCACCGAGAATCGCCAGCCGTTCGCGGCGGGCTCGCATTCGATCACGATTTCCGGGGTGCGGCCGGGCGCGCGGAATTTGACGGCATTGCCGATCAGGTTCTGCCACACCATGGTCAGCAGCACCGGCTGCCCGACCAGCCGCGGCAGCTCGGGCGGCCGGGTGACGACGGCCCCGCTGTCCTCGATCGCGCCGGACAGATTGGCCAGCGCCCGATCCAGCGTCTGCCCGAGCTCCACCGGCTCGCTGCCGTCCCCCATGCGGCCCACCCGCGAGAAGGTGAGCAGATCGTTGATCAGCACCTGCATGCGTTTGGCGCCGTCCACCGCGTAGGCGATGTACTGGGTGGCCCGATCGTCCAATTGCCCGGAATAGCGCTTCTCCAGCAGCTGGCAGAACGAGGCGATCTTGCGCAGCGGCTCCTGCAGATCGTGCGAGGCCACATAGGCGAACTGTTCGAGTTCGGCGTTGGAGCGCCGCAATTCGACGGTCTGGGCGTCGAGGATCAGCTTCTGCTCGTGCAGCAGCGTCCCCTGCTCGCGCGAGGCGTCCAGTTCGGCGACGATATGGCGGCGCATGTCCTCCACCGCCGCCGCGACCGCCCGGACGTCGGCCGGGCCGCGCACCTGGATGGGATGGCCGAAATCGCCCGCGGCCACCCGCCGCGAGGAGTCGGTGAGGTCGCGCAGCGGCCGGTCGACGAGCCGGCGCACCACGACCATGAGCACGGCCGCCGTGGCCAGGAACGCGAGCAGGAAGCCGATCAGCACGCTGTCGCGGACCTTGCGGGCGTGATGGAGATGGTCGGTGTCGGATCGGACCGCGTCGGTCAGATGCTCGTTCTGGGTGGTGAACAGCGCGCGCAGCTCGTCGAAGCGCAGCTTACCGGCGTCGGTGACCGAATCACCCTGGGCCCGGGTGGGATTCGGGACGGCGAGCAGCGGTTCGGCGGCGGCGGCGCGCCATTGCGCGGCGGCCCGTTCGATCGCGTCGGCATCGCCGGAGGACCGGGTGTTGCCGTCTCCCAGCACTTTTCGGAGCCGGTCCAGCGACTGCTGCTCGGCGGTCAGGCCGGACTCGTAGGGCTGCAGGAACTGCCGGTCGCCGGTGAGGGCGAAGCCGCGGATACCGGTCTCCTGATCGCGCAGGGCGGTCTGGAGTTCCAGCGCCGCCCGCTGCGCCGGGAGTGATTGCCCGATCAGCCGGTCGGTCGCGGCGGCGGTGGTGGCGATGACCCGCGCGCCGACGAACGCGCCGACGACCATCAGCAGTGAGACCGAGCCCAGGATCACCCGGAACCAGGCGCGCGTGGTCAGCCCGCTGAGCGGGTGCGATGCCGTTCGCGTTGCCGCGCTCACGATTCCGCCTTCCAGTGCAGGTACAGAATGGCCAGGTCGTCGTCCAGCCCGCCCGCGGCGGCGGCCAGTTCCTCGACCCGGGTGATGAGCCGGTCGAGGAAGCGATGCGGGTGGTCGGCGCCGAGGGTGCGCGCCAGCGCCAGCAGGCCGTCCTCGCCGAGCCGATCGCCGTCCGCGCCGGCCCGGCCCTCGAACAGCCCGTCGGTGAACACCGCCAGCGCGGCGTCGCCGGGCAGGGCGAGGGTGGTGTCGGGCCAGTGCGCGCGGCCCGGCCGGAAACCCAGGGCGGGCCCGCCCGCGACCTCGGCCCAATCCCATTCGGCGCCACGGCGCAGCAGGACACCGGGGTGCCCGGCCCGCCACATCCGGGCGCTGCGCTCGCCCGGCGCGAGGGTGAGCATGGTCGCGGTGGCGAAGGTGCTGCGATCGGAGCGCTCCGCGAGCAGCACCTCCTCCATGATCCGCAGCTGCCGCGCACCGGTGATGCCGCCGAGAACCAGTGTGCGCCAGGCCAATCGCAGCGCCACGCCGATGGCCGCGGCCTCCGGTCCGTGCCCCGAGACATCGCCGACCACGGCGTGCACCAGCCCGTCCGCGACCTCCACCACATCGTAGAAATCGCCGCCGAGCAGGGCGTGGGCGCGCCCGGGCAGATAGCGGGGGACCGCCTCGACCGGACTGTCCGGCCGCAGCAGGGGCGTCGGCAGCAGGCCGCGTTCCAGGCGCGCGTTCTCCGCGGCCCGCAATTGACTGGCCTGCAGCGCGGCGCTGGTGCGTTCGGCTTGTTTGCGCTGGATGGCGTAGCGCACCGCGCGGCCCAGCAGGTCCGGGGTGACCTGGCCTTTGACCAGGTAGTCCTGTGCGCCCGCGGCCATGGCGTCCGCTCCGGCCAGGGTTTCGTCCAGGCCGGTGAGCACCACGATCGCCGCGTCGGTGGCGGCGCGGACCCGGGCCAGCGCCTGCATGCCGTGCGCGTCGGGCAGGTTCAGGTCCAGCAGGACGCAGTCCGGCCGGCGCTCGCGCAGCCGGTGGGCGGCTTCCTCCAGTGAGGACACCCAGCGCAGGCGGATGCCCGCCGGACCGTCCTCGACCAGGGCCTCGACGAGCAGCGCGTCGGCGGCGTCGTCTTCGATCAGCAGCACGTCGGCGGGTATCGCCGCGGCCGGAAACAGCTGGCTGTGCGCCGGATTTCGGGATTCAGGCGGCACGGGCACCACGATTGTCGTTGCGCGTCAACGCTCGGGCTCTCCTCGCTACATTGCGCGAAGCGCAACACAAAGGCCGCCCGGCCGGTTGCTGGACCGTGACGACCGACCCGATGTTATCAATAGTCGAGCGCGTGTTCGGGTTGGCAGACGTCCAGCGGCGAGGGCAGGTACCGGACGATGGCGTCGAGCAGCGGGCCGAGATCGGCGCCGGGTGCCGGAGCGCACAGGATGGGCACGATATCGCCGATGCGGGTGAGCCGGCGGATGCGCTGCCGCAGGCGTTCGGGCTCGAGTTCCGGCGGACCGGCGGCGGTGCGCTGATCCAGTACGGCGCCGACCAGGTCGCGGTACCGGCGCTGCGCGAGATGCCAATGCGGACCGTAGAATTCGGCGGCCGGTGCGGCCAGGGTGCCCAGCGGGATCAGGTCGATGACGCCGTCGAAGGCGGGCCCGGGATCGATCGGGGAGTGCAGCGGCAGGGCGGTCGCGCCGCGGGCGGCGGCGACGGTGGCCACGCAGCGGTCGAAATCGGCTGTGGGCCGGTCGAGTCCGGTGACCAGGCACAGCCGCGCCACCTGATGGTCGTCGGCGACGTGCAGCAGGGTTTCCAGGCGCGCGCTGCCGGGACCGGCGGCGTCCACCACCATGATCAGTCCTTCGGCCACCCGGACGGCGCGTTCCAGTGCGGCGGCCGGGAGCTGGCCGGGCAGTTCGGCGATGCGGATGGTGTGCTCGATCCGGTCCGTGGTGTGGCGGATGGCACCGGTCCGGTCGGCGCGCCCGCGCAGCCGGTGCGCCAGCGGGGCGATCCCGGCCGGGTCGCCGGCGAGCGTGACATTGCGGATCGACTGCGGGTCAATGGCTTCGATGCCCATCGCGTGGTGCTACTCCAGATCGAGACGAGGGTGTCGGCACATCCTCGATCGGTATTCACCGTACCTCCGCGCCGGGCACCGGTGGACGGGATTCCACCCCCAAAATAGAACGTGTTCCTATACGGTCGGGTGGTGCAGAAAGAACAACGCCCCGCCGTGGCCGACTGGTTCACTGCGGACGACGGAGTGGTGCGGCTCAAGGGGAGCCGATGCGAGAACTGCGGTACGCCGTACTTCCCGCGCAACACCCTCGCCTGTCGCAACCCGCAGTGCGACGGGTCCAAGGACGGCTCCGAACTGGTCGAATACCTGTTTTCCACGCGTGGCCGGATCTGGTCGTACGCGGACGCGCGGTACAAGCCGCCCGCCCCGTACGTGTCCGGGGATCCGTTCGAGCCGTATGTCGTCGCGGCCGTGGAGCTCGAGGTCGAGAAGATGGTGATCCTCGGGCAGGTGGTGCGCGAGTTCACCGTCGATGACCTGGCGGTCGGCATGCCGGTGGAGCTGACGCTCGGCACGCTCTACGAGGACGACGAAGCGGAGCACACGGTGTGGATGTGGAGGCCGGTCAATGACTGACACGAATCGCGATATCGCCGTCCTCGGCGCGGGCATGCACCCGTGGGGCAAGTGGGGACGCAACTTCGTCGAATACGGCCTGGTCGCCGCCCGGGCCGCGCTGGCGGACGCCGGGGTGGACCATCGCGAGGTCGGGTACATCGCCGGCGCGGACACCATTCGCAACGGCTACCCCGGGTTCGTGGCGGGCGCGACGTTCGCGCAGGCGCTGGGCTGGTCCGGCGCGCGCATCTCCAGCAGCTATGCCGCGTGCGCGTCCGGCGCGCAGGCCATCGCGAGTGCGCGGGCGCAGATTCTGGCCGGGCTCACCGATGTGGCCCTGGTGGTCGGCGCGGACACCACGCCCAAGGGGTTCTTCCAGCCGGTCGGCGGCGAGCGCCGCGACGATCCGGACTGGCTGCGCTTCCACCTGCTCGGCGCGACCAACCCCATCTACTTCGCGCTCTACGCCCGCCGCCGGATGGCTCTGCACGGCGCCACCCTCGACGATTTCGCGGCCGTCAAGGTGAAGAACGCCCGCCACGGCCTGAACAACCCGTACGCCCGCTACCGCAAGGAAGTGACGGCGGAGGAGATCGCGGCCTCGGCCATCGTCTCGGATCCCCTACGGCTGCTGGACATCTGCGCGACCAGCGACGGCGGCGCGGCGCTCGTGCTGACCTCCATGGACTACGCCCGCAAGCACGGCATCGCCGACCCGGTGCGCATCAAGGCGCTGTCGACGGTCACCCCGACCTTCCCGAAGACCGTCCTGGACCTCCCGGACTTCGCGACCGATTCGGCCGTCGCGGTCGAACCCCCCTCGCGCACTTTCCGTTCCGCCATCGCGCACGCCGCCTACGAGGAAGCCGGGCTCGGCCCCGAGGAACTGTCCCTCGCCGAGGTCTACGACCTGTCCACCGCGCTGGAACTGGACTGGTACGAGGACATCGGCCTGTGCGAGGAGGGTCGCGCCGAAGAGCTGTTGCGCAGTGGCGCAACCACATTGGGCGGCCGCATCCCGGTCAATCCCAGCGGCGGCCTGGCCTGCTTCGGCGAAGCCATTCCCGCCCAGGCCATCGCCCAGATCTGCGAACTCACCTGGCAGCTGCGCGGTCAGGCCGACGGCCGCCAGGTCGAGAACGCCCGCGCCGGCATCGCCGTGAACCAGGGCCTGTTCGGCCACGGCTCGGCGACCATCGTCGCGCGCTGATGTGCTGATCCGCTCTCCGGAACCTCGCGCACCGCGGGGTTTTCCGGAGAGCGGACGCGGAATCCCGCGGCCGGAACCGCCCGGACCGCTTCCAGCCGTAGGGTTGCGCTATGGCGAGCAACCCCTTCTTCGAGCGCAGCGCGCTGCCGTATGAGCTTCCGCCGTTCGCGGAGATCGAGGACGAGCATTATCTGCCCGCGTTCGAGCGGGGGATGGCCGAGCAGCTGGCGGAGATCGCGGCGATCACCGGGGCGGCGGAAGCGCCTTCGTTCACGAATACGGTTGAGGCGCTGGAGCGTTCGGGAGCGGTGCTGCGGCGGGTGGCGCGGGCGTTCTTCAATGTGGCCTCCTCGGATTCGAGTGCGCGGATCCGGGAGATCGAGGCGGAGATCTCGCCGCGATGGGCGGCGCACGAGGACGCCATCAACCTCGACGGCGCGCTGTTCGAGCGGGTCGAAGCGTTGTACGAGCGGCGCGGGGAGCTCGGGCTCGATGCCGAGCAGGTGCGGTTGGTCGAGCAGTACCGGTTGCAGTTCGTGCGGGCGGGGGCGCGGCTGGACGCGGGGGAGCAGGCGCGGTTGCGGGAGCTCAATGCCGAACTCGCCGTGGCGGCAACGGAGTTCAAGCAGAACAATCTGGCCGATACCAATGCCGCGACCTTGATCTTGGATAGCGAAGCCGAGGTGGCCGGGCTGGCGAGCGGGGCGGTCACGGCCGCGGCGGAGAACGCCCGCACGCTCGGGCACGAGGGCGCGTGGGCGCTGAGTCTGCAGAACGTGTCGAATCAGCCGGTGCTGGCGCAGCTTGCCGACCGATCGGTCCGCGAGCGCATGATGACCGCCTCGCTGGAGCGCGGTTTCGACGCGGCGGGCGGCAATGCCCGGCTGGCCGTCCGGATGGCGGAACTGCGCGCCGAACGCGCCGCCCTGCTCGGCTACCCGGACCACGCGGCGTACACCGTCGAGGATCAGACCGCCCGAACCGTCACGGCGGTGGAAGAGATGCTGGCGCAACTGGTTCCGCCCGCCGTCGCCAATGCCGAACGCGAGGCCGCCGAGCTCACCGCGGTCCTGCGCGCCGCCACCGGCGATCCGGATGCCGAACTGCGCTCCTGGGATTGGCAGTTCTGGTCGGAAAAGGTACGCGCGGAACAGTTCTCGGTCGACGCCGAGGAACTGCGCCCCTACTTCGAACTCGAACGCGTCCTGCGCGACGGCGTATTCTTCGCGGCCGGAGAGGTTTACGGCATCACCTTCGAAGAGCGCCCGGACCTGACCGGCTATCACCCCGAAGTGCGGGTGTTCGAGGTCTTCGACCGCGATGGTTCCGGTCTGGGCCTGTTCCTCGGCGACTTTTTCGCCCGGCCGTCCAAACGCGGCGGCGCCTGGAACCGCTCGCTGGTCACCCAGTCGGAACTGCTCGGAACCAAGCCGGTGGTGGTCAACAATCTCAATATCGTGAAACCGCCGAAAGCTGAACCGGCACTGCTGACCTGGGAGAACGTCCGCACCCTGTTCCACGAGTTCGGGCACGCCCTGCACTGCCTGTTCTCGCGGGTCCGGTACCCGTTCTTCTCCGGCACCGCGGTGCCGCGCGATTTCGTGGAATTCCCGTCGCAGGTCAACGAGATGTGGATGGCCCGCCCCGAAATCCTGGCCAACTACGCCAGGCACGTCGAGACCGGTGCGCCCATGCCCGCCGCCTTGGCCGAGCGCATGCTGGCCGCCGGCCGGTTCGGCGAAGGCTTCCGCACCGTCGAATACCTCGCCGCCGCCCTGCTGGACTGGGCCTGGCATCGCCTGCCCGCCGGCGCGGCGGCCGGACTCGATGCCGCCGAGTTCGAAGCCGAAGCGCTGCGCCGGGCCGGCGTCGCGCTCGCCGCCATCCCGCCCCGTTATCGCACCGCCTACTTCTCGCATATTTTCGCGGGCGGCTACGCGGCCGGTTACTACTCCTACATCTGGAGCGAGGTGCTCGACGCCGACACCGTGCGCTGGTTCGACGAGGGCGACGCGACGCTGCGCGAGAAGGGCGACGCGTTCCGGCGCGAATTGCTTTCTCGCGGTGGATCGGTCGATCCGCTCGCCGCGTTCGAGGCCTTCCGCGGCCGCCCGCCGCGCATCGAACCGCTGTTGATCCGCCGCGGTCTGACGGTGTGACCTGGGTCGCGCTCCAGCTCACAAGGGGGAACCGGGCGGATGTGAAAATGCGGGGCTGACTAGCATCGATCACGGTAGAGATCAAGGGAACCCCGAGGACTTGTGTTGACTAACGACCATCTTGACCGCTGGAACGCTCACGAGGCTGCCGCGGAGGCGATGATTCCGATCATCGGGCGGCTGTACCGCGAGAAGGGGGTGACGATCCTGCTGCACAGCCGGTCGCTGGTGAACAAGTCGGTGATCAGCATTCTGCGCACGCACCGGTTCGCGCGCCAGATCGAGGGCGAAGAGCTGTCGATCGACGAGACGCTGCCCTTCCTCGAGGTGCTCAGCACGCTGGACCTCGGCTCGTCCAAGATCGACCTCGGCCGCCTGGTGATGGCCTACCGCGCTGACGAGCGCGGGCTGTCCATCCCCGAGTTCACCGCGGACGTGCTGGCCGGCATCACCGGCGGCAACAAGGCCGAGCCGCAGGGTCCCCGCGATGTGGTGCTGTACGGCTTCGGCCGCATCGGCCGCCTGGTGGCGCGCCTGCTGATCGAGAAGACCGGTTCCGGCAACGGCTTGAACCTGCGCGCCGTGGTGGTGCGCAAGGGCGGCGAGGGCGACCTGGTCAAGCGCGCGTCGCTGCTGCGCCGGGACTCGGTGCACGGGCAGTTCAACGGCACCATCAAGGTCGATGCCGAGAACAGCGCCATCATCGCCAACGGCAATGTCATCAAGTTCATCTACAGCAACGACCCCGCCGCCATCGACTACACCGAGTACGGGATCGACAATGCGATCCTGATCGACAACACCGGTAAGTGGCGTGACCGCGAGGGCCTGGCTCAGCACCTGCGTCCGGGCGTCGCCAAGGTGCTGCTGACCGCGCCCGGCAAGGGCGACGTGCCGAATATCGTGCACGGCGTCAACCACCTGGGTCTGGATCAGACCGAGCAGATCGTGTCGTGCGCGTCCTGCACCACCAATGCGATCGTGCCGCCGCTGAAGGCGATGGACGACGAGTTCGGCATCGTGCGCGGGCACGTCGAGACGGTGCACTCGTTCACCAACGACCAGAACCTCCTGGACAACTTCCACAAGGCCGATCGCCGTGGCCGGTCCGCGCCGTTCAACCTGGTGCTCACCGAGACCGGCGCGCAGTCCGCGGTGAAGAAGGCCATGCCGGACTTCCAGGCCAAGATCACCGGCAGCTCGATTCGCGTTCCCACGCCGGATGTTTCGGTGGCGATCCTGAACCTGCAGCTCAAGCGGGAGACCACCCGGACCGAGGTGCTGGAGTACCTGCGTCAGGTGTCGCTGTCGGGTCCGCTGAGCCGCAATCTGGACTACACCGCGGCCACCGATGTGGTGTCGAGCGACTTCATCGGCTCGCGTGCGGCGTCCATCGTGGATGCGAACGCCGCCATCATCGACGGCGACACCGCGATCCTCTACCTCTGGTACGACAACGAATTCGGCTACTCCTGCCAGGTGGTGCGGACCGTGCAGTACATCTCGGGCATCGAGTACCCGACCTACCCGCAGCTGGGCGCGGTCGCCGAGGTGCCCGCGCTGGCCTGAGCGCGCTGAGGTCTCACCAGGCCGCGCCGAAGAGCTGAGTCCAATGCTCGCCGGCGCGGCCTACCCCTATATGGGTGAAATCGGGCAGCAGAATATTGGCGCGATGGCCGGGGCTGTTCATCCAGCCGTCCACCACCTCCCGCGCACTGCGCTGCCCCCACGCGATGTTCTCGGCGATGCCGCGAAAGTCGATGTGCGCGGCCGCGGTTCGGTCCCACGGCTGCGCGCCCTCGGGGGAGGTGTGCGCGAAATACCCGCGCCTGATCATGTCGGCGCTGTGCGCCCGCGCCACCTCGCTCAGCCGGGGGTCGTGGGTGAGCGGCGGCAGTCCGGCGGCGGCGCGCGCGGCATTGGTCAGCGCGATGACGTCGGCGATATCTCGTTCTGGCGCAACATGATCGGGGCCGCCCCGGCCGGACGGGGGCGGGGCGGGCGTGCCCTGACCGGATATGCGCTGAACCGACGTGTGTCGGGCAGGCGTGCCATGACCGGGTGCGTGTCGAGCGGGCGTGCCATGGCCAGGCATGCGTTGAGTGGGTGTGCCTTGACCAGGCATGCGTTGAGCGGGGGTCCCGGGGCCGGAGTCACCCGGGTCGGTGACCACGACGCCGAAATCGCGTGCCACACCGGCCAATCCGTCGTCGTACCCTTGGCCGAGCGCGCGTATCCGCCATTCGGCATCGCGTCGGTAGACCTCGGCCAGCAGCATCGCGCGTTCCCGGACCGGGACCGGGGTGGTGAAACGCAGGTCCAGGTCGTTGCCGGTGATGGTCAGCGTCGGCCGGGCCAATGGAGCGTGTGCGGTCTCGGGGCTGGCGACCAGGGTGAGGCGGGCGGCTCCGGGGCGCAGCCGCGACCGATCCAGGGTGACGGAATTGCCGGACAGTCGCACACCGGGCGCGGCCGGCTGGTTGTAGAACACGAAATCCGCGTCGCCCGACACCTTTCCGGTCGCGCCGGTGATCACCACCGACAGATCGAACGGCCCCGGCACCCGCAGGGTGAGCACGCCGCCGGGCAATGCCAGCACGCCGCCGGCCACCAGATCCCGCACCGTTCACCCTCCGCCGGAGCCTGTCGGAGGCATCGGACGAACCCCCGCCTTCGAGGATTCCACGATCCGCCGGCGCGAGCCGGTGCGCGGCCGCGGATTCAGGGTCGGAGTGGGGGTGTTCCCGGATGCTGGCGACCCCGTGACCAGCACAGAATGGAATGAAAGCCGGTCGAAGACCGCAAGATTCCGCATTGGGAGGAACGATGACCGCCGGTGGTTACCAGCCCTACTTCGGGCAGACGGCCGGGGCGACCCCGGCCGGGATCGGCAGTCGCGCTGCCGCCAGGTTCATCGATTGGATCATCGCCCTCGTCGTCGGCGGGATCCTGTTCTGGCTGCTGGACGTCGTGGCCGATGCGCCGCGCTGGATCTCGGTGCTGCCGGGCGCCGGATTCGGCTTCCTGTACTTCGTGTTCTTCGAGGTGAGCAGCGGCGCCACCCCGGGCAAGAAACTGCTCGGCCTGCACGTGCACGGCGCGGGCGGCGCGGCCAAACCCAGCCTCGCCGAATCGGCCAAGCGCAATGCGTACATGCTGCTCAACCTGATTCCCTGGTTCGGCGGCATGCTGTGGTTCTTCGCCGCCATCGCCATCGGGGTGACGGTGAGCGCGAGCTCCACCAAGCAGGGCTGGCACGACAATTTCGCGGGCGGCACCCAGGTGGTCAAGCGCTGAGACGGCGAATCCGCCACGCCCGCCCGTTGATTCGCCGGTTCACCGGCCGGCCTGCTCGGTGCTCCAGCGCTCGAGTGCCTGGAGCAGCCAGTGCAGGGCGGCCCCGGTCGTGGTGGTCCCGGTGATTTCGGTGGTGAGCCGCCAGTAGCGGTGGATGGCCGGGTGGTCGGCGGCGGGACCGGCGAGGAGTTCGCGACGCAGGTCGGGGGTGTCGCGGGTGCGGCGGGCGGCGGCATGGGCCGCGACGAAGCCGTCGAGTTCGGGGCCCGGAATCGGTTGCGCGCCCGCGGCACACAGGGCGTCGACGGATTCGCAGGCGGCGGCCACGCCGGTGACGAGGGTGAGTTTGTCGGGGATGGCGGCGCGCTCGGTGCGCCAGAGCTGGCGGGCGGTGGCGGTGGTCCAGGTGGGGTCGGCGCTGCGGGTCAGTTCGGCGTAGGCCACCACCTGCCGGGGCGTCGGGGCGTCGGGCGG
This sequence comes from Nocardia yamanashiensis NBRC 100130, assembly GCF_001613325.1. GTDB lineage: Bacteria > Actinomycetota > Actinomycetes > Mycobacteriales > Mycobacteriaceae > Nocardia > Nocardia yamanashiensis. The sequence continues at coordinate 79,058 of NZ_BDCD01000023.1, read as the reverse complement.
GCGGGGGATGTTCATGGTGACGAAGCCGTCGAACAGAGCCGGTGGGAGCGGATGCAGCAGCGCCTTCCAGCTCCGGATCAGATCGACGTAGGCGCGGTGGCGATCCTGCACGGCGGCGAGCAATTCCACGCGGGCGGGACGATCGGCGGGCGGGGCGTCCTCGACGGCGCGGAGCGAGGCCCGCCGCCAGGCGAGCCTGCCGAGTTCGGTGTCGAGGGCGGTGCGCTCGGCGGTGACGGCCTCGTCGATGGTCAGTGTGCCCGCGAGGATTTCGACGATGGCGGGCAGGCTCAGGCCGAGGGCGCGCAGGCGGCGGATCAGCAGTACCTGGTCGACGGCTACGGCCGCGTCGAACATGCGATGGCCGCCGCCGCTGCGCCGCGCTTCCAGAATGCCGTTGTCGCAATAGAAGCGGAGCGTGCGGACCGGGACGCCGGTCAGCTGCGACAGTTCGCCGATGCTCACGCGAGCCGCGCGAAGTGTGTTCTCGGTCACAATCTCTGGAACCTCCACCTGGGTGGAGTTTTTAGCCTACTGGAACACCCACCGGGACAAGGAGCTACGCATGACCGAGAACGCCGCACTCAGCATCGAACAGACCTGGCAGGCGGTCGCGGCCGAACGCGCCGGCTTGGTCGAACTGCTGGAGTCGCTGTCGGAAGCGCAATGGGACCATCCGTCGCTGTGCGAGGGCTGGCGGGTGCGCGAGGTGGTCGCGCACATCGTGCTGTCCACCAACCCGAGCTTCGGCGCCATCCTGTTCAATCTCATTCGCGCGCGGGGCAATCTGGACCGCACCATCCGCGACACCGCCATCCGCCTGGCCGCCCGCACCCCCGCCCGCGAACTGCTCGCCGAACTCCGCGACGGCATCGGCGCACAGGTCACCGTCATCGGCACCACCCCCGCCGACCGTCTGATGGACCTGCTGGTGCACGGCCAGGACATCGCGATTCCGCTCGGCATCCCCCGCGAAATGCCGCTCCCCGCCGCCCGATCCGCCATCGAGCGCATCTGGACGATGGGCGCGCCCTTCCACGTCCGTCGGCATTTTGCCGGAAAACGGCTGGTGGCCACCGATATCGAATGGTCGGGCGGCGACGGCCCCGCCGTGATCACCGGCCCGATCTCGGCTCTGCTGCTGCTGTCGACCGGGCGCGAGCAGGCTGCCCGGTCGGAGCTCACCGGCTCCTGACTCGCGGCCGCAAGCCGTTTGCCGCGGCGCAGGGCGGGTAGGTGCTCGATGGTGCAGGAACCAGCGGCATGCGGGCAGGAAGTGAGGTCGGTCGAATGCGAACACCGTGGCAGGGGGCTTCGCCGGTGGATGCGGTGGCGGGGTGGATGCGGGGGCTGGTGCCGCGGGGGGATCTGGCGGCGCGGGATCCGGAATTCATCGCGCGCACGGTCGATCTCGGCTGGCGGCTGGTGCGGGTGTACTTCCGGGCGGAGGTCAGGGGAATCGAGAAGGTGCCGGCGGCGGGGCCGGTATTGCTGGTGGGCAACCATTCCGGCGGGATCACCGCGCCGGAGGTGCCGATCACGGCGCTGGCCTTCTTCCGGCAGTTCGGGCCCGAGCGGGCGTTCTATCAGCTCGCGCACGATCTGGTGGTGTCCGCGCCGGGGGTGGGGACGCTCGCGCGCAAGTACGGGACCCTCGCCGCCGCGCCGGAGAACGCCCGGGCCGCCCTGCGGATGGGGGCGGCGGTGCTGGTGTATCCGGGCGGGGACTGGGAGGTGATGCGGCCGACCAGCGAATCCGACCGCATCGACTTCGCGGGCCGGAAGGGGTTCCTGCGCTTGGCATTGGAGGAAGGGGTGCCGATCGTGCCGGTGGTGACCATCGGCGGGCAGGAGACGCTGTTCATCCTCACGCGCGGCGACCGGATAGCGCGGGCCCTGCGCCTGGATCGGCTGGCGCGGGTGAAGGTGTTCCCGATTTCGCTGGCGCTGCCGTGGGGCCTCAATCTCGGGGACGCGTTCGGGCACATCCCGCTACCGGCGAAGGTGGTGGTGGAGTTCCGCGATCCCATCGATCTGCCGGATGAGCTCGAGGCCGCCGGGCACGAACCCGATGATCTCGACGCGGCCTACGAGCTCGTCACCGGTCGTATGCAGTGTCATCTCTCCGAACTGGCCGAGGAACGGACGCTGCCGGTCCTCGGCTGAATCGCCCTGCGGGTCAGGGCGCTTCGTTCGCGGCGTCGGCCAGCCAGTTGTGCAGCCAGCCGGTGGCGGTGGCGCCGTTCGGATCGACGATGTAGCGCGGGTAGGACTGATGGATGCCGGATTTGAGGAAATCCTGCACCTGTTTGACCCACTGCTCGCCCGCCGGATTCTCGGCCGGGGCGGACAGGATGGCATTGCTGCCGGGGATGAGCGCCTCGGCCAGGATCGATTGCAGGGTGAAGGCGTAATTGGGGATCTGCAACGGATCCGGGGCCGAGAGCTGGGTGGCGAAACCGGCGAAGCGCCCGGCCAGATCGTCGTTCGGGACCGAGCAGTAAAGGTCGCCCTCCGCGCAGAAGGTGCGGACCTTCGGGCTCAGCCAGCCGAAGCCGCCGACCCGCGCGCCGCCCGCGCCCGCGCCGGGGACGGCCGGGCCGACCAGGGCGTCGGTGGGGGAGCGGCGGGGATCGGAGACCAGGCCGACGGCGGCCACCCGATCCGGGTTGACCACGCCGAGCCCGGTGCCGATCTCGGCGGCCAGATCACCGGCCGCGTCCGCGCCCTGGCTGTAGCCGATGATCGCGAAACGCGTGGCGGCGCAGCGCGATGCCATGCCCGCGATCATGGCGCGGGCATTGTTGACGGCCTCGCGCTTGGAGCGCCCGTACACCTCGCCCTCCCAGGGCAGGGCGGTGGCCGCGTAGCTGACGTAGTCGGTGCGGACCTTGCCGGCGGGCAGGCCGCGGGTGACCTGGGCGAGCATGCCCTGGCCGGGATCGTCCCGGGAGGTTTCCCAGGTGCCCGGCACGGCTATGACATTGAGTCCGGGGCAATCGGCGGGCGCCGCGGCCGCGGGTGGCGCTCCGGTTGCCGAGAGGATGCCGGCGGCGGTCGCCAGGACCGCGGTGACCGCGCCGCAGGCGGTTTTGAAGGATCGCGTTGTTCGAAAGGACAAGGTCCACACCCCTTGTTTCTGAACGATCGGTTGCGCGTCCCAGCGAAGATACCAAAGAAACAGAATGGTCTGATCGTTTGCTGGCAGGAAAACGCCGCGTGGCTGCGGTCGGTAACGCAAAGTTCGCTTACCGGACAAACTTCCGCTGTGGGGAGAGATTGGGGAAACCCCGGGGACTAGCCTGCCCCGGGGCTTCGGTGGCCGCCCAATTGCGGCACGCCGACACGTTTAAGAACGGACTCAGTGTGAAGTTGACCGGCGCTCTACGTTTGAAGCTACGGCCCAATGAGTGGCTGGGCCGGCGGGAGTTGAACCCGCAACCTCCGGTTGAAAAGTCGGTTCTCTCGATTCGGCGTTCGGCGGCGAATGCTGAAACTGGAGCGATAACGTGAGTTTGAAGGCGGTGGCGCCTCTACCGTTGGGCTATCCCGCCGGGTGGTGGCGGGAGGAGGACTCGAACCTCCACTGGACCGTTGTGCCTGTCACATTGAACTTCTGATTCAGCTTGCGCTCCTGGCGCGACACCGACACTAGCCGGTGCCGGCCGGTCAGCCAAACAAATATCCGAAGACCTGCTCGCCGAACTTGCGCTGCTCGATCTCGGCGTTGTTCGCCTCCTCACGCGCGAACTTCACTGCCTGCTGGAGCTTTTCGACGCGCTCGGTCAATTCGTTCACACGCTTGGCCGGCAGCGCGCCGGAGAACTTGATGGTGCGCCAGTAACCCACCACCACGTCCTCGTGATACACCTCCACCTGCGCCGGATGCTTCTCCGTCGCTTCGGCTTTCACGTGATTGCGCGGAATCTTCTTGGTGCGCACCGTCTGCACGGGTTCGGTGGCGTAGCAGTCGGCCGAGGCGTCGTACTCCCAATGCTCGGCGGCATCGAGCACCGGCAGCTTGCGCACGAAGGTGTGCAGATCCACCAGCTGCTTCTCCAGGAACAGCAGGTAGGTGACCGGGGCGCCGGCGATCAAGGTGCGGCCGTCGACCACCACGTCGGCCTTGGCGGTGGTGTTGGCCCAATCCTTGGTCGCCACCACATCGAAGAGTTTGGTCAGAATGTCCGCCGTGGTCTTCAGCACCTCCTCGGACTTCACCTGCACGCGCGTCGATTCCGGCGGAAGCTGCTCGCCCTCTTCGTCCTTGGGGCGATAGGTGCGCGAAATGCCGCTCAGCAGCGGGTTTTTGGCCAGCCGGTGATGGGCCTCGGTGAGTTCGGAGAAGGTACGGGACTTGATCCCTTTCTCTACGGCGACAATCTGATTCAAACGTGTCATGGCGGCGACTGTAGTGCCGGTCGAGGCCGGTCGGCCAGGGATTTTCGGGCGGTCGTTATGATCTCCGGCATGGGGAGGAAATCCGCACTCAGCTCGCTGTTCGCCGCCACCGCCGTCCTGGTCGCGGGGTGTGACAGCGCCGTCGGAGTGGAGGATGCCGGTGCCCGCCACGAAGCCGGGACCTCGGCGGCGGTCACCACCACCACGACGCCGGTTGCCGCCGCGCCGCCCGCCGGATCTCCCACGGCGGCAACGAGTTCGGCGCCGGCCGGGCCGGTGCGGCTGAAGCCGGACGACGCCTCGGGCCTGACCTTCGAATGGCGCGAGAGCGGATCCGGCCGGACCGGGACGATCACCATCGACGTGTTCGCGGCGAACGGCCGCCGAGTGCAGACCATCACCGAACCGGATGCCGAACTGCGCCAGACCAAGCCGGCCTTGAAGGACACCGACGGTGACGGCCGCGACGAGCTGATCGTGCCGGTGGAATTCGGTGCGTACTGGACCCGCAACGCGGTGTACCGCTCCGCCGGTGACGGACAGGACTTCCTCCGCGCGGGCGCGATCACCGGCGACGGCTTCAACCCCACCGCCGACGGCTACACCCTGGTGGCGAAGCGGAATCCGCCCACGCAGTGGAACTACACCTTCCTGGTCTACGAGAACAACGAGCTCGTGCCGGTGATCGAAGTGTCGGAACGCGCTCTGGCGGTCGACGCGAGCAATCGGATCACCGAGAAGGAATGCGTGATCGAGCAACTCCCGAGCCTCGCCGCTACCGGCTACGCCACTCGCGAAGCTGCCCGCCTGCACTTCTGCGCCGAGATCGCAGCCACCCGATAGAGCTCGCGCCGGGCGCGCTCTGCCGGCGGCCGAAATAAGTGGGACGAATTCCTCGCGCCTGCTCGATCTTCCGCGCCGGACCGGCTGGAATGGCTGGATGACGCGAATCGGGCAAGAGCGGTTGCTGGTCGGTGCGACACCCCTGCGGCGGGATCAGGTGGTCGCCGTCGCGCGGGGCGGTGCGGGGGTGACGCTCGAGGAGGCCGCCCTGGATCGCCTGCGCGAGGTCCGCGGCCGCATCGACGAACTCGCCGAAAGCCCGAAGCCGGTGTACGGGGTGTCGACCGGGTTCGGGGCCCTGGCGCTGCGGCACATTCCCGCCGATCGACGAATCGACCTGCAGCGCTCGCTGATTCGGTCGCACGCCGCCGGAGCCGGTACTCCCGTGGAACCCGAAGTCGTCCGCGCCATGATGCTCCTGCGCCTGCGCACCCTCATGAGCGGCCACACCGGCGTCCGCGTGGAAACCGCCCAGGCCCTCGCCGGGCTGCTCGACAACGGCATCGTGCCGGTGGTGCACGAGTACGGATCCCTCGGCTGCTCAGGCGATCTCGCTCCGTTGGCGGCCGTCGCGCTGGCATTGATGGGTGAGGGCGAGGTGCTGACCGACAGTGCCGCCGCGTATTCGGACGACGCTCCCGGCCAACTGCTGCCGACCGCGGCGCGGCTGTTCACGGACCCGGATCTCCGCGACCCGCGCCCCGACGACTCCGGCCGGCCGCGTACCGATGCCGCCGCCCGCCCGCTCGCCGAGATACCGCCGATTCCGGAGGCGATCGGCTGGCAACCCGCCTACACCCGCCCGGCCGCCGAGGCGCTCGCCGCCGCGGGCCTGGAGCCACTGGTGCTCGCGGAGAAGGAGGGCCTCGCGCTGACGAACGGCACCGACGGCATGCTGGCCATGCTGCTACTGGCCATCGACGATCTGCACACGCTCCTCGACGTCGCCGACCTCACCGCGGCCATGAGCGTGGAGGCGCTGCTCGGCACGGACCGGGTGTTCGCCGCGGATCTGCAAGCGCTGCGCCCGCATCCGGGCCAGGCCCGCTCCGCCTCGCACATGCGCACGGCGCTCGCGGGTTCGGAGATCATGGCCAGCCACCGCGGGGACGACTGCCCGCGCGTGCAGGACGCGTACTCGCTGCGCTGCGCCCCGCAGGTGCACGGCGCGGCGCGGGACACCCTCGCGCACGCCGAGCTGGTCGCCGAACGCGAATTGGCTTCCGCCATCGACAATCCGGTGGTCCTGGATGACGGCCGGGTGGAATCGAACGGCAATTTCCACGGCGCACCCGTGGGTTACGTGCTGGACTTCCTCGCGATCGCGGTGGCCGACGTGGCGAGCATCGCCGAACGCCGCACCGACCGCATGCTGGATGTGCATCGCTCGCACGGTCTTCCGCCGTTCCTGGCCGACGACCCGGGCGTGGACTCGGGCTACATGATCGCCCAGTACACCCAGGCGGGCACGGTGTCGGAGCTCAAGCGCCTCGCCGTCCCGGCCTCCGTGGACTCCATCCCCTCCAGCGCCATGCAGGAAGACCACGTCTCGATGGGCTGGTCCGCCGCCCGCAAGCTGCGCCGCGCGGTCGACGGCCTCACCACCGTGCTGGCCATCGAACTGCTCACCGCCGCCCGCGCCCTGGATCTGCGCGCCCCGCTGGAACCGGCCGCCGTCACCGCGGCCGCCCGTGACCTGGTGCGCTCCCGGGTGGCCGGTCCCGGCCCGGACCGGCACCTGGCTCCCGATATCGCGGCGGTGGTCGAACTCGTCCGGTCCGGGGCGTTCGGGATGCTGCTCGCGGAGTAAGCGGGCGGGGCGGATACCCCGGGACGGTATTCGGGGGTGCCGGGTGACCGGGTAGAAAAGGTGCAGGCGTCGTGGAGGGAATCCGGGATGCTGCCGTCACGAGCGGCTACGCAACTACACCTTCGAACGGAGTGAGGCTGTTTCATGGCGACCTCTGAAGCGCGCGCCCAGATCGGCGTTACCGGCCTGGCGGTCATGGGTTCCAATATCGCCCGGAACTTCGCCCGGCACGGGTACACCGTGGCCCTGCACAATCGCAGTGTCGGCAAGACCGACGCGCTGCTGGCCGAGCACGGCGGCGACGGCGATTTCGTGCGGACCGAGACCATCGAGGAATTCGTCGCCGCGCTGGAGAAGCCGCGCCGGGTGCTGATCATGGTGAAGGCGGGTGACGCCACCGACGCGGTGATCGAGGAACTCGCCGACGCGATGGAGCCCGGCGACATCATCATCGACGGCGGCAACGCGCTCTACACCGACACCATCCGCCGCGAGAAGGCGATGGCCGAGCGCGGCCTGAACTTCGTGGGCGCGGGCATCTCCGGTGGCGAGGAGGGCGCGCTCAACGGTCCGGCCATCATGCCGGGCGGTCCGAAGGAGTCCTACGAGTCGCTGGGCCCGCTGCTGGAAAGCATTGCGGCGCAGGTCGACGGCACCCCCTGCTGCACCCACATCGGACCCGACGGTTCCGGCCACTTCGTGAAGATGGTGCACAACGGCATCGAGTACGCCGATATGCAGCTCATCGGCGAGGCCTACCACCTGTTCCGCGACGCGCTGGGCTTCGACGCCAAGCAGATCGCGGACGTGTTCACCGACTGGAACTCCGGCGATCTGGAGTCCTACCTGGTGGAGATCACCGCCGAGGTGCTCAACCAGGTCGATGCCAAGACCGGCAAGCCCCTGGTCGATGTCATCGTCGATGCCGCCGAGCAGAAGGGCACCGGCCGCTGGACGGTCAAGTCCGCCCTCGATCTCGGCATCCCGGTGACGGGCATCGCCGAGGCCGTGTTCGCGCGCGCCCTGTCCGGTTCGCGCGCCCAGCGCAAGGCGGCCGTCGGCCTGGCTTCCGGTCAGCTGGCCGAAAAGCCCACGGACGTCACGCAATTCACCGAGGACATCCGGCAGGCGCTGTACGCGTCCAAGATCGTGGCGTACGCGCAGGGTTTCGATCAGATCGCGGCCGGTTCGGTGGAGTACGACTGGGATCTGAATCCCGGTGACATGGCGACCATCTGGCGTGGCGGCTGCATCATCCGCGCCCGGTTCCTGAACCGGATCAAGGAGGCGTACGAGCAGAACCCGCAGCTGCCGTCGCTGATCCTGGCCCCGTACTTCCGCGAGGCCATCGAGACCGCGATCGATTCCTGGCGGCGCGTGGTCGCCACCGCGACCCTGCTCGGCATCCCGGTGCCCGCCTTCGCCTCCTCGCTGTCGTACTACGACGCGCTGCGCGCGGAGCGGCTGCCGGCGGCGCTCACCCAGGGTCAGCGCGACTTCTTCGGCGCGCACACCTACGAGCGCATCGACGCCGAGGGCAAGTACCACACGCTGTGGAGCGGTGACCGCAGCGAAGTGCAGGCGTAAGAGCTCGGCGGAGCGGGTGTTCCGGATTCCGGAGCACCCGCTTTCTCATGCCAGGCCGGCGAGCCAGTCGTGCAGCCAGGCGGTCGCCGACGCCCCGCCCACGTCGTAACCGGCGTACGCGGTGTGCACCTGCGAGTTGTAGAACTGCTCGAAGGTCGCCTGCCGGTGCGCGTTCGCCTCGGGACTGAACTGCTGCTGCAGCACCGAGATCCCGCCGCCGGCCATCAGATCCTTCATGATGGCGTCGGCCTGCTGCTGATACAGCGTGACGTCGGTGATCGAAGCCTCCGACACCTGCGCCATCAGCCCCGCGAACCGCGTCACGAAATCCTCGGGCACCGTGGAACAGTAGAGATCCCCGATGGCGCAGATGGTCCGCACCCGGTCGGAGATGAACCCGAACCCGCCCGGCCGGCCGCCGCCCGCACCGGCCCCCGCGACCGCCGGGCCGACCAGGATATCGGTGGGCGCCCGCCGCGGATCCGAGATCAGCCCCACGGCCGCAACCCGATTCGGCGCGATCACGCCCGCACCGGTCCCCAGCTCGGCCGCCAGATCACCCGCCGCGTCGGCCCCTTGGCTGTACCCCAGCAACGCCACCCGGGTCCCCGCGCACCGCACCGCCATACTGGCGATCATCCCGCGCGCCGAATTGATGGCCACCGACTTCGAGCGCCCGTAAACCTGTCCCTCCCAGGGGAAAACGGTCGCCGGATAGGACACGTAATCGGTCCGCACGGTTCCCGGCAGACCATCGGTCACATACGACAGCATGCTGGGCCCCACCGTCGACCCATTGTTCTCCCAGGTCCCCGGAATGGCGACGACATACAGCCCCGGGCAACCGGTTTCGGCCGCGGCGGGCCCGCTCCCGGCGAGCACCGCCCCGGTCAAGGTGGCCGCGATGGCGCTCAGAGCCGCGATGATTTTCCGAGTGCGCATGAATTCTCCAGGTGCGGTGCGGACATCGAGCATGGGTTGCCGACATCGGGTGTCGGGCAACCGGATTCGGCGTTGAACCCCGGCGAAAATATCGTGCGACAAGACTAGCGCTCGCCGCCGTGCCGGTGTGGCGAAACCCATGGTCGATCCCCCTGTGTGCGGTGTTACGTTCGCTGGTATGCGCACCGGAGAGCCCAGCCGCACCGCACTGGCCACTGCCCATGCCCGCGCCTACCACCAGATCGCCCCCGACGAGCCCAGGATATTCACCGACCCGCTGGCGCCGCGCATACTCGGGCTGAATGTGACGGAATCGGCGGACCGGGACACGGCCACCCTCGAAACCGTCGATGACGGGGAGTTCCAGCGGCGGCGGCGCTGGTTCCTGGCGGCGCGGTCGCGATTCGCCGAAGAGACGGTGGCGTCGGCATATGCGGCGGGGACCCGCCAGGTGGTGATTCTCGGAGCCGGGCTGGATACCTTCGCCTACCGGAATCCGCATGCGGGGCTTCGGGTTTTCGAGGTCGACCATCCCGATACCCAAGGGTGGAAGCGGGAGCGGCTGGCCGAGACGGGGATCGAGGTGCCCGATACGGTGACTTTCGTACCGGTCGACTTCGAAACCCGCACGCTCGCCGATGGTTTGGCCGAGGTGGGGTTCGTGCGGTCGGAGCCGGTGGTGTTCGTGTGGCTGGGCGTCGTCATGTATCTGACCCGGGAGGCGCTGGACGGCACGTTCGGTTACCTTGCCGGACAGGGGGCGACGGTGCAGGTGGTCATCGACTATCTGTGCCCGGCCGGTAGTGCGGAAGAGCAGCGGGCATTGGACGCACGGGCCGCGCGGATCGCGGCGGTGGGGGAGCCCTGGCTGACCGCGCTGAGTCCCGGAGACATGGCGGAACTGCTGGGGCGGTTCGGGTTCACCGATATCGAGGATCTGAGCGCCCCCGAGCTGATCACGCGCTATACCGGCGGGGGCGGGGAAGCGGCCCGGAAACTGGCGACTTCGCACATCGTCCGGGCCGGGCGCGACTGATCACAGCCGCGCCCGGCCCGGGAACCCGTCAATTCGCGGCGGCCAATACCGGGCGCGGTGCGCGCGCCGGGGTCATGAGCGCCACGCACGCCACGCTGAACAGCAGGCCGAGCGCGAAATAGCCACGGTAGCTGTCGGTCAGCAGATGGATCAGGCTCGCGACGGCCAGACCGGCGGCGGCCGACAGCTGATGCACGATCCAGGCGGGCGCCAGGGTGCGGCCCATCCGCGCCGGGTCGAGGCCGCGGGACATGACGGCCATGGTGAGCGGCACGATGGGGAACGATGCCGCGCCGAACAGAATAGCGACCGCGATGAGCACGCCGGGGCCGGGCACGAAGACCGCCAGGACCAGCGCGGCGATCCGCACCACGAACAGTGTGCGCAACAGGTTTTCGGCGGAATAGGTGCGCAGCAGCCGGACCATCGCCGCCGAGGTGAGACCCGCGGACAGGGCGGCCAGGGCCACCAGCCGGCCGGCGTTCGTGACATTCCAGCCGATCTCGGTCGCGTGCTTGGGCAGCATGAGAATCACCACGTAGAGGGTGGCGGCGTGTAATCCGAAGGCGGTCAAGATCTTTCCGCGCCCGCGCAGCGATTCCGCGCCGCCCGCCGGCCGCCCGGTGCCGGGGCAGGTGGGCAGCCGCAGCCACAGGTAGGCGGTGACCGCCAGGCCGAGCGCGCCCAGCAGGGCGAACGCGCCGCGCACGCCGATCGGATCGAACAGCGCGGTCGCCGCCCACGGGGTGATGAGCTGACCGACATTGATGCCCAGCGCGGCGCGCGCCAGATCCGGGCCCGCGTTCGTCCCGCGCACCCGGCTGACCAGCGTGGTCACGGTGAGTGTGGAGGACGCCGCGAAACCCAGGCCGCCGAGCAGCATGTAGGCGGCGACGAACTCCCAGGTCTCGGTGACGATCGAGAGCACCAGATAGCTGGCGGAAATCAGCGTGAGCCCGCCCACCAGCACGTTCTTCGCGCCGATGCTGTCGAGCAGCCGGCCGATCGGATATTGGGCGATGCCGGTGACGGTGGTGCCGAGCGCGGCGGCCACCGCCAGCGCCGTCGCGCTCACCCCGTACGCGGCGGCGGTGGGGGCGAAGAACACGCCCATGGTGAAGTTCAGGCCGAAGGACACGGTCATGGCCGCGAGCCCCGCCCAGGCGATACGTTCGGGTCGCATCGTCATCAGCTCCCAACTTGTGCTGCGCCGCGAGGGCGCGGGATATCAACTGCCGGAGCGGAGTTCGCGTAGTTCGGCATTCTGTCGTTCGAGTTCGGCAATGCGGTCGCGCAGGGATTGCACGGCCTCGAGGACTTCCTCGCGCGGATACAGCTCGGGGATGTGCTGGCTGCAGTTCCAGTCGAAGGCCTCGACGGTGATCAGCACCGCGCGTTCGGGCTTCCCCGAATACCCCGGAACCGTCAGCGACGCGACCAGTTCCGGATCCGCGTCGGCCTCCACCGCGCGGGCCCGGCCGAAGATCTTCAACCGGGTCTTGCTCGCATAATCCATCAGGAACAGCGCGACCCGATCGTCATGATCGAGATTGCCCCGGCTGATGTACTGCTTGTTGCCCCGGAAGTCGGCGAAACCCACGGTGCTGGAATCGATCACGTTCAGGAACCCGCGCGGCCCGCCCCGATGCTGGATGTAGGGCCACCCGGTCTCGCTCACCGTGGACAGGTAGAAACTGTCCCGCTCCTCGATGAACCACGCCTCCTGCTGGCCGAGCCGGTCGGCGACGGCCGGAACCGCCGCCATCCGCTCGTAGCCGCACAGGCTGCCGTGCGCCGCCTGGTGCGCGCGGACCGCGTCGGTGAACGCGATCTGCGCGTAATGCCCGGTCACCTCAACGGCTTTCGCGCGGTCCGAAGATGGTGCGCTGCTCGGCGTCGATCTGCAGATCGTTGATGCTCGCCTCGCGCCGGGCCATCAGCCCGTGCTCGTCGAACTCCCACAGTTCGTTGCCGTGACTGCGCCACCACTGGCCGTCGGCGTCGTGCCATTCGTAGGTGAAGCGCACCGCGATCCGGTTGTCGGTGAAGGACCACAGGTTCTTGCGCAGCGCGTACTCCTGCTCCTTCGCCCATTTGGCGGTGAGGAATTCGACGATGGCCTCGCGCCCGACCAGGAACTGGTCGCGATTGCGCCACCAGGAATCCGGCGTGTAGGCCAGGGCGACGCGCTGCGGATCGCGGGTGTTCCAGGCGTTCTCGGCGGCCAGTACCTTGGCGGCGGCGGTTTCGGCGGTGAACGGCGGCAGCGGCGGGCGGTTCTCGGTCATGGTGAATTCCTCTCGGGGAGTGGGTGTTTCCCGGCTAGCGGGCGTCGATCTTGGCTTTCAGCGCGGTGAGCAGGCCGGTGAGCAACTCGATGGTGGTGTCGTCGACGAGATTGCCGTCCTCGTCGAAGCGCTCGTGCGAACGGAACGCGATCACCTCGGGCTTGATCACCACATCGCTCTCGGTCCACACGAACACCTGGCGCAGGGCGAGTTGCGCACGCACGGAACCGAACTGGGTCGGGGCCGCGCCCGCGATGGCGATCGGCTTGCGGTGCAGCGGCAGGCCCTCGGTCTTGGTCCAGTCGGTGGAGACCCAGTCGATGGCGTTCTTCAGCACGCCCGGGATGGAGTAGTTGAACTCCGGGGTGGCGATGAGCAGGCCGTCGGCGGCGGCGATGCGCTCGCGCAGGTCGGTGACGGCGGCCGGGCGATCGGCCGGATTGTCGAGATCCAGGTCGTAGGGCGGGATCTCGCGCAGGTTGTCGTAGATCTCGATGTCCAGCCCGGCATTGTGCTTCTGGGCGGCGCGCAGCAGGGCGGTGTTGTGCGAGGCGGCGCGGAGGCTGCCGGAGATGGCGAGGATCTTGTGGCTGGTCATGACTGCCTGTCTCTGTCGATCGGGGTGTGGATGCGAGCATATAACCGTTGTAATGACTGACAACGGTTAGGGTGAGCGAATTCATTCCCGGCCGGGCCGATTTCCGTCCGTGATCGCTGCCGGTTCGCTCGCGCTCCTGAATCTATGGCCGCGGGCGACGCCGACCCGGGGACGTCGGACGCCGTTGAGGGGACAGAACGCGCCAATTCGACCATTCGGAAGCATTTTCGGCGGGTTAGGCTCCGGCGGTGATCGAAGGCACCCTTCCGGCCCGGACCGCCGCGGTGATCCGGACGACCGCCTTGCACGTCGGCATCACACCCGCGCAACTCACCCTCGCATCCGGCCTGGACACCGCCGACCTGGGCGACGAACTGCTGCGGGTGCCCACCGAATCGGCGTGGCGCATGTGGGAACTGATCGACGCCGTCGCCGGCCCCGGCTCCGGTCTGCTCGCCACCGATCAAGCCGAACGCAATGGCGGCCTGCACCTTTGGGACTATCTGTTCACCAGTGGCGAAACCGTCGCCGCCGGCATCCGCACCGCTATGGAACTGCGCGCCGTGGTCACCGATCCGGCGGTCGGCTGGACGGTGGTCGAGGACGGCGGCCTGCTGTCCATCCGCGACGCCGGCACCATCGAACCCGAATTGATCCTGCCCCCGATCGAGGAGTTCGTCCTCTCCATGATGCTGCGCCGCGTCCGCACCGTGGCCCGCCGCCACGTCGTCCCCGTCCGCGTCGCCTTCACCCATCACGCCGCCGAACGCCGCCCCTACCTGATCGACGAATTCGGCACCGCCCGCATGGATTTCGGCGCCCCGGCCTCCGAGATCACCTTCCTGGACATCGGCGCCCAGCCCACCGGCGCCGACCCCCACCTGGCCCGCATGCTCCGCCACTACGCCGAGCTCTCCCTCGCCTCCGCCCGCCCCGAACTGGGCTGGCTGGACAAGTTCCGCGCCGCCACCACCGCCGCCCTCGCCCGCAACGAACTCGATCTCGACCGCGTGGCCCGCCGCCTCGCCATCAGCTCCCGCACCCTGCAACGCCGCCTGCAGGAATCCGGCACCAGCTGGCGCGCCGAAGTCGAAACGGCCCGCGAACAATACGCCCGCGACCTCCTCCGCGACACCACCCTCCCGATCCGCTCCATCTCCGCCCGCCTCGGCTACACCGACCCCCGGGCCCTGCGCCGCGCCTTCCACCGCTGGACCGGCACCACCCCCGACACCTTCCGCCGCGAGAGCCTCGCCGCCGAGCCCCGGGGTTAAGATCGGCTCGTGTCGCGTGCCGGCGCCGGGTGGACGGCGTACGCATGGAGGCAACGAATCGAGGAGGCAGCTATGGGTCCACTTCGCCCGCCCTGCTGATGTGAGTCGCGCACCCGTCGTGGTGCGTATTCGACTTTCCACACCGTCTCCGGTCGAGAGCACGGCCGTGCCCGCCGGAACGGACCACACCTTCCTCCGAATCGAGATCATTCATGTCTGTTGCGAACAACCGCGCCCAGGCTCTCGGGCGCGAACTGATCGACGTCCACAATTGGCTGCGTGGCGAATTGAAGCGGGTCGCCCGCGAACTCGACGAGCATCGGCTCGGTCATGTGCGGCCGGTGCGCGAGGTGCGCGGCCACTGCCTGGCCTTCTGCCGCGCCTTGACCGCCCATCACACCAAGGAGGACGAGACGGCGTTTCCGCTGCTCGCCCAGCGCTTTCCGGAACTGGCCCCGGTACTCGCCGAATTGAGCGCCGATCACCGGCTGGTCGCCGACATCCTGACGCGCATGACCGGATTGCTGGCCGACGTGACGGCGGACAATCTCGCCGCCGTGCGCGGCGAGATCGCCGGGCTGTCGGCGATTCTCGAATCCCACTTCCAATGGGAGGAGCGCCGCATCACCGCCGCGCTGGACGAATTGTCCGGGGACGCGGGCCGCGGCGCGGAACTGTTCGGGACGGCGAGCTGATCGCTCAGTGCGGGGCCGCGGCCATGGCGTCGCGGACCGTCGTTTCCTGACGGCCCAGGAAGGTGGGCGCGGGTTTGAACACGATGGCGTATACCGCCTTGGTGCAGGCGAGTTGGTCGCGGAGCCAGATCTTGCGGTAGACGCCCTCGTGGGGCTGGGTGTCGTCGCCGACGCCGACGGTGTCGATGCCCACCGCCCGGCACAGGGCGATGGTGCGGGGGAGGCTGAAGTCCTGGGTGAGGACGGTGGCGGAGCGGACGCCGAAGATGTCGTGGGCACGGGCGCAGGATTCGTAGGTGCTGAAACCCGCGTAGTCGAGGGCGATCTTCTCGGCGGGGACGCCGCGGCGGATCAGGTAGTCGCGCATGCTGGTCGGTTCGTCGTAGCTGTGGCGGCCGTTGTCGCCGGTCACCAGAATGGCTTTGACCTTCCCGGCGGCCAGCAGGCGGCGGCCCAGGTCGAGGCGGGCGGCCAGGTAGGGGGAGGGCTCGCCGGAGGCGTAGACCTCGGCGCCCAGCACGATGGCCACGTCGGAGCTGGGCGCGGATTCGACGCTGAACTGCCGGTCGGAGGTGCTGGAACGGATCCACAGGTCACAGCCGAGCAGTACGACGAGACCGGTCAGGGCGGTCACGCCCAGGAGCTTCGCGACGCGGCGCGGCGGAAACCAGGCGGCGGCCCGGGTCCGGACGGCGCGGGCGGCGGAGCGGATCTGCATGCCGACAGTGTGCCCGAAGAGAACAAACCGTCCGAATTGTTTTGCGGTGCGGCAAAGTCGGGTGCGGGCCGATTCGGGTGAAATTACAATGAACCCCAGGGCTGCGTTTGTAAAATTCGTTTGGGTCGGCGAACACCGCAGTTCTGATTCGAGGGTCCGATGAAGTCTCGTGCCGCAACAGTTTTCGCCCAGCGCCTCCTGGTATCGGTGATCTGCCCGCTATTTCTCGCGGGCGCCCTCACCGCCTGCGGAAGCGACAAGGGATCGGGGGGAACACCAACCACCACGTCGGCGGTGAGTTCGACCACCACCACGCCCGCCACCACGCCGCCGCCCACCACGACCACCGTGGAACCGCCGCCGCCCGCCGTCACCGAACCGCCCGCGCCGGAACCGCAATACACCGAACCGGCCGCCCCGCCGGTCACGAATGCTCCTGCGCCGCAACAACAACAGACGGTCGCACCCCAGCAGACGGTCGCCCCGCAGACGCAGGCGCCGCCCACCCTGGACGTGCCCTCGTTCGATCCGCGCCCCGGATACTGAGGACAGCACATGACGCTCCCCTGGAAGCGGACCGCTGTCCGCTGGCTGTGCGCACTCGCCACCGCCGTCGCCGCCGTCAGCCTGACCGGCACCGCCGCCGGTGACGCCGCGACCGGCAAAAACATTGTCGTCCTGGGTGATTCGTTCACCGCCAATGCCTGGGACTGGTTCGGCCGGGAACAGAGCTGCATCCACAAGGCCACCTCCTGGCCCGCGCAGCTGCACACCCTGGCGCAGCCCGCGGACACCCTGGACGTGTCCTGCCCGGGCGCCTCCATCGACACCCCGCCCGGCTACACCCTCGGCAAACAAGCCCAGATCGCCGATCAGCAGGGCGCCTTCGGCCCGCAAACCCGTTTGGTGGCACTGCAATTCGGCCTCAACGACCGCTGGGGCGTGAACGAGCTGCCGCTGCTGTTCGCCCTGCAGCAGTGCGTGTTCAACCTGGTCCAGGGCTGCGATACCGATGCGGTGGAACAAGGCCGGATCCCGGACTACAACGCCGTCACCGGATCGCTGTACGCCAGCCGGGTCAGCAATGCCGTCACCTACATCAAGTACTACGCGCCGAACGCCCGCGTGGTCCTGGTCGGCTATCCGGAATTCTTCCCGCCCGGGCAGACCTCGATCTGCCTGAACATCCTCGGCGTCGCCCCGTATATCCAGGCGCGCGGCGCGGCCCTGACCGAGTTCCTGGACCGCCTCGACACCGCGCAACGGGAAGCCGCGCAAACCCTGGGCATCGAATTCCTGGATGTCCGGGCTCTGACCACCGGGCACGGATTGTGTTCGGCGCAACCGTGGCTGAACGGCGTCCTGGACTACCGCACCGATCTGGACGGCCTGCCGTTCCATCCCTCCACGGTGGGTGACGCCGTGGTCGCGAACGCGCTGCACGCCCGATATCAGCGATGACCGCCACCGATCTCGCGCGGTCCGCCGGCGGCGAACCCGAACCGGAGCAACCCAACTCCGGTCCGGCGACCGGCGGCGCCGCGCGAGACCGGCCCCCGCTGCCCTCGCTGACCGGCGCGCGCTGGTGGGCGGCGTTCGTGGTGTTCGTCCTGCACGCCCTGGTGTTCCTGCCGGTGTATCCGTTCCAGAAGTCGGAGCTGTTCCGGCACATTCACCAGGTGCTGCCCATGCAGTTCGGCGCGGCCGGGGTGACGTTCTTCTTCGTGCTGTCGGGCTTCATCATCTACTGGTCGTTCAAACCGGGGATGACGACGCGGCGGTTCTACCGGCGGCGGGTGCTCAAGATCTATCCGACGCATCTGGTCGCGGCGGCCGTGTTCATTCTCGCCGCGAGCGTGCCGCTGTCCCGGGCCGTCGTCTGGGTCCCGAACCTGCTGCTGGTCCACACCTGGGTGCCGAACTGGACGACCGTCGGCGGCCTGAACGTCCCGTCCTGGTCGCTGGCCTCGGAAATGCTGTTCTACCTGAGCTTCCCATTGCTGCTACCGCTGCTGCGGCGCATCCCCGCGCGGCGCCTGCTGCTAGCCGTCGGCCTGCTGGTGCTCGCCATCCTCGCCCTGCACACCGCCTACTACCTGTGGGCGCCCGGACCCAAGGGCATCGCGAACGCCTTCGCGCCCCGGCTGTTCCCGGGCGACACCTCGCCGTACTACGAGGCGCACGCCTCCCCGGCCTGGTTCGCGCAGCCGAATATCCCGGTATCCCCGTCGTATTGGCTGAGCTACACCTTCCCGGCCTCGCGCCTGCCGGAGTTCCTGCTCGGCGTGCTGGCCGCGCGCATGGTGCTCGAAGAGCGCTGGCGCAGTACGCGTCTCGCGCCGCCGCTGCTGGCCCTCGGCCTGGCCTACGCCGCGACCTTCGTGGTGCCGGTGAACTACAAGATGTCGGCGCTGCTGGTCGCGCCCATGACCGCGGTGGTGGCCACGCTCGCGGTGCGGGATCTGCGCGGCATCCGGGGCTTGAACGCCCATCCGCGCATGGTCTGGCTGGGCAATATCTCCTACGCCTTCTACCTGATCCAGTACCCGGTGATGGTGATCATCACCCGAACCCTGATCGGCGGCAAGCGCTTCGGCTTCGCGGGCTGGGCGGGCTTCGCCGCCCTGAGCCTGCTCGCCTCGGTCGCCGCGGCCGCGCTCATCTACCACCTGGTCGACGCGCCGATCATGAAACGCTGCGCCGGGCGCGGAACTAGACCGGCTGGATCCCGATCATAGGAAGCACCGTGCGGCGGGCGAATTCGCGCGCGGCCTGTTCGTCCACCAAGGGAATCAACCCCTCCGGGGTGAGCGCGAGTGAATGCCCCAGCCGGGCCAGCACTTCCGCCACCAGATCGGCGTCGAAATCCCGGCCGTCGCCGGCGGCCTGCACCGCGCGTAGCTTCTCGGCCAGATAGGTGCGGCCCACCGCGATCACCGGCCCGGCCTCGGTGGTGAGCCGGGGCAGCACCGTCTCGGGCTCGGTGCGCAGCAGGCGCTGCAGCAGTTGATTATTGGCCAGCAGCGTGATGAAGGCGACGAAGATCTCCACCAGTTGCTCGTCCCGCGACATCCCGTCGCCGGCCGCGAGCGTCACCCGCTGATCGATCTCGGCGACGAACAGCTGCGCCTCGCGCACGCCGACCGCCTCCACGAGTTCGTTCTTGGATTCGAAACGGCGGTAGAGCGTGGCCGGGCTGATGCCCGCGCGCCGGGCGATCTCCCCCATACTGGTCCGCTTGATCCCGAAGTCGAGGAAGGCCGACAGCGCGCTCTCCAGGAGCTGTTCGCCTTCGGCCCGCGGCTTCTCCAGAATGCGCTGCAGGATGGTGGGCACCGAGGGCATCGAGTCTCCAGTCGGATCGGTTGGCAACCCGCGACATTGCGGTGATGAAGCCGCATTATCGCATCGAGTTTGCTACCGGCGCGGGCCCGGCGCGAAGCTACTGTCCAGTCATTGGACATCGGGTGTGGTCAGTGGACATCGAGTGCGGCCATCTCGCGTTCGATGGCATTGGCCGCGAAATCGATTCCATTGGAACGCAGTTCGTGGACCCGGCGTTGCAGCGCCTCGATGCCCCCCGGCTGGGCCGCGATATCGGCCACGCTGATCCGCCGTCGGTGCATACCGTCGAGCTCGTACGACACCGGATAAACCTCCTGCTAGCCCCGTGCGCGCACCGCGGCGGCGGCGGCAATGCCCGGGCCGCCGGGAACGCTGCTGGCGATGTTAGCAGTGCCTTATATGGTCGCTTGTTCAGTGTGGGATATCTCACGCACCCCCGTCAGTCACGCCTCTTGACCCTGGCGGTGCAGGCTCGTGTTGTGCAGGTACACCGCGGCATTCAGCTTGATGCGGTCCAATTCGGCCTCGCTCAGTTCGCGCCGCACCTTGCCGGGGACGCCCGCCACCAGCGAACCGGGCGGGATCTGCGCGCCTTCGGGAATCAGGGCATTGGCGGCGATCAGGCTGCCCGCGCCGATCACCGCGCCGTTGAGCACGGTGGCGCCCATGCCGACCAGCACATCGTCGCCGACGGTGCAGCCGTGCAGGATCGCATTGTGGCCCACCGAGACTCCGGAGCCGACGGTGAGCGGGAAGCCCGGATCGGCGTGCAGCACGCAGCCGTCCTGGATATTGGAGCGCGCGCCGACGCTGATGTCCTCGATATCGCCGCGCAGCACCGCCGAATACCAAATGCTCACTTCGGCTTCCAGGCGCACCCGGCCGATGATGGTGGCGTTCGGCGCGATCCACGCGCTCTCGTCGATCTGCGGCGCGTGCTCGCCCAGCTGAATCCTCATGATCGAGAACCTAGTGGGCGGGGTGACGGCCGCCTAGGCGGCCCTGCGGAAGAGGGCGCGATGGGCGGCGGGGGTGGTGCCGAGCAGGCGGTGGAAGTGGTGGCGCAAGTTCACGGCGGTGCCCAGGCCGGCTTCCGAGGCGACGCGTTCCATGGTGTCGTCGGTGGATTCCAGCAGCAGGCGGGCGCGGTCCACGCGCTGGTGCAGCAGCCACTGCTGCGGACTGGAACCGGTGCGTTCGCGGAAGCGGCGGGTGAAGGTGCGGCGGGACATGAGCGCGGTGCGGGCCCAGGTGTCGAGATCGACGGAGGTGTCGAGATGGGTTCGCGCCCAGACCATCGCGTGCTCGATGGGGTCGTCGTCCAGGGCCTCCGGGACCGCGACCGGGATGTACTGGGCTTGCGAGCCGCTGCGGTGCGGGGCCAGCACCAGATCGCGGGCCAGCTCGGTGGCGGTGCGGCTGCCGTGGTCGGTGCGGATCAGATGCAGGCAGCAGTCCAGGGCGGCGGCCACGCCCGCGGAGGTGATGAGATCGCCGTGGTCGGTCCACAGCGAGTCGGCGCGGACCATGACATCGGGGAAGGCGCGGGCCAATTCCGGTGCGGCCGACCAGTGCGTGGTGATCTCGCGCCCGTCGGCCAGGCCGCTGGCGGCGATCGCCCACGCGCCCAGGCACAGGCCGACGATGCGCGCGCCGCGTTCGTGCGCGACCCGCAGCGCGTCGCGGACCGGGTCGGGGAGCGGCCGGTGCCGCTCCCAGCTGGGCACGACCACCGTCTCGGCGTTCTCCACCGCCTCCAGCCCGTGCTGCACGACGATGTCGAAACCGGCTGGGGTGGATAGGATTCCGGGCTGTTCGGCGCAGACGCGCACGCGATACGGCGTGCGGTCGCCCGCCCCCGCGCCGATCCGCCCGAACACCAGGGTCGGCACCGACAGGTGGAATGGGCTGATCCGATCGAACGCCAGCACCGCCACTTCATGCATGGCCCGATTTTATCGAAGCCCGGCCTTCGGGCCACTGTTGCCGATGATCTTGCGGGGGCAAGCTTCCTCTCATGACGAACACGATCGAGACCACAGCCCCCGCCACCATCGAGCTCCTGCACATCGGCGGACCCACGGTGCGCTTCGAATACGGCAACCTGACCTGGCTGACCGATCCCACGTTCGACGAGCCGGGCGATTACGACCTGGGTGTGCTCACCCTGCACAAGCTGACCGGGCCCGCCGTGCCCGCGGACCGGATCGGCGCGGTGGACGTGGTGCTGCTGTCGCACGATCAGCACCCCGACAATCTGGATACCTCCGGGCGGGCGTTCCTGACCGGTGTGGACACGGTGCTGTCCACCCCCGACGCCGCCGCCCGCGTGGAAGGCGTTACCGGACTGCGGAACTGGGAATCGGTGGTGATCGGCGACGTCACCGTCACCGGCGTGCCCGCCCTGCACGGGCCGGAAGGCGCGGAAGCGGTGTCCGGCGTGGTCACCGGGTTCGTGCTCACCGCCGACGGCCTGCCCACCGTCTACGTCTCCGGCGACAACGCCTCGGTCGAACTGGTCGAGCAGATCGCCGAGCGCATCGGCCGCATCGATATCGCCATCCTGAATGTCGGCGCGGCGAACCCGGGCCGCTACGGCGACACCGACGTGACCCTGAACGGCCGCACCGCGGTCAAGGCCTCGCAGGCCCTGGGCGACGCGCTCATCGTCCCCGTGCACGCCGAGGGCTGGGCGCACTTCTCCGAGAACCTCGACTACCTGACCCGCAATTTCGAATACGCCGGTCGCGCAGCCGTACTCCGCATCCCGACCCCGGGCGAAGCCCTGGTGCTGGCGGCTTCCTGAGCCCGGCTCCGAGCGCACCGGAAACCGGTGGAGACGCCCACCCGGGCGATATCTCCACCGGTTTCCGGCCGTTCGAGGGGTGTGGCGATGGCGGCCGCGCGGGGCGGGGTGGGTGACTATGGCGGGTATGAGAATTGGGGTGCCACGGGAGGTCAAGGAGCAGGAGTTTCGGGTCGCGCTGACGCCGGCGGGAGCCGGGGAGCTGGTGCGGCACGGTCACGAGGTGCTGATCGAAGCCGGGGCGGGGGCCGGGTCCGGGTTCGGGGATCAGGAGTACCTGGCCGCCGGGGCGCGGCCGATGGGGAGCGCCGACGAGGTGTGGGCGGCGGCGGAACTGGTATTGAAGGTGAAAGAACCTGTCGCCGTGGAATATCCGCGCATGCGGGCCGGGCAGACGCTGTTCACGTTCCTGCATCTGGCGGCGTCGCGGGAGTGCACCGAGGCGGTGCTGCGGTCGGGGATCACGGCCATCGCGTACGAGACGGTGCGGGGGCGGGACGGGTCCTTGCCATTGCTCGCGCCGATGAGTGAAGTGGCGGGGAAGCTCGGGTCTCAGGTGGGGGCCTATCACCTGATGTCGCCGCAGGGCGGGGAAGGCGTGCTGCTGGGCGGGGTGCCCGGGGTGCGGCCCGCCGATGTGGTGGTGCTCGGCGGCGGGGTGGCGGGCAGCAGTGCGGCCACCGTGGCGCTCGGGATGGGGGCGCGGGTCACCGTGCTGGACACCAATCTCGCGCGGCTGCGGGAGCTCGACGCCCGGTTCGGCGGGCGCGTGGACACCGTCGGGTCCAATGCGCACGAGGTCGAGAAATCGGTGCTGGCAGCGGATCTGGTGATCGGGTCGGTGCTGGTGCCCGGGGCGCGGGCGCCGAAACTGGTGCCCGACAGCCTGGTCGCGGGGATGCGGCCGGGATCGGTGCTGGTGGACATCGCCATCGATCAGGGCGGGTGCTTCGAGAGTTCGCATCCCACCACGCACGCGAAACCCACCTTCCGGGTGGCGGATTCGGTGTTCTATTGCGTGGCGAACATGCCGGGCGCGGTGCCGCACACCTCGACCGTCGCGCTCACCAATGCCACGCTGCCGTATGTGCGGGCCATCGCCGATCTGGGCTGGCGGGCCGCCTGCGACGCGGATCACGGCCTGGCGCAAGGACTTACCGCGGATGCGGGGGAGCTGTACTCGCCGGAGGTCGCGGCCGCGCACGGTCTGCGCATGCTGCACGGCACCGCGTCCTGAGGTTCGGTTGCGGAAAGGGCCCGCAATCGGAATCCGATTGCGGGCCCTTTTCTTCCGTTCAGTTCTCCGATTCGCCCAGCGCCCAGTCCGGCCCGCCGTCGGTCGGCAGATTGCGCAGCTTGTCGGGGTTGCGCACCACATCGATATTGGTGATCCGGCCCTCGTCGATGGTGAACGAGAACACGCCCGTGTGCTGACCGTCGAACACCACCAGGCCGGGGCGGCCGTTGACCATGACCGAACGGCCCCAGGCCCCGCCGATCTCCGCGGCGTGCCGCAGGAAACCGAGCAGTGTGGCCGCCACCGTGTCCGCGCCGTGCAGCGGGATGCGGAAGGCATTGACCTTGCCGCCGCCGTCGGCGGTGAAGGTGACCTCGGCGTCGAGCACGCCGAGCAGCGCGCTCAGATCGCCGGAACGCCAGGCCAGCGCGAACGCCGACACCACCTTCTCGTGCTCGTCCGGGCTGGCCGGGAAGCGCGGGGTGCCCTGCTCGACGTGCTTGCGGGCGCGGGAAGCCAACTGCCGCACCGCGGCCGGGGTGCGCCCCACCACCTCGGCGACCTCGGGGCCGGTCATGCCGAACACGTCCTGGAGCACGAAGGCGGTGCGCTCGGCGGGGGACAGGGATTCCAGCACCACCAGCAGGGCGGTGGTGACGCGCTCGTCCTGGGTGACGCGGTCGGCCGGATCGTCCCAATTGGTGATTTCGGGTTCGGGGAGCCATTCGCCCACGTACTGTTCGCGCCGCGCTCGCGCCGAGCCCAGATGATCGAGGGCCAGCCGGCCGGTGACCGTGGTCAGCCAGGCGCGCAGGTTCTCGATGCCCGCGCCCTCCGGACTGGTCTCGTAATACCGCTGCAGGCGCAGCCAGGCTTCCTGCACCACGTCGTCGGCATCGCTGAGGCTGCCGAGCGTGCTGTACGCGACCCGCCGCAGGTATACGCGGTGCTCCTCGAACTGCCGCGCCAACTCGGCCTGATCAGGCACGCCATGCCGTTCGTCGCTCATTCTCGCCTCACAGTTCGTTCCCACTCGCCCATTCCGGCTGGTCACCGAAACGACGAAACCGTTCGGACAACTGTGACATTCGGCTGGTCAGGGGTGACAGGAGGGATGGTTTCAAGATCAGTTGCGGGTGGTTGCGAACCCGGGCTCGGATCAGGAGCGCAGCGCCAAGGCCAGCGCGGCGGTCAGCGCTGAGGCCAGTTGGACCGCTTCGGAGAGACGTACGGCGCGGCGCAGATCCGGCACCTTCGGCGCAGGGCCGTCGCCGAGGGTGGGCCGGAGTTCCGTGCCGTGGCGGTATTGCGTGCGACCGCCGAGGGTGACGCCGAGCGCTCCGGCCATGGAGGCTTCCGCCACACCGGCATTCGGGCTGGGATGCTTCCCGGCGTCGCGTCGCCACGCGCGCCAGGCCGCAGCGGGACGGCCGCCGACCAGTGGAGCGAGCAGGGTCGTGAACGTGCCCGCGATGCGAGCCGGAGCCAGATTGGCCACGTCGTCGGTGCGGGCGGCGGCCCAGCCGAAATTCTCGTAGCGCTCGTTGCGGTAGCCGACCATGGCGTCGAGAGTGTTGACCGCGCGATAGCCCAGCAGGCCGGGGACACCGGCGACCGCGCCCCAGAACAGCGGGGCCACAGTCGCATCCGAGGTGTTCTCGGCGATCGATTCCAGGGCGGCGCGGGCCAGTCCGTCGGCATCCAGGACCGCGGGGTCGCGACCGCACAGGGACGGCAGCAACTCTCGCGCGCCGTCGATATCGCCGGACTCGAGGCGATCCGCCATGGCGCGCCCGGTTTCGGCGAGGGTGGTACCGCCCAGCACCGTCCAGGTGGCCAGCGCGGTCAGCCCCGCTTCGGCCGCCCAGCGTGCGAACCCACTTCGCGTCCCGCTCGATCCGGTCGCGCCCACACTGCCCGCGAGCCCGGCTCCCAGCCCGGCGATCGCTCCGACCAGCACCACCTCGTGCACGATGCCGGCGGTCCGGGCGTCCCGATAGGTGACCTGCTCGACCGCCATTGCCGCCGAACCGAACCCGGCCACCGGATGCCCGCGGCGCGGATCGCCGAGTACCCGGTCCATCGCGAATCCGAGCAGCACCCCGGCGGCGGCAGCAGTCTTCTTACCCACCTCGCGAGGTTAGCCACCGAGCCCGGGCCGCCCGGCACCCGGTGCTCAGCGGCGGGTGCCGCCGTAGCGGTCGGCGAGGCGGGCCTCGTTGGAGACCGGCTTGGGTTGCGGAGGCTGCGGTTCGGCGGGCGGTTGTTCGGTCGCCGGGGAATCGTCGGTGTGCTCGGTGGTTGCGGGCTCGGTGGTGGATTCCGTTGCCCGGGATTCGGTCACCGGCGGATTCGGTTCGGCGGGTGCGGTTTCGGCGCGTTCCCGGCGGCGGGCCCGGATCTCGGCGTACACGAAGTAGCCGAGACCGAGCGGAGCCATGATGCCGAAGGCCAGCCATTGCAGGCCGTAGGACAGGTAAGGACCGGCGTCGAGCTGAGGCAGAGGGTCGGGGGTGAAGACGCCGGGCTGCTGCTCGGCGAGCTGGAGATAACCGCCGCGCGCATTCGTGGGAATCGGCGTGAGCGGGACGTCCAGGACCGTGGATTCCTGGACGGTGTCGATCGAATAGACCTGGCGGTAGCCGTCTTCGGTCACCGGCGGCTTGGATTCGACGATGCCCTCCGAGGCGCGCACCCGGGCTTCCAGGTGCTGCGGTCCGGTCGGCGGTGCGGGAATGACCGGCGGGCGAGTGCCGTTCACCGCGGCGATCTGACCGCGATCCACCAGCACGGTGCGCCCGTCGTCGAGCCGGAAGGCCGCGAGCACGGTGTAGGCGGGCGCGGAATCCAGATGACGCAGCCGGACCAGCACCGTCGAATCGGGCAGATACGCACCGTTCGCCGTCACCCGCCGCCATTCGGTGTCCTTGCCGGACTGGCCGAACATGCTGGTGACGTCGACGGGGGCGGCATCGACCGAATCCGAGATGCGCTGATTGCGTTCGGAGGTGCTGGTGTTCTTGTTGAGCTGCCACGGCGCGAGCACCGAGAAACACAGGTACGCGAACCCGGCCACGATGACCGCCAGAATGATCCAGCTCGGCCGCAGCAGGAAGGTCAGGCGGCGCGGCAGCGACGATTTCGCGCCGGTCATGCCCGATCGCCCTCGGCCGGTTCGCCGAGCTGCTCCCGCACCCAATTCAGCAGCCCCGGCACCGCCGCCTCGATCTGCTCCCGCACCAGCACGAAATCCGACTGATCCCCGTAGTACGGGTCCGGCACGCTGATGCTGTCCGCGTGCGGATCGAAATCCCGCAGCAGCATCCGCCGCTCCGAAGGCACCCCCAGTTCGGCCAGCTCGCGCTCATGCCCCGCGTCCAAGGCGACCAGCAGATCCGCGCTCAAATGATCGTCCCCGACCACCGCCGCGGTATGCCCGATCGGATACCCGTGCTCCCGCAATTCCCGCGTCGTGCGCGGATCGGCCTCGTCACCGACATGCCAGCCACCGGTCCCGGCACTGCTCACCCGCACCCGATCCGCCAGCCCCGCGCGCTCCAGCTCCGCCGCGAAGATCTTCTCGGCCATCGGGGATCGACAGATATTGCCCGTGCAGATGAATGTCACATGCAGCTCGCCCACGACAGCCATTCTGTCCGGTGCCCCCCGAACCCGGCCACGTAGGGTGTTCTGCTGTGCCGCAGGACACCGCCCACCACCCCGAACCCGCCGCCGGTGCACCCGTGCCCGCAGCGGACAGCGGCCTCGGTATGCCGACCGACCGTGTCGGCGTTGCGGGCGTCCGCCCGCAATCGGGGGTCGCCGCGGTCGCCTTCGACGGCAGGTCTCCCGAGGCCGCGGGCCGGGGCGAGGTCACCGGCGACCTGGCGGACGACGGACTCGCCCGAGCCGAGATGCCCGGCCACAACGGGACGCCGGCGGCCCGGACTGCCGGAGTGACGGGGGATCCCGGCCTCCGGTCCGTCGCCGCCGCGAACGATCGTCATTGGTCCGGCATGGACGACGAGGCCGCCGCCGTATCTAGTGCGGGCGATAGTGAGATCGAGGGTGTGAGTTCGGTCGTCGACCGGGAGCGGTTGCGGCATCACGGGGACGCGGAGGCGCGGCCCGGGATGGTCGATTTCGCGGTGAACGTGCAGGGGGATGCGCCGCCGGAGTGGTTGCGGGAGCGGCTCGCACGGCGGCTGGGGGATTTGGGGCGGTACCCGGATGCGGGGGAGGAACTGGCGGTTCGCGAGCTGGTGGCTGCGCGGCACGGGCGGCGGGCCGAGGAAGTGCTGTTGCTGGCGGGGGTGGCCGAAGGGTTCGCCATGTTGCCAAGGCTGGGGGCGAAGCTGGCGGCGGTGATCCATCCGTCGTTCACCGAACCGGAGCTGGCCTTGCGGGAGGGCGGGGTGCCGGTGGCGCGGGTGGTGCTGGAGCCGCCGTATCTGCTGGATGCCGGGCTGGTGCCGGAGGATGCGGACCTGGTGGTGGTGGGGAATCCGACCAATCCGACGTCGGTGCTGCATCCGGCGGAGTCGCTGCTGGCTTTGCGGCGGCCGGGGCGGCTGGTGGTGGTGGACGAGGCGTTCACCGATGCCGTGGTGGGGGAGCCGGAGACGTTGGCCGGCAAGGACTTCGAGGATCTGCTGGTGTTCCGGAGCCTCACCAAGACCTGGGCGCTGGCCGGGCTGCGGTGCGGGTATGCGCTGGGCGCGCCGGAGGTGCTGGCGCGGTTGAATCACGGGCGGCCGCACTGGCCTTTGAGCACGCTGCAATTGGAGGCGATCGCGGCCACGGCCGAGCCGCGGGCGGTGGCCGAGGCGCAGCGCAAGGCGGAAGTCATTGCCGCGCACCGGGATGCGATGATTCCACGGCTGCGGGAACTCGGTATCGAGGTGCACGAACCGGCGGCGGGACCGTACCTGTGGATCCGGGTTCCCGATGCCGAACTGCTGCGGAAGCGACTCGCGGACAAAGGGATCGCGGTACGGCGCGGGGACACCTTCCCCGGCGCGGACCCGGGTCACCTGCGGCTGGCGGTACGGGAACCCGCCCGGGTGGACCTGCTCGT
Source organism: Nocardia yamanashiensis NBRC 100130 (assembly GCF_001613325.1). Classification (GTDB taxonomy): domain Bacteria; phylum Actinomycetota; class Actinomycetes; order Mycobacteriales; family Mycobacteriaceae; genus Nocardia; species Nocardia yamanashiensis. The sequence goes on along the minus strand of NZ_BDCD01000023.1, from coordinate 50,401 downwards.
CGCCGCGATCCGGGAAGTCGGATTATGAGAAGGTGCGCACGGGTTCCGGCAGCGGAACCTGAGACCGTCCACCAGGAACGGGACTGCGACGATTACGACAGGGCATCGCGATAGGTGTGAACGAGGTTCCGCATGCGGGACCCGAGCTCGTCCGGCGGCAGTGGGACGGCGACGATTACGGCAGGGCATCGGGATAGGTGCGAACGGGGTTCCGGAAGCGGGACCCGAGCTCGTCCGGCGGCAGCGGGGCGGGGTTGGCAGGGCATCGGGAGCGGTGCCGTCGACACGGTGTGGAGGAGGCTCGGTGACGGTGCGGTTGGCGGAACTGATCTCGGCGCTGGATGCGGCGTATCCGCCGCGGCTGGCCGAGTCGTGGGATTCGGTCGGCCTGGTGGCCGGCGATCCGGGTGACGCGGTGTCGAAGGTGCTGTTCGCGGTCGATGCCACGCCCGCCGTGGTGGACGAGGCGATCGCTTGGGGCGCACAGGCATTGGTGGTGCATCATCCGCTGCTGCTGCGCGGGGTCGATACCGTGGCGGCGTCCACGCCCAAGGGTGCGCTGCTGCACAAGCTGATCCGGTCCGGGTGCGCGCTGTTCACCGCACACACCAATGCCGACTCCGCCGACCCCGGCGTCTCCGACGCGCTCGCGCACGCCATCGGCCTGACGGTCACCGGCCCCCTGGACCCCAAACCCCTGGCCGCGCTGGACAATTGGGTGGTGCTGGTGCCACGCACCCACACCGAGACCGTGCTGACCGCGCTGTTCGCCGCCGGCGCCGGATCGGCCGCCAATTACTCCGACAGCTCGTGGCAGGTATCCGGCACCGGGCAATACCGCCCCCTGGACGGCTCGAACCCGGCCCTCGGCACCGTCGGCGAACTGCGGCAACTCGACGAAGACCGCATCGAACTGGTCGCCCCGCCGTCCCGCCGCGCCGCGGTCCTGACCGCCCTGCGCGACTCCCACCCCTACGAGGTCCCCGCCTACCACGTCACCGAACCCGCCCCACTGCCCTCCACCCTCGGCATCGGCCGCGTCGGCGAACTCCCCGCCCCGGAAACCTTGCGCGAGTTCACCGCCCGAGTCCGCAAGGGCCTCCCCACCACCACCTGGGGCGTCCGCGCGGCAGGCGACCCCGACCGCATCATCCAAACCGTCGCGGTCTGCGGCGGCGCCGGCGACTCCTACCTCGGCAAGGTCGCCCGCCTGGGCGTCGACGCCTATGTCACCTCCGACCTGCGCCATCACCCCGCCGACGAACACCTCCGCGCCGGCGGCCCCGCCTTGATCGACGCCGCCCACTGGGCCACCGAATTCCCTTGGTGCGCACAGGCGGAAGGGGTGGTACGCGCCGCCCTCCCCGGCATCGACACGCGCGTGTCCGCGCTGCGTACCGACCCGTGGACGATCGGCGCCGCGGACTGTTGATGAGCTTTTTGCTCCACTATCGGCAGGATTCGGCAGAAAACCGACGAATTCGCAGGAAAGTGGAGCAAAAGGCCACCACCCCTAGCCGACCACGATCACCGGCTCGTGACCGACCGGGAAGTTGACGGAGTTGGCGATGAAGCACTTCTTGTGTGCTTCGGCGTGCAGTTGCTCGGCGGGGGCGACCATGCTCGGCTCGGTGACCGTCACTCGTGGGCGGAGGGTGACGTGCTGGAAGCGGATGTTGTCCATGACGCCCACCGCGTCGTCGCGGTAGTCGGTGACCACTACGCCCGCGTCGACGCACAGGTGCAGGTACCAGAGCATGTGGCAGTCGGCGAGGGAGGCGACCAGGAGCTGTTCGGGGTTCCAGCGGGTGCCGTCGCCGCGGCCGACCACCGGGTCGGCGCTGGCTTCGATGGGGGGTGGGCCCGCGGTCAGCAGCAGGTGGTTGCGGGAGTAGTCGCGATAGCCGGTGGTCGCGCCGGACCAGGTGACCGAGATCTCGTAGACATGTTCAGCCATGGTCCGACCATCCCATACGGCGGCGGGGGAAAGCCCGGGAAATTCGGCGGCCGGGGGCGGGATTGTGAGTAAAACCGCTGGTTGTGCCGGGGTTGGGTAATCGGGGGCGCGGAGGCGGGTACGGTGGGAGTCTTGAACCGTCCATAGCGTCCAGGAGACCTTCCGCGTTGAATGCCGAACCATCGATCCAGGCCAAGCTGCTCGACCTCGCCGCTGTCGACGCCGAGTTGACGCGGATCGAGCATCGCCGGAAGGTGCTGCCGGAGCAGCAGCAGGTGACGGACCTGGAGGCGGAGCGGACCACGCGCAAGGACGCCGCGGTCAAGGTCGAGATCCTGATCGACGATCTGGATCGCGATATCCGCAAGCTGGAAGGCGAGATCGACGCGGTGCGCAAGCGCGAGGAGCGCGACCGCGGCCTGCTCACCGCCGGCACGGTCAACGCCAAGCAGCTCTCGGAGCTGCAGCACGAACTGGCCAGCCTGGAGCGCCGCCGCAAGGTGCTGGAAGACGATCTGATCGAGGTGATGGAGCGGCGCGAGGCCGCGGCCGCCGACCACGATCACGCGGGCGCGAACCTCGACCGCGCGGAAACCGATCTGGTGGATGCCGAGCGGCGTCGCGACGCCGCGGTCGCCGATCTCGATGTGGCACAGCAGCGTTGCGTCTCGGACCGGGAGGCGCTGACCCGCCTGTTCCCGGCCGACCTGCTCGCCACCTACGACAAGCAGCGCACCAATTACGGTGTGGGCGCGGCGCTGTTGCAGGCGCGCCGCTGCGGCGCCTGCCGTATCGAACTCGATCGCGGGGAGATCTCCCGCATCACCCAGACCGCGCCCGACGTGGTGGTGCGCTGCCCCGAATGCAGCGCGATCCTGGTGCGCACCAAGCAGTCGGGGCTCTGAGTGCCGCCCGCGCGCTGAGCGGGCATTGCCGGAAATCGACGGCCCGCGACCGCGGGCCGTTTTCCATGTCTGGAGGGTAACTGCGGTGGACAAGGTGATCGTCGAAGCCGACGGCGGATCGCGCGGCAATCCGGGGCCCGCCGGGTACGGCGCGGTGGTGTGGGATGCCGGACGGCTCGCGGTGCTGGCCGAACGCAAGGAATTCCTCGGCGTCGCCACCAACAATGTCGCCGAATACCGCGGCCTGATCGCGGGTTTGGAAGCCGCCGCCGAACTCGGCGCCCGCGAAGTCGCGGCCCGCATGGACTCCAAACTGGTCGTCGAGCAGATGTCCGGCCGCTGGCAGGTCAAACACCCGGCCATGATCCCGCTGGCCGAACGCGCCCGGCAGCTGGTCGCCGGCTTCGACCGCGTCACCTTCGAATGGATTCCGCGCAAACAGAATTCGCACGCCGACAAGCTGGCCAACGAAGCGATGGACGATGCCGGAGTGGTCGGGGAGGTCCGCGACGCCCTGCGCGCGGAGTCGCCCGCCCCGGCCGGTACGACGACGCGGGACGACGCCGTCCGCGCCGAGACCACCTCGGCCGGTGCGATGTCGCGGGATGACAGTCTGTATGGGCAGTCGGCCGGCGCGGCGGGTGCGTCGGCGTCATCACTGCCGAGCGAGGATCCGGTGGTCGGCGCGGCCACCTCGAATCCCGTTGCCACCGAAGGCCGGGGTGCGGCCGTGTCCGCCACTGCCGCGCCCGGCTGGACCGGGGCGATCGGGCGGCCGACGCGACTGCTGCTGCTCCGCCACGGGCAGACGGAACTGTCGGTGCAGCGGCGGTATTCGGGGCGCGGGAATCCGCCGTTGACCGAGCTCGGGCGGCAGCAGGCGGCGCGGGCGGCGGAAAACCTTGCGGCCAAGGGGGATATCGCGGCGATCGTGTGCTCGCCGCTGGGGCGGGCGCGGGAGACGGCGGAGGCGGCCGGGCGGGCGCTGGGAGTGCCGGTGCGGGTGCTCGACGGGCTGATCGAGACGGATTTCGGTGCGTGGGAAGGGCTTACGTTCGCCGAGGCGCAGCAGCGGGATCCGGAGCTGCATTCGCGATGGCTGGGCGATCCGTCGCTGCCCGCGCCGGGTGGGGAGAGCTTCGATCAGGTGCGGGAGCGGATCGAAGGCGTACGGCGCGATCTGGTGGCGCTGTACCCCGGCGCGAATGTGCTTGTGGTGAGCCATGTGACGCCGATCAAGACGCTGCTGCAGCTCGCCCTGGGTGTCGGCCCGTCGCTGCTGTACCGCCTGCACCTGGATCTGGCGTCGCTGTCCATCGCCGAGTTCTATCCGGACGGCGGATCTTCGGTGCGCTTGGTCAACGACACCTCGTACCTGTGATCCTCAGGGCCGCAGAGTTGCGGTGAGGAACTCGATCTGGTCGTAGACGGCTTTCTCGAACCAGTCGTCGAAGTAGATGTCGAAATGCCCGATCGGGTAGCGGCGCACCGTCGCGTGCTTGGTGCGCTCGGCGGCCTTCAGTGTGGGGCCGGCGGGCGCGACCGAGTCCTGATCGCAGACGGCGTAGAACACCGGCGCTTTGATGTCCTTGACGCGGCGGGCGGGGGAGTCGAACAGCGCCGACAACCCGATGCGGGCAGGCACTTTCGGCCGATACTGGCTGGATTCCTCTGCGAGACGGCCGAATCCGTCGGGCACGTCGGCGGCGCTCATCAACGCGGCGGAGTGCTTCTTACCCGCCAGCCGCGCCTGGATCGGCCGCCCGAACAGCGACCCGAACACCTTGTCGGTCAAGGCGATAGCCCCGGTCTTGGTGAGGCTGATCGGCCCCTTCGCCATGGCCGAGGACCACCCGCTGGTGAACGGGCACTGCGCCACCACCGCGGCGATGTAGTGATCGTCCGGCGCCACCGACAGCACGTGCCCGCCGCCGAACGAACTGCCCCACAGTGCGATTCGAGTGGCGTCGATGCCCCGCACGGTGCGCGCGTACGCGATCGCGGCATGCCAGTCCTCGCGCTGCCGCCCGATATGGATCAACTGCCGGGGTTCACCCGTACTGGCCCCGAAATGCCGGTAGTCGAAGACCAGCGCCGCCATGCCCGCCGCCGCGAAGCGCCGCGCATAGCGATCCAACCCCATTTCCCGGTCCGCCCCCAGCCCGTGCCCCATGACCACCAACGGCCGCGGGCGAGCCGGTCCATCCGGGAGATACAGCCAGCCCGCGCACTGCTCGCCACCCGAAGAGAACCCCACCTCGACACGCTCCATGGCCCATTACGGTACCTTGGTGGCCGCGGACGAGTCGGTCGGGCGGTCGCGGCGATGGGAACGGGTACGGCTGTGCCGCTGCCCGTCGCCGAGGAAAGTCCGGACTCCGTAGAGCAGGGCGGTTGCTAACGGCAACCCGGGGCGACCCGCGGGACAGTGCCACAGAAAACAAACCGCCCACACGCCATGTGTGGGTAAGGGTGAAACGGTGCGGTAAGAGCGCACCAGCGCGCCGGGTGACCGGCGCGGCTAGGTAAACCCCGCCCGGAGCAAGGTCGAAGGCCGCACTCGCGAGAGTGCGGCTGCGCAGGCGTTCGAGGGCTGCTCGCCCGAGCCTGCGGGTGGACTGCTCGAGGCACCCGGCAACGGTGTGTCCAGATGGATGACCGTCACCCGGCCGGAAGGCCGGGGACAGGATCCGGCTTACAGACCGACTCGTCCGCCCCCTGTCCACGGGGGGTGCCGCGGTGCCAGAATGGATATCGGTCATGGACGGATGTCCGTGGCACCGCAGCATATTCGCGGAGCGAACAATGGACGTTCTGTTTGCCCTTCTCGCCGTACTGGCGGTTCTCGTCGTCACGGCCGCCGTGGTGACATTGGCTTCGATTCGGGTGGTCGCCCAATACGAACGCGGACTGGTATTCCGGCTCGGCCGGGTGCGCGCCGTGCGCGATCCGGGACTGCGCATGCTGATTCCCGGCGTGGACCGGATGGAGAAAGTCTCCATGCAGGTCGTCACCATGCCGGTGCCCGCGCAGGAAGGCATCACCCGCGACAATGTGACCGTCCGGGTGGACGCCGTGGTGTATTTCCGGGTGATCGATCCGGTGCGCGCCGTGGTGGAGGTGGAGAACTATCTGTTCGCCGTCGGTCAGGTCGCGCAGACCTCGTTGCGCTCCGTCATCGGCAAGAGCGAACTCGACGATCTGCTCTCCAATCGCGAACAGCTCAACAAGGGCCTGGAATTGATGATCGACAGCCCCGCACTCGGCTGGGGCGTGCACATCGACCGGGTGGAGATCAAGGATGTGGCGCTGCCGGATTCGATGAAGCGCTCCATGTCGCGCCAGGCCGAAGCCGAACGCGAACGCCGCGCCCGCGTCATCTCCGCCGAAGGCGAACTCCAGGCCTCGGAGAAGCTCGCCGAAGCGGGCGCGCGCATGGCCGAAGCGCCGGCCGCGCTGCAATTGCGCTTCCTGGAAACCGTGGTCCAGGTTGCGGCGGAAAAGAATTCGACGCTGGTGCTGCCGTTCCCGGTGGAACTACTGCGTTTCCTGGACCATCCGCGCGACGCCGGCGCCGCCGCCGCGCCCCCCGAAGAAGAACAGTCCGACGAAAGATGAGGACGGGACGATGTCCCTGCTGATCCAGCCCCTGGCGGTACTGGTGCTTTTCGCCATCGCCTATCTGCTCAAATTCCTGTCCGCCGCGCTCCCGGGCGGCCTGCGCGATCGATAGCCGTCGCGCATCACCGAAGTACCAGCAGCTATCGCCATTCCGGGCGGCGTGACCGACACCGCTCGCGTCCCGGTGTGCGCAGACCGCCGGGTTGGATGACAATAGCGGCGCGTCACTTGGCGTGTATCGGCGCGGCACGGCGTGTCGAGCTGGCGATCTACTCGGAACTAGCCCCGAACGTGATCGGCGTCATAAAGTGTTGCGCGTTGGAAAGTTCCGTTGCGCACGGGCAACGGGCGAAGGGCTTCAACAATCGTCGGAAAGCAGGTCTCGTCTAAATGCGAATTGCTCGCAAGTTGGCAGCGGGTGCGCTCCTCGCCGCTGCTGCTTCCGTTGTGCTGGGTGCCGGTTCCGCTTCGGCGTTCTCGGTGACCCCGCTGCCGGGTGGGGTGCAGGTCGATCTCACCCCGGCGGACACCCAGTGGGTGGCGAATTCCCACATCGGGCAGGCGATCGCGGGTCTGCCGCACGCCTCGGCCGCCTCGTTCGGACAGGCGCTGGATTCCGCGGCGGCGTTGTCGTCGCAGTACCCCGAGGGCCGGGTCGTCTTCACCGTCTATGGTCCGTTCGACACGTTGAACGGCACCATGCTGGCGCTGCAGTAGGAGTAGCTTCCACTCGTGGAACTACATCAGCGGATCGTTTCGGCGCCGGTCGATTTCGGCGCCGTCCGAACCGAATTCGGACTCGCCCCGGAGTATCCCTCCGGGGCGGTCTCCGAGGCCCGCGACGCGGTGGACGAGTTCGCGGGTACTCGGCTCGATCGGCGTGATATTCCGCTGGTCACCATCGATCCACCCGGCGCCATGGATCTGGACCAGGCGCTGCATCTGGAGAAAACCCCCGACGGCTTCCGGTTGCATTACGCGATCGCCGATGTCGCCGCCTTCGTGAGAACCGATGGCGCACTCGCGCGCGAATCCCTGGTCCGCGGACAGACTTTCTACTTTCCCGACGGTACGGTGCCGCTGCATCCGCACGTGCTGTCCGAGGATCGCGCCAGCCTGCTGCCCGAAGTGGATCGGCCGGCCGCATTGTGGACCATCGAATTGGATGAGCGGGCCGAACCGCGAACGTATGCGGTGACGCGCGCCCTGGTGCGTTCCCGGGCGCGGCTCGATTACGCGGGAGTGCAGGCCGACGCGGAGGCCGGGCGGCTGCATCCCTCCATTGCCGCCCTGCCCGAATTCGGGCGGCTGCGCATCGAATCCGGATTGGCGCGCGGGGCGATCAATCTGCGCCTGCCCTCGCAGAGCGTGATCCGCGACGAGAACGGTTCCGGCGGGGTCGATCACTGGCAGCTGGTGCTGGAACCGCGCACCGCCGCCGACGACTGGAACGAGCAGGTGTCGCTGCTCACCGGCATGTGCGCGGCGCGAATCATGCTCGACGGCAAGGGCGAGGAGCATATCGGCCTGCTGCGCACCATGCCGCCGCCGCCCGCCGCCGCCATCGAATCCATGCGCCGCACGGCCGCCGCGGTCGGCGTGGCCTGGCCCGCCGACGTCTCCGCCGGGCGCATGCTGGCGGGCCTGGATCCCAATACCCCGCCCGCACTGGTGCTCATGTCCGAAGCCACCGGCCTGCTGCGCGGCGCGAGCTACACCATCCTCAACGGTCAGGCGCCGGACACCGTGCAGCACAGCGGGATCGGCGCGCCCTACGCGCACGTGACCGCCCCGCTGCGCCGCCTGGCCGATCGCTACGCCACCGAGATCTGCCTGGCGCACTGCGCGAACGCCCCGGTCCCGCAATGGGTTCGCGAGGGCCTGGCCCCGGTGACCGAATCCATGCGGCGCGCCGACGCCGTCGCGAACAAGGTGGAACGCGCCTGCATCGACCTCACCGAGGCGACCGTGCTCGCCCCGCGCCTGCACACCGGGTTCGACGCCATCGTGGTCCGCGAAGCCAATGGCAGCCGCCCGGCCGAGATCTTCATCGCCGATCCGCCGGTACTGGCCAAATGCACCGGCAATCCGCCGGAAGGTCAGCACGTGAAAGTCGTGCTGGCGGTGTCGGACCCGGCGACCCGCACCGTCACCTTCGCCTATCCGGACGCGGAATCCGCCTAGCGCCCCTACCGGTGCGTCGGCATCCGGTACGGATCGCCGTACTGCTGATGCTGCCTCGCCTGCTGCCGCTCCAGCTCGGCCTGGGCCTTCTTGCGTTCCTCCTCCCGCTCCTTGGCCACCTCCACCCGGTAGCCGATCACCACCGAACCCACCAGCGCCGCCGAGATGATCCCCTCGGCCAGGAAGAACGACGCGAAGTCGATGACCGAACCGATCGGCGGACTCCCCGGCACCGCATTGCGCAACGGCACCAGCGCGAACAGCAGCGCGCCCATCATCGAGCAGGCCGGGAACATCAGCCCGCGCCGGCCCTTCAGCACATAGAAGCAGGCGGTCGCGGCGGCCAGCGCCAGCCCCAGCATGAGCATCATGATGAAGAGCGCGAACACCAGCGTGGGCAGCGACCGGGTGGCGTGCACGGTGATGTCGATGCCCGCCTCCACGCCGGGCTGGGGGCTTTCCGCCAGCTCGAACAGGGTGTCGCCGCTGGTGACGGTGGCGGCGACGGGGAGCCGCTGGTCGTCGCTGTACACGTCGAAGGCCAGCAGCGCCTGGTAGGAATCGAACGGGTAGTCGGTGATGGTGCCTTCGACGACCACCTTCACCTCGGCCGCCGAGATCGGCTCACCCGCTTTGATTTTGATCGGATCGGCCTTGAGCGCCGAGGTATAGACGAGCGCGTCCTTGGTGAAGAACCCGGACTTGTCGGCGAGCGCGCCGCGCGGTTGCGCCAGCACCTCGACGGTCGCGGTCTGGGTGGCCGGATCGATCTTGCCGACCCAGATGCCCAGATCCACCCGGTCCTCGGTCGCGGTGTTCCCGAACAGATGGCCGGTCTCGGACCGGGAGCGGCCGACGGAGTAGGTGGACAGGGCCACGACCAGACCGGCAATGGTCACCAAGACGAGCGCGACCGTCCAGAACGGCCCGCCGCGCTTCTTCTGCATTGCGTGTTGCACGGGCCGAATTCAACAGCGGCCCGCTCAGCTTCGGATCAGGACGACATCATTTCCGGATATGTGACGGCCTGGCGCGGCGGCCCGTGATCCGCGGCTGATGTCCGCGTGATTTCCGCCGTGCTTCATTGAGCCCATGGCATTTCCGCATTCCCGCGCCGTACCCGCGCAGCCGCGCGGCATCGGCTATTTCATCTTCCTGAGCCGCTGGCTGCAGCTGCCGCTGTACCTGGGACTCATTGTCGCGCAGGCGGTTTACGTCTGGCAGTTTCTGCGCGAGCTGTGGGTGCTGGTGACCGGGCTGTTCGAGCACGGCAATGCCGAGACCACCATCATGCTCGCGGTGCTGGGCCTGATCGACGTGGTCATGATCTCCAACCTGCTGATCATGGTGATCGTGGGCGGCTACGAGACGTTCGTGTCGCGGCTGCGCATCGACGGGCATCCGGATCAGCCGGAATGGCTCGAGCACGTGAACGTGAACGTGATCAAGGTGAAGCTGGCCATGTCGATCGTCGGCATCTCCTCGATCCACCTGCTCAAGTCCTTCATCGCCATCACCCAGGACGCCGATCCGGGCGGGCACAGCGGCCGCTACCTGTGGCCCGTCGTCATCCATCTGACCTTCGTGGTGTCGGCGGTCATGCTGGCCTGGATCGATCGGATCATGCCCGCGCACAAGGAGGAGCCCGCGGTGCACGTGACGTCGGCGCCGAACGGTGAACGCGCGCATCTGAACTAGGCGGCCGTGAGCGGGTGGTGCCGGAGGAATTCGATGGCGGCCGGGTACTGTTCCAGGGCTTTGGCCGCTGCGGCTTCCTCGGCATCGCACATGCGCTGGAAACCGGATTCGTCGGTGTGTGCGGCATGGGTGCGCAGGGTTTCCAGGGCTTCGACGGCATCGCGATGATCGCCCAGCACGCCCTGTAGCTTCTTGGCGTTGCGCGCCAGTTGGGCGGCCGGATCGCCCAGCACCGCCACCGCGGCCTCCGCTGAATAACGCAAACGCTTTGCGGCCTTGCGGATCTCGTGCAGATGCTCGATGCGGTCCGGAGCGCCCGGCGCGGGTTCGTTGCGCACCAGCCGCCGCAGGTCCCGGAAGTCCGAGCGCAGCACCGCGGCGAAGACGTCCGCCGCGGGCTGCTCGGCATGACCGGTCCGCAGCGGCGGATCCGAGATGAGCGCGTGCAGTCGTGCGGTGATCAGGTGGTAACGGCGGCTGTCGAAGGCGTCCACCACCGCGCGATGTGCCCCGGCGTAGAACCGGCGCTCGGCCGCCACCAGTTCCGCGCCGAAATCCTTTTCGGGCGTGGACTTCTCGCCCAGCGGCACGGTCTCGCCGTCGAAGGCGGTGGCCTGTTCGCCGAGCAGCGCCGCGAACCGTTCCGCCCGCACCTCGGCATCGCGCGCCACCCCGAGCAGCCCGGCCAGCCAGCGCAATTCGTCGGTGGTCTCGCCGACCGCCTTGCGCCGCAGGATCCGGCGGTAGGACTTGAGCACGCTGCGCAGCCGCCGGGTGGCGACCCGCATGCTGTGCACCGAATCCGGAAGATCCTGGCGCACAGCGGGTTCGGCTTCACACAGCCGGTCCACGTCGGAGGCGAGGGCTTCGACCAGGGCGGGACCGGCTGTGGTGCTCATCTAATTCCTGTACTTGTCCGTGGCTTCCACCAGATGGTGGGTGATGCCTGGTTCGGCGGCGGCGTGACCGGCATCGGGCACCAGGTGCAGTTCCGAATTCGGCCAGGCCCGATGCAGATCCCAGGCGCTGACGGCCGGGCACACCATGTCGTGGCGGCCCTGCACGATGACCCCGGGAATATGTGCGATGCGGTCGATATCGCGCAGCAGCTGTCCCTCGTCGAGGAACCCGAAGTTATGGAAGTAGTGGTTCTCGATGGTGGCGAAGGCCAGCGCGAACCGCGGATCGGCGGTTTCGGCGACTCGATCCGGTTGGGGCATGAGGGAACTCGTGGCGCCCTCCCAGGTGGACCACGCGACGGCCGCGTCGGTGGCGAGTTTTGCATCGGGGGAGTGCAGCAGCCGGTGATAGATCTCGATCATGTCGCCGCCGCGTTCGGCCACCGGCACCGGCGCCAGGAACTTCTCCCACTCGTCGGGGTACACGAACCCCGCGGCCCCATTGTAGTACCAATCGATTTCCTTGCGCCGCAACAGGAAAATCCCGCGCAGCACCAGTTCGGTCACCCGCTCCGGATGGGTCTGCGCGTAGGCCAGCGCCAGCGTCGAACCCCAGGAACCGCCGAACACCTGCCAGGCCGCCACGCCCAGATGCCTTCGCAGCCTTTCGATATCGGCCACCAGATGCCAGGTGGTGTTGGTCTCTAGGCTCGCCCCGTCGGCGATGTGCGGCACCGACTTCCCGCACCCGCGCTGATCGAACAGCACGATCCGGTACGCCTGTGGATCGAAGAACTGCCGGTGGAACGGCGCGGTCCCGCCGCCCGGCCCACCGTGCAGGAACACCACCGGCTTGCCCTCGGGATTACCGCTGACCTCCCAGTAGATGCCCTGGCCGTCCCCGACCTCCAGCACGCCCTGCTCATGAGGTTCGATCGGCGGGTACAGGGTTCGCATCAGCCGATCACGCCCTGGGCCAGGCTCTGGATCTGCAGCGCCGACAGCGCCTGATCGCGCACGTCCGAGCAGTTGGCCTGGGTGATGCGATCGAGCACGTCCTTGTCGCCCAGCATCTGGATATTGATGCCGCCGTTCTTCAGCGCCCACTCGTGCGCGGTCGCGTTGAGCGCGATCTTGCCCAGCGTCGGGCCCTGCACCCGCCAGTCCGAGAGCTGCGGGCGCAGCAGATCGCACAGGCTCTTGGCGGCCTCGTCGGACACCGTCACCTGCCCGCCGTTCGGCTTGCTCGTGGTCGCGCCGCCGGAGGTGGTCGGCTTGCCCGAGCTGCTGCCCGGCGCGGTGGTCGAAGAGCCCTGCGGCTGTGACGATCCGGTGTTGTTCCCCCCGCAGGCGGCGGTCAGCGCGACGGCCGCCACCGCGGCGGCCAGCAGTGGCACGCGCAGGGTCCGGCGGCTGCTCATCCAACGGCTGTGCATGTAATCCCTTTGGTCGATCGGGCTCATTGGACTTCGAGTCTGCCACCAAAACCTGGCCGGGGTCTGTGAAGGCCGCCAAGAAAAAGAGAGTCGATAGCCATCGGCTATCGACTCTCGTCAGAGGTGTGGCGGATCAGAAGCTGTGCTCCTGGGCGGGGAAGGTCCCGCGCCGCACCTCGTCCGCGTAATCGGCGGCGGCGGAACGCAATTGCGCGCCCACCTCGGCGAAACGCTTGACGAACTTGGCGGTCTTGCCGGAGGTGTACCCGGCCATGTCCTGCCAGACCAGCACCTGCGCGTCGCAATCCGCGCCGGCGCCGATGCCGATGGTCGGAATGGTCAGCTTGCGGGTCACCTGGCCGGCCAGTTCGGCGGGCACCATCTCCATCACGACCGAGAAGGCCCCGGCCTCCTGCACCGCGATGGCATCGGCGATGAGCTGCTCGGCCCCGTCGCCGCGGCCCTGCACCCGGAAACCGCCCAGGGTGTTCACGCTCTGCGGGGTGAAGCCGATGTGCGCCATCACCGGGATGCCGGCGGCGGTCAGCTTGGCGATGGTGTCGGCCACCCGCTCGCCGCCCTCCAGCTTGACCGCGTGCGCGCCGCCCTCCTTCATGAACCGCACGGCCGTGGCCAGGGCCTGCTCGGGGGAGGACTCGTAGGTGCCGAACGGCAGATCCGCCACCACCAGGGCGTGCGGGGCGCCGCGCACCACGCCGCGCACCAGCGGAATGAGCTCGTCGACGGTGATCGGGACGGTGGTGTCGTAGCCGTACACCACATTGGCGGCGGAATCGCCGACCAGCAGGACCGGGATACCGGCCTCTTCGAACAGTCGGGCGGTCGAATAGTCGTAGGCGGTGAGCATGGACCAGCGCTCGCCTTCGGCCTTCATCTGCTGCAGATGGTGCGTGCGCACCTTGCGCTTGGGCTTCTTCTCGGCGGGAGCAGCGCCGTAAGCAGGGGTTTCCGCATCGGATACGGACATCATCGTCCCTTTCGTCGTGGCCTCGAGGCCCATATCGGGTCCCCGGGTTTTGCTGACGGATTAAGTCTGCCATCGCGGACGCCCCGCTCGGGGATGCAATTCCTCACATGCCAACATCTGTGCATGGCGTTGATGCGAACCGGCCGGGCCGCGCTGCTGGCGACGGTGCTGGCGATGGCGGCCGCCGCGTGCTCGACCGTGGTGGACGGGAATCCGACCGGACCGGCTCCGGCGGGACTGGAGAAGTTCTACGACCAGCGGCTGGACTGGGGTAGTTGCGACGAGTTCACCGGCGGTGAAGCGCCGCCGGTCGTGCAGTGCACCCGGGTGACGGTTCCCATCGACTACGCCGATCCGGACGGCGCCACCGCGCAGATCGCCCTCTCCCGGGTCAAGGCGAGCGGTAAGAAGATCGGTTCGCTGCTGTTCAATCCGGGCGGGCCCGGGGTGTCCGGATTGTCGATGGTCGGACAGGGCCAGGGCACCGCGCTCGCGGAACGCTTCGACCGCATCGGTTTCGATCCGCGCGGCATCGGCGCCTCGCTGCCCGCGATCACCTGCCTGACCGCCACCGAGAACGACGCCGAGCGCGCCGAAGCGCCCGAGGACAATTCGCCCGCCGGGATCGCCGCCTCGGAAGCCGAGAACAAGGATTACGCGAGCAAATGCCTCGAGCGCAGCGGTAAGGATCTGCTCGCGCACGTCGGCACCGCGGAAGTGGTGCAGGACATGGATGTCATCCGGGCCGCGCTCGGTGACCCCAAGCTCAGCTATGTCGGCTACTCCTACGGCACACGCCTGGGCTACAGCTATGCCGAGAAGTTCCCGCAGAACGTGCGCGCCCTGGTGCTCGACGGCGCCCTGAACCCGCAGCAGGATCCGGTCCAGGAATCGGTGCTGCAGGCCGCGAGCTTCCAGAAGGTGTTCGAGGCCTACGCCGCCGACTGCGCCAAACAGGCCGATTGCCCGCTCGGCACCGATCCGGCGCAATCGGTCACCCGCTACCGCGAACTGATGGATCCGCTCTGGGGCAAGATCGTCCCGACCAAGGACCCGCGCGGCCTGAGCTATCTCGACGCCAAAACCGGTGTGACACAGACGCTGTACTCGAACAATATGTGGGGCCGCCTCACCCAGGGCCTGAAGGAACTGCGCGAGGGCCGCGGCGACACCCTGCTGCAACTGGCCGACAACTACAACGGGCGCGCCACCGACGGCAGTTACGACAACCAGTCCGACGCCTTCAACGCCATCCGCTGCGTCGACGACCCGGCGATCACCGATCGCGCCGTCGCCGCCCGCCAGGACGCCGAATACCGCCGCGTCGCCCCGTTCCTCGACGACGGCAAGGGCACCGGCGCGGCGCCGCTCGAGGTGTGCGCGGTCTGGCCCGTGCCCAATACCTCCACCCCGCATGCCCTCTCGATTCACGATCTGCCCAGGACCGTGGTGATTTCCACCACCGACGACCCCGCCACCCCGTATCAGGCGGGCGTGGACCTGGCCAAGGAACTGGGCGGATCGCTCATCACCTATCGCGGCACGCAACACACGGTGTCGTTGTCGGGCGTCGCGTGCGTCGACGATCCGGTGATCGCCTACCTCGTGGACCTGAAAGAACCCAGTCCGGGTCTTACATGCTGAAGTTCGCGCCAATCATGTAACACGGATTTAACTCCGCGCACCTACAGTCCAGGTCATGGACCGTCAGAAGGAATTCGTCCTCCGCACGCTCGAAGAGCGCGACATTCGCTTCGTGCGGCTCTGGTTCACCGATGTACTGGGCTATCTCAAGTCGGTGGCGATCGCTCCCGCCGAGCTCGAGGGGGCTTTCGAGGAGGGCATCGGCTTCGACGGGTCCGCCATCGAAGGGTTTGCCCGGGTGTCCGAGGCGGACATGGTGGCCAAGCCGGACCCCTCCACCTTCCAGGTGCTGCCGTGGTCCACCTCCAAGGGGCATCAGCATTCCGCGCGCATGTTCTGCGATATCGCCATGCCGGACGGGTCGCCGTCCTGGGCGGATCCGCGGCACGTGTTGCGGCGGCAGCTGAACAAGGCGGCCGATCTCGGATTCAGCTGCTACGTGCACCCGGAGATCGAGTTCTTCCTGATCCGCGCCGGGCTGGACGCCACCGGCAACCCGATTCCGGTGGACAACGGCGGGTTCTTCGATCAGGCCGTGCACGACGAGGCGCCGAACTTCCGCCGGCACGCCATCGACGCACTGGAGTCCATGGGCATCTCCGTGGAGTTCTCGCATCACGAGGGCGCGCCCGGGCAGCAGGAGATCGATCTGCGTTACGCGGACGCGCTGTCCATGGCCGACAACGTCATGACCTTCCGCTACCTGATCAAGGAAGTGGCCATCGACGAGGGCGTGCGGGCCAGCTTCATGCCCAAGCCGTTCGCCGATCACCCCGGTTCGGCCATGCACACCCACATGTCGCTGTTCGAGGGTGAGCAGAACGCCTTCGCCGATCCGGACGATCCGCTGAACCTGTCGGGCACCGCGCGCGCGTTCATCGCGGGCATCCTGGAGCACGCGCACGAGATCAGCGCCGTCACCAACCAGTGGGTCAACTCCTACAAGCGGCTCATCCACGGCGGTGAAGCGCCGACCGCCGCCTCGTGGGGCCGCTCGAATCGTTCCGCGCTGGTGCGGGTTCCGATGTACACGCCGAACAAGTCGTCCTCGCGCCGCGTCGAGGTCCGCAGCCCCGATTCGGCCTGCAACCCGTACCTCGCGTTCGCGGTGATCCTGGCCGCCGGTCTGCGCGGTATCGAGAAGGGCTACACGCTGCCGCCGGAGGCCGAGGACGACGTGTGGTCGCTGACGTCGGCCGAGCGCCGCGCCATGGGCTTCCGCGAGCTGCCCGCGTCGCTGGACGAGGCGCTGAAGAACATGGAGAAGTCCGAGCTGGTCGCCGAGACCCTGGGCGAGCACGTGTTCGACTTCTTCCTGCGCAACAAGCGCCGCGAATGGGCGGGCTACCGCAACCAGGTGACGCCGTACGAGCTGAAGGAATACCTGAGCCTGTAAAGGCCGCCCTGCGGCCGGCGTAACGATTGATCTCGTAAGTTGCGGGTAACTCCTGGGGAACGCCCAGGACTTGCCACGCACCTGACCGCCGGCACGCGAATGGGACGGGGGTACGGCTCTCGGCCCGGCGCCGGATACGCGGAGAGGCGGGGGAGCCATGTAATTTGATGGCATGGTGCGGCCACCGACTACTCGTTCCGCGGTTCCCGGTGTCGGGCGGCTCGGGCTATTAGAGCCTTCCGCGGCCGATTCGCTCCGAGAGTTGGCGTGGGACAACGTGGACAGCGTGCCGTTGCTGTGGGCGCTGTCGCGGTCACCCGATGCGGATCTGGCGCTGGTGACGCTCATCCGGTTGCGGGAGAAGCTCGGAAGCGATTGGGCCGCGGTCGATTCCGCCCTGCGCACCGATGTGGCGTTCCGGGGGCGGTTGCTGGCGCTCATCGGATCCTCCAGCGCCTTCGCCGATCACCTCGTGGCCGATCCGGGTGCTTGGCAGCTGCTGCGCCAGCGGGAACTGCCTTCGCGGAAGGAAGTGCTCGCCGCGCTGCTCGATGCCGTGCAGGCGACGCCGGAGACCGGGCCGAACGCCGGGCCCATGCTGTATCGCGCGGCGATCGCCGGGCCGGAAGCGGTTGGGTTGCTGCGCAAGCGGTATCGCGATCAGCTCATGCTGCTGGCGGCCATCGATCTGGCGGCCACCGTTGAGAACGAACCGGTACTGCCGTACCAACAGGTGGGGCAGCATCTCACCGATCTCGCCGACGCGGCGCTGACCGCGGCGCTGGCGGTGGCGGTGGCCCGGGTCTGCGCCGACCGGCCGGTTCCGGTGCGGCTGGCGGTCATCGCCATGGGCAAATGCGGTGCGCGGGAATTGAATTACGTGTCCGACGTCGATGTCATCTTCGTCGCCGAACCCGCCGACACCACCGCCACCCGGCTGGCCGCCGAGATGATGAGCGTGGGCAGTTCGGCGTATTTCGACGTGGACGCGGCGCTGCGGCCGGAGGGCAAGGCGGGGGCGCTGGTGCGCACCCTGGAATCGCATATCGCGTACTACAAGCGCTGGGCGCGGACCTGGGAGTTCCAGGCGCTGCTCAAGATGCGGCCCGCCACCGGTGATCTCGAACTCGGCGCGCAATACCGCGACGCCTTGATGCCGATGGTGTGGGCGGCCTCCGAGCGGCCCGACTTCGTGGCCGATGTGCAGGCCATGCGGCGGCGGGTCGAGGACCTGGTGCCGGCGGATCTGCGCGAGCGTGAGCTGAAGCTCGGGCACGGCAGTCTGCGCGATGTCGAATTCGCCGTTCAGCTGCTGCAATTGGTGCACGGCAAGGCCGATGAGTCGCTGCATGTGCAGGGGACGGTGGAATCGCTGACCGCGCTGGCGGCGGGCGGGTATGTCGGGCGTGACGATGCCGCCAACCTGACCGCCTCCTACGAATTCCTGCGGTTGCTCGAACATCGTTTGCAGCTGCAGAAACTCAAGCGCACCCACACGTTGCCCGCGCCCGAGGACGAAGAGGGCATGCGCTGGCTGGCGCGCGCGGCGCATATGCGGCCCGATGGGCGGCAGGACGCGGTGGGGGTGCTGACCAGCGAGATCAAGCGCAATGCGGTGCGGGTGCGGCGGTTGCACGCCAAGCTCTTCTACCGTCCGCTGCTGGAATCGATTGCGCGCCTGGACGCGGACGCGCTGCGGCTGTCTCCGCAAGCCGCGGTGCGGCAGCTGGCGGCGCTCGGTTACGCGGCGCCGGAGAACGCGCTCGGGCATCTCAAGGCGCTCACCGGCGAGGTGGGGCGCAAGGGGCGCATTCAGGCGCTGCTGCTGCCGACGCTGCTCGAATGGCTCGGCGACACACCCAATCCCGATGCGGGTCTGCTCGCTTACCGGCGGGTTTCCGAGGGGCTGGACAACGAGATCTGGTTCCTGCGCGAACTGCGTGACGAGGGCGCGATCGCGCAACGCCTGATGATCGTGCTGGGCTCGTCGGCGTACCTGCCCGATCTGCTCATCAATGCGCCCGAGACCATTCGCATGTACGCCGACGGTCCCGACGGACCGTTGCTGCTGGCCACCCAGCCCAGCGATGTGAAACGCGGAATCCTTTCCGGTGCGGGCCGATACGACGACCCCAAGCGCGCCGTCGCCACCGCCCGTTCGCTGCGCCGTCACGAGCTGGCCCGCGTCGCGTCCGCCGATGTGCTCGGCATGCTCGACGTCCCCCAGGTCTGCGAAGCGCTGTCCTCGGTCTGGATCGCCACCTTGGAAGCGGCCCTGCAAGCCGTGATCCGCGCGGGCGAGGTCGAATCCGGCAAACCGGCTCCCGCCGATTTCGCCGTGATCGGCATGGGCCGGCTGGGCGGTATGGAACTCGGCTACGGCTCCGACGCGGATGTCCTGTTCGTCTGCGATCCGCGCCCCGGCGAGGACGAGACCGTCGCCGTGAAATGGGCCATCGGCGTAGCCGAACAGGTCCAGCGCCTGCTCGGCGCCCCCAGCACCGACCCGCCGCTCCAAGTCGACGCGGGCCTGCGTCCCGAAGGCCGCAACGGCGCCCTGGTCCGCACCCTGGCCGCCTACTCCGCCTACTACTCCCAGTGGGCCCAGTCCTGGGAAGTCCAAGCCCTGCTGCGCGCCCGCTTCGTAGCCGGCAACCCCGACCTGGGCACCCGCTTCCTGCACACCGTCGACCCCATCCGCTACCCCGCCGGCGGCATGTCCCCCGAAGGCGTCCGCGAAATCCGCCGCATCAAAGCCCGCGTCGACGCCGAACGCCTCCCGCGCGGCGCCAACCCGGCCACCCACACCAAACTCGGCCGCGGCGGCCTCGCCGACATCGAATGGACCGTCCAGCTCCTGCAACTCCAGCACGCCGGCGCCCACCCCACCCTCCACAACACCACCACCCTCGACTCGCTTGCCGCCATCGAAACCGCCGGCCTCATCGACCCCGAAGACGCCGCCCTGCTCCGCGACGCCTGGCTGACCGCCACCAAAGCCCGCAACGCCCTCGTCCTGGTCCGAGGCAAACCCGCCGATCAACTCCCCGGCCCCGGCACCCTCCTGTCCGCCGTAGCCAAGGTCGCCGGCTGGCCCAACGACGACGGCTCCGAATTCCTCGACCACTACATGCGCGTCACCCGCCGCGCGAAAACGGTGGTGGAGCGGGTCTTCGGCGGCTGAAAGCGCTAGCTGTCGGCACCGAGTAGCTGAATGATGTGCCGGCGCAAGGTATCCGGTGAGCACGGGGCTATGTGCAGGTCGCCGTCTCGGTGGTGGACGGTGTAGCGGCCGTCGTTCGCGATGTCGAACCAGTGCAGGTAGCGCGGGGGAGCGGGGCGGTCGGTGCGGAGGTTGCGGTGGACGGCTATGTCGCCGCGGGCGCTGGGGCGGGTGTGGGCCAGGCGCAGGATGCGGGCCAGGTCGGGGGTTCTCGTGTCGGTGATGCTCCGGCGCGCGGGTGTCACGTGCGTGGGCTTCGCGGTGGAGGGTGCGGGTGTCACGGCGGATTGGATGGTGCCTGGTTGTGCCGCGCCCATGACGGCGGTGAAAACGGAGGGGATCAGAGGTGGTGCGCCTGCTTCGATGATCACGTTGCCGCCGATTTCGGGGCGCGGGGAGGGACGCTGGACGAGGGTGACGGCTACGCCGTTGGTGAGGGCGGCGTAGGTGCGGAGGGGGTGGTTGCGGATGCCGGTGAGGGTGAGGGTGGTGTCGGGATTGGATGAAACCCGAAGGGCGGCGGTCAAATCCGGGTCCGCGCCCGTGGGGAAGCGGGTGTTCAGGGTGGCGGTGAGCCGGGCGTGATCGTCGCGCCAGCGGGTGGAGGAGCGGAGGCGGAGGGGTGGGGGATAGCGGTCTTGGCCGGTTTCTTGCCAGAGGTGGATGAATTCGTCGGGGGTGAATTCCCATTTCATGGGGTTTCCGGCTCCTCGGAGGTGAGGTCGGTTCGGGCGGAGGGGATTTCGGATCCCAGGACCGGGGGGACGGCTGGAGGCGGGGTGCCGAGGAGTTCTTCGTCGCGATGCCAGGTCAGCCAGGTCGGAGCCTGGTGGCTGCCTTCGGCGTTGGCGGCGGAGGCTGCGCCGGGGGCGTACATGCCGGGGAGATAGCCCGCTCCGGGGGATGGGGTGCGGGCGCTGGCAGCGGGTTGGTTTGGGGCGGAGGGCTTTCCGGTGGGTGCGCCGGGGTAGCTGAGACCGGGTGCTCCAGGAACCCTGGAGGTTCGGGAGGGATTCGCGGAATTGCCCATGGGTGCCGATGGGTTGGTTCGGGAACCCGGGGAGTCGAAGGGGGTGGGCAGTCCGTACGAGCCGGGTGAGGAGGCGCCGGGTGTGCTCGGAGTGCCGGTGCTTGCGGCAGCGGGAGAGATGTCGCCGGAGCTGCCTCCGCTGCCGCCTCCGGTGCTTGCGGTCGCGGTGCCCGGGTCGGAATTCTGGCCTGACGCAGCGGGACTCGTGGAACCATCGGGCCCGGTCGGGTCGCCGTGGTCCCCGATCGCGGGGGATACGGAGAACGGTCGGCTCGGTTCGGGTGGGGTACGGCACGAAGTCGCGCTGACTTCGCGTGCGCTCGCCACTCCCGAGTGGCCCACTGCATCAGGTCCTGTGAAGACTCCGGGCGGAGTACTGGATCCTGCTCCTGCGTTACCGGAACCCGTACCAGCGGCGGGCATTTCGATCTCGGCGAAGGCGGGGACGCCCGCGCCTGCTGGTGGGTAGATCGGAACATAGTTCGCTTCCAGTGCCGCGAGAGCGAGCCGGTACTGCTCCTCACGGTAGGCCTCGGCCTGTTGGGCGTCGCCGGGGGCGGTGGTGCCGAGGAGTAGACCTAGGAAGGTCGTGCTGGTTTCCGAGAGGTCGGCGTCGGAGGCACCGGTACCGGGCGGCGGGGGAACGGATCTGCGGACCGCTTCGGCTCCGAAGGCAGCCGCGGTCATGCGATGCCCGGTGCTGTGCGCGATCTCGGCGATATCGAGGATCTGCTGGACGAACTCGCGCGCGGCTCGATCGGCGGCAGCCGCGATATGACCGGCCGACCCGTCGGTGAGGATGTTCTGTAGCTGGATGTGCAGCCGCGGCGCTGCGCCGCTGAGATTGTTGCCGATACTCACCCAGGCTTCCGCGGCGGCATGCATCTCACCCGGATTCATCTCCCGCACAGCGGCATAGATCTCTTCGTGCGACCACCCTTCGAAATGCTCCAGCCGCTGAACATAATCCGCGTCCACCGACCCGTGCGACACCCGAAGCTGTTCTCGCTCCGCCCCGCCCTGACTGTCCCGCGCCGCCTGCACCGCCCGCTCCGCATCCATCGGAGTCCTCCCTCGCTCGAGCACCTATCGACTCGGACGCGGGCCATCGCCCCGCGGTTCCCTCGAGCCGCTGGTGATTCGTCAGCGCCCCGGACCGCGGACGGCGGCGGTTCTCACAACGGTTTACGGGCCTGCAGGGTGTAGGACAGGGGCAGGCGTTCGGGGTGTTCGGCGAGTTGCCAGCGGCCGTCGTGTTCGGTCATGTGGCTGGGCAGGGCGTTCCAGGGGATGCTGCGGTGTTCGACGAGGCCGGTGAGGGCGAGGTCGGCGGCCAGGAGGGCGCCGATGATCTCGCCGAGGCCGTGGTTCCATTCGTGGGTGGTGGTGGCGGTCAGGACGCCGTCGGTGTCGACGTAGGTGGTGGCGTCGTCCCAGACCAGGGGTTCGGCGGTTTCGAAGTAGGGGAAGCCGACGACGAGCGCCTCCGGGCGGGTTTCGTCGATGGACCACAGCGCGGGGTGCGCTTCGGTGATGAAGAGCCGTCCGCCGGGTCGCAGCAGTCCGGCCACCGTGTCGGCCCAGCGCCGGATATCGGGCAGCCAGCACAGCGCCCCGACCCCGGTGTAGACCAGATCGAAGTCGTTCGCGCCGAGCGCGTTCACCGCCTCGTACACATCCGATTCCACGAATTCGATGGCGGTTCCGGTGGCCTCGGCCAGTTTCCGGGCCTCGGCGATGGAGGCGGGCGAGAAGTCCAGCCCGGTCACCGTCGCCCCGAGCCGCGCCAGCGACAGGGTATCGGTGCCGATATGGCATTGCAGGTGGACCGCGCGCCGCCCGCGGATATCGCCGAGCAGCGGCAGATCGAAGCGCACCACGGCGCTGAGGAAGGACGGGTCGTCCCGGAAATGCTCGATGGCGTAGTCGGCGGAGGCGGCGTGCAGCGGCGCGCGCTGATCCCAATTTGCCTGGTTCAGGCGGCGATATTCACTCACGTCTTTCGACTGTGCCATGAACGGCGCTCCGAATGCAGCCCATTTACCGGCGGGTCGCGCAGGTCAGCGGCTTTTCGATGCTCCGGTAGGGTGGCCGCGGAAGGGGAGGTGGCATGGTGCCGGTGCAAGGACAGGTGTTCACGGAGGAACCGACCGAACGGATTTCGGTGATTCCGCCTTGGCGAAGACGAGTGCGGACCGCGACGGCGGCGCTGGGGTGGGTCGCCTTCGCGGCGGGGAGCGCGGGGGTGGTGCTGCATTACTTCACGTGGCCGACGATGCTGTTGGCGCTGGCCGCATCGTTCGCGTCGTACTTCATGGTCGGCGCGGTCATCGCGCTGGTGCTCTTCGGCCTCGCCCGCCAATGGCGCAGCGCCGCAATCGCTCTGGTGCCGGTAGCGGCCGGTCTGTGGGCCCAGCTGCCCATGCTGTGGCCCGACGGCAGCGCCCCGCCCGGCGTGGACGTGGCGGTCATGCAATCGAATCTGCTGTTCGGTCACGCCGACGTGGACACGGTCGTGAAAGCCGTGCGGGACAACCGCATCGAGGTGCTGACCTTGGAGGAACTCACCCCCGAGGCGCTGGCGCGATTGCGCGCGGCCGGACTCGAGACCGAACTCCCGTATTCCTACACCGCCCCGGCGAGCGGCGGTTCCGGCGGCGGCATCTTCAGCCGCTACCCGCTCCAGGACGGCCGCAAGCTGGACGGCTTCCTGATGAGCAATGTGCAGGCCACCATGCTGCACCCGGACCGCGGCCCGGTCCAGGTCTTCCAATTCCACCCCATGCCACCGAATCTCGACTTCGACGCCTGGAGCCGGGAGCTGCCGCGCATCCGCGAAGTCCTGGACCAGCAGACCGGTCAGGTCATCGTCGGCGGCGACTTCAATGCCACCTACGACCACAAGCCCTTCCGGGACATCCTGCGCGGCCGCTACGCCGACGCCGGCGAACTCGTCGGCGTGGGCGCGCTGCCGACCTGGCCGGAACGCGAGTACGGCGGCCCCCACATCGGCATCGACAAGGTACTGGTGGCGGGCGGGCACGCCACCGAGGTGCGATCGCTGACCATCCCGGACTCGGATCATCGCGCTGTGGTTGCGGTACTGCGACTTTGAGCGATCAAAGGGTGGATACTCGAAGACGCGGGAGCTGAGCCTCGCCGTCCCGGGTACCCGGGATCGGAGGGGTCCCGTCGCGGTACTCGGGAGGCGAGATGCGGATGTCGCGGCTGCGGGCGGGTTGTGCCGTCGTGCTTTTGACGCTCGGGGTGGCGCTCACCGGCTGTGATCTACTACCGGAGTCCGGCTCCCAGCAGGTGACCGGAAATCCTGGAAATCCGTTCGAGCTCAACGGTTCCGAATCCTCGACCGGACCCAGCGGTCCGCGCTCGGGCGTGCCGGACGCCACGCTCACCGCGGACAACAGCGACGGCGGCGCGGTCGACCGGCTCGCCCTCAATGCCATCGCGGATGTGCAGGAGTACTGGAACACCGAGTACGCCAAGATCTTTCCGGGCAAGTTCACGCCGGTGAGCCGGTTCATCTCCTGGGATGTCCGGGCCGGGCGCAGCCAGTCCGTCCAGTTCTGCCGCGAATCCACCTACCAGGAAATCAATGCCGCGTACTGCGGGCTCGACCAGAGCATCGGATGGGATCGCGGCGTCCTGCTGCCGGAACTGAGCAAGAAGTTCGGCGATATGTCGGTCGTGTTCGTCCTCGCCCACGAGTACGGGCACGCGGTGCAGGAACAGGCCCGGCTCAATGGCCTGTTCACGCCGACCGTGGTGAAGGAACAGCAGGCCGACTGCTTCGCGGGGGTCTTCATTCGCCATGTGGCGGAAGGGAATTCCCGCCATTTCACCATCAACACCACCGATGGCCTCAACGGCGTGCTGGGCGCGGCCGTGGCGGTGCGGGATCAGGAGCCCGGCGCTTCGGAGAACGAGCACGGCACCGGGTTCGAGCGGGTCACCGCCTTCGAGATCGGGTACACCGACGGCGCCGCCAAGTGCAAGAACATGACGCGCGCCGAATTGGAGCAGCGGCGCGGCACCCTGCCGACCAGTTTCGGGTTCGGTGAGAAGGGCGCGCAGCTGACCGTGGACCGCAGCTCGCTCGAGCAGGTGGCGCAGGCCCTGGCCGTCAACTACCCGGTGACGTCCGCGCCCAGGTTCGACTACAACGGCGTCACCAAGAGGTGCTCGAATGTGACTACGACGCAACCGGTCTCGTACTGCCCGGCGACCAACACCATCGGCGCCGATGTGACCGCCCTGGCCAAACGCGCCCGCGGGGACGACGACACCGAACTGCTGTCGTCCATGGTGGCCGGTGACTACAACGCCTTCGTGGTCTTCGTATCCCGCTACATGCTCGCCGTGCAACAGGATCGGAAGCTCGGCCTCACCGGAGCCGATACCGCAGGCCTGCGCACCGCCTGCCTGTCCGGGGCGTTCAGCACCAAGCTCAGCCAGCCGGGCAGCACCTTGCAGCTCTCGGCCGACGATCTCGACGAAGCCGTCTCCGGCCTGCTGTCGGACGGCATCGCCGCCGCGGATGTCGACGGCAAGGTGGTGGCCAGCGGATTCGTTCGACTGCAAGCCTTCCGGACCGGCGTGCTCGACGGCGAGACCAGCTGCCTGAGCACCTACAAATGACAGCGGGCCCGTCCAGGAAGGACGGGCCCGGCCGGTTTCACGCGGGCAGGTGCGCTTCCAGCCAATTCACCAGATCGGTGAGCACCTTGTCCTGCTCGGGTTCGTTGTAGATCTCGTGGTAGAGCCCGTCGTAACGGATGACGGTCTTGTCCTGCGACGCCGCCCCCTGTTCGAACAGGTCCGCGCCCGCCGGATTGGCGAGCCCGTCGGCTTTGCCGTGCTGGACCAGCAGCGGCACCGTCAGCTTGTCCAGGTGCGTCTTGACGAACTCGCCCGCCTTCAGCATCTCGACCGCGGTCCGGGCCGGGACGCCGCCGTGATGCACCAGCGGGTCCTCGTCGTAGGCGCGCACCACCTCGGGGTCACGGCTGACCAGCTTCGAATCCAGTTTCACCACACCGAGATTCGGCAGCACCCGCGACAGCAGCGGGGCCACCGCGCGCTCCACCGCATTGCCGGCGTCGATCACCACGGCCGGTCCGGACAGCACCAGGCCGTCGATGTCGAGCGGCCCGCGCGTCGCCAGGTAGGCGCTGGTCAACCCGCCCATGCTGTGCCCGATCACGAACTTGGGCAGCCCCGGATGCCGCTCGCTCGCCAGCTTCAGCAGCGTGGTCACATTGTCGGCCGCGCCGTCCAGCGATCCGACATTCGCCCGCGCGCCCGCCGACCTACCGTGCCCGGTGTGATCGAGGGCGTACACCGCGAACCCGGCCTCGGTGAGCCGCTGCGCCACATGCGCGTACCGTCCCGAATGCTCCGCGTACCCGTGCACGATCACCGCCAGCGCTCGCGGTTCGCCGTCCGGCAGCCAGCCCTGCCAGAAGATCTTGCCGCCCGCACCCTGGAATTCGCCGGTCTCGTTCCGGGTCATCATCGCTCCTCTCGGTGGGAATCCTTCGCAACCATCATCATCCTTCAGCCGGCGGCGAGCCGGTCGAGAAGGCGGCGGTTGAAGGTGATGAGGCGGGCGTAATTGAGCCGGGAGATGCGCTCGTCGGTGCCGTGAATGCGGTCCAGGTCGGCGGCGGTGAGGATGATCGGGGCGAAATTGCAGCGGGTTTCGGCGAGATCGTCGTAGTAGCGGGCGTCGGTGGCGCCGGGTACGAGCCCGACCGTGACCGCGATGCCGGGCACCACTTCGCGGGCCAGTTCGGCGATGAGATCGAAGTCGGGGCCGGCGGCGGGCGCGGGCGAGGGTTCGGAGGTGATGCCGGTGAGCTCGCACGCCACCTGATCGTCGCGAATGATGCGGCGGCAGTGCGCGAGCACATCGGCCACCGAATCGCCGGGGAGGATACGGAAATTCACGAAGGCCTCGGCCCGCTGCGGCAGCACATTCGATTTCACGCCGCCGTGGAAGACGGTCGGCGCGGTGGTGGTGCGTACCAGCGCCTCGGTCTGCGGCCGGGCCGCCAGGATCCGCGTCACGGCCGGACCCGCGAGCCGCGCCATGCCGAGCAGGGTGCGGCGCGGTTCGGACATGAATCCGCGCAGCCGCGTGAGCATGTCGACGGTCACCGGCGTCAGCCGCAGCGGGAACGGATGATCCTGCACCCGCGCCACCGCGCGCGCCAGCCGCCCGACCGCCGTCTGCTTACCCGGCATGGACGAATGCCCGCCCGGATCGGAGACCGAGAGCCGGACGGTGGCGAAACCCTTCTCGCCCACCATGATGGTGGCCACCGGCTGGTCGATGCCGTCCGCGACGCCGGTGGTGATCACCCCGCCCTCGTCGAGCAGCAGCCCGGTCCGGATCCCGGCTTCCCGCAGCTTGCGCGCCATCGACTGCGCGCCGCGGACGCCGTTCACCTCCTCGTCGTGCCCGAACGCCAGATACACGGTCTCCCGGGGCCGCACGCCGTCGCGCAGCGCCGACTCCACCGCCTCGAGAATCGCGACGACCCGGCTCTTGTCGTCGATCGCGCCACGGCCCCAGATGAATTCGTCGTCCACCACGCCCGCGAACGGCGGATGCGTCCAGCCGCTCACATCGTCCACCGGGACCACGTCCATATGCGCCAGCAGCAGCGCCGACACTCGTTCCGGCGCGGTACTGCCCGGCCAGCGATAGAGCCGGCTGTGCCCGAAGGTCTCCAGTTCGAGCTCGGCGTGCACGAGCGGGAAGCTCTGCTCCAGGAACGCCACGAAGCGGTCGAACTCGGCCGTATCGGTCTCGGCCGGATCCTCACGGGAGATGGTCACGCAGCGTAGGGCCGCGGCCAGCCGCTCGGCGGTGGCATCGTCCACCAGCTGGGGTGCGGGCGTGGTAGCGGTCATCAGGAGCCGGTCCGGGCCGGGAAGTCGACGGTCACCCTTGCATTGTTCAGCAGATCCGGCGGCAGGGTGGCCGACTTCTCGGCGCGCCACTTGCCGACACCCTCGGTGGGGCCGCCCGGCAGGTCCGGGGTGCGGGTCGCGGTGAGCAGCGGCAACCGGACCTGTGCAGCACGGACGGTCACCTTGGAGAAGGTGGGCGTATGCGACCAGACGTCGTCGATCACGTCGGTGATGCGGAAGCCGATGCGATGCCCGGCCTCGATCGGCCAATCCTGCGCCAGCATACGGATTTCGGTGGTCGCGGAGACGGGGGCGATACCGCGGGTGATGACCGTGGAGCGGCCGTCCGGCGCGATATCGGACACCTCGACGGCGACCGTGGCCTGCGGCGAACCGTCCAGGGTGAGGGTGGCGGTGGCCGTGCCGGACAGATGCTGCGCGGTGGGCAGCGGCTGGCTGATCGACCACAGCTCGCGATCCGCGCCGGCGAACAGGCCGCGGTCGGTGTACTCGCCGGTGCGCAGCTCGGCGGTCACCATGGCCGAATCGGCGGGCGGCCATTGGGTTTCCGAACGCCAGCGGCCATCGGACTGGCTGACCGTGATGCGCGGGCCCGGCACGGTCACGTTCTTGCCCGCCACGTGCCGGTCGAAGAAGGCCAGCAGCTCGCCGTCGAAATTGGTGACGCCGCATTTGTCGTGGCAGGTGCGGTGCCCCCACTGCCCGAACCAGGCGTGATGCTCGCCGGGGCCGAGCCCGTTCCACAGCTGGAAGACCCGATCGGCCTTGGTGTTGTAGTCGGTGAAACCCTGGCCCAGGAACAACGGGATGGTATTGCCCCGCAGGCGGCGCACCAGATCCCGGTCCTGCCAGAACTCGGTGCCGCCGTCGTGATTGGTGGTGTTCGCGAAATACTGTGCGTAGCAGGCGGAATCGATGGTGGTGGCGTTCAGCTGGTATTCGGCCGAATCCTCCCAGTGCGCGGGCGTGGACGCGATGAGCAGATGCTCGAGCCCCGCCAGATCACCCGGCCGCACCCCGGACTCGGTGACCGGCTTGCCCGAGAACTTCCAGGCCACGCCCTGCATGTACAGGTAGGAGTACGGGTCCACCACCGGTTCGAACGCGCCCACCGCGGCCAGCCCGGCCGGCTGCTCCGTCAAGCCCATCAGCCCGGTCCAGGCCTCGTACGACACCCCGAACAGGCCGACCTTGCCGGTCGACCAGGATTGGCCCGCCGCCCATTCCACCGCGGTCTTCACATCCGAGCGTTCGCCCGGGCCGCCGAAATCGGGGCAGCCGTTGGAGCCGCCGAAGCCGCGCAGGTCGACGATCACATAGGTGTAGCCGGCATCGAGGAAGGTCTGGGCTTCCAGATTGTCGGTGGACGGGCCGCCCTTCACACGCGGATCGGTGAGGTACGCCAGGTGCGCGCGGTACGGGCTGACCGTCATGATCACCGGCGTGCGCTGATCGTCGGCGAGACCCTTGGGGCGCAGCACATCCGCGTGCAGGCGCGTCCCGTCCGGTGCGGTGATGTACTCCTGCTTCCACTGATAACCCGCCTCGGCTTTCGCCCCGCCCGCCGGCACCACGACCGCACCCACCACCAGCAGCAGGCCGACCAGCGCCCGCCACAACACCATCCGCATACGCACAGCATGACCTTGGTCGGTGAGCGGTTCTCACACCAGCCCCATGAACCGGGGGACCGCCGCGCCCGGTGACCGTGACACCGCTCCCGCCCGATGCCGTGCGGGAGCGGTAGCATTGCCGCTCACGAGATTCGATGGATACCGCCGGTGGGGGCGGGGAGGCGGGGGACACCGGTGGCGCTCGAGCCCGGATCGCTGTTCGCCGGCTACACCGTGATCGCGCACGCGGGCTCCGGCGGCATGGGCGCGGTGTATCGGATGCGGCATCCGCGGCTGGGCGTCGATGTCGCGGTGAAGGTGCTGGCCGCCAATGTGGGCAGCGATCCCAGGACGCGCGCCCGCTTCGAACGCGAAGCCAGGCTGACCGCCGCGCTGCGGCATCCGAATATCGTCGGCATCCAGGACTGCGGCACCGAGGGCGAGAACCCGTGGATCGCCATGGATTTCATCGACGGCCCGGACGCCGGCCGGCTACTCGAGGAAGGCCCGCTTCCCGTCCCGCGCGCGCTCGAAATCATCCGGCAGGCCGCGGCCGGACTCGACCACGCGCACGCCAACGGCATCCTGCACCGCGACGTCAAACCCGCGAACCTGCTGATCACCGACCGCCCCGGCGGCCTGCACGTGCACATCGGCGACTTCGGCATCGCCCGCGGTTTCGACGACACCGTCACCGTCACCGGAGCCACCCGCGCCACCCTCGCCTACGCACCCCCGGAACAGATCGACGGCAAGCCCGTGGATCAGCGCGCCGATGTCTATGCCCTCGGCTGCACCCTCTTTCACCTGCTCGCCGGGGAGATTCCGTTTCCCGCCCCCACCGTCTACGCCCTCATGCACGCGCACTTCACCACCCCGCCCCCACTCCTGACGACCCGGCGCCCCGACCTACCCGCCGGGGTGGACGAGGTGATCGCGACCGCCCTCGCCAAGAATCCAGCCGACCGCTACCCCAGCTGCGGAGCCCTCGCCGCCGCGGCGGCGGCCGCGCTCGGTACGGCTGCCGCGGCGGCGTCCGGCGCAGCAGCTCCCTCCGACCCCGCTGGCGAGCCGCAACAGGGCCGAGTCTTCTCGGCCGCCTCGGTACACGGGTCCACCGGTGACGACCTGGCAGTGGCGAATCCGGCCGACCTGCTCGGCTCGACCGGACCCACGGAGATGCTTCCAGCCGTCGTGCGGGTGCACGAACCGGACACCGAAATCGTGGCGGGGGCGAATCCGGCCTCGGGTGGGGCCGGGACGCGGGCGCGGCGCGCAGCGGTGGAGTTGGCCGGGCATTGGGGGAAGGTGCGGGCGATCGCGTTCAGCCCGAGCGGCGCTCGGGTGGCGACCGGTGGGGAGGACGGGGCCGTGCGCATCTGGGACGCGCGGACCGGCGCGGCGATCGGGGACGCGCTGCCCGGGCCGGCGAACGCGGTGTGCGGGCTGGCGTTCGCGCCGGATGCGACCGTGCTCGCCGCGACCGGCTGGGATCGCCTTGTGCGGCTGTGGGATACGGGTACCGGGGAGGCGCTGGGGGAGCCGTTCGAGGTGGGGAGCCGGCGCGCGTGGCCGGAGTTCGGGCCGGACGGCGGGGTGCTGATCGTGTCGGATCGGCAGGGGGCCGGGGTGCGGAATCTCGGGCGCGGGCAGGCGTTTCCGGAGATCGCGTTCGGCAGTGTGCGCGCGGTGGCGGCCGATCCGGACGGGGAGGTGTTCGCGGTGGTGAGCACCGCGGGTGCGCTGGAGTTGTACGCCGCCTCGGGGGAGCGGCTGTGGGTGCCGCGGCAGGTGGCGCGGCCCGACACGGATCTGGTGCGGTTCGCGCCGGACGGCAGCGCGCTGCTCGCCGTCACCCGGTACGGGGCGTACCTGTGGGATCACCGGAGTGCGCTGCGCAAGCGCACCGCCCGGGCGCTCGTCGAATTGCCCATGGACATGGTGGGTTTCGCGGCCGCCGACTTCGCGCCGGACGGCACGCGCTTCGCGGTCGCCAATCACGACCGGGTGCTGGTGCGGGATATGCGCGCCGGGGAAACCCTGCAATTCCCGCTGCCCGCCGACGGCAGCGGGGTGCGGGCGGTCGCGTTCAGCGCGGACGGCGCGCTGCTGGCCATCACCACGCGAAAGGACCTGCGGCTCTGGGATATCGACGCCCGCCGCCAGTTGCACACCCGCAAGTGGTCGCCGCCCGTCGCGTTCAGCCCGGACGGCGCCACCGTCGCCATCGCACAGCAGGATCGGGTGCTGCTGTGCGATATTCGCGAACTGCGCTGACTACACCGGACGCAGGTTGATGATCTTGCGCAGCCGGGCGCGGTCGCGCTCCAGCTTGCGCGCCTCGTACGCGATGGGGAAGTAGCGCACCCGCTCCGGCAGCATCGGCACGGTGCGGCCGATCATCCAGCCCAGGGCGCGCAGCGTGCGTTCGTCCTTCGCGGTCCATTCCAGATCC
This sequence comes from Nocardia yamanashiensis NBRC 100130, assembly GCF_001613325.1. Taxonomy (GTDB): domain Bacteria; phylum Actinomycetota; class Actinomycetes; order Mycobacteriales; family Mycobacteriaceae; genus Nocardia; species Nocardia yamanashiensis. The sequence goes on along the minus strand of NZ_BDCD01000023.1, from coordinate 18,395 downwards.
AGCTTGCGCCGGATCACCTCCGGCGTGGTGCCGACGGTGAAGAAGTACTGCAACCGCCCGACCGGCATGGTCGCCGCCCGCCACACCGGATGCAGCGCGTGCGGAACCTGCTTGGGCGGGGCGATGTTCCGGATCACCTTCAGGTAGTCGTCGGCGACATTCGTGGGCACCAGATGGTTCTCGATCTGATCCTCGAACCACGGCACCCATTCGGCGTAACTGGCCGGAATCTCTTTGGGCGCCACCATGAAATTGCGCATCAGCTGCACGACTTCCTGGTAATACGACTCCTTCTCCGCCTCGGTGAGCGGATCACTGGAGAAGTACTTGTTGCCCTCGGTGAACGCGAAGATCGCGGTGTGTAGCACCCACGCCCACGGCCCGGACGACAGCGCCCGATGCTTCACGCCGTGGGCGTCGGTGCTGTTGAGCGTGGCATGCATCTTCCGCAGCCGATCGGCTTCGGCCAGCGCCTCGTCGCCGCCGTAGATCCACATCATGACCGAGGCGATGCTGCGCGCGGCGCGGCCCAGGGCATCGGTGCGGAAGGTCGAATGCTCGTCCACCACGGCCGCGATGCTCGGTTCCATGGTCTGCAACAGGAACGCCGACCCGGCGGTGAGCGAGAAGGTGATCAGCCCGGTGTCCTCCCACATGCGCGTACCCGGGCGGAAGGGCCGGCGTTCGGGCCGAGTTCCCCGGTCCGCGGGCTCGTGCGGTGCGACGGCGGCGGTCATGGTGATCTCCTTTGACCACTAACTGCCGGCGCGCCGAGCACCGACAGGATGAGAGGAATACTTCCCAAGTCTCTCATCTTGTCGCCCGGGTGGCAACCGTCACCGGAGGAATACCGTAAATGCGGGCGCTGGAATCTTGCGTCCGCGCTGGTCCGTGCGGTGATATTCACGAGAGGTTAACCAGCGCAGCGCATCCGGTTGGAAGAATAGGCGACCGGAGGCGATGAAAACACGAACGAGGAGTGCGGTTTGAACGCGATGGCGGTGGTTGTGCATCCTCGGTCCGGTGCGGTATTCGCCGGTGCGCGAAGCCAATTCCGGAAATTCCTGGCTCGCCATACGCTCACGGCCCAGGAGCGGGCCGAACGCCTGGCCGGCTATACGCCGATCGGAATCCTCGGTCCCGCCGCGATTCACCGGCGGTAGCCGAACATTCGAGAGCCGCGGCCGTACCAGTCGACACGGCCGCGGCTCTCGTCGTCGGCAGGATGTTTTCGCAGCCGTCCGAGTTCCCTCAATCTTTCGGTGACCCAGACGATTTGACGGCGTATGATCGGCCTCGATGGGCACCCGGGGGCAAAGCGAGCAACCAGTGACAACCGAATGGGACGCCTTCGTGCAAGCGTTGGCGCGCTGCTTGGCGCATCTGCCCTCCCGAGCCACCCTGATCATCGCCGCCACCGGAAATCGCTACGTACAATTCCAGCAGTTCGATATCCGGCTCTCCGCCGAACTCACCGGCAATTACTATCTGGCCGAACCGATTACCGAATCCGCCGCCCAGCTGCTGCGTGATTCGGGCTGGTCCGCGCCGGTCCTGCAACGCGAAATCGAGAACTGGCGGCAGACCATGCTGTGGCCGATACCGCTGAGCGGGCTCCAGGATTTCGCTCGCTCGGTGGCGATCGGCCTGCACGACGCGCTCGGCGTCGGGTCACCGGACGAACTGCGCGCCACCGGCTGGTCGGAACCCTCCAGCGATATCGACCTGAGCGCCCTGGGCGCCATGGTCCGCCGCGGCTGAGGTCAGCTCACCAAGTTCTTCCGCAGCTTCAGGATGGTCGCGCCGTCCAGGCCGAGACCGTTGGTCAGGAACTTCCCGAAGTCGCCGTACTTCTGCGTCACCTGGTCCACCGCGATATCCAGGTACGCCTCACGCACCTCCTGCAACGGAATCAGCAGATCCGGATTCTGCATGATCCCGCCCTGCTTCAATTGCGCCCGCAGCGCCGCGTCCGCCGCCGCCCGGTACTCGTTCGACTTCAGATAGTCCTGGCGCGCAATCGATTCCGGCACCCCGACGGCCCGCAGCACCACATACGCCGTCCACCCCGTCCGGTCCTTACCGGCCGTGCAATGGAACAGCGTCACGGTGCCGGTATTGGCCAAATCCTTGACCGTCTGCCCGAACTTCGCCATCGCGTCCGCGGTGAAGAAATTGCGGTACATATCGCCCATGATCTGCTCGGCTTTGCCGTCCCCCAGCAGTTCCTGCTGCTTTACCGGATCCTTGGACTGAATCGCCTGATACATCTTGGCGAACATCCCGCCGTCCTCGATGGCCCTGGACACCAACGGAACTCCGGCCGGCAGCCGATCCGCGCCCAATCCCGCGATCTCGGCCTGGGTCCGGTAATCCACCACCGACTGAATCTTCAACGTCCCGAGCTTCGCCACATCCGCATCGGTCAGTTTTCCGAGCGCATCAGCCCGAATCACCTTTCCCGACTTGGTGGTAGCCCCGTCGTAGGTCCGAAACCCGCCCATATCGCGAACATTCACCGCCCCCTGCAAAACGATCTGACCACCGCTCGCCCCCGCGACCGCGGCCTCCGGTTCGGCCTGCGCCACCGCCCCACCCCCGAACAATCCGGCAGCGACCAGCGCCAAAGAAACCAGCGAAACATTAATACGTACAATGGAATTGATTCTCACGGCCGCGACGCTAGGGGTGCTTACGCCTCCCCGAGCCGCAACCGGGCACCCCGCCCACTCACCGAAACCCCCACCCCGCCCACCGGGATCCCCACTGGCCCGCGCCACCCCCACCCGTTTGGATGCCCTGCTCCCCGTGAAAAGACCGCAGCCCCACCTGCCCTCGGCAGATGAGGCCGCACCCGAAGCGTGCTGTCAGTTCTACGACCGGAACGGCTGGCAACCGATGTTCGTCGCCCCGTTCGGCCCGACCTCCCCGTCGTACGCCTGCAGATTCACAACCCGCCCACCCTTGTCGAACGTGGCCAGGAAAATCGAGTTCTCCTCGTCCCATTCCGCGGTGGTCAGTTCGGCGTCACCCAGCTCGGCGATCCACGGATCGGCCTTGTGCCCGTTCGGCGCCCCCATGGCGGCCAGCACCGTCTCCTTCGCGTCCCCGACCTTCAGCCCGCACCAGACGCCGGGCAACTTCGCCTCGGCGTGCGCGATCCCACCGCCGACCACAGCCGAAACCAGCAAGGCGGGAAGCGTTCCCACCACAGCCGTACCGAGACCGCGGCCCACCGATCGGCGCAGAGTCATTGATTTCCCTTCTGAGCAAAGCGTTTCCAACCGGCCAAATCTATAGCAAGGACGGGCTTTTCGGACCGGGAGAAGCCCGGGGAAAAGGGCGAAGCCCCACCCGCCATTGGCGGATGGGGCTTCACGAGAACGCTTGGCGCTTCGGCGATTTAGACGTCGAAGTACAGCTCGAACTCGTAGGGGTGCGGGCGCAGGTTGACCGGGGCGATTTCCTGGGTGCGCTTGATGTCGATCCAGGTCTCGATCAGGTCCTCGGTGAACACGCCACCCTCGGTGAGGTAGTCGTGGTCTTCCTCGAGGCGGTCGATGACCGACGCGAGGGAGGTGGGGGCCTGCGGGATGTTCTTGGCCTCCTCGGGCGGCAGCTCGTAGAGGTCCTTGTCGACCGGAGCCAGCGGCTCGATCTTCTTCTTGATGCCGTCGATGCCGGCCATCAGCATGGCGGCGAAGGCCAGGTACGGGTTACCCGAGGAGTCCGGCGCGCGGAACTCGATGCGCTTGGCCTTCGGGTTGGAACCGGTCACCGGGATACGCACGGCAGCCGAGCGGTTGCGCTGCGAGTACACCAGGTTGATGGGGGCCTCGTAGCCCGGCACCAGACGGTGGTAGGAGTTCACGGTCGGGTTGGTGAACGCCAGCAGCGACGGGGCGTGGTGCAGGATGCCGCCGATGTAGTGACGCGCCAGATCCGACAGGCCCGCGTAGCCGGCCTCGTCGTGGAACAGCGGCTTGCCGTCCTTCCACAGCGACTGGTGGGCGTGCATGCCCGAGCCGTTGTCGCCGAACAGCGGCTTCGGCATGAAGGTAACGGTCTTACCCTCCTGCCACGCGGTGTTCTTCACGATGTACTTGAACAGCTGCAGGTCGTCAGCGGCGCCCAGCAGGGTGTTGAAGCGGTAGTTGATCTCGGCCTGACCGGCGGTGCCGACCTCGTGGTGGCCGCGCTCCAGCTCGAAGCCCGCGTTCTGCAGGTTGGTCGAGATCTTGTCGCGCAGGTCGACGTAGTGGTCGTACGGGGCGACGGGGAAGTAGCCACCCTTGTTGCGAACCTTGTAGCCACGGTTCGGGGTGCCGTCCGCGTTGTACTCCGCGCCGGTGTTCCAGGAGCCGGAGATCGAATCGATCTCGTAGAAGGCACCGTTCATCGCCGAGTCGTAGCGGATCGAGTCGAAGATGTAGAACTCGGCCTCGGCACCGAAGTAGCAGGTGTCGGCGATGCCGGTGGAACGCAGGTAGTCCTCGGCCTTGCGCGCGATGTTGCGCGGGTCGCGGGAGTACGCCTCGCGGGTGAACGGGTCGTGCACGAAGAAGTTCAGGTTCAGGGTCTTCGCGGCACGGAAGGGGTCGATCCGGGCGGTGCTGAAGTCGGGCAGCAGCAGCATGTCCGACTCGTCGATCGACTGGAAGCCGCGGACGGACGAACCGTCGAACGCCAGGCCCTCTTCGGCGAGATCAGCGGTGAACGCCTTCGCCGGGATCGAGAAGTGCTGCTGCACACCGGGGAGGTCGGTGAACCGAACGTCGACGTATTCGACCTCCTCCTCCTTGATGTACTTGATGACCTCGTCGGCCGTGCTGAACGCCACTTAGTACTCCTTACGGATCGGTTCCCAGCCACTGTTGACTGCATGGGTTCACTGCGACCAGACGGTATGGACGCGGTGTTTCCCTGCAATCAAGGCTGTGTTTCGCCAGTGTTACACGTACTGCTGGCCGGGGGTTCGGCGGTGCCCCCGGGTTGGCGGAGCCGCCGCGGCAGTCGTCGAGCAATGCGTGACCAGCACCGACATCCTGCCACCCACCTGCGCCTCGACAGCGCTAAGACTCCGAAAAGATAGGGGTCTTGCCGTGTGTCGGCCACCGGTGGTGACAATCCTCACGAACCGGGCAGCTGCCCGGTTACCCGGTAACTCTAGCGTTGCTACACATATACGGAATGCCGGTCCGAGCGCTCCGGCGGCGGCGCTTAAGCTGGAACCCATGGCACGCATCACCGGCTCGTGGTTGTCCGGACCGAACGCCGAATCCGGAGACGGCACACCCGGTGACTATCAGGGCAAGGATCTCGGCCTGCCGCCGTCCGGCGTCGGCGCACTGGCCCCCATGACCCGGCGCATACTGGCGTTCCTGGCCGACTGGTTCATCTCGATGGGCTTGGCCGCCATCATCGTCCGGCCCGACCCGGCCGAGCGCATCGCGCAGCTGGACATCCCGGCAGGCCAGAACCCGCCCTCCAATTTCGAGGCCGTGGTGAGCGCGCTCTCCACCCCGACCCTGCTGGTCTGGTTCGTGCTGGGCATCGTCGCCGTCACCCTCTTCGGCTTCACCCCGGGTCAGTACTTCCTGCGCCTGCGCGTCTCCCGCGTGGATGCCGACGCCCCCGTCGGTTTCATCCGCGCCCTGGTGCGCCAGCTCATCATTCTCTTCGTGGTGCCCGCCCTGTTCACCGACGGCGACGGCCGCGGCATGCACGATCGCGCCACCGGCACCGCCCTCACCTACAGCCGCTGATTCGAGCGCGATTTCGTTCCATCTGATCCGAAACCGTGGCGTTCGGATGTTCCTGCCGGTAACAGTGGGAAAGTATGAGGCGAGATGTAGCCGAACGTTCACCGCTTGTTGCTTTCGATCGGTATGGTGGCGGCCGTCTGTCGCGAAACTGCCCTGAACTGGGCTCGCGGCAGATTGCTGTTGTTGTGCTGATGGAGGATCGATGGGAGAGGGCTACCGGAAGTTCAGCCGGCGCTCGCTGTTCGCCACCACGGGTCTACTGGGGTTGGCCGCCGCCGGAGCTACGGTGAGCGCGGGCGTGAACGCGGCGCCCGGCGAGGTGCACCGTGAGCTGAAGGCCGTCTTCGGCATCGATCCGGCGATCAGATCCGAGCGGGTGTACTCGGCCGCGCGCGGGCGCGAGGTGAACATCGTCACCATCCTGCCGCCCGGCGTTCCCACCGAGGGCCTGCCCATGTCGCTGCTGCTGCACGGCCTGCACGGCAATGCCCACGATGCCGCGGTCGGCGGCCTGGCCGAGGTGCTCGCCGCGGGCGTCGCGACCCGCCTGGTCCGCCCGTTCGGCTTCCTCGCCGTGGACGGCGGCGACAACTATTGGCATCCACGGCAATCCGACGACCCGATGGGCATGCTGCTCGACGAGGCCCCGCAATGGCTGGCCGCGCGCGGTCTCGGCGGCCCGGGCGGTCAGCCCTTCGCCTGCACCGGCGTTTCCATGGGCGGCTTCGGCGCACTGCTGTATTCGCGTCGCCGCCACGAACGCGGCCGCCCCACCAATGCCACCGCCGCCATCTCGCCCGGCCTGATCACCAACTGGCCGGAGATGAGCAAGCGCAATGCCTTCACCAGCGCCGACGAGTGGGCCGGCCTGGACCCGCTGCGCAATATCGACAAGATGGGCCCGGCCCCGACCGGCGTCTGGGTGGGCGACGGCGACAAGTTCATCCAGGGCTGCCGCCAGTTCATGAGCACCGCTCCGCTGGAGATCGCCCGCGTCACGCCCGGCGGTCACACCGAAGAGTATTGGCGCACTATCACTCCCGACGTGGTCGGATTCCTCGGCCGCCACGTCGGCTGATCGTCCGTTTCGTCCGGGTGGTCCGGCGTACGCTGATTCCTGGTCTGCCACCGCCCGTCCGGAAGGAGCGATCGCGTGAGTACCTTCTCACCCGGTTTCCAAGGCCGTCCCCGGTCCACCAGTGATCGCACGCCGCCCGGCCAGTACCTGGTCGACGATTGGCCGGTGCTGTCGGCGGGCCCGACGCCCAAGGTCGATCTCGATCGCTGGCAGTTCACCATCACCAACGAGACCGGTCGCTCCTACAGCTGGAGCTGGCCGCAGCTCATGTCGCTGCCGCAGTCGCGCCCGCACGTGGACATCCACTGTGTGACCCGCTGGTCCAAGCTCGACACCGACTGGCAGGGCGTCTCCCTGGACGAGCTGTTCGAAAACGTCGAAACCCAAGCCGAATACGCGCTCGTCTCCAGTTACGGCGGTTACACCACCAACCTCCCGCTGGAGGATCTGCTCGACGGCCAAGCCTGGATCGTGCACACCTTCGGCGGCCAGGACCTGACGCCCGAGCACGGCGGCCCGGCCCGGCTGCTGGTGCCGCATCTGTACTTCTGGAAATCGGCCAAGTGGGTCAAGAGCATTCGCCTGCTGGACTTCGACGAGCCCGGATTCTGGGAGGCCGCGGGCTATCACAGCTACGGCGATCCCTGGCGCGAGCAGCGCTACCAGGGCGACTGATGCGCTGGCAGGCAGCCGAACTGGTCGCCGACCGGTTCGAGACCCCCACCGCGCGCACCCTGGTGCTGCGCGTCCCCGGCTGGCCCGGTCATAAGCCCGGCCAGCACTTGGATGTCCGCCTCACCGCTCCGGACGGCTATCGCGCCTCCCGCAGCTACTCTCTGGCCGCACCCGCCGACGGCGATCGCATCGAATTGACCGTGCAGCGCGTGGCCGACGGCGAGGTCTCCGGTTATCTGGTCGATGCCCTGCCCATCGGCGCGCAGATCGAGGTGCGCGGCCCGGTCGGCGGCTGGTTCGTCTGGACCCCGGAGACCGGCGGCGCGGCCGTACTGATCGCGGGCGGCTCCGGCATCGTGCCCTTGGCGGCCATGCTGCGCGCCCGCCGGAAGTCCGGTGATACCAACCCGTTCCGGCTCATCTACTCGGTGCGCACCCCGGATGAGCTCTACTACCGCGACGAACTGGCGGAATGGCGCGATGCGGGTGTGGACGTATTCGTCGCCTACACCCGCACCGCGCCGGCGAGCGATCCGCGCACACCCGCTCGCCTGCGCGCCGACGAGATCGCCGCGCATGTCCTGCCCCCGTCGCCGGATGTCACCTGCTACGTCTGCGGCCCGACGCCCTTCGTCGAATTCACCGCGAACGCACTGGTTTCCGCCGGTCACGATCCGGCCCTGATCAGAACCGAACGCTTCGGACCGACCGGAAAGTAGCGCCATGCCGATCCCGTACACCTACGCGTCGGACGCCGCCGAGGGCGCACACCTCGACGGAAACGCCCTGGGCGGAATGCTTTCCGAGATCTTCGCCGCCGACCCGACCGGATTCGCCTGCCGCTGCGGTGGCTGCGGCCTGGTCGAACCGGTCGCCCGCGCGCTCGTCTACACGAACTGCCCGGGCGTGGTGGCGCGCTGTGCCCACTGCACGGCGGTGCTGATCCAGATCGCCGATACCCCGGGCGGCAGGCGCGTCACCTTCGCCGCGGGCTTCTCCCTGCACTTCCCGCCCGCCGCGGAGTAGGAGAACCTCCCGGTCTCAGCCGAGCTTGCGGCCGAGGAATTCGAGGATGAGCGCGGCGATTTCGTCGCCGTGCGTTTCCAGGGCGAAGTGGCCCGCGTTCAGCAGATGCAGTTCCGCGTCGGGCAGGTCGCGCAGGTAGGCGCGAGCGCCGTCGGCCCCGAAGATCTCGTCGTGCTCGCCCCAGGTGATCAGGGTCGGCACCCGGTACTCGGCGAAGTACTTCTGGAACGCCGGGTAGCCGTCCAGGTTGAGCTTGTAGTCGGCGAACAGCTGCAACTGGATCTCTTTGTTGCCCGGCCGATCCAGGTAGTGCTGATCCAGGGTCCAGGTGTCCGGGCTGACCCGGTCGAGGCGGTCCGCCGGAACGCCATGGGTGTACTGCCATTTCGTGGCGTCGAGCTCGAGCAGCTTGCGCACCTCGGGCTCATGGGTGGCGCGATCGTTGGCGTGCGCGAACAGCACCTCCCAGAACGGGGTGAAGCCTTCGAGATACGCATTGCCGGACTGGGTGATCAGCGCGGTGACGCGATCGGGATTGCGTGAGGCGATGCGCAGGCCGATGGGCGCGCCGTAGTCCTGGATGTAGAGCGCGAACTTGTCCAGCCCGAGGGTGTCGAGCAGTTCGAGGGTGATCTCGGTGAGTTTCTCGAAGCTGTAGTCGAATTCGTCGACCCGCGGCATGGCGGACTGCCCGAACCCGATGTGGTCGGGCGCGATCACGTGATAGTCCGCGGCCAGCGCCGGGATGAGATTGCGGAACATGGCCGAGCTGGTCGGAAACCCGTGCAGCAGTACGACCGTCGGCTTAGCGGGATCACCGGCCTCGCGGTAGAAGACATCCTGGCCCTGGATCTGCACGGTGTGGTGGTGAACGGCGCTCATGGTCTCGGTCCTATCGTCCGTCCGGTCAGACTCTCTAACCGGCTATCGATATATAGAAGGTTAGACCCGCTCGGATCATTCCCACTCCGCCGAACTTTTTTCGCGAATTTTCCAGGCATCCAGCCAAATACGCTCCGACCTGCCCGAATGTCGCTGCAACGCAAACCGGCCCGCACCCGGATGGGGTGCGGGCCGGTTTGCGCCGCTGGTTTCGGCGCGGGTCGGGCGCGGGCTGTGCGAAAAGCACGAGGCCCGCGTCCCAGTGGACGCGGGCCTCGCGATGTCAGGGGGGTTCGGGGGCGAAGCCCCCGAGAGTCCCGAGCGTCGGGTTTACCGGCGGCGCATGCTGCGCTGTACGCCGCGCATCTTCGCCCCGGCGGGCAGCGGGCCCTTCGGCAGCGCGGGACCGCCGCGGGTGGCGAGCGCCGAGAGCCGGCCCTCGATCAGATCCATCCGCTTGGCGTCGATATTGCGCGGCAGCTTGGTCAGGTACCGCTGCAGATCCTTGATCGCGACCTGATCGCCCTCGTTGCCGATCACGATGTCGTAGATCGGGGTATCGCCGACCAGCCGCGACACCTTCTTCTTCTCCTGCGCCAGCAGCGACTTCACCCGGGACGGCGAACCCTCGGCCACCAGGATCACACCCGGCAGGCCGATCACCCGGTGCACCGCGTCGAGCTGGGTGGTGGCCGCCACACCCGGCGTCACCCGCCACTTGCCCTGCAGGTTGTCCAGCACCCAGGCCGCCGCGCCCGCCTGGCCCTCGGCCTTGGCGTACACGTTCTTCTGCACCCGGCGCCCGAAGATGATGAACGCGGCCAGTGCGCCCAGCAGCAGACCGATCGGCAGCAGGAACCACTGCAATCCGAAAATGAACCCGATCACCAGGAACACCACGGTCACGCCGACGAGGGCGGCGGCCATCAACGGCAGCAGCGCCTTGTCTTCCTTGCGCTGCATCTGGAACGCCTGCCACAACTGCTGGCGACGTTCCTTGGACGCCTGCTTGCGCTGGGCCTTCGCCGCGGCCTTCGCTTCCTTCGACGGGTTCCCGCCCTTACCTGCTGCCATGCCGTCCAGAATAGTGGCCGGGTACCGCGCGTTCGCGACTGGACCGGCCGGTTCGCGTAGTCCGGGTCACCGGCCCCTCCCGATCCCGCTCACCGGGATGCCCTGGAGCCAGACCACTCGGTCTCCTGGAAAGAATAGGAACCGGCGGGCGCTCCGCTCGGTCATGGCGCGCCCGCCCCTCTCATCCGGCTGTCCCGCCGCCCCCGTTATCCCGGCACGCGCTCGGCCCGGATCCACGCCCGTGCGCACCCGGCTTGTCGAGCACCCGCCGCGACCGGAGTCACAGGTCTCGCCGTCGTCGGCGTACCCCTTTGCCGCCGACCGCTTTTCAACGCGCGAGCAGCTCCATCGCCCCCGGCATGGCACCGCCGTGCTTGGTCAAGCGCGCTCTAATCTGCTGTTCTGGAACCACTTACGTGACCTGACGAAGGGGCTGCGCGAGAATGCCGGCACGGAACAAGAGAACAGCACGCTCTACCCGACTAGCCCTGGCGGCGCTCCTCACCACCTTCGCGCTGGCGGGGTGCACGGACGCCGCCGCTCGCACCACCGAGGGCAGCGCAGTGTCCGGTCCGACGCTGTCGATCGCGGATGCCCGCGTGGCCGTCGAATCCTTGACGGTGAAGGGCCGTGCGCCCAAAACCGGCTACGCGCGCAGCGAATTCGGTGAGAGCTGGACCGATGACGTGGATGTGGCGGGCGGCCACAACGGCTGCGACACCCGCAACGACATCCTGGCCCGCGATCTGACCGCGGTGACCTTCAAGCCGGGCACCCACGACTGCGTGGTGCTCACCGGCGAACTGGCCGACCCCTATACGGGCAAGGTCATCGACTTCACCCGGGGCCAAGGCACTTCCACCGCCGTCCAGATCGATCACGTGGTCGCCCTGTCCGACGCCTGGCAGAAGGGCGCGCAACAACTCACCGCTCGCGAGCGCACCAATCTGGCCAACGACCCCAGAAACCTGCTCGCCGTGGACGGCCCGGCCAATCAGCAGAAGAGCGACAGCGACGCCGCCTCGTGGCTGCCGTCCAACAAGTCGTTTCGCTGCACGTACGTCAGCAAGCAGGTAGAAGTGAAAGCCGCCTACAACCTGTGGGTGACGCAGGGGGAGAAGGACGCCATGATCCGCGTTCTCGACGCCTGCTGAGTTCGGAACACCAAGAGAGAGTTCGATAGTGAAGAAGTTCGCGATCCTGTTCGCCGTGCCCGCCATCGCCGTGACCGCCCTGGTCGCCGGTGCGCAGACCGCCTCCGCCGACGTCTACTACAAGAACTGCGCGGAGGCGCGTGCGGCGGGCGCGGCCCCGATCCTGAAGGGCGAGCCGGGCTATCGCGCCGGTCTGGATCGCGACAACGACGGCATCGCCTGCGAGTAGACGCCGGATCAGCCGCCGCCCTTGCTCTTGGCCTGGATAGTGTCCGCGAGCTGGGGCGGCATGGCTTCGTGACGGGCGTAGGCGCGGGTGAAACTGGCCGCGCCGTGCGCCAGGGAACGTAGGTCCACCGCGTAGCGGCTCAGTTCCAGTTCGGGCACCTCGGCGCGAATCGCGGTGCGGCCCAAGCCGACCGGTTCGGTGCCGAGGACGCGGCCGCGGCGGCTGGACAGGTCGCCGAGGATGGGGCCCACGTAGCTGTCGGAAACCACCACCAGCACTTCGGAAATGGGTTCCAGCAGGCTGATACGGGCGGCGGTGGCGGCCTCGCGCAGGGCCAGGGCGCCGGCCATCTGGAAGGCGGCGTCGGAGGAATCCACCGAGTGGGCCTTGCCTTCGAAGAGGGTCACGCGCACGTCCACCAGCGGATATCCGGCGGCTACGCCGCGTGCGGCCTGGGCGCGCACGCCCTTCTCCACCGACGGAATGAATTGGCGCGGAACGACTCCGCCCACCACCTTGTCCACGAATTCGATGCCGGACCCTTCCGGCAGCGGAGCGACCTCGATCTCGCAGATGGCGTACTGCCCGTGCCCGCCGGACTGTTTGACGTGCCGCCCGCGCCCGGTCGCCCCGGTCGCGAAGGTCTCACGCAGCGCCACCAGATGCTCGATCACGTCCACCTGCACCCCGAACCGATTCCGCAGGCGTTCCAGCGCCACATCGCGGTGCGCTTCGCCCAGGCACCACAGCACCAGCTGATGGGTGTCGGGATTCTGCTCCAGCCGCACCGTCGGATCCTCGGCCACCAACCGCGACAGCCCCTGCGACAGCTTGTCCTCATCGGCCTTGCTGTGCGCCTTGATAGCCACCGGCAGCAGCGGATCCGGCATCGACCAGGGCTCGATCAACAGCGGAGAGTCCTTGGCGGACAGCGTATCCCCGGTCTCGGCGTGCGCGAGCTTGGTGACGCACACGATATCCCCGGCGATGGCCTGCCCCAGCGGCCGCTGCTGCTTCCCGAACGGCGCCGACACCGCCCCGATGCGCTCGTCGGAATCATGATTGTCGGTCTCGGCCGGCCCGTGCCCGCACACGTGCACGGTGTCGTCGGCGTTCAACGTCCCGGAGAACATGCGCACCAGCGACAATCGCCCCACGTACGGATCCGACGCGGTCCGGATGACTTCCGCTGCGAGGGGCGCTTTCGGATCGCAGCACAGCGGCGCGCTCTTGCCGCCCGCCCCGGTCGCCGACAGCGGATGCTCTGCGGGCGTGGGAAATCCGCCGGTGATCAGATCCAGGATCTCCACCGTCCCCAGCCCCTGCCGCGCCCCTTCCGGCGGCGGCGCGGCGATCAGCACCGGATGAAAACTCCCGCGCGCCACCGCCTTCTCCAGATCCGGCACCAGCGTCTCGAGGTCGATCTCCTCGCCGCCGATGTACCGCTCCATGAGGGTCTCGTCCTCGCTTTCCGCGATGATCCCCTCGATGAGCCGATTCCTGGCCTCCTCCAGCTGTTCCCGCTGTTCCTCGGAGGCCGGCGTCTCCACCCGCTCCCCGGTCGCGTAGTCGTAGACGTGCTGGGTGAGCAGGTCGATCAGCCCGATCACCGGCCGGTGCCCGTCGGCCCCTTTCGCCCCGTACACCGGAAGATGCAGGGGCAGTATGCTTTCCGACCGCCCGCCGCCCAGGATCTCCCGGCAGGTCTCGGTCATCTCCTCGAAATCGGCGCGCGCGGTATCCAAATGGGTGAGCACGATGGCCCGCGGCATGCCCACATACGCGCATTCTTCCCACAACGCCAGGGTCGCCCCGCTCACGCCCTCCACGCCGGCGGCGGCCGAGAGCACGAAAAGGGCCGCATCCGCTGCGCGCAGACCGGCCCTGAGTTCCCCGACGAAATCCGCGTATCCGGGAGTGTCGAGGAGGTTGATCTTCCTGCCGTCCCACCCCATCGGCACCACCGACAATTGCACCGACCGATGTTGTCGCTGCTCGATATCGTCGTAATCCGAGACCGAGGTCCCGTCTTCCACCCGCCCTGCCCGGGGCACCACCCCGGTCGCGACCGCGAGGGCCTCCACCAGCGTGGTCTTGCCGGATCCGCTGTGCCCGACCAGCACCACATTGCGTATGTCATCCGGCCGCTCGGCCGTGATTACCCTGCCGTTGACGCCGCTCGACGTCGCTGTTCGCTCGACCATTTGGCTCGCTCCGGGGTCGATTCTGCGGGTCTCTCAACCTTCCCACCGCGCACCCGATCACGTCCACGATTCGGCCGAGTTGGCGTTTACCGGCATTTCGGCCGCGCGCTCACCAGCGGATGCGTCCCGGAATACGAATGCGGCCCGGACTCGAAAGTCCGGGCCGCATTCGATATCGATATTCAGGAGCCGTAGCGTTTCAGGAGCCGTAGCGCGCGAGCACGCTGGTGGCCTCCTGCGAGGCGGTGCCCTCATCGGCGAGGTGCGCCATCTCCGGCGCGATCTCCCGCCCGTGGTGCCGCATGGCCTGCGCGTAGAGCCGGCCCGCGCGGTAGGAGGAGCGGACCAGCGGCCCGGCCATCACCCCGGCGAAGCCCATTTCCTCGGCGGCCTTGGAGTGCTCGACGAATTCCTCCGGCTTCACCCAGCGATCGACCGGGTGATGCAGCGGCGACGGCCGCAGGTACTGGGTGATGGTGAGGATGTCGCAGCCCGCGTCGTGCAGATCCTGCATGGCCTGGGTGACCTCGTCGAAGGTCTCGCCCATGCCGAGAATCAGATTGGACTTGGTGACCAGCCCGGCCTCGCGCGCCGCGGTGATGACCGCGAGGGACCGCTCGTACCGGAACGCCGGCCGGATGCGCTTGAACACCCGCGGCACCGTCTCGAGATTGTGCGCCAGCACCTCCGGCCGCGACCCGAACACCTCGGCCAGCTGCTCGGGCACCGCGTTGAAGTCGGGGATCAGCAGTTCCACGCCGGTGTGCGGATTGATCCGCTTGATGGCCCGCACGGTCTCCGCGTACAGCCACGCGCCGCCGTCCTCGAGATCGTCGCGCGCGACGCCGGTGATGGTGGAGTAGCGCAGCCCCATGGCCTGCACGCTCTCGGCCACGCGGCGCGGCTCGTCACGATCGAGCGCGGCGGGTTTGCCGGTGTCGATCTGGCAGAAGTCGCAGCGGCGGGTGCACTGTTCACCGCCGATGAGGAAGGTGGCCTCGCGGTCTTCCCAGCATTCGAAGATATTGGGACAGCCCGCTTCTTCGCAGACCGTGTGCAGCCCTTCGCGTTTCACCAGGCCCTTGAGTTCGGTGTACTCGGGGCCCATGGTGGCGCGGGTGCGAATCCACTTGGGTTTGCGCTCGATCGGGGTCTCGGCGTTACGAGCCTCGATGCGGAGCAGTTTCCGGCCGTTGGGTGCGGACGGATTGTTCGATGCCGGGGTATCGACGGAGGTCACTTTGTCCACCCTACGCTCGTGATCATTCGGCCTTGGCGGGCACCGGTGCGGCGACCGGGGCGGTGCGCGGAAGTACGTGCTCGGTGACGGGGAGGTCGCCGTTCAAGGCATTCGTGATGGCTTCGGCCAGCAGCGGGCGCACCTCGTCGACGGTGACGTCGCGGCCCAGTTCGCGGGTCAGCGTGGTGACCCCGGCATCGCGAATCCCGCACGGCACGATGGCATTGAAGCCATCGAGGGAGGAATTGCAGTTCAGCGAGACCCCGTGCATGGCGACCCCGCGCTGCACGCGCACGCCGATGGCGGCGACCTTGCGCTCGGGCAGGAATTCGCTCGCGGCCACCCAGACGCCGGAGCGCCCGTCCACCCGCCCGGTCTCCAGACCCAGCTGCGCGCACACGTGAATGAGCGCTTCTTCCAGCCGCCGAACGTATTTCACGACGTCCACGGGTTCGGCCAGCCGGACGATGGGATAACCCACCAATTGCCCCGGTCCGTGCCAGGTGATCTTCCCACCGCGATCGACCTCGACGACCGGACTGCCGTCCATGGGCAGATCCTGCGCTTCGGTCCGCCGCCCGGCGGTGAAGACGAACGGATGCTCCAGCAGCAGCAGGCGATCCTGCCCGATGCCCTCCGCCCGTTCGGCGGCGATGGCGCGCTGCCGGTCCCAGGCGTCGTTGTAGTCGATCAGGCCCAGTTCCTCCACCAGCAGGGGAGTGCTGTCGAAACGGGCCGAGGTGGTGGCCGATGTGCTCGGAACGGCGGTAGTGCTCTCGCTCACGACGTCGACGCTACGCCATCGCGGAAGACGATCTGCATGAGCGTCAGATCCATCCAGCGATCGAACTTGAAACCGACCTCCGGCATTTGCCCCACGATGGCGAAGCCGAACTTCTCGTGCAGCGCGATGGAGGTGGTGTTGGACGATTCGATGGCGGCGATCATGGTATGCACGCCGCCTTGTCGCGCCCGGTCGATGAGTTCCCGCATGAGCGTGGTGGCCACCCCGCGGCGGTGGAACCGATCGGCCACGTACACCGAATTCTCCACGGCGAAGCGGTATCCCACCTTCGGCCGGAACTGCCCGTAGCTGGCGTATCCGGCGACCGCGCCGTCGATCTCGGCGACCAGGATGGGGCAGCCGGCGGCGGTGCGGGCGTCGAACCAGGCCTGGCGCTCGCTCAGATCGGCGGGCTCGATATCCCAGATGGCGGTGGTCTCGGCGATGGCGAGATTGTGGATCGCCAGGATCTCCGGCAGATCGCTCACCCGCGCGTCGCGAACCAGCAGTTCGGCGCGAACCGGAACGGACGATTGGTTGGTCACGGGTTCCACGCTATCCGCGCACCCGGTGTGACCTGTGTCGCGCCCGTTAATCCTTGCCGACGGTGGCGTTCAATCCTTGCCGACCGTGGCATTGAGGGCCGCGCCGATGGTCGGATGCTGGAACTGATACCCGGCTTCCTCGAGCACCGTCGGAATCGCCCTGGGGCCGTGCAGGATTCCCTCGTCCGCGAATTCCCCGACCGCCAGCTTCAGCGCGAACGCGGGCACGGCCAGGGGCGTGGGGCGATGCAGCGCCCGCCCGATCGCCCGCGTGAATTCGGCATTGGTGACCGGCGCGGGCCCGACCATATTGACCGGCCCGGAAATCCCGGATCGGGTGAGCGCGAAGACGATTGCGCCGACCTCGTCATCGATGGAGATCCACGGCACGTACTGGCGCCCGTTGCCGAGCCGCCCGCCGAGCCCGAGATAGTAGAGGGGATAGAGCATCCCCAGCATGCCGCCGTGCCGTGACAGCACCACCGCGGAGCGCAACAGCACCGTGCGCACCCCCGCGTCGGCGGCCGGTTGCGTGGCGGCTTCCCAATCCACGCACAATCCCGCCAGGAAACCCGTTCCGGCGGGCGAACTCTCGTCGACCACGCGATCCCCGCCGCTGCCGCCGTAGTAGTGCACGCCGCTGGCGTTCACCAGCGTCGGCACGCCCGCGGCGGCGACGGCGGAGGCGATCACATCGGTCGGGATGATCCGGCTGTCCCGCAGCTCCTGCTTGTAGCTGCCGTTCCAGCGCCGGCGCCCGATCGACGCACCGCACAGGTTCACGACGGCGTCGGCCCCGTGCAGTGCGCGCAGATCGAGGTTCTCGCGGGCCGGGTCCCAGGTGAATTCGTCCCGGGCGTGCACGGGACGGCGCACCAGACGGGTGACTTCGTGCCCGTCGCGGCGCAGTGCCGCGACGAGCGCCGTCCCGATCAGCCCGGACGACCCGGCGACCACGACCTTCATGTGCGAGTGCCTACAGGCCGAGGTCGCCCTCGAAAGCCGCTTCCTCCAGCCGGTGACGGATGGTGGTCAGGAAGCGGCCCGCGTCGGCGCCGTCGATGAGGCGGTGATCGTAGGTCAGCGGCAGGTAGGCCATCGAGCGGATGCCGATGTACTCGTTGCCGTCGTCGGTGATCACCATGGGGCGCTTGACGATCGCACCCGTGCCGAGCATGGCCGCCTGCGGCGGAACCAGGATCGGGGTGTCGAACAGCGCGCCCTGCGAACCGATGTTCGTCACCGTGAAGGTGCCGCCCGAGAGCTCGTCCGGCTTCAGCCCGCCGTTGCGCGCCCGGTTGGCGATATCGGCGATGGCGCGCGCCAGCCCGGCCAGCGACAGGTCGTTGGCGTTGTGGATGACCGGCGAGAGCAGACCCTGATCGGTGTCGACCGCGATGCCCAGGTTGACCACCGAGTGGTAGGTGATCTCCTTGGTGTCCTCGTTGTACGAGGCGTTCACGTTCGGGTGCGTCGCCAGGGCCTCGATGGCGGCCTTGGCGAAGAACGGGAGGAACGTGATGTTGACGCCCTCGCGCTGCTTGAAGGCGGCCTTCGCGCGGTTGCGCAGGGCGGCCACCTTGGTCATGTCGACCTCGTGCACCTGGGTCAGCTGCGCGGTGGTCTGCAGCGATTCGCGGGTCTTGGTCGCGGTGATCTGCCGGATGCGGCTGGCCTTCTGGACCGTGCCGGGCAGATGCGCCAGCGACGGACGCGGAGCCGGGGCAGCGGCGGCGGGC